>JAWKVW010000007.1:0-154593 GCA_041397845.1 Hyphomicrobiales bacterium | reverse complement strand
CCTATGTCGGCGCCACCATCGGCCTCGTTGCCTCGGTCGGCGTCGCCATCGTCCAGTTCTGGCCGGAATGGCACCTCGTCGCCGTCGTCCTCGGCATTTTCATCGTCGGCCAGTTCGTCGAGGGCAACATCCTGCAGCCCAAGCTCATCGGCGAGCATGTCGGCCTCCATCCGGTGGTGCTGATGTTCGCCCTTTTTGCCTTCGGCGCCCTGTTCGGCTTCGTCGGCATGCTGGTCGCCGTGCCGACCGCCGCCGCCCTGCGGGTGCTGGCCTCGTTCGCCCTCGATCGGTATCTCGCCAGCCCGCTCTATGGCGGCGTCGGCGTCGTCCTGCCGGAAAAGACCGGCGATGAGGACGACGGGGGCAGCATCGCGTGACCGGCGACAGCGCACCCCGCCAGCTTCCCCTCGATCTCGTTCACGCGCCCGCCCTCGGGCGCGATGACTTTCTGGTCGGCGGCTGCAACGAGGCCGCCCTCGCGCTCGTCGATCGCTGGCCCGACTGGCCGTCCCGCGTCGCCGTCATCATCGGCCCGGCCGATGCCGGCAAGAGCCATCTCGCCGCGATCTGGGCAATGGCAACCGGCGCGTCGGTGGTTGCCGCGCGCGAGCTGACGCCGGCCGCCGTCGTTGCCCTGCCGGAGATGCCGGCGCTCGTCGTCGAGGACATCGATGACCCGGCGCTCGACGAGGTGGCGCTGTTCCACCTCATGAACCTTGCCCGCGAGCGCGGCACGTGGCTGCTGCTGACGAGCCGCGTTGCGCCGACGGCATTGTCGCCGCGCATCGCCGACCTCGGTTCGCGCCTGCGCGCCGCGACGCCCGTCGAGCTGTCCGAGCCGGATGACGATTTCCTGCGCCGCCTGCTCGTCAAGCTCCTTGCCGATCGCCAGCTCGCCGTCGAGCCTGCGGTGGTCGACTATATCGTGCTAAGAATGGAGCGCTCGCCCGACGCCGCGAGTCGGATTGTCGCCCGCCTCGACAGCGAGGCGCTGGCGGCCCGCCGGCGGATCACCCGGCCGATGGCGGCCGATGTCCTTCGCGCCCTCGGAGCGAGTGGCGCCGGCGACGACTGATTGCGCCAGGTGTCGGAAAAACGTCGAAAAGAGGGGCGATAAAGACCTCCTCGCAAATCGAAAAGGGAGTTCGGATCATGGAAGCGGCAACTTCGCCCGCAGCGCGGCGCCGCAAGGCGAACGGTGAGGCAGCGGCTCCGGCGGCTGACGAGCCGGCGACCGTCGACCTGATGACCAGCCCCGAGCGCTTCATCAATCGCGAGATCTCCTGGCTGCAGTTCAATCTGCGCGTCCTCGAGGAATCCGAAAATCCATCCCAGCCGCTTCTGGAACGCGTCCGCTTCCTGTCGATCTCGGCGAACAATCTCGACGAGTTCTTCATGGTGCGCGTCGCCGGTCTCGCCGGCCAGCGCCGCGCCGGCATCATGACCCGCTCCGATGACGGCCTGACGCCGGCCGAACAGCTCGTGCGCCTTGGCGAGCGCGTCTCCGAGCTCACCACCAAGCAGCAGGAGCGCTGGAAGGCCCTGCGCGGCGAGCTGGCCGCGAGCAACATCCTGCTTGTCGAGGGTGGCGACCTCAACGCTGCCGAGCGCGACTGGCTGGAAAGCTATTTCCTCAACGCCATCTTTCCGGCGCTGACGCCGCTCGCCGTCGATCCGGCCCATCCGTTCCCGTTCATCCCCAATCTCGGCTTTGCCCTGGCGCTCGATCTGCATCGCGCCACCGGCGGCGCCCGCATGACCGGTGTCATTCCCGTGCCGCACAAGCTGGAGCGCTTCGTGCGCCTGCCGGAGCGGGCCGGGGAGGCGGACATCGTCCGCTTCATCAGCATCGAGAACGCCATCGGCGAGTTCATCAACAAGCTCTTCCCCGGATACGAGGTGCGCGGCCGCGGCGGCTTCCGCGTCATTCGCGATTCGGACATGGAAATCGAGGAAGAGGCCGAGGATCTCGTTCGCCTGTTCGAAACCGCGCTGAAGCGCCGCCGTCGCGGCGTCGTCATCCGGCTGGAGATCGACGCCGCCACGCCCGAGGGCCTGCGCCAGTTCGTCTCCACCTCGCTCGGCGTCGGCGAAAACGAGGTGTTCCTCGTCGATGGCGCGCTGGTTCTCTCGGACCTCTCCCAGCTCGTCGGCCTCGACCGGCCGGAGCTGAAGTTCTCCGCCTTCGCCCCGCGCTTTCCCGAGCGCATCCGCGAGCACGGCGGCGACATGTTCGCGGCCATCCGCGACAAGGACCTCATCGTCCACCATCCGTATGAATCGTTCGACGTCGTCTTGCAGTACCTGCGCCAGGCGGCGGCCGATCCCGACGTCGTCGCCATCAAGCAGACGCTCTACCGCACCTCGAACGACTCGCCGATCGTGCGCGCCCTCGTCGAGGCCGCCGAGGCCGGCAAGTCGGTGACCGCACTCGTCGAGCTCAAGGCGCGGTTCGATGAAGAGGCGAACATCCGCTGGGCCCGCGACCTCGAGCGCGCCGGCGCCCAGGTCGTGTTCGGCTTCATCGAGATGAAGACCCACGCCAAGCTGTCGCTCGTCGTGCGCCGCGAAAGCGGCCAGCTCCAGAGCTACGTCCACATCGGCACCGGCAACTACCACCCGATCACGGCGCGGATCTACACCGACCTGTCGTTCTTCACCGCCGACCAGATCATCGCCCGCGACGTTGCCCGCATCTTCAATTTCATCACCGGCTATGCCGAGCCGGCCCAGCTCGACCGCATGGCGATCTCGCCGCTGACCATGCGCAAGCGCATTCTCGATCACATCGACATCGAGATCGCCAACGCCAAGGCCGGCAGGCCGGCGGCGATCTGGTTCAAGATGAACTCGCTCGTCGACCAGAAGATCATCGATGCGCTCTATCGCGCCAGCCAGGCCGGCGTCTCGGTCGACCTCGTCATTCGCGGCATCTGCTGCCTGCGCCCCGGCGTGCCCGGGCTCTCCGAGAACATCCGCGTCAAGTCGATCGTCGGCCGCTTCCTCGAGCACAGCCGCATCTTCTGCTTCGGCAACGGTGCCGCGCTGCCCTCGCCGCAGGCCGCCATCTACATCGGCTCGGCTGACATGATGCCGCGCAACCTCGATCGCCGCGTCGAGGCTCTCGTGCCGATGCTCAATCCGACCGTCCACGAGCAGGTTCTCGGCCAGATCATGGTTGCCAACATGAAAGACAATCAGCAGAGCTGGCAGGTCTTGTCCGACGGGCGCCACCAACGCATAGTGCCGCCCGAGGGCGAGGAACCCTTCAACGCCCACAAGTATTTCATGACGAACCCGAGCTTGTCCGGACGTGGAAAATCCCTCAAGAGCAGCCAGCCGCGCAACCTCCGCAAGGACCGGTGCAATGATTGAGGCCGCTGGCGGAGCGGGCGCGCAGGGGCGCGTATCCGGCAGCCGCCCGGTCGCGGTCATCGACATCGGTTCGAACTCGGTTCGTCTCGTCGTCTACGAGCACCTGTCGCGCTCGCCGACCGTGCTCTTCAATGAGAAGATCCTCTGCGGTCTCGGCCGGGGTCTGGCAACGACCAATCGCCTCGCCGATGACGCGGTCGAGCGCGCCGTCGCCGCCCTGCAGCGGTTTCGCATGCTCGCCGACCAGTGCGGCGTCGCCCGCGTCGAGGTGATCGCCACGGCAGCGGCCCGCGAGGCCGAGAACGGCCCGGAATTCATCGCCCGTGCCGCCAGCGTCTGCCGCACCGGGATCCGCATTCTCAGCGGCGCCGAGGAAGCGCATTTCTCCGCCCTCGGCGTCGTCCGGGCATTCACCGGCCGAACGGCATTGCCGGCGATCTCGGCGGCGGCAGCCTCGAGCTGGTGCAGGTGCACGGCACCCGCATCGGCCAGGGCGTGACCCTGCCGCTCGGCGGCCTGCGCCTGCAGGATACCTCCGGCAATTCGGTCAAGAAGGCCGAGAAGATCGTCGCCAAGGCCCTTGAGGGCTGCGATCCTCGATCGTGGCGCCCGCCGCGATTTCTACGCGATCGGCGGCACCTGGCGCTCGCTCGCCCGCCTGCACATGCACGAGACCGGCTACCCGCTGCGCGTCATGCATGAATACGAGATCGCCCTGGACGAGGCGCTGGAATTTTGCCGGGCGATCACCCGGCGCGCGCCGGACGCCTTCGTCGGCGGCGAGGTCATCTCCAAGGCCCGCCAGCCGTTGCTGGCCTATGGCGCCGCGGTGCTTGCCAACGTCATCGAGCGCGCCCGCCCGTCCCGCATCGTCATGTCGGCGCTCGGCGTGCGCGAGGGCTACCTCACCACCTGCTCGACGGCAAGACGAAGAAGCTCGACCCGCTGCTCGCCGCCTGCGAGGAACTGGCGGTGCTGCGCGCCCGCTCGCCGCGCCATGCCGCCGAACTCGTCGAATGGACGCGCGAGCTTTTCGCCGCCATCGGCATCGACGAGACCGCCGAGGAGCGCCGCCTGCGCGCCGCCGCCTGCCTGCTCGCCGACACCGGCTGGCGCGCCCACCCGGATTATCGCGGCGAACAGTCGGTCAACATCCTCGCCAACGCCGCCTTCATCGGCGTCGACCATCCCGGCCGCTCCTACCTGGCGCTGGCGGTGTTCTTCCGCCATGTCGGCCTTGTCGACGACACGCTGTCGCCGCGCCTGCGCGAGCTCGTCTCGACCCGGCTGATGGAGCGCGCCCGCCTGCTCGGCGCCGCCCTTCGCGTTGCCTACCTCATCTCGGCGGCGATGCCCGGCACCATCCCCCAGACCCATGTCGCCGAGAGCGGCGGCCGCCTCGTCGTCACCCTGCCGCCAACTCGCGCCGCTCGACGGCGAGCGCCTGCGCAGCGGCTTTCCCAGCTCGGCAAGCTGGTCGGCCTCGAGACCGCGATCGAAGTGGTGGAGTAGGGCGCCGACAGCGGGCAGGGCACGATCCTGCGGGTCGCCTCTGGCCGCTGATGCTACTCTTCCAGCCGGCTCGTCGTCGGCCGGTCGTGCTCGTATCGATGCTTGACCGGAAATGCCGGCAGCCAGGATCTGCGCCGCACCGTCCACAGTTCGTAGGTCGGAACGAACCGGTCCGGGGCATCGAGCGTGCCGAGATGCACCTCGACCTCGTCGCTGCTCTCCGAGAATACCGATGAGCCGCAGCGCGGGCAGAAATGCCGCCCGGCAAAACTGGCCGTCTCGCCCGATACCGTCACCGCGTTTTGCGGAAACACGGCCGAGGCGTGAAACAGCGCGCCGTGATGCTTGCGGCAATCAAGGCAATGGCAGATGCCGACCCGGTAGGGCAGGCCGGTTGCCTCGATCCGGACGTCCCCGCACAGGCACCCGCCAGTGAACCGTTCCATGCCCTGCCTCCCCATGGCAAACATCGGGCGCCGATCGCCCGAAGGCTCAGGGTATCGAACCCGACAGGAAGGCCGCAATATCAGCGCCGGCCGGGATGACGGCGCCGTCATTCCCGCGAAAGCGGGAATCCAGCGCGTTGGTCCGGCCACAACAGCATCGTCATTCCCGCGAAAGCGGGAATCCAGCGTGTTGGTCCGGCCACAGCAGTACCGTCATTCCCGCGAAAGCGGGAATTCATTTTGTTTTCAAAGTGTTGACTTGGGTGCGGGCCAGCCGCCGCAGCCAATCCCGGCGTGTCGTGTCCGTCAACGGCGATGCAACGGCGCCCGCCGCTACCTGCTGCGTTGCCGGCTGCCGCAGCTTGCGGCTGCGCCGCTTGCCGCCCACCGCGACCGGCGTCTCGTCGCCGCCCTCGCGCGACAGCGCAATGACCCGCCGGCCCTCGACCGCGAGCGACAGTCCGCCGGATTTGAGCTGCAGGGCGAGTGAGCCGCAACGCTCGTGCCGCCAGCCTTTCAGCGTCGGCACGTCGTCCTCTTCCCCGCAATCGTTCTATGGTGGATCAATTGGGTCCGGAGCCTAGATGGCAAGGGGATGGCGCCTGGACGTGCGCCGGTGCGAGGTGCGCTGCGATGGACTGGACGGCACTCACCAAGGAATTCGTGACGCTGCTGGTCGTCATCGATCCGGTCGGCACGATTCCGGTTTTTCTCTACGCTGTCAGCGGCGTTCCGGAAAACCTGCATCGCCGCTTTGCCGTCCGCGCCGTCGTCATCGCGACGGTGATACTCTTGGCATTTCTGGTCGGCGGTCAGGTGCTGCTTGAAACGCTCGGCCTGCGGCTTGGCTCGTTCCAGGTTGCCGGCGGCATCGTGCTCTTCCTGTTCGCCCTGACCATGATCTTCGGGGAATCCAAGCCGGATCGCGAGATCGGCGAAGCCGAGCGCGATCATTTCGCCGGTGCCGCCTTTCCCCTCGCCATGCCTTCGATCGCCTCGCCCGGCGCGATGCTGGCCGTCGTTGTCCTTACCAACAACCATACCGAGCCCGTATCCGAGCAGATGGTGACGGCCGGGCTCCTCGTCGTGGTGCTGATCCTGACCCTGCTGCTGCTGCTCGGCGCACGGGCGATCCATCGCCTCATCGGCAACACCGGCGCAAGCGTCATCAGCCGCGTCATGGGGCTCATTCTGGCAACCATCGCCGTAGACGCGGTGCTTGGCGGCTTCGATGCCCTTGGTGTGCTTGATGTCCGCTCGTTCGCCATCGGGTCGCTCGGCGACGGTACGCCGGACTGACGAGAGGCATCAGGGCCCCGGGCGCTGGCGGATGGCTGGCGCCCGCCGTTACTCCGCCGCGTTGCGCCGCCGCTGCCGGCTGCGCCGCTTGCCGCCCACCGCGACCGGCGTCTCGTCGCCGCCCTCGCGCGACAGCGCAATGACCCGCCGGCCCTCGACCGCGAGCGACAGCCCGCCGGATTTGAGCTGCAGGGCGAGCGAGCCGAAAAGCTCGTGCCGCCAGCCTTTCAGCGCCGGCACGTCGTCCTCGTCGGCGGCGATGCGTTCCAGGTCGTCGACGGTGGCAATCACCTTGGCGGCAACGCCATGGCGCTCGCTGACCATCTTCAGAAGCACCTTCATCAGGTCGACGGCGGCCGGTGAGCCCTCGGCGGTCGGTCGCTGCTGCACGATTGGCGGCAACTCGTCGGCCGGGATGGCAAGCGCCCGCTTGACGGCGGCCAGAATGTCCTCGGCCGAGCGCGAGCGCTCATAGCCCTTCGGGATCGTCCGCAGCCCGCCGAGCGCCTGCTGCGTCGTCGGCGCCTGCGCTGCGATCTCGTAAATCGCATCGTCCTTCATGACGCGGTTGCGCGGCACGTCGCGGGTCTGCGCCTCAGCTTCGCGCCAGGCGGCGATTTCCTTCAGGACGGCAAGTTCGACCGGGCGGCGGACCCGCAGCTTCAGCCGCTGCCAGGCGTTTTCCGGATGCGTCTCGTATGTGCCGGGCGAGGTCAGGACTTCCATTTCCTCGCTGACCCAGTCGGCGCGGTCCTGCTCCTCAAGATTTGCCTTGAGGCCATGATAGACGTCGCGCAGATGGGTGACGTCGGCCAGCGCATAGGCAAGCTGCTTGTCCGAGAGCGGCCGCCGGCTCCAGTCGGTGAACCGCGACGACTTGTCGATCCGCGCGCCGGTCAGCTTGTAGACGAGCTGGTCGTAGGAGACCGAGTCGCCGAACCCGCAAACCATCGCCGCGACCTGGGTGTCGAACACCGGATGCGGGATGAGGCCGCCGAGATGGAAGACGATCTCGATGTCCTGCCGGGCGGCATGAAAGACCTTCATCACCGCCTCGTTCGCCATCAGCTCGAAGAACGGCTTGAGGTCGAGCCCGTCGGCGAGCGCATCGACCAGCACGGCAAGGCCCGGACCCGCCATCTGGATGACGCAGAGCTTCGGCCAGAACGTGTGCTCGCGCAGGAATTCGGTATCGACGGTGACGTAGCTGGCCTTGCCAAGTTCGGCGCAGGCGTCGGCGAGTTCTTGGGTCGTCGTAATCATCTTCATGGTTGGCGAGCTATAACGCACGTCGCGCGCTTTGTCCTGACCCTTTTCCGCCTGTTTCGACATGTTTGCCGGCGCTGCGGCGAAGTGTTCGTCCGTCTTCGCAGGTACGTTGCCGAGGGGCGGCGGATGCCCGCCGAACCGCCCCTGCCGATGCCCAGAAAAGGGAAGAGGGACGCATCCGGCGCCCCCGTCGTGCGGAGGGAACAGACATGAAAGCACGGATACTCATCTCGGCGGCGCTTTTGGCCGTCGCCGCGAGTTGGGCGATGCCGGCCGCAGCCGACAGCCCCGAGGCCTGCCGCAAACGCTGCGAGGCCATTCAGGACAGCATCGAGCACCCGACGCAGTCCGGCGCGACCGTAAACGCCTACGAGGCCTGCATGGAGGGGTGCGCCGCGCTTGAATCGGCCATGAACGAGTTCAAGCGCTGCATCGCCGCCGCCAAGACCGAGGAGGCCAAGCAGGCCTGCCGCGACGCCTATATGGAAAATCGGCCGTAACGCCGTCCGGCTCATGCCGCGCCGGCCCGGTGGCAGCCCGCCGCCGGGCCGGTTTGCCCTGCCGCTTGCCTCGTCGTTTGCCGCCCTGTTCTTGACATTCCGCGCCCCCCGTGCGCTTCTCCGGCGCTGACCGGGGCGGCCGATTTGGCGCGCCCGCATCGACGTTTCCCGAGGGTACCAAAGTCATGCATCGTTACCGGAGCCACACCTGCGGCGAGCTGCGCGAATCCCATGTCGGCGAGACCACCCGCCTGTCGGGCTGGGTGCACCGCGTGCGCGACCATGGCGGCCTGCTCTTCATCGACCTGCGCGATCACTACGGCATCACCCAGATTGTCGCCGACCCTGACAGCCCGGCCTTCGCCGAGGCCGAGCGCGTCCGCGCCGAATGGGTCGTGCGCATCGACGGCGAGATCAAGGCCCGCACCGCCGAGACGGTCAACGACAAGCTGCCGACCGGCGGCATCGAGGTCTTCGCCCGCGAGCTGGAAGTGCTGTCCGCCGCCGCCGAGCTGCCGCTGCCGGTCTTCGGCGAGCCCGACTATCCCGAGGACGTCCGTCTCAAGTACCGCTTCCTCGACCTGCGCCGCGAGAAGCTGCACAACAACATCGTCATGCGCTCAAGGATCATTTCATCGATCCGCAACCGCATGGTCGAGGGCGGCTTCACCGAGTTCCAGACGCCGATCCTGACGGCTTCCTCGCCGGAAGGCGCGCGCGACTTCCTCGTGCCCTCGCGCCTCCATCCGGGCAAGTTCTATGCCCTGCCGCAGGCGCCGCAGCAGTTCAAGCAGCTCTGCATGGTCGCCGGCTTTGACCGCTATTTCCAGATCGCCCCCTGCTTCCGCGATGAGGATGCCCGCGCCGACCGCTCGCCCGGCGAGTTCTACCAGCTCGATCTCGAGATGAGCTTCGTCACCCAGGAAGACGTCTTCGAGGCGGTCGAGCCGGTGCTGCGCGGCCTGTTTGAGGAGTTCGGCGAGGGCAAGCCGGTCACGCCGAAGTTCCCGCACATCGCCTATGCCGATGCGATCCGCAAATACGGCAGCGACAAGCCGGACCTGCGCAACCCGATCGTCATGCAGGACGTCAGCGAGCATTTCCGCGGCTCCGGCTTCAAGGTCTTCGCCCGCATGCTCGAGGCCGACGCCAAGGCCGAGGTCTGGGCCATTCCCGCTCCCGGCGGCGGCAGCCGCGCCTTCTGCGACCGCATGAATGCCTGGGCGCAGGGCGAGGGCCAGCCGGGCCTTGGCTACATCTTCTTCCGCAAGGAACAGCTCCCCGACGAAAGTTACGAAGATTTGAACCATCCGCTTCGGAAGCTCTCTGAGCGGCAACAATTGCCAACGGATCCGAGGAATGGCGAATACACCCGTCTTGATGGGAAACATGTTATCTTAGGCGCCGGTCCGATCGCCAAGAACATCGGCGAGGAGCGCACCGAAGCGGTGCGCACCCAGCTCGGCCTTTCCGAGGGCGACGCGGTGTTCTTCGTCGCCGGCGACCCGAAGAAGATGTATTCCTTCGCCGGCCAGGCCCGCCAGAAGGCCGGCCTTGATCTCGAGCTCGTCGACAAGGACCGGTTCGAGTTCTGCTGGATCGTCGATTTCCCGATGTACGAGTGGAACGAGGAAGACAAGAAGGTCGACTTCTCGCACAACCCGTTCTCCATGCCCCAGGGCGGTCTCGACGCCCTGGAGAACAAGGACCCGCTCGACATTCTCGCCTATCAGTACGACGTCGTCTGCAACGGCATCGAGCTTTCTTCCGGCGCCATCCGTAACCACAAGCCGGAAATCATGAAGAAGGCCTTCGAGATCGCCGGCTATGGCGAGGACGTGCTGCTCGAGAAGTTCGGCGGCATGTATCGCGCCTTCCAGTTCGGCGCCCCGCCGCATGGCGGCATCGCGCCGGGCATCGACCGCATCGTCATGCTGCTCTGCGGCGAGGACAATCTGCGCGAGGTGACCCTGTTCCCGATGAACCAGAAGGCCGAGGATCTGATGATGGGCGCGCCCTCGTCAGTGTCCCAGAAGCAGCTTCGCGAGCTCCACATCCGGCTGAACCTGCCGCAGTGACCGGCGCCCGCCCCGGCGGGTCCGCAACGGATCGCCCGGCCTGCAACGGATTGCCGGCATGACCGAGGCAGAAGCCATCGCAGCCCTGAAGGCCGCCGCCATCCCCGGGAAGGCGGCGGCCTTTGCGCGTTATCACAAGGCCGCCCGGCCTTATCTGGGCGTCCCGACGCCGGCCATTGATCTGCTCGCCGCCGACATTGCCGCGACCGCCGGCCCCGCCGACGGCCTCGCCCTCGCCATGCGGCTGTGGGCGACGAACATCTTCGAGGCCCGCATTCTTGCCGCCAGGATCTGCTGCCGGCCGCGCCTGAAGAATTACGCCGACATCTGGGCGGCGATCGCCCTGTGGAAGGAGGATTTCGATTCCTGGGCCATCGCCGACGCCGTCGCCAAGGCCGGCGCGCGCTGCCTCAGGGACGACCCTGCGCGCCTCGATGATGTCGAGACCTGGACCCGCCACCCGAATATGTGGGTCCGTCGCGCCGCCCTCGTCTTTACGCTGGACTGGGCGAAACGCGGCGCCGACCCGGCCCGCATGCTCGGCTGGGCCGCGGACTACGTCGATGATCGCGACTGGTTCATCCAGAAGGCGATCGGCTGGTGGCTGCGCGAGCGCTCCAAGCACGATCCGGAAGTGGTTCGCGCCTTTCTGGCCCGCCATGAAAATGGCCTCGCCCCGGTCGCCCGGCGCGAGGCCACGAAATACCTCGGTCGTTGAGGCGTCACTCGTTGGCGGTGACGTCGACGGCGAGCGTCTGGATCAGCGACTGCGGTGCAAGCATCGCCGCCGCGAACGCCTCTGACAGAAGCACCGGTGCGGCCGGCGCCGCGGTGAAGGTCAGTGACTGCGGCTTTTCAAGGAAGGCCGCGATGGCGCTCGCCGCCTTCGCCTCGAATGCCTTGTTGCCGACGGCCGCGAGCACCTGCGGCAGCATCGCCACGATCTGCGTGCGGAAGGTGTCGGTGTCGACGCCGCTCGCCTTCGCCTGCATGTCGAGCGCCTTGCCGGTGATCGAATCGTCCTCGAACGAGATCGACAGCGACTGCAGCGCCGCCTTCTGGGTCAGCTTCTCGGAGACGCCCGGCGCATCGACGCCCTCTTCGCCGCGCAGCACCTCCGGCGGGATGCCGGCGAAGGAGGCGGAAAGGGCAAGCGCGCCCATGTCGTCGATGGCGATCGTCAGGTCCTCGATCGTGACCTCGCCGGCGTCGGGCGCCGTGCGCAGCTCGGTGTTGAGCGTGATGTCCATCGATGAGTAGCCGAGCGCCCGCATCGCCGCGCGCTGCTCTTCCTCCTCGATGTAGTCGAGCGGCGCGCTGATGCCCTCGGCGGTGATGATCATGTGCGTCGGCACCTCGCCGACGAAGCCGTCGGCGGCATAGCGCAGCGCCGCGATCGGCAGCGGCGGCTTGCCGTCATTGTTGCTGACCGTCAGCGTGTTGAGCTCGAGCGCGTGCGGCAGGGCGAGCGGCGAGTTTGGCGTGCCGGCCTTCTTCGGGTCGATGGCGACGGTGTCGAACACCGCGTCCTCGACCGTCAGGGTCGACTTCTCGCTGTCGAAGGCAATGCCCGCCGCCTCGACCCGCGAGGCGGAAACCTCGCCGTCGGCGCTCTCGACCACACCGGTCAGTTCCAGCCGGTCGACCTTGACCGTGCCGGCATCCTCTCCGGTGGTGGTCGCAACGAGATTGTCGACGATGACGGTATCGCCATCCGTGCGCGTGTCCGAATACTCGATCTTGCTGGTGCCGGACTGCCCCATGGTGTCCAGCCACTTGCGCACCAGTTCTTCCTTGTCGCTGCGCGCCTCGGCCGCGCTGGTGCTGAAAAGGGCGATGGTGACGGCGAGAGCCGGCAGAAGACGGACGTTGCTGGCGATTGGCATGTGCCCCCCGATTGGACTTGGCAAAAACGGTCGACCCGCCGACCTTCATGGAGAATTCCGGCGGGTTTCCGGCAAGCTTCCACAAAACCTTGAAATAAACGACAACGGCCGGGCATTTGGCCCGGCCGCTGGATTTCCCGTCTGTCGCAGCCTCGCCGCGACCGGCCGTCAGCGCAGGAACATCGGCATGCCGGAGATCTTCTTGATCCGCGGCCGATACTGGTCGACGTCGTACATCGCGTCGATATCGACCCGGCGCACACCCTTGGTCGAGATGTCGGCCGGCTGGGTGACGTACTTGCCGTCCTGGATGGCGACCATGAGGCCCATGCGGCCCTCTTCGATGAGCTGGATGGTCTTGGTGCCGAAATTGCGCCCGACCATCAGGTCGATCGAATCCGGCGCGCCGGCGCGAACCAGATAGGCAAGGCTCTGGTTCATGATGTCGACGCCGGTGATCTCCTTGAGCTGCGCGCCGACCATCTCGCCGATGCCGCCGAGCTTCTGGTGGCCATAGGCGTCGGCCTCGCCGCTCTGAATGATGCGGCCGCCCTGCATCATGGCGCCTTCCGAGACGAGCAGCATGGCATAGTGCGACGGATTGCGCTCGCGGTCGGCGGCCATGAGCTCTGCGACCCGCTCCATGTCGAACGGCACTTCGGCAATGAGCGTGCGGTCGGCGTCGGCGAGATAGCCGGCGATCAGCGCCGACTCGCCGGAATTGCGGCCGAACAGCTCGACGACGAGGAAGCGCTCGTGGCTTCCGGCCGGCGTGCGCAGCAGCGTCAGGAATTCGACCGAACGGGTGATGCAGGTCGAGAAGCCGAGGCAGTAGTCGGTGCCGAAGACGTCATTGTCCATCGTCTTCGGAATGCACATCGTCGGCGCGCCTTCCTGGTGCAGCCGCGAGGCATAGGACAGCGTGTCGTCGCCGCCGATGGCAACGAGGCAGTCCATCTTCAGGGATTCGATCGTGCGCAGGATGTGGTCGGTCGTGTCGACCGTACCCTTCGGGTCGGCGAAGGTGTACTTCGACTTCAGGAAATCGGGGATGTCCTTCGGCCGGGCCTTCGACGGCTTGGTGCGCGAGGTCCGCAGCACCGTGCCGCCCATCCGGTCGATGGTGCGCACCGCCAGCGGGTCGAGCGGCATCAGCCACTCCTGTGACCCTTCCGGATCGTCGGGGTTGTAGTTCAGCGGGCCGGCCCAGCCGCGACGGAAACCCGTCACCTTCCAACCGCGCGCGCTCGCCTCGTTGACGACCGCCTTGATCGTCGGATTGAGGCCCGGAACGTCGCCGCCACCCGTCAGAATGCCAAGATGCATGATTTTCCCCTCTTGTTGATCCAGCCCGGCCAAACCAATTCGCATCCGGTCCGGCCGTCGATCTGCCCGGAACCGGGCTTCGAAACGAACGGCCCCGCCGCCTCGCGCAGGCTTCGCCCCATGCGCCGCGAACGGAGCAAATCAAAAGATATCCCGGCAGACGGTCCCCTTGCTAGCCTTTCGGATAATTTGCTTTCGCCGCAACAGTATGCCGCAGCGAACCTCTATGCGGCATGACCTTGCGTAACCTACGTATTTCTATCTATGTCTTTGAATCAACCGTATTTTTTACCGACCGGAATTTACCCGGCGATAACCTGCCCGGACGCATTATGGTGGCATGAAGCCGCCTCGCGACGATGAAATCGAAGGGTCTTTCGGCCGTGCGCTCCGTGCCGTGCGCGGGCTTGCCGGCAGCTTTTCGCTTGGCAGCCTCAGCATCGTCGGCCTGTCGATCGTCGTTGCCGGCCTGCTGATCACGGCGCTTCTCGTCGGCGGCGGGCAATGGCTGCTGCTGCGCAACGCCCGCACCAACGCCCAGGCGACGCTCGACAACATCTCCCACCGCATGATCGGCACCGCCGAGCAGGCCTTCGACGAGGCGCTGACCGCGATGACCGGCCTTGCCGTGCAGGGCGTCAGCCGCTGCACCGACGCCAGCATCGATCATCTGCGCCGTGCCGTTTATGCGACCTACGCGGTCAAGGAAATCGGCCTGACCGAGGCGGACGGCTCGACCTACTGCAACCATCTCGGCATCGCCCCGCCGCACATGCATGCGGTCTCCGACGCCTTCGAGGGACGCAACCCGACCATCCATTTCCGTGCCGCCGAGACCGAGGATGGCGCCACGACCGGCACCATGATCAGTTGGGACCAGGGCGACAAGACCGTGCTCGTCGCCATCATCCTCGGTCGCGCCCTGACGGCCGATCTCCTGCCCGAGGAGTGGCGTGCTTCCGGCGCCGCGGTCATCCGCCTCGACGACGGCACGCTGCTGTCGTCCTCCCAGCGTGGCGACGAGGCCGGCCTCGACAAGACCCCGGCCGTCCGCTCGGACATCGTCGAGGCACACCTGCATTCGGAACGCTACCCGATCCATGTGACCGTTGCCGTTCCCTTCGAGGCGGTCTGGGCCGAATATGCGAGCCTGCACAGCTACACCCAGTTCGGCGGCTTCCTGCTCGCCTTCTTCGTCGTCACGATCGCCTTCTTCATGTCCCGCAACTCGACGGACGGCCCGATCAACGAAATCGAGCGGGCGATCCGCAACGACGAGTTCCTGCCTTACTACCAGCCGGTGGTCGATATCCGCACCGGCCGGCTCGAGGGCTGCGAGGCGCTGATCCGCTGGAAGAAGCCGGACGGAACCGTGCTGTCGCCCGGCGCCTTCATCGGCCTTGCCGAGGCCACCGGCCTTGCCGTGCCGATGACCCGCCTGCTGATGGAGAAGGTCCGCTCCGACCTCGAGCAGATCTACCATGAGCGGCCGCATCTCAAGGTCTCGATCAACCTCTTCCGCGACCACTTCGATTCAATCGACATCACCGAGGACGTCGAGCGGATTTTCGGCAAGTCGAAGATCCGCTATCGCCAGCTCGTCTTCGAGGTGACCGAGCGCGAGCCGCTGGCCGATCTCGATACCGCCAAGCTCGTCATCCGCCGCCTGCAGTCCTTCGGCGCCCGCGTTGCCCTCGACGACGCCGGCACCGGCCACAGCGGTCTTGCCTACCTGCAGGAACTGGCGATGGACGTGCTGAAAATCGACAAGCTGTTCGTCGATGCCATCGGCACCAACCGCTTCGCCGCGCCGATCATCCATTCCCTCGTCGGCATCGCCCGCAATTGCCAGATGTCGGTGATCGCCGAAGGCGTCGAGACGCTGGAGCAGATCGAGTACCTGAAGGCCCTTGGCATTTCCGCCGCCCAGGGTTACGTGTTCGCCCCGCCATTGCCGGCCGCCGCCTTCCTGAAGCTGGCGACCGCCATGGAGCCGCTGAAATACCAGTCGCTCGTCGAGCCGCCGGACATCGATTTCATCGATGCGCCTCTGCCCGATCTCGGCAGCCGCACCCGTCGCGCCGCCTGACCGGGCCGATTCGACCGGCACATCCGCCGCACCGGCCAGGTGATTCATTCGACTCGGCTTTTCGCCCGCGGTTGAATCGGTTTCAGAGCCTGTTGAATCAGTCTCCGAACCGCTTGAATCTTTGTCTGAAGAACTTGAATCGATGCCTGAAGGGCTTCCATCGATCTCTCAGCCGGTCGCCGCGCACCGCCTCGCGATGCCGTGAAACAGGGTCCATTGCCCCGCGCCGCCTCGCTTCCTAAGTAAGGCGGCAATCCTTTACCGAACCCTCGCGAGGCAGACCCATGAACAGCGCCGCTGCACCGATCCTCCTGTACTACTGGCCGACCCCGAACGGCTGGAAGGCCTCGATCATGCTCGAGGAGCTTGGCGTTCCCTACGAGGTCCGGCCGGTCAACATCGGCAAGGGCGAGCAGTTCAAGCCCGAGTTCCTCGCCATCTCGCCGAACAACCGCATGCCCGCCATCATCGACCCGGACGGCCCCGGCGGCGAGCCGGTCTCGGTGTTCGAATCCGGCGCCATCCTCATGTATCTCGGCCGCAAGTTCGGCCGCTTCTATCCGGTCGCCGACGAGCGCTCCCGCATCGAGGTCGAGCAGTGGCTGATGTGGCAGATGGGCGGCCTCGGGCCCATGTGCGGACAGGCCCACCACTTCCGCCAGTACGCGCCCGAGCAGGTGCCCTATGCCATCGAGCGCTACACCAACGAGGTCAACCGGCTCTATGGCGTGATGAACAAGCGCCTTGCCGACCGCGAGTTCCTTGCTGGCGAATATTCGATCGCCGACATGGCCTGCATCGGCTGGATCAAGCCGCATGAGCGCCAGGGCCAGAACCTTGACGACTTCCCGAACCTGAAGCGCTGGTTCGAGACGATGCTCGCCCGCCCGGCGGTGCAGCGCGGCCTTGCCGTCGCCGGCGAACTGCGCGGCGACATCTCCAGGGACGAGGAAGCAAAGAAGGTCCTGTTCGGCCAGAAGGCCCGCTGACGGCGAACACGGACGGCGCGAACACGGACTGCGCGAACACAGGCGGCGGCGAGCTACTCGCCGCTGTCCTCCGCCAGATAGCGGGCGGCGACCCAGCCCGTCACGCCGCCATAGGCAATCCGGCACCAGGTGCGCTGCCGCAGCGCCTTCAGCGCCTTGGGCGACATCGTTGCGAGCGTATCGATCGCCGGCTTCGGCGTGCATTCGGCAAGGTTCCGCAGGCCGCGGCCGTCATGCGGAATGGTGCCGACGATGTCGAAGCGCGCCGACGGGCCGCTGCGGATGTTGAGCACGTCGTTGCGGGCAACGCCGGTCACCCGGTAGGCGTCCGGGCCGTCGGCCTCCGCCAGCGCCGGCAGCGGCACGATGGCGATCATCGTCGAAAGGAATATCGCTTTCAGCATCAGGAAATCTCCCGCCCGGATTTGCGACATCCTCGTCCGGGCGGGCTGAATGCTGGCTGAACGGCGCCCTGCTATTTGCTGCGCGACCAGGTCTGGCTCTTGCAGATCATGCCGCCGAGGACGCAGCCGGAGAGCTTCAGCTTGTCGGCGCTGGCAAGGCTCATCTTGCCGTCATAGGTCTTGCCGTCCTTGTAGTTGTAGAGCTTGCCGGCATATTCCTCGTTCTTGCCGGTCGATTTCAGGCCGGACAGCATCTGGATGCCCGCGACCGGCCGGCTGCGCTTGCCGGCATCCGGGTTTTCCGCGTCGAGCGGGTCGCCCTTCGCCCATACGACCGTACCGCAGAGCGATCCGCCGCACGGCGCGATCCGCACCTTCGTCTCGCCGCTGGCCGAAAGCCAGATTCCGGTGACGTCGGCGGCCAGCGCCGCGCCACTGGAAAGACACGTCAGAATCGCCGCCGTGGCCATGAATTTCGTGACAGACATTCGCCTCACCTCGGGTTCCTCGCGGCGGCGGTTCTCCTGACGCCACTCGCTGTGGGCGGGAATCTAGTGCGGAACCGGCCGTCTTGGGAAGTCGTGACGCAGCGTTACGCGAAGGGCGGCCAGGGAGAAATGTCGCTCGCGCGATCCGGGGCTTGCCGTGGCGCGCCGTCCGTCGGACAATGAAAAGGCGCACCCCGTTCGCCCCGCCGCGCGGATCCACTCGTCGATGGCCTCTTCCAAGCTTGACCATCTTTACGGCCCGGCCGTCTACGCCGGAGAGGCGCCGTCCCTGTGGCGCGCGCAGGCAGCGCCCCCGGGCAGGGCAGCGCCGCCGCTTGCCGGCGAGGTTTCCTGCGATGTCGCCATCATCGGCGCCGGCTTCACCGGCCTTTCCGCCGCCCTGACGCTCGCTCGTGACCACGCCCGCGAGGTTGTCGTCCTCGATGCCGGCGCACCCGGCTGGGGCGCCTCCGGCCGCAATGCCGGTTTCTGCTGCCTTGGCGGGGCAAAGCTTGCCCCGGCCGCGATGGCAAGACGGTACGGCATCGATGCCGCCCGCGCCTTCGACCGGCTGATGGTCGAGGCGGTCGATCTCGTTGCCGGGACGCTGGAGCGCGAGGGGATCGCCGCCCGCCACGGCGCCGATGGCGATTATGAACTGCTGCACCGGCCGCTGCGCCCGGCCCGCATGCGCGCCGAGGCGAGCGACCTTGCCGCCCGCTTCGGCTGCCGCGCCGAGGCGCTGGACAGCGCCGGGCTGGCCGCGCGCGGGCTCGCAGCCAGCGGCCATCACGGCGCGATTTTCATCGAGAAGGGCTTCGGTCTCGATCCGCTCGCCTATGTCACCGGCCTTGCTGACGCGGCCATGCGCGCCGGCGTCCGGGTGCATGGCGCCTCGCCGGTCTTCGGCTGGCGCGGCGAGGGCGGCGAGCATCATCTGGCAACACCCCGTGGCCGCGTCCGCGCCCGCGACGTCATCATCGCCGTCAACGGCTATCACCCGCGCGGCCTGTTTCCCCGGGCCGAGCAGGCCGTCATGCCGGCGCTGTCACGCATCGGCGTCACCCGGCCGCTGACCGCCACGGAGATCGCCGATCAGGGCTGGCGCGACACCGCGCTCGCCTATGACAGCCGCAATCTCCTGCACTATTTCCGCCTGCTGCCCGACGGTCGCTTTCTCTTTGGCGGGCGCGGCGGGCTTGCCCTCGACGAGGCGGCAACGGCTGCATCATTCGCAGCGCTGCGCCGGCGCTTCGAGGCAATGTTCCCGGCCTGGCGGGACGTTCCGTTCCAATATCAGTGGAGCGGCTTCGTCGCGCTCGCCTTCGACCTCGTGCCGCACGTCTGGAGCGACCCGGCGGTGCCCGGCATCCACCATGCCCACCTCTATCACGGCAACGGCGTCGCCATGGCGAGCCTTGCCGGCCGCGCGCTCGCCCGTCTCGTCGCCGAAGGTCCGGCCGCCAGCGGCCTTCCGGATTTCATGCTGGCGCCGCCGCCCGTGCCGGCGTTTCCGGCCTTGCGCCGCCAGTATTTGCGCCTTGCCTACCAATGGTATGGCGCGCGCGATCGGGGCCTCTTTCCGGCCCTTGATGTGCCCGGATTCCTTGCTCGTTTCCTGTCCCGCTGACCGGGATTTGTCTAAAAACGTTTTTTCCGATTCATTCCACAAGGTTAGCAAAGCGTGAGTCGCCGCCGCCGCGCCTTGAGTCGTCGACATGGAAAGTATTGGCTTTTCCGCGCTGTCACGGCTAACGGCAAGTAAAATTTACCATCAGTTTTATCATTATTCTTCGAAAATTAAGCTCGTCGTTTAACGGCGGATTCAGTCGCTGGCCTCATCCTCGAAGCATCGAACAGAAGAGTTCGGGAAAATAAACCGGAAGAAATCCGAAAGACTTCGGGAAGCAAGGACAGGGGATGTAACATGGCTCGCTTTGAGGTCAATGAAGTCAGTCTCGCCGCGATGGGCATGCAGAGCGCTCCCGGCGATGTGTTTTTCCAGCTTGGCATGATGTACTCGACCGGCCGCTCGGTTTCGACCGACCTTGTCGAGGCGCATAAGTGGTTCAATCTGGCCGCCGCCAAGGGCAACCACGAGGCCGCCCGCTATCGCCAGGAAGTCGCCGCCGAAATGTCGTCGGGTGATATCGCCGCTGCCCAGCGCGAAGCCCGCGAGTGGCTGCGCACCCACTGAGCGAAGCTGCCTTGCAGCAGGCGCCGATGGCCGGCGCGCCCACCCGGTAGGCAGGCCGGGCGAGCGAAGCCGGAAATTGACAGCGCGATGCTGCTAAAGGTATAAATTCCTATCTTCTCGACATGTGCCCGGTGCCGCCATGCGCCGGGCACGTGTCGTTTACGGGCGCCGTTCCGCGGCGGAGGTTTCGCTCCGCTGCGGGAAGGCGCCGGAACCTGAGCTTTCCGACTGAAGGCCGCCCACCCCGGGCGGCCTTTTTTCGTTCATGGAGGACCCGACATGAAGACTTCATCGAAAGGAATGGAAGACATCGCCGCCCACGAGGGCATCGTCCTCAAGGCCTATCGCGATGTCGCCGGCATCTGGACCATCGGCGTCGGCCACACGGCGGCGGCCGGACCGCCGAAGCCGGTCGCCGGCATGAAGGTGAGCCGTGCCGAGGCGATGGCAATCTTCGCCCGCGACCTCAGGCGGTTCGAGACCCGCGTTGCCGCCGCCCTCGGCCCGGTGCCGCAGCATGTCTTTGACGGCGCCGTCAGCTTCGACTTCAACACCGGCGCCATCCACCGCGCCTCATGGGTCGACGCGTATCGGCGCGGCGACAGCGCTGAGGCCGAGAAGCGGCTGAAACTCTGGAACAAGGCTGGCGGCAAGGTCGTCAACGGCCTCAGTCGCCGCCGCGCCGCCGAGGCCGACCTGATTTTCCGGGGTCGCTATCGCGCTGGCGGCCGGGCGAGCGCGCAAGCGGCGACCGCCGGTGCGATTGGCGCGGCCGCCGCCGCCGCCGCCGTCGCTGTGGCGAGCGAACCGACGACCGAATCGGCCCTCGGCAATGCCGCGATCATCGCCGGCGTTGTCATCGCGGTGGCGATCCTTGCCGGCGTCGGCTGGCTGGTGCTTTCGCGCGGCGGGCGCGGCAAGGCGGAGGCATGACCATGGCTTGGGCCAGTCTTGGCAAGAAACTCATCGCCCTCGGCGCCCCGGTCGTCGGCGGCGCGCTCGGCGGTCCGGCCGGCGCGGCGGTTGGCGGTGCGATTGGTGCCGCCCTCGGCGTCGATGCCGAGCCGGCGGCGGTCGAGGCGGCGGTCGCGGCCGACCCGGCGGCGCTCGACCGGATCAATGATCTTGCCCCGCAGGTGCCGGCACTGATCTATGCCGAGATGAGCCGGCAGCTCTCCGAGGTAAACCGGACCATGCGGGCCGAGCTTGTCGCCCATTCGCCGCTGCAGCGGCTCTGGCGGCCGCTCTGGGGCCTTGGCGCCAATCTCGTCTGGACGGCGACCGGCATCGCCCTTGTTGCAGCGATCGTCGTCGCCATCGTCTCGGGCGAGCCGGCGGGGTTCACCGCCATCGCCACGGCACTTGGCTATCTCATGTGGTTCTACACCGCGCCGCTCGCCGTCGTTGGCGTCGTTGCCTGGGGGCGGACCAGCGAAAAGACCGCAGCGCTCGCCGGAAAGACCGATCCGGGCCTCATCGAGGCCGTCGCCGGACGGATTGCCGGAACCGGATGAGGGCAGGGGCCCTGCCGGTGATGCGAAAATCTCAAACTCGCGCGTTGACGGCGGGGCCTGTCGCCCTCTATGAATTCGCCGCAACGGAGACGTGGCCGAGAGGCTGAAGGCGGCGGTTTGCTAAACCGTTATACGGTCAAAAGCCGTATCGAGGGTTCGAATCCCTCCGTCTCCGCCATTTTTTCGCTCGCGCCAATCTCACTTCGTTTGATGGCTCCGATCATGCGTCCGGCATAAGTGTTATCGCTTGATGCGGTTGGCTGGAGAGCTTTCACAGGTCTGGCGATGACAATCTCGTTTGGGGTAGCATCTGGTCGAATTGGAACTAAATAACCAATTTGTCAGGGCGAACGGTACATGCGGCGCCCCTGTATCTTGACGCCTTTTGTGCCGGACGTGCGGAACCGAAGTGCCATCATGCTGGTAGCACCAAGTGGTGTCGCGCTGGCATGCTTTGGTGAGCCAAAAGTGTGGTATTATGGTGGTCATCTATCTGGTTTTTGGCAAAAAACGGCGCAATGAATCTGAAGTCGTTGCGGCTTCAGAAGTGGAAAGGCGTTCGAGTAAATACGAAATATCCGACGATGCAGGATTTTTTTGATCGTTTTGATGATTTTGTGGCGGACAAAAATCGGGCAATGCCAAAGGAGGCATTTGAGCGATTTATGTTCGATGTAAAGAGAGGATTAGGGAAGATGGATTCAGGAGTACTCGGACTACCTAAAGAATACAAAATACAAGGCGATTTATGAGATTTTATACGCTGGAAGTTTGTGCTTGGTTTGAATTATCGCCCTGGAACCCTGCGTTCTTCTCAGGGTATTCTACCGGGAAGGGGGATATTGCTAATAGCAAAAAAGACGGAAAATCGTTATGCTATGCATGAAGGTATGTATGAACGCCGTCGGGTGAGCTTGGATGAGTTGCTTGTTGAAGGTATTGCAAGCTCAAGATATGAGAATATTTGCGAAGTTGGTGGAGCCTGAGGATCTACCATGGGGTATCTCTTGGAAAGGTTCAAGCCAAGTAAATATTACAATTTTGAAATTGACGGTCAATGGGCTGAATGGACCTACAAGGAGTTCGGTTCGATTACAATGCCTGCTGACGGAGAGACGCTCGAGGGTATAGACGATTGCTCTATAGATATGATGGTGTGTTTCGATGTTTTTGCCGTGGATGCCGCCGCTAAAAATCTATTCATATCTTTTTGGAATTTGCACGTGTGGCACAGCGCGTTGATATCATTTAATGTGTTTGTTAGAGTTATTTAACGGCAGAGAATGCGAAAAAAATATTGATTGATAACTTTCCAAGGAGGCATTTTTCGCATGTTCCGCGGCAATTTATTTTTGAATTCATTCCCAGAAAAGCCGGTTCGAAATTTTTGCTGGAAAACAATATGCCGCCCGCAGGTGTTGATAAAATCACTTGTATTTATCAGATGCAATGAAGAATAGAGCAATTGCTCGGTTGAGATGGAAACTGATGGATCGGACAATCAAAAGCTCGTTGCCCGCATGCCGTCTGGTCATCCCTTATTCCGGCGGATTTGACGCTCGCGGCGCTTGATCGCGTGGCGGCGTGACATAGCGTCCCGGCGGTTGGTATGGAAACCGGGAAAAGCACGGACATCACCGGCCGTCGCGCGATTTTGACCGATGCAAATTAAGGAGTTGGCAAGGAGATTGCCACCGCGCTCGCCGGCGTAAGAAAAGGGGCATCGCTGCCTGGGCCCCAGGTCGATCTCGGTCCTCGCAGTTTGACTTGACCACCCAGTCTGCGGTCGCGCCCGCAAATTCTTGCGGCCCCGAGTTCCCCCCAATTGGCCTCTCCCCAGTTGACCCGCGCCAATCTCCTGTCGCCTCTGCCGCGGCGAGGGCGCGGTCGCCCGCTGTGCGCTTCGCCAGGGTGTCTCTCCCCGGGATTGCACGGTTGACTTGAGCGTGATGCGCTGCCACCTGTTTCCCCGGCAACCATAGGGGGAAATTGCATGACGGATCGCGAAAACACCGGGGCCGCGCCGGCCGCTGGCCAGACCCGGGGCAACGGCGCCGGTGGCGAAGCGGCCGGCGAGGCGCAAATGGCGCCGGACGCGGCGGCGCTGGGCAAGATAGCTCCGCAGGTCGGCAAATTGCGCGCCCATGTCCGCGAGAGCTTCGGCAAGATCGTCATGACGATGATGCTGCTGCCGCGCTACCGCAACCAGACGCTCGCCGATCTGCAGCATCTCGTTCTCGATCCCCTTGTTCGCGATCGCATCGCGCTTGCCTATGCCGGCGACAAGGAGCAGCCGGCGCTTGCCGATCTCGCCGGCCTCGCCATCTGGGCGAGCGTCTCCGAAGAGGTCGATGCCCGTATTCGCGAGCAGGTGAAAACCGGAACGTTCCCGGTTCGCCCTCAAGGCCTGAAGACTGAGCTCGGCCCGATCAACTGGCTTTTCGATGTTGTCGCGCCGAATTCGAAAATGGCCGCGTCGGTTCTCGTCAATTTCGGCAGGGTCGTCAAAGGCGGAGACCTTCGTCTCCACCCGATGATTGCCCGGCTCGTCGACGAGGAAACGCTGCAAAAGCTTGGCGCCCGGAAGATGGAAGGTTCTGCCAGTCATCGCTGTCGCAGCAGGATCAGGCGGTCGAACGTGATCAGGCTCACACGCGCCATCCGGCCGGGCTGTGACTTCAAGGCTGAAAGGTCGGCGGGCAGGTGGTCGGGCTCGCCCGTTGGCACCCGCGTCTGACGACAAGGCTTGAGCGCAGGGCACTGATCATGGTTTGGGCCGGCCGCGACGACCTCACCGGATTTCACCGTGGATATCGACGCTGCCCCGGACAGGGACGGCAACAGGCGCCAACTGGTCGTTCGTCATATGCCGACCAGTCTCGAATATTGGATCGAGCCGGAGAAACACCGAAATCAGTATCGTGACGGCGGAGATCTACTTCCTGTTCGGCCCGGGACCCGACGGCGTTGGCTGGCGCGGGTGCAATCGACTGGAGACGGGCCGTCGCCTCTGGAAGGGCAGAGGCGGCTGGGATTGTCTTCCAGAACTTCCAAGAAAGAAGATGCCTATGTCCGCGCCAAGGAGCAGGCATTACCTAGTCCATCGACCTGTTCAAACAGTCGACAGCCGGATGATTCCCTGGGACGAAGATCTGGTCCGCCTTCTTTGCATCATGTTTTTGATTAGCACCGATAGACCCGAAGTTATGTGCGCAGTGGACCCGCACCGCTCAATCAAGATTCGTTTGCACCGAGCAATCTGCCCAAACGCCTTCACCGAACCCTGAGCGCAGCAGAGCGGGGCTTCTGATCATGAGCACGATATTCGACTCGATCACCAACACACCGCTGGAAGACCTGCTTGCGAGGCCGGCAGCCAGCGTGGCTTTGGAAAAGGCAGATGCGAGATCCGCTGCGGGTGACCACACAAGCGGAGGCCCAAATGCCCTTTCTTTTTCAGTGGAGGACACACGACAGCCGGGAAGTCGAGTGGAAGTTCTACGACAGGACCGGAACATGCTCAATCCGGCTGAGGCGACAAAAAATCTGTCATTCCCGGGAACAGTGCCGCCGCGGGAATACTGGCCGCTGCCCCGGATCAGGCGGGTCTCGGCATAGAAGATCTCCAGACTTTGGTGCGTTACCGGACTCGAGCACGCTTGTCGTCAATCGTCGGGCGCGTGACCTGTTTGAATCCTTCGAACCCGGCCGACATATCTACGTGCCGCTAGAGGCAACGCTCTTCACCGGCGAGGTGGTGTCCGACAGTCAATGGCTGTTCGAAACCAAATTGCGGTCGTCGGTGGCCCTCATTGGGCGAAGCTCGCAGGTCGGTTGGATCAAATCATCGCTTCCGCCATTTTGAAAAACAATTCTATAGTCCCAAGACAATAAGTCCGAAACTAGTTTGGAGGTGTGAGAGAATTGCTGGATGTCATATTTGGGCCGATAGATTATTAAAGTATGACATTTGTATATCTAACGAACTGGCTTCTGAAATTCGGCATCTGAACCTACGGTATTTGCGATCTCACGGAGGGCGGGTCAGTCTAGATGGCGCGGGATTACATGGTTCCAATAACATCTCGGACATTGTTTCGGCTGATGTTCAACTGGCGCTCAAAGCGAAGCTGGGTGCATTGGCCGCAGCAGATACGGATTTGGGTATATCTGGCAATGATTTTGCAATTCACCATGTTATTCCGCATTCTGTGGCAAAAAAATTCTGAATTTATCGCTCAAGTATATGGAGCGAATATTTATGGTGCGCGATTTAATACAATTGATAATTTGATTTATTTGCCGACCAATAAAGGTATCTGCAGACGCGGTTGGTATGGTTCTTCATTTCAATGGTGACAGTCTCCGGCACTACTGGCTGCGATCGATCAGACTCATAGGGTTCTTTTACAAGGTTTCGAAGCCGATCTCGATGCGCGAGGCCTCGATGTCGACAATCCGGCCGATGCCGATCAAATCGAATTGGTCAAAGCAAAAAATACCGGACGATTCACGACCGTTTCGAGTTTCGCATCAAGGATGGCCTCGTTGTAAAGATAGATCCGAGCGATCCAAGCAAGGCGAGGACGCGGCCAACGAGGATGTCGTTTCCTATTCGACGGAAGGCGCGGCGTTGCCGGTTCTTTCGTCTATCGTTGTCGTCTGCGCCGGTAGGCACTAAGGCTGGAGATGGTCGCGCGAAGAAATCAAAGAAGGCGGCATGAAAATGGATCGCATTGAAAGAATATTGTCTGGAAAGAAGATCTTGAAACTTATCCGAGAGCGCTGCAAACGGCACCCTTAGTATAAACAGGCGTCAGCGATTAGGCTCGATAGGGGTGATAAAGTGAGGGCCATTGTCGATGCGGGCGAAATCCCGAGTTTTGTTTAGCGATGCGCTGATCATAACCGTAGAAGACGAAGTGATTTCGCTAGGGCGACTCTAAGGCAACCGGATGTTCTTTGGTTTCTTGAGGATTTTGTCGAGCGGACCCGGAAAGATCCTGACGCGAGATCACACCCGGATTTTGTAAATCACTAGTTCCTTCCAGTCTTGGTATTTTTACAAAAATGGGCTACCCTCAGGTTCGCAATATTATGAATGGCGCACGCGCTGTTCTTCTTAACTACTTGAGAAAACAGATAGATAGGATAGACGGTCCAGAAGCTTATGCGATCGCCGAGAAATTCCGATTAAAATCCTAGCAAATGATTTTCTGAAGCTTTCCAATGGCCCAAAAAGTTGTGAACGTTGTCGATACATCCGCTCTTGCACATTTGGCTCAAGCAGATCAATTGGACTTGCTTCTCGCGGGTGGCCGGAAAGTTGCTATTGCGTCGGAGGTTAAGGCCGGAATTGGGCTTCTCGCCGCATAGGGTGAGGCGGTGATCGTTCCCGGCATTCCGGGCAAGGCCATTGCGGGCGTGAGGCGGCGGCGGCAAGTCATTGGTGCCAACCGTCACTCAACGACAGTAACTGAATCATTTCAGATGGTTGATGCGCTTTGGCAATGGCTTCAGCGGCGCGGCTCGCTCGCTTTCTCTATGGGCCCCTGAAATTCCGCGGGTTATCAATGCCCGGTTTAAAACCGTTAACTTTTGTGTAACTTTCCGCTCCACGGCAATCCCGTGGTAACCCGCGGGGCGGCGATTGGAGGATGCGGGTCGGGAGGGGCGCCAGCCGGAGGGCGCGGCAAGGTGAGCAGGGCGTTCGCATGAGCCTGAAGTTTCCATGGTGGCGGCGGCTGGTCGTGGCGGTGGCGGTCTTCTGGCTCGTCTTCCCGCCGGCGTGGATCGGCTTCAATTTGTGGCTCGACAGCTTCTCCTGGCACCAGAAGATCACCATGACGGTCGAGACGCCGGATGGCAGGCCGCGTCGGCTCGTCGGTCATGGCCGTCAGGTGGTGGAGAACATCTTTTCGGGCGGCTGAGGGCGGCGCCGACAAGCATTTCGAGCTCACCGGCGAGGCTGTGACCGTAGACCTTGGCGGCGGCAGGTTTCTCTTTGCGCTCCTGAAGCCGTCGGGAGACGGCTCGGGGAAAACCGTTGCCGATCTCCTGACGCAGGTGGCGACCGGCAAGGCCGGGCGGCAATGGAGCCGGGCGGCGTTTCGCGCCGGCCTGCGGCTCAAGGAGCCGACGGTGGTGCCCGTGGCTCTCGCGCTCGTGCCGGCGACATAGACGACCCAGGGGCAATTGGTGCGGGTCAGGCCGTGGAATCTCGCTGCGGCTTTCGGCCCCGGTTATCGAATGAAATCCGTCACCGTCCGAGGTCGCCGACGAGAGGTGACGGTAGGACAAGTGGGGCAGGCGCTAGGGTGGTTGCCTACGGCGGAATACATCGTGCCATCGTCAAAACAGCCCCGATTATTAAAAAGATACGACTATCGAACAGAGGGTGATGCCTAGCGATTTTATTGATTGGCGCACCTTAGGTGCCCTTACGAGCAGGAAAATAATTGATGTCGAGTTCCAGGATCTCTTCCTCGCCATTCTTTCGATGGATTCCTACAATCAGGGTTATGATGCCCGGATTGCCGATGGAGATGAAAACGATCCCGATGGATTGGGCCAGGTGTATGTGCGTTAACAAAATCACTGAGTGTCGGTCGCACAGAAACGGTGTTGAAAGGTTGGCAAGACGCTGGCTTCTACGCAACCGCCTATGCTAACAAGTGGTTGACAGCCTTCCTGCCCGGTTGATCGTCATCTCCTATCGTGGCACGAATGATTTAAAGGATGTCTGGACAGATGTTCGAAGACAATTACCGGAGTTGCCGGTTTTCCAGAGCAATTCCGTCTGGCCGCAAAAATTCTATCAGGCCGTGAAGGCGGCCAATCCCGGCGCCAACATCGTGCTCACCGGCCATTCGCTCGGCGGGGCTCTTGCCGGTTTGTTAGCAGCCTCTATGGCGTGGAGGCTCGGATATTCGACAGTATGCCTTTTGAAAAGGCGCCGAATACATCCACGCTATCACGGCGCGAACCGATGCGGACGAGTGGAATGAGGCTGGGTTAGAGCTTCTCGCCGCATAGGGCGGGCGGTGATTGTTCCCGGCATTCCGGGCAAGGCCATTGCGGGTACAGGCGGCGGCAAGTCATTGGCTCGGCTGTCGCTCAACGAGAACTTCAAATCTGTTTCAGATAGTTGATGCGCTTTGGTGATGGCTTCAGCGGCGCGGCTCGCTCGCTTGCGCTGTGCGCCCTGAAATTCCGTGGGTTGCAACAATGTCCGGTTTAAAACCGTTAACTTTTGTGTAATGTTCCACTCTCGGCAATCCTCGCGTGTGCTTGCAGGGCGGCGATTCGAAGGATGCGGGTCGGGAGGGATGCCGGCCGGAACGGTGGCAAGGTGAGCAGGGCGTGCGCATGGGCCTGAAGTTTCCATGGTGGCGGCGGCTGGTCGTGGCGGTGGCGGTCGCCTGGCTCGTCTTCCCGCCGGCGTGGATCGGCTTCAATTTGTGGCTCAGCAGCTTCTCCTGGCACAAGAAGATCACCATGGCGGGGTCGAGACGCCGGACGGCAGGCTGCGTCGGCTCGTCGGTCATGGCCGTCGGTTGGTGGAAGAACATCTTTTCGGGCGGCTGGGGCGGCGCCGACAAGCATTTCGGCTCACCGGCGAGGCTGTGACCGTCGACCTCGGCGGCGGCAGGTTTCCTCTTTGCGCTCCGCAAGCCGTCGGAGACGGCCGGAAGCCGTTGCCGATCTCCTGGCCTCAAGGTGGCGACCGGCAAGGCCGGGCGGCAATGGAGCCGGGCGGCGTTTCGCGCCGGCCTGCGGCTCAGGAACCGACGGTGGTGCCCATGAAGCTCTATCCGCTGCTCGTCACCTTCAGCACGACATAGACGACCCGAAGACGGTGAGGTGCGTGTCGAGCCGTGGAACCTCGCTGCGGCTTTCGGCCCGGTTATCGCATGAAATCCGTCACCATCGAGGTCACCGACGAGGAGGTGACCGAAGGACAGGTGGAAGGAGTGTTGGGGTGGTGGGGCAACCCAAAGGAACCTATTGGCGGAGAAGAGTGCGACGGGAGTATAGCGACCCATTTACAGTCTTGGAAAATGGGATTTCGTAAGGGCTGATTTATGTCTATATCTAAAAGAGTTATTTCTGTCAATTCTTTCTATGGATTCTTATAATCAAGGTTATAAACAAGATTTCTTCCTGGAATCCAGAATATTGGCGCGTCGATTTTATCTTTTTGATTCTCATATATTGGACCTTGATCCAAATAATACAATTCGAATTGATGAGTCGTCAGGCTTCTACACAGCCGCTATACTTTAACAAAAACGGTTGACAGTCTTCCTGCCGGACGATCATGCTTCTCTATCGTGGCACGAATGATCAGGATGTCTGGACAGATATTCAGACAATTACCGGAGTTGCCGGTTTTCCAGAACAGTCGGTCTGGCCGCAAAATTCTATCCAGGCCGTGAAGGCGGCCAATCCCGGCGCCAACATCGTGCTCACCGGTCATTCGCCCGGCGGCAGCTTGCATCCGGCGCGAAAGGCGGCAGCGCCGGGGCGGTCGCGGTGGCGACTGCGCGAAAACTCGTGGCCGCAACCTGCCGGCGGAAGGTGCCATGGAAACCGCAAAGCTCTTTGATCTCACTGGCCGCCGCGCGTAACCGGCGCCAGCCGGGTATCGGCCGGGCGATTGCCCTTCTGCCCTTGCCGGTGCCGGCGCAAGGGTCGCCGTCACCGCCCGTAATGTCGTCGACCTCGAAGACACCGTCGCGGCGATCCGGTCGGCCGGCGGCGTGGCCGACCCTTTGCCCTCGATGTCCGCGACCTCGACGAGATCGCCTCGGTGATCGCGGCGGCGGCCGAGGCCATGGGCGGGCTCGATGTCCTCGTCAACAATGCCGGCACCGAGGAGGTTCGCCCCTCGCTCGAGGTCGACGAAGAGCTTTGGGACAGGATCCTCGACACCAACCTGAAGGGTGCCTTCTTCTGTGCGCAGGGCGCCGCAAGGGCAATGACGGCGACCGGGCAGGGCGGTGCCATTGTCAATATCTGCTCGCTGACGTCGGAAGTCGGCGTGCCGACGGCGGTGCCCTATGGCTCGTCGAAATCCGGCCTGCTCGGCATGACCCGCGCCCTCGCCGCCGAGTGGGCCCCCCTCGGCATCCGCGTCAACGCCATTGCGCCGGGTTATTTCCGCACCGCGATGACCGAGGTTTTCTACGCCGACGAGGGCTGGAGCCAGGCTATGCTCGGCAAGATCCCGCTTGCCCGCTTCGGCGCCCTCGATGATCTTGCCGGCGTCTCGGTGTTTCTCGCCTCCGCTGCTTCGGCCTATGTCACCGGCGCCTGCATCCCGGTCGACGGCGGCTATCTCGCCTCGATCTGAGAACATCATTAGGTCGATTGACAGCCTGCGTCCGCCGGGTGCCTCCTGTCGGCAGGAAAATCCGCCGCAAGGAGCCGCGCCAGATGTCCGCAGTGAGTTTCCACGATTTCGGAAAGCTTGACGAAGCCGCCCGCGCCGCCCTGACCCGCCGCGCCGAAACCGAGCTTTCCGGCTTCATCGAGAAGGTCCGCCCGATCGTCGATGCCGTGCGCGCCGAGGGCGACGCCGCCCTCGTTCGCTTCGCCCGGGAGTTCGACAGGGCCGAGGTCGCGCCCGGCGCCATTCAGGCATCCGAGGAAGAGTTCGAGGCCGCGTTTCGGGTCGTCGAGCCGGATGTCATCGAGGCGATTCGTTTTGCCATCGGCAATATCCGCCGCTTCCATGAGGAACAGCGGCCCGAGCCGATGTGGCTGAAGGAAATCCGGCCCGGCGCCTTCGCCGGCGACCGCTTCACGCCGATTTCCTCGGTTGCGCTCTACGTGCCGCGCGGCAAGGGCGCCTTTCCCTCCGTGACCATGATGACGGCTGTGCCGGCGGTTGTGGCCGGTGTGCCGGAAATCTCGATCGTCACCCCGCCGACCGCCGAAGGCGGCGTCGATGCGGCAACGCTCGTTGCCGCCCGCATCGCCGGTGTCGAGACCGTCTACAAGTGCGGCGGCGCCCAGGCCGTCGCCGCCGTCGCCTATGGCACCGGGACGGTGCGCCGCGCCGTCAAGATCGTCGGCCCCGGCAGCCCCTTCGTCGTCGCCGCCAAAAGCCTCCTGTCACATGTCATCGACACCGGCCTGCCGGCTGGCCCCTCCGAGGCAATCATCTTCGCCGACGACACCATCGACGGCGGCCTTGCCGCGCTCGACCTGCTGATCGAGGCCGAACATGGTCCCGACTCATCGGCCTTCCTCGTCACCCACAGCCGCCGCGTCGCCGAGGAAGCGCTGCGCGCCATCCCCGAGCACTGGACGCGCATGACCGAACAGCGCGTCGAGTTTTCGAGCGCCGTGCTCTGCGGCCCGCGTGGCGGCATCATCCTCACCGGCTCGCTCGAGGAGAGCTATGCCTTCGTCAACGCCTACGCGCCCGAGCATCTCGAAATCCTCTCGACCGACCCGTTCGCCCATCTCGGCCGCATCACCGAGGCCGCCGAGGTGCTGATGGGGCCGCACACGCCCGTGACCCTTGCCAACTTCGTGCTCGGCCCGAACGCCGTCTTGCCGACGAGCCGCTGGGCCCGCTCCTTCGGGCCGCTGTCGGTCACCGATTTCATGAAGCGCTCCTCGGTCGGCTATGTCACCGCCGGCGCCTATCCGGAACTCGCCCGCAACGCCAGGCTGCTTGCCGACTATGAAGGCTTCAGCTCGCACGCCAACGCGGTATCCGAGGTTCGCGACCGCTATCTGCCGAAATGACCGGCATGGGCGAGGGGGAGGCGCCGGCAAGCCGCACGGCAGAGATCCGCAGGCTGGCGGCGGTCGACCCGGAAGCGGCCCGCGCCGGGCTTGCCCGGCTGCTCGCCGATCGCTTCGGCCTTGCCGCGACCGCGATCGAGTTCAACGTCGACAAATACAGCCTCAATTCCCTCAACGGCTTCTTTTCGGCCGGCGGCGAGGCATTCTTCTTCAAGTTTCATCAGGAGGAGGGCGAGGAGGCCGGGCGCGGCGAATATTATCGCGCCGCGATCCTCTCCGATGCCGGCCTGCCGGTCGACCGGCCGGTCCATGTCGCCGCCCTGCCGGGCGAGCAGATCCTCGTCTATCGCCGCCGCCGCGACATCCGCTTTTCCGATCTTCTCTACCGGCTGGACGAGGCGGACGACGCGGCCCTGCGCGCCACGGCCGTTGCCGCCGAGGCGCGGCTGATGGACGAGGTCCTCGCCGTCTATCGACGCAGCCTCCACCCGATTTCGCCTGAAGCGTCGGCCGCCGAGCCAATCCACCGTCTCTTCCACGACCGTCTTGTCGATGCGCCGGGCGCGTGTCGCCCCGGCGGCCGGCTCGCCCGCTTCTACCTCGGCAAGCGCTTCGCCTTTCCCGGCCTCGAAATCGACTGGACGGAACTGGCGGCGCTCCCCTTCGTCATCAATGGCCGTCGCTACGAGCGGACCCTTGGCGAGCTCTTCGCCGAGGCGGCGGAACGGCTGGCGCCGGAGCGCCTTGCCGATGCCGGCGGCGTCGTCGCCCATGGCGATGCCCACAACGCCAATGTCTGGTTCGCGGGAAAGGGCGATGCCGCCGGTCTCGTCTTCTTCGATCCGGCCTTTGCCGGGGCAAGCGTTCCGACCCTCCTTGCCGAGATCAAGGCAACCTTCCACAACGTCTTTGCCCACCCGTTCTGGCTCTACGATCCGGCAAGGGCGCGCGCCACCTTTGCCGCAAGCGCCCGCCGCGACGGCGATTGCCTGCACGTCGGGACCGACTGGGCGCTGACCGCAATCCGTCGTGACATCCTCGCCGTCAAGGCGACCCGGCTCTGGCGGCCGCTGCTTGCCGGGCTGAAGGCCCGCGCCCTCCTGCCAGCCGACTGGCGCCGCGTCGTCCGCCTTGCCCTGTTTCTTTGCCCGACCATGGTCATGAACCTCAGGGCCGGCGTTGCCGGTCACGATCCGGTCTCCTCGCTGATCGGCCTTTCGGTTGCCGTCATGGTCGGCTCCGCCCCCAAGGCCGGCGAGGACGCGATGACGCGCTTCCTTGATGCGGTCGATCCCGAATTGGCTGTGGAGGAAGATATATAACCGCATGAATTGTATGCACTTCTATTCGGCTTGACTCCGTCCGGGGGGAACGATGAGATGATTTGTCGTTCAGCCGGGGGGACTTAACGTCGGACCGGAAGGAGAGTGGCGCGGGGCCGTGCGGGATGCGCGCGCGGCACTGGCGCCGCGCCGGATCGTGCCCGTCCCCGGCGGGACCATCCACACAGGGAGCAAGTGATGAAAGACCTCCTCAAGACCTTCCGCGGCCTGTGCGTGACCGCGCTCATGGCGACGGCCGCGATCGGCGTTGCCAATGCCGCCGAACCCATTCCCGCGACGCCCGAGGCGGGCGAGCTGAAGATCGGCGTCGAGCCCTGGCTCGGCTATGGCCAGTGGCACATTGCCGCCGAGAAGGGCCTGTTCGCCAAGAACGGTCTTGCCGACGTCAAGGTCATCAACTTCAACGAGGACAAGGACATCAACGCGGCGCTGGCGAGCGGCGAGCTCGACGCCGCCAATATCGCCACCCATACCGCGATGGGCATGGTGGCCGCCGGCCTGCCGGTCAAGATCGTCCTCCTGCTCGATGTCTCCATGACCGCCGATGCCATCATCGCCGGCAAGGACATCACCACGATCGCCGACCTGAAGGGCAAGGAAGTCGCCTTCGAGGAAGGCACGACCAGCGATATCCTGCTGAAATACGCGCTTTCGAAGAACGGCATGTCGATCGCCGACGTCCAGCCGGTGCCGATGCCTGCTTCCGACGCCGGCAGTGCCCTCATCGCCGGCCGCGTGCCCGTCGCCGTGACCTACGAGCCCTATCTCACCGTCGCCATGAACGAGAACAAGGACGTCAAGCTGCTGTTCTCGGCCGGCGAGGACCCGGGCCTCATCAGCGACGTGCTGGTGGTGCGTGACGACGTCATCAAGAACAAGCCCGGCGCGGTCCTTGCCATGATCAAGACCTGGGACGCCGCGCTGGCCGACTACAACGCCGATATGCCCGGCGGCCGCGCCATCATTTCCAAGGCCGTCGGCGCGACGGTCGAGGAACTGAACACCGCCTTCGACGGCGTGCGCTACTTCAGCGTTGCCGAGAACAAGACCGAGCTGCCCGGCGAGTTCGCCACCAAGGTCTTCACCGACGTCGAGGACGCGGCCAAGAATGCCGGCCTGCTGCAGGCCGACGTGACGCCCGAGCAGATGATCGACGCCAGCTTCGTTGGCGCCGCCAACTGATCCGGCCAAAAGACAGGGAATAGTGCGGGACGAGATGGGAAGCTGAACCGATGACGTCCCGCACGCCTCCCTCGGGCCCCGGCCGACAGCGCCGGGGCGGTCGCCGTTTCCGCGCCTCCGGCATCGGCGTGCCGATCGGCCGGGCGCGCTTTCTCGCCATCGCCGTCAGCGTCTTTGTCGGGCTCGGCCTTGTCTGGTGGGCGGCAACCGCCAGCGGCGTGGTCAAGCCGATCTTCCTGCCTTCGCCGGAAAGCGTCGTCAGCCGGCTCTACCAGCTTGCCGTCGACGGCACGCTCTGGACCGACCTTGCCGCCTCGATGTATCGCATCCTCGTCGGCTTCCTCATCGCCTCGGCGCTGGCCATTCCGATCGGCGTGCTGATCGGCAATTTCGCCAAATGGGAAGCGGCAATCGAGCCGCTGGTCGACTTCGTCCGCTACATGCCGGTCGTTGCCTTCGTGCCGCTCTCGATCCTCTGGACCGGAACGGGCGACGCCCAGAAATTCCTCATCATTTTCATCGGCACTTTCTTTCAGCAGGTGCTGATGGTGATGGACAACGTCAAGCGGGTGCCGCGCGAATATATCGGCCTCGGCCGCACGCTCGACCTCTCCGATACCCGCATTCTCACCCGCATCGTCGTGCCAAGCGCCCTGCCGGGCATCTGGGACACGATGCGCATCACCCTCGGCTGGGCCTGGACCTGGCTGGTGCTGGCCGAACTCGTCGCCGCGACCTCCGGCCTCGGCTATCGCATCACCGTGTCCCAGCGCTTCTTCCAGACCAACACCATCATCGGCTACATCCTGCTTCTCGGCCTGCTCGGGCTGATCACCGATCAGTTCATGAAGGCGCTCGAGAAGGTGCTGTTCCGCAAGGACCGGGACGCCCATTGAAGCGGGAATGCCATTGGTCGACGAGGACCGGAACGTGACGCCTCCAAAGCTGCGCATCGAAGGACTTTGCAAGAGCTTCGGCAAGGACGGCCGGCGCATCGAGGTGTTGCGCGACATCTCGCTGGAACTGGCCGACAACGAGTTCGTCTCGCTGGTCGGCACGTCCGGTTGCGGCAAGAGCACGCTGCTGTCGATCGTCGCCGGCCTGCAGGATTTTGACGACGGCGAGCTCGACATCGACGGCGCGCCGATCCTGAAGCCCGGCCTCGACCGGGGCGTCGTCTTCCAGTCCTATACGCTGCTGCCCTGGCTGACCGCCCGCGAGAACATCGAGTTCGCCCTGCGCGCCGCCGGCTTCGATGCCGCCAGGCGCCGCGCCGTCGCCGACGAGCATCTCGAGCTCGTTCACCTGACCGACGCGGCCGACCGCTATCCGGCTGAACTTTCCGGCGGCATGAAGCAGCGCGTCGCCATTGCCAGGGCGCTCTCCTACCGGCCGAAAATGCTGCTGATGGACGAACCCTTCGGCGCCCTCGATGCCCTGACGCGCCACCAGATGCAGGAGCTCCTGACCCAGATCTGGGAAGAGCATCGCCTGACGGTGCTGTTCGTCACCCACGACGTCGAGGAAGCGATCTACCTGTCCGACCGCATCGCCGTCATGGGCATCGGTCCCGGCCGCATCACCGCCATCCACGATGTGCCGATACCTCGCCCGCGCCGCGAGGAGGTGATGGAAACGCCGGCCTTCATGGACCTGCAGCGCCAGATCCACAAGGCGATCCGCCACTCCGCCCGTGGCTGACGGAGGCGAGGACGGCAAGCCCCTGGAGTTTTGTGAGGAAGATACCTGCTGCTAGAGCATTTCCAGGAAAATCGGGAACCGGTTTTCCGTCCGGAAATGCGCAAAAACAACGAGATAGAGCGCTGAAGCGATTCAATGAAAAGCGGACGCGCTCTGGCCGTCAGGCGACGGCGGCGACCTTGTGGGCGAGGCGCTGCATGCGGGCGCGGTAGTCTTCGAGCCGGCCGGTGCCAAGGCCGCCCGTGGTCAGGTCTTCCGCCTTGGCAAGGTCGTCCCAGGTCCTGAGGCGCACGGCCGCGACCCAGAAGCGGCTGCGCCGGAAGATATGGACGCCGTCTTCGTTGAAGGCGCCGCCCTGTGCCTTGAGCGAGGTGCGCGAGGCCGGCGACAGCATGTCGGTGTAGTCGGGGTCGACCGTGCAGAGATAGCGCTTCGCCGCGACATGCAGGCGGATCGGTTCGGTCACTTCCGCCGGAAATACCGTCGAGAGATGCCGCGCCGCGATGTCCTCGTGGCGAAGGTCGAGACGGCGCGCCCTCATCGCAACATCGCCGGCAATGAGGTGGCCGTAGTCGTGCAGCAGCGCGGCGATGACGAGCGCGTCCGGCGCGTTTTCCATTTCGGCGAGCCGGGCGGTCTGCAGCGCATGCTCAAGCTGGCTGACGGCGGCGCCTTCGTGGCGGACGGCCCCTTCGCCGGAAAGCCGGGCAAAAATCTGGTCGATGAAGTCCATGTCGTGTTCCTTTGCCGGGGCCTCGTGCCCCACGGTTCGGTCGGTCTGCACGCCCGGCCTCGGCCGGGTGCACGCGCGCGCCCGGAAAGAACTCTCTTTCAGCGGGCTCGGCGCGGTGCCGTGCGGGGGAGGGAAAATGTCGAGAGGCTCGATCGCTTTCCCGGGGAGCGGATCGACGAAGCGGCGATCCTGCCCGTTTCCATTTCTAGACGGGCCTGGTGACGGATCGATGACAGCCGGTCCGTGCCGGGCCTCGCAGGTCCAGCCGCATGTTGCCGGCGCATTTGGCTAAGGCTAGCCTGTCCGGAGAGGCTGCGGGCCGGGACGAGGGGCAGGGGACAGGGAGAGGCGACATGAGCGTTGCGCGCCGGCTTTTCGCCGAGGATGGCTACTACTGCGCCGAGGCGGTGGTGAAGGCGACGGCCATGCGGCTCGGCATCGACGACCGCCTCGCGACCCGTCTGGCAACCGGCTTCTGCTCCGGCGAGGGCCGCACCGCCGGCCAGTGCGGCGCCTTGAGCGGCGGCATCCTCGCCCTGTCGCTGGCGCTCGCGCCGGACGATCCCCGCGCCGACCGGGAACGCACCTACGCGGCCGTGCAGGAATTGCGCGAGCGCTTCGAGAAGGAATTCGGCGCCACCACCTGTCCCGGCCTGCTCGACGGCTGCCACCTCGGCACGCCCGAGGGCCAGAAGCGCTTTGCGGCTGAAAACATGGCCGAGCGCTGCGCCGGCTATGCCGCCGGTGCCGCCGGCATCGTCTCGGAAATCCTCGACGAGGGCTTCTGAGGAAGACCGTCCGTCACTCAGCGTGCGTCGGCGAACTGCTGCGGCGCCAGCGGAAAGCTGTCGAGAATCTGGAATGGCTGGCCCGCCTCCGGCTCGACGAAAAGGGCAATCCGGTCAAGGCAATGAACGCCGGCGAGCGCCGGCGCGAAATAGGCCTCGAGCGCCGGCATCAGCCGCCGCCGCGTCACCTCGTCAAGGCGGTCGGTCAGCGTCATGTGAAAGCGGAAATCGGCAAAGAGGTGCGGATAGCCCCAGCGCTTCAGGGTTTCGCTCTGCCGCTGCGTCAGGCCGCCTGCCGCCCGCCGCGCCAGTTCCGAGGGCTCGGCAGGCGCCCGAAAGCGATCGAAACGCTCGACGATTTCGCTGGAAAAGCCGCGCAGCGCCTCGCCGCCGGCCGCCGGCCGCAGCGCCAGAAACCCGTCGAGGGTCGCAACTTCCAGCCGGATCGGCGCGATCGCCGCAGCGAAATAGGCAAAATCCTCGAACGCCGCCAGAAGCATGCCTTCCGAAGACCCCTCCGCCAGCCGGAACGGCGGCTTCAGCGTCGCATGAAAGCCATAGCGCCGCGCGCCGCGCGTCATCGCGGCAATGTCGGGAGAGCGAAAGCCGGCTGTCTCCGGATGAGTACACTCCTTGCCGCTTGCCGCATCACGACCGATCCAGTCGCTGCCAAGCCGCCACAGCGGGCTCTCCGGGGCAGGGGCATAGTAGATCGCGTAGCGCTTCGTCATCTCTCGTCCGGTCTTGTTGCAATCTCGGCGGCCGAAAAAGCGCCGCCTCCCGGCACCATAACGCCGGAGCGCGGACAAAGGTTCCGCCGACCATGAAAACCGGCCATGAAAATATGTCGGTTCGGTAACGCTTCGATGACGCGGCACCGGTCAGTCCGGCGCCCGGAACACCTTGTCGAACTGCCGCTCCCAGGAAATCTGCCGCCCGGCTGCGCCGAGCACGAACGGCGACAGCGCGATCACCCAGATGAGGAGCCGGTTGACGAGCGAACCGGGAAACCGCATCGGCCGGATGAAATCGACGAAAAGCACGGCACGCACCTTGTCCGTGCCGTTCCAGGCCTCGTGGTCGAAGGCATCGTCGAAGATCAGGCTGCCGCCCTCGCGCCAGTGCCGGGTTTCCTTGTCGACGCGGATGCCGCAAGCCTCCGCCGGCTCCGGCACGACGACGCCGAGATGGTAGCGCAGCACGCCCTTGTAGGGTCCCCGATGCGCCGGCACCTTCTTGTGCGGCGCGAGAATCGAGAACATCGCCGTCGTCATGCCCGGAATGTGCCGGAGCGCTGCGACGGTGTTCGGGCAGAGCTTCGAACTGCCCGGCGATTTCAGGCCATAGGCATAGAAGACGACCGTCTTCCAGCCGTCGTCATTGGTCATGTAGCGCTGGTCGGGCGAGAGATCCTGAAAGTTCGGCAGATGCTCGCGATAGGCCAGCAGCGCATCGAGCTCGGCCCGAATCGCCGGGAACTGCCGCTCGATCTCGGCCGCGAAGGGAAACTCCTCGACCTCGAAGAACGGCTTGTTCGGCACCTTCGACCAGCGCACGCAGAACGCATCGAGCCCGAAGACGATCCGCTTGCCGAGCCGCATCAGGCCCTTGTCGAACTTCTCGCGCCATTGCGCCATGATTCCCTCCCGCCGGCCCCGGTTATCGTCCGGGTTACGCCCGCTACGACTATAGTAGCGCGTCGGCGGCAAGGTTGCCCGGTGCGGATCGCCGCGCCCGGGCGGGGGAGGGCCGCTGGCGTCAGCCCTCGGCCGGGCGCCGTCCGATGCTCGTCAGCCGCAGGCCGCTGCCGGCGAGGTCCTCGACCCGGAAAACGTTGCGCAGGTCAATGAGCTCGCGCCCGCGCATGGCGGCGGCGAGGCGGTTCGGGTCGATGCCGCGATAGGCGTTCCATTCCGTCAGCACGACGACGGCGTCGGCGCCCTCTGCCGCCGCCAGCGCCGAATCGCACCAAACGACGTCGGCAAGAAGCGGCCGCGCCTGCTCCATCGCCTCCGGATCATGCGCCCGCACGGTGATTCCCGCCGCCTGCAGGCGCGGCACGATGGCAAGGCTCGGTGCTTCGCGCACATCGTCGGTGTTCGGCTTGAAGGCGAGGCCGAGCACGCCGACGGTCTTGCCGGCCGCCGCCCCCGCGCCGCCGAGCGCCGCGATGATTCGATCCGCCATCCGCTCCTTGCGTGCCTCGTTGACCGCGATCACCGCCTCGACGAGCTGCTGCGGCGCACCGTGATTCTGGCCGGTCGCGGCAAAGGCCCGCGTGTCCTTCGGGAAGCACGAGCCGCCGAAGCCCGGCCCGGCATGCAGGAATTTCGAGCCGATTCGCTGGTCGAGACCGAGCGCCGCCGCGACTTCCTGAACATTGCCGCCAACCGCCTCGCAAAGGTCGGCGACCTCGTTGATGAAGGTGACCTTCATCGCCAGGAAGGCGTTCGAGGCATATTTGATGAGCTCGGCGTTCTCGAGACTGGTGACCACCATCGGCGTCTCGCGCAGATAAAGCGGCCGGTAAAGCCGGCGCATCACCTCGCGGGCCCGCTCGTCCTCGACGCCGACGACGACGCGATTCGGCCGCATGAAGTCCTCGATCGCCGAACCTTCGCGCAGGAATTCCGGATTTGAGGCCATCGAGAAGTCGAGATCCGGCCGCGCTTTCTGGATCGCCTCCTTGACCCGCCGGTTCGTGCCGACGACGACCGTCGACTTGATGACGACGACAACCCCGTTCCGCGCCGCCTCCGCGATCTGCTCGGCCGCGGCAAAGACATAGGCAAGGTCGGCCTCGCCATCGCCGCGCCGGCTCGGCGTGCCGACCGCAATGAAGACGGCATCGGCCTCGGCGACTGCGCTCTTCAGTTCGGTGGTGAATTTCAGCCGCCCCTCGGCCGCATTTCGCTCGACCAAGGCGTCGAGCCCGGGCTCGTAGATCGGGATCTCGCCGCGCTTCAGGCCCTCGATCTTGGCCGAATCGACATCGACGCAGGTCGTCTCGAATCCGAATTCCGAAAAGCACGCCCCCGAGACGAGGCCCACATAGCCGGTCCCGATCATTGCGATACGCATGTTTACCTGCCTTCCCCTGTTTGCGGCGCAGCACTGTGCCTGCCTTCGGCCGGCGCGCCGCTTTCCCACCGCCTAATAACAAAAGACGCGTACTCGATTCGAGTGACAGTTTGCCCGCGGCCGGCGGCGCCCCGGTCCTGCCTGTCGAAACGGCAGCGCCCTTGCGCCGAAGTGGCCTTCAATGCCGCCGCGATGGCCGCAGGCAAGGCCGCTGCGAGAACCCGAAGGGTTAATGAAATGTCAACATTTTCCGCAGCTTGGCCGTCCATTTAACGAATGCGCAACGCTTTTCGCCGGCCCGGATCACGTCTCGTGACATTCCTGCAACACCGGTTGGAAATAGCGGCTGGAGAGCCCCTTCCATAGGCATTTGCCAGTTGATTGGTAAGGAGGCTGGGATAAAAGTGGCCTTGCGACGGCGGGAAACCGAAGTCGCTGGCCGTAGCGTCTCCGACCTGGGGTGGTCGACCGAAAGGCGAAACGGCGAATTCGCGGGGAACTCGGAAGGCTTCCTTGTTGTCGGCGGCGGTAACGCCAAAACGTACCGACGCTGCAGAAGACGCCAAGTCCCTGAGGTTAGACGATTGGAGGTCAGGATATGACTATGAAGAGCATCATTCTCGGCTCTGCCGCCGCGGTTCTCGCGGTGACCGGCGCCCAGGCGGCTGATCTTCCGGCTGCTGAGCCGGTTGAGTACGTCAAGGTTTGCGACACGTTCGGCACGGGTTTCTTCTACATCCCGGGTACCGAGACGTGCCTCAAGATCGGCGGCTATGCCCGCTACGAGCTCGCCTATCGCGAGCCGATTGATCGGCTGATCGCGATGAAGACACGCTGACGCGCGCGCTGATGCTGAAGTTCGATGCTCGTACGATGACTGAATATGGTCTGCTTCGTACGTTCATTGAAATGTACTGGACCCAGGATTCTGGTGGTGATGTTGATACCTCGCTTGAGCGTGCCTTTATCCAGTTTGGTGGTCTGACCGCTGGTGCTGCAACCTTCTTTGATTACGGCGCTGGCTTCCAGCTTCATCGACGGTTGATGGCGGTCAACGGCCCAGTTGCACGCCATTCTTGCTCCGACCAATCTGTTGGCCTACACCTTGCTTTTGGCAACGGTTTCTCCGCCACGCTGTCGGTTGAAGATGGGTCGTTCGCACGACTGTTTGGGATGCGGCTGGTGCGACCGATATTTGCGGTGGCCACACGCTTCCCGACGTTGTTGCTGGTTCATGTCGACCAGGGTTGGTTTTGTGAGCCTGGCTGGTGTGACCCATAACATTCGCACCACCACGGATGGTGTCTCTGATATTGACTCCAAGCTCGGCTGGGCGTTGAAGGGTGATGTTCAGGTCAATCTTCCGATGATCGCCGCTGGTGATGCCATCAAGGCTGGCGTTGTACTCGGAAGGCGCGGTGTCTTATGTTGGCGCTCAGTGGCAACATTGGCTTGGCTACGACCGTTATTGACGCTGCCGTTGATCCGGCGTCCGTCAGCCTGAAACTCGCCAAGGCTTGGTCGGCCTATGCTGGCTTCAAGCACTTCTGGACGCCGCAGATCTGGACCGCGATCACCGGTGGTTATATCTCTGTCAACAACCGTCCTTCATGGGTTCGGCTGCTGATTGGGATGTTGCGACTGTCTTCGGTACTGTTGGATATTCGCCGGTTTCCAACCTGCTGATGCTGCTGAAGTTGGCTACGAGAAGCTTGACGTTCACTCGACTGGCACTCTACGGGTGAAGCCGTCGGTGGCGATCGTGACGCGATCTCCGGTGCGCTGCGGATCCGACGGCTTCTGATCCACTAGCTGGTTCAAAAATATTGACGCCTGGCGGTCTCCGCCGGAGGCGTTTTCTATTTGGACGCTGCTTTTCCGGATTCGATGATTCGACGCTCTTGTACCTCGTTGGGGCTGAAGTCTTCGTGCCGGCTTCGTCATCGACCTTGGTCGAATAGGGGCGAAGATCCCCGGTTTTCGGTCTCCCTGGGCGCTGCCTCAAACGGCAGCCACACGATCCCGGTTTGTTAATGATCGGTTAAACACTTGGTTCTGGCGGTTTTTTGCCGTGACGCAATTATTTGTGGAAATGTCACAGCGGTTTTTCAAACGCTGGCTTTGCCGTCATTTTGGGCAGTTCATCGATTGCGAAGACCAAGCCGCTGGATATTCTGCTTTCCGGCGATGGATTGAATACCCACACTGACCACGACGGAATGACGAGGATACTCTTGATGCGTTCGGTATCGAGTTCGGGGTCAAGGCAATTCGGCCAAAACAGACCGAACGGAACTCCGCTCGTAAAGATGCGATGAAAGGTAACAAGATGAACATCAAGAGCCTCATTCTCGGCTCCGCCGCCGCCCTCCCCTCGCGGTTACCGGTGCCCGGGCTGCTGACCTTCCCGGCTGCTGAGCCGGTCGAGTACGTCAAGGTGTGCGGCACTTTCGGCACCGGCTTCTTCTACACATTCCGGGCACCGAGACCTGCCTTAAGATCGGCGGCTATGCCCGCTACGATTTGCGCTACGTCGAACCTGCCCTGAACGGCGACGACAATGGCAATTGCGACCGCAGCGAAAACCATACGATGACGCGCGCTGAAGCATCGATCTGCCAGAAGTTCGATGCACGAACCATGACCGAGTATGGTCTGCTGTGCATTCCTTGATGTCCGGGTTCGGCAGGATTCTGGCGATACCACTGACACTTTCATCGAACGCGCGTTTACGCAGTTCGGTGGTCTGACGGCAGGTCGCGCCGTCGTTCTTTGACTATTGGCGGGCTATGCTTGGGGTCCGTTTGTCGACACCGCCTATTCCTATCTGAACACGAATCTTCTGGCCTATACCTATGCATTCGGCAATGGTTTTCTCGGCCACTGTTTCCGTTGAAGATGGGACTTTCCGGACCGGCTCGACCGGTATTGAGGGCCCGTGGCATTGACGACTATCGCAGTGGCCACACTCTTCCGGATGTTGTTGCTGCTCTGCGTGTTGATCAGGGCTGGGGTTCTGCCCAGGTGGCTGGCGCGATCCTCAGAACCGCTTCACGACAGCGACTGCTGCTGACGCTGAGCTTGGCTGGGCGGTCATGGGTGGCCTGACAGTTAATTTGCCGATGATCGCCGCGGGTGATCCAGATTGCTAGTACATGCGGCCTATTCTGAGGGTGCAACCGAATACGTCGGCACCTTTGAATCGGCGTTCAGAATTCGCCGACTGCAGGATTTGGTTCGTTCATTGATGGCTACACGGATGGTGTTGGCTTCAAGGCCACCAAAGGCATACTCGGTTGCTGCGAGGCATCCTGCATAACTGGACGCCCCAGTTCTCGACGGCTCTGACTGGTTCCTACATCGACGTCAACAACCCGACGGCCTCGACCGTTCGTGATTGGGATGCCTATAACATCATCCTGACCAACAATTACATGCCCGTCAGCGGCCTGACCATCGGCGTTGAAGTGGCTTACGAGAATGTCGGACGTTGACATCCACAATGTTGGCTCGGTCCCGGGCGGCGACGTCGACTACTTCTCCGGCGTGATGCGCATCCAGCGCGACTTCTGATCCGACAGCGCCTGACGGCGTTACGGACCAGACCGGTACAAAATTCCCGGCGGGAGCGATCCCGCCGGGTTTTCTTTTGTTTCAAGGAGTTGTCGGCGAATTTACGTGTCAAAATGTCATTCCGGCCGCCGCCGGCAGAGCAATTGCTTGCAGCCGAAGGCCGAGTTCCCGTAGTCTTTGTGCCGGTTAACGGGGCAAGGGTCGCGCGCGGCGAAGAGCTGCCGCGAAGGTCTGGAAGGCGAGGGGCGTCGCGGCTTCGGTCCGGCGCGTTCTGGCGTTCCCGGACCGGTTCAAGGGGGCGCAAATGCGGAAGTGGCAGACGCGGGTCATCGCCGGTGCTGCAACGGTCATCGTCGGAACGGTTCTGGCGCTTGTCGTCAGGTCCGGGCACATTGAAACGGACCTTGTCGAGCGTGCCGGCGCTGCCCTGAAGGCCGATGGCCAGCCCTGGGGCGCGGTCACGGCCGATGGCCGCGATCTGACCCTCTCCGGAACGGCTCCCTCCGAAGGTTATCGCGAGATGGGCCGCCAGTCGGTCGATCGCGTCTGGGGTGTGCGGGTCGTCAAGGACGCCTCCGACATCCTCGCCGTGGCCGATCCCTTTGTCTGGACTGCGGAAAAGTCGGCATCCGGGGTGAAGCTTGCCGGCAATGTGCCGTTCGGCGCGGCGCGTGGCGCCGTCGCGGATGCTGTCGCCGCGGCCTTGCCGGGGCTCGCCGTCGAGGATGGTGCCGCTGACGCCAATGGCGCGCCCGACGAAAAAGGCTGGCTCGCCGCGGTCGGTTTCGCTGCTGCCCGCCTCGCCAATCTCGAGACCGGCAAGGTGGAAATCTCCGGCACCGGCCTTTCTTTCTCCGGACTTGCCGCCGACCGCGCGTCCTATGATGCCTACCGCGCCGCGCTCTCCCAGCTCCCCGCGGGATATACGCTTGTCTCCGACGCGGTCATGCCGCCGAAGGCCAGTCCCTATGTCTGGACTGCCGAAAGCGGCAGCGGCAAGCTCGTTCTTGGCGGCAGCATGCCGGGCGCCCATGGCGAGGCCGATATTCTCGGCAGCATGGCCACGATTCTGCCGGGTATTGCGGTCGAGAACGGCACTGTTCCGGCCAGCGGCGCGCCGGAGGGCTTTGTCGGCGGCGTCGTTGCCGCGCTTCATACGTTGTCGCGCCTCGAGGATGGCACCGCTCGCCTTGAAGACGACAAGCTGACCATCCGTGGTCGCGCCCGTCACTTCGACAGCGAAGCGGATATCCGCTCCGTCCTCGACAAAGAGCTTCCCGCCGGCATCGCGCTTGCCGAGCTGACGGTGACGCCGCCGGCCGTCGCTCCGTTCACCTTCTCGGCCAAGTCGGCAAATGGCGTCGTCGTTCTCGAGGGCTTTGTTCCTTCCGAAGAAGTTCGCGCGGCGCTGGTTGCCGCGGCTGCAAAGCTCGGAGAAAAGGTCGACGACAGATTGGTCGTGGCCAGTGGCGCCCCGGCGGGTTTTGCCGATGAAGCGCTGTTCGCAATCGGCGCCCTCGGCAATCTGTCGGAAGGCACAGCGTCACTGTCCGATCTCTCGCTGACCGTCAACGGCAAGGCGCCGACGGCTGAAATGTTCATTGCAGTCAACACCATGCTGGATGGCAGCCTGCCTGAGGGCATGACCATCGCCCTGCGCGAGATCGAGGGTCCGGCCGCGCCGCCGCCGCCGGCCGTCGTTGAGCCTGTCCCTGCCGAACCTGCCGCTGCCGCGCCGGTCGCGGCCGAGCAGCCGGCGACGCCGGCACCGTTCGGCTGGTCGATTGAGGCTGGTGCTGATGGCATCGTCCTCTCCGGCATTGTCCCGAACGAGGAGGCGCGCGCAGCAATCCTGTCGCTCGTCGCCCGGCTCTTCCCGGGGCGGGCGGTCGATGATCGCCTCGTCGTCGGCGAGGGCGCTCCGGAGGGCTTTGCCGCCGCCGCCAATGCGGCGATCGAGGCGGTCGGCCGCCTGATGTCCGGCCGCGCCGCCTTGACCGACAAGACGCTGGAACTCTCGGGCGAGACCTTTACCGAGCGCGCCATCGGCCAGATTCTCGACGCCCTTAAATCGGCCCTGCCGGCCGGTTTCACGACCAGCGGCGGGCTGACTGTCGCGCCGCCGGCAGCCGAGGTTGCCGATGCCGAGTGCCAGACGCTGCTGAGCGGCATCCTCGCCGGCAACACCATCCGCTTCCGCTCCGGCGAGGCGGTGATCTCCGAGGACAGTTTCGGCCTGCTCGATTCGCTCGCCTATGCCAGCCAGCGCTGCCCGGCTGCCCGCATCGAGATTGCCGGACACACCGATTCGGATGGTTCGGACGCGGCCAACCAGACGCTCAGCGAGGCTCGCGCCGGCGCCGTCGTCACCTATCTGACCGACGCCGGCGTCGTCCCGGACCGCCTGACATCGCGCGGTTATGGCGAAACGATGCCGGTCGCAGACAACGGCACGGCCGAGGGCAAGGCCCGCAACCGCCGGATCGAGTTCACGATACGCCAGTAGGAAAGGACCGGGCGCCAACCGCGCCCGGCAGGATTTCCAGGCCCGCCGCCAGATGCGGGCCGGATTGGGGGGAAGATGAAAAAGACCAGATTGATTTTTGGCGCCGCCGCCGTTGCGCTGCTCGGTTCCGCGGCCATCCCGGCGCTCGCCGCTCCGCCGGTCGATGCGGCCGGCAGCGCCCCGCAGTGCTATGTGCCAAGACCGGTTCCGGGCCTGCCCGGCAGCCTTTCCGGTCAGGCGGCGCCGCAATCGCGCCCGACCGACTACTGGGATGCCAAGGCGCGCCACGATGCGCGTCGCGAACGTGCCGGTTGGGCACCGCGCGAATTCTGGAGTTCGCGCGAAGCTCGTTATCAGCGCCAGCCTTGGAATGGTGGCCAGCCTTGGAGTGCGGGCCCGGCCTGGGGTCCGCCGATGCCGCCGGCAGGTGGCATGCCGAATGCCGCACCGATGGCAAGCGGTGCGCCGATGCCGAATGGCGCCCCTGTTCCACTGCCGCCACCGGTGCATTCGCGCCTCCGCCAGGTGCTTTCGCGCCCCGCCAGGTGCTTTCGCGCCGCCGCCGGGTGCATCTTCGCGCCTCCGCCGGGCGCATTCGCGCCTCCGTCGGGCGGGTTCGCGCCTCCGTCGGGCGGGTTTCCGCCCGCTGCCGGCGCACCGTTGCCGCCACCACCGGCCTTTGCCGGTCCGCTGCCGCCGCCTGCCGCCGGCGCGCCGTTTACGCCCGTTCCCTGGGGCGCGCCGCCGCGATACGGCTACGCCGGGCCGATGATGCCGCCACCGGCGTTCGGTTGCCCCGACCTTCCCGCCGCCGCCGGCCATGCCTGCGTCCGCTGCGCAATGCCCCAGGCTGCGCCAGCCCCGGCTGCGCCAATGCCCCCGGCTGCGCCCATGCCCCAGGCTGCGCCTGTGTCCGCCACGCCGGCGCCGGAAATGGCTGCTCCGGCGATGCCTTCGCCGGCAATGCCAGCGCCTGTGATGGCATCGCCCCTGACGCCTGCACCAATGACGCCTGCACCAATGGCGGCTGCGCCGATGATGTCAGCGCCCATGATGGTGGCCCTCCGGCGATGCCAGCCCCGATGGCCCCGGCCCAGATCGCGCCAGTGGCGCCGCCGCCAGCCCCGCCGGCCCTGATGCCGCCGCCGGCCATGGCTTCGCGGCGCCGCCGGTCCCGCCAGAGGCAATGGCGGCTGCAACGCCGCCGGCCTTCATCGCGGCGCCCGCCGCGCCTGCAGCCGAGCCAGCGCCGGCAATGTCCGAGCCGCCAGCCGCTGCACCGCGCTGCCGGGCCAGCGCCGGCAGTTGAAGCCGCCGCGCCTGCGGCCGAGGCGCCGGCTCCGGTAGCGCAGGCGGAACCGCAGGCGATGGCCGCGCCGGCCGCCCGCTCGCCGCGCCGCCGGTTCCCCCGGAGGCGATGGCCGCGGCCACGCCGCCGGCTTTCATCGCCGCGCCCGCCATGCCGGCGGCTGAAGCGGCCGCCCCGGTGGTCGAGACCCCGGCTCCGGCCGCCCCGCACCGGCTACGCCCGCCACGCCTGCAGCTCCGGTCGCTGCCGCGCCCGCTGCACCTGCAACGCCTGCGGTCCCCGCCGCTGCCGCGCCGGCATGCGAGATTGACGAGACGGCGCCGATCATCGCGCATTTCCGCACGGATGGTTCAGAGCTTGATGATGAGAGTGCCGCCAGCATCGCGGCGCTTGCCAGTCGGCTGGTGAACTGCCCGGAACTGCGGCTCGAGATCGCCGGTCATACGGACTCGGTCGGTGCTTCGGCGTATAATAAAACCTTGAGCGAGGAACGGGCGAAGGCCGTCCTCGACACGCTGGTTGCCGCCGGTGTCGGACGTGACCGCATGTCAGCGGCGGGCTTTGGCGAGGATCGCCCCGTTGCCGACAACGCAACGCGGGAAGGGCGCGCCGCCAACCGGCGCATAGAGCTCTCCGTCATCCGCTGAGGCGGTCTGGGCGGAAGCATGGAACGACTGGGAAGGGCAGGGGCGGCGCGCGTGTGCCGCCAGCCCGGCAAGGAGAAATGCCGCGATGTGGTATCTAATGGTCAAGCTGTGGGTCTTCCTGTTGCTCGCGCTGATCGTCGGCTTCGTGACCGGCTGGGTCACCACCGGCCATCGGATGTCGTGACCGGACCGCGAACTCGACAAGGGAGATTTGAGCCATGTTCTGGCTGACCATCCACACGGCGCTGCTGATCCTCGCGGCCTTCATCCTCGGCTGCGTGCTCGGCTGCATTGCCCGCCAGTTTGTTCGCAAGGCAACTGCCGGCGCAGCCTCAGGCTACGCAGCTCCGGCGGCCCGCCCGGCCCAGCCTGTCGCCGCCGAGCCTGTCGTTGCCCAGCCTGTCGTTGCCGAGCCGGTCGCCGCCGCTGCCGCCGACGTCGTGCCGCTGTCCACCGCGACAAAAGTGGCCGAAGCGGCTGAACCGGCCGTGGCCGTCGCGCCTGTCGCGCCGGAGGCGGTGGCAGAGACAGCCGATGCGGCCGTCGACGCCGCTGCCGCCTCGATTGACGATGCCGGCGAAATCGCTGCCGCCGCGACCGCTCCGGTCGCCGGCGCCGTTGCAGCCGATGATGCCGCGTCGGGCGGTAACGCTGAGGAAGCGGACATCGCCGCCCGCCTTGCCGCGCTGCCGGCCGATGCCAGCAACGCCGACAAGGCCGACGCGGTCGGCTCCCGCCCGACGGGGCTCGCCGCGCCGCGCGGTGGCAAGGCCGATGACCTGAAGCGCATTCGCGGCATCGGCAAGGTCAACGAGGCAAAGCTCGCCGAACTCGGCGTCTTCCATTTCGACCAGATCGCCGCCTGGAGCATGGCGGAGGTGCGCTGGGTCGGCACTTTCCTCGCATTCCCCGGCCGCATCGAGCGCGAGGAGTGGGTTTCGCAGGCAACGAGCCTGGCGCGCGGCGAGGAGACGGCATTCTCGAAGCGCGTCGACAGCGGCGACGTGCCGAGCAGCAAGGCCTGATCGACGAGGGAATTCAATGGGAAGCGGCCGGCTCAGCCGGCCGTTTTCGCCTCCGCCGCAGCGATGAAATCGCCGATCTCGCGATTGAGGACGGGGTCGGTGAGCAGCGGTGCGTGGCCCTGTCCGGCGACCTCGCGGCCAACGAGGCCGGGATGCGCGGCCGCCATCCGCGCGACCGTGTCGGCCGCGAGAATGTCCGAATATTCGCCCCGGATCACCATCACCGGCAGGTCTTTCAGCGCCTCGAACTGCGGCCAGAGCGACGGCGGCGGGGCGTCGGCGGAAACCTCGGCAACGGTCGCCATCAGCGCCGGGTCGTAGTCGATCGCCGGTGCGCCGCCTTCGTCGCGAAACGTCGCGCGGGCAAAGGCCATCCAGTCGTCGTCTGAAAGCGCCGGAAAGCTCTTGCCTTGCGCCAGTTTCAGAATGCTGGCCGCCTCGGCGAAGGAGCGCGGCGTCGCCATCTTGCCGACATAGCCCTTGATCCGCAGGAGGCCGGTGATGTCGATTTCCGGCCCGATGTCGTTGAGCACGACCGCGCCGAGCGCCCCAGGCCGGAGCACGGCGACGATCATCGCAAGAATGCCGCCGCGTGAGGTGCCGACGACGGCGGCTTTCTCGATGCCGGCTGCCGTCATCCCGGCAAGGACGTCGTTCGCCTCGGTGACCGGGTTGTAATTCGCCGGATCGGGATCGTGGGCCGAGCGGCCGCGACCGCGATACTCGAAGCTGAGCACCCGGCGCGGATGGTCCGGATCGCGCGACAGCGCCAATGCAAGGTCGTGGAAATCGCGGGCGCTGCGCGTCAGGCCCGGCAGGCAGAGAACGGGCAGGGCGGCATGGCGCCTGTCGCCATAGTCCCGGCAGAAAAGCCGCAGCCCGTCCGCCGAGGTGAACTCGAAAGCCTGCCAGCCCTCGCCATCCTGTGCCTGCCAAACGGTCATTGCTGCCTCGCTTCCCTCGTGAAGAGCCGGTAGCCTAAAGCATTTCCAGGAAAAGTGGGAACCGGTTTTCCGTCCGGAAATGCGGGAAAAACAAGGAGTTAGAGCGCTGAAGCGATTCAACGGAAGGCGAAAGCGCTCTGGAGCATTTCCAGGAAAAGTGGGAACCGGTTTTCCGTCCGGAAATGCGGGAAAAACAAGGGGTTAGAGCACTGAAGCGATTCAACGAAAGGCGGCAGCGCTCAAGAACAATCGCCGGCCTGATTGAATCAGTCCGACGAAGCGGGGCGCCGAAAGGGCTGGGCGGCGAGCATCAGCCGCCGCGCTTCAGATCCTTGGCGATGCCGAGCGGCCGGTTCTCGATGCGGGCGCGATAGACCTGCAGGTTCTCGAGAATGCGCTGGACGTAGTTGCGCGTCTCGGTGAACGGGATGCGTTCGATCCAGTCGATCTCGTCGACGCGCGAGGAGCGCGGATCGCCGAACCGTTCCATCCACTCCTTCACCCGCCCGCGTCCCGCGTTGTAGCCGGCGAAGGTCATGATGTAGGAGCCGTTGAACTCGCCGATGAGCTCGCCGAGATGGGCCGAACCGATCGTCGCGTTGTAGCCGGGATCGGCGGTCAGCTTGTCGCGCGAGAACGACACGCCGATGTTCTTGGCGGTGCGCTTGGCTGTCTCGGGCAGGAGCTGCAGGAGGCCGCGTGCGCCGGCGCCGCTGACCGCGCGTGGGTCAAAGGCGCTCTCCTGCCGGGCGATGGCATAGACGAGCGGCCGCTCGACGCCGCCGGCAATCCTGGCGCTCTTCGGAATGGCATTGACCGGAAAGGCCAGTGTTTCAAGGCCGATATCGCGCTTGTCGGCGACGATGCCGATCTGCAGCGCCGCCCGATGGTCGCCATACTGCTCGGCAAGCGCGGCAAGCTGGACGACGTCCTCCGGGTTCGGCAGCGTCTCGGCGAGATGGCGGAACAGCGTGTTGGCCAGCGAGATGTTGCCGCTGTCGCCGAGCATGCGAATGCCCTTGACCACCTCGTTTGATTCAAACCGGCTGCGCCCGCCGGCGCCGGCCTTCGGCAGGCCGGGGATGCCGACCGACGTCGAGCCGAGCTTTGCCCGCGCCACCTGGCCGTAAAAGACGGTGCTGTAGTGGCCCGCCGACTCATAGGCCTTCTGCGCTGCGCCGTTGTTGCCGCGCGCTTCCGCCGCCCGGCCGAGCCAGTAGAAGCCGCGTGCCCGGCTGCGGGCGCCGCTGGCGATCTGCAGGATGCGGCTGAAATGGTTTTCCGCCGTCGCCGGATCGTTGAGGAAGCGCAGCGCGTACCAGCCGGCATGGAATTCCGCCTCGACGGCATCCTCCGGCGATTCCGCCGAATGTGCGGCGGCGATCTTGTAGGCGTTCTTCGCGTCGCCCGCCTCGAGCAGCATGCGCGACACCAGCCGCCGCTCGACCCACCACTCGTCCGGGTCGACCAGCGCGGCGCCGCCGCGCGGCGCGCCGAGCAGCACTTTCGCGGCTTCCTCGATGCGGTCGGCCCGGCGCAGATACTGGACGCGAGAGAAGATGTAGCCGGGGTCCTTCTTGACGCCGGCCGGCGCGCCGTCGAGCGCCGCACCGGCGTTCTTGGCCCGCTTGATGACCGCGATGCGCACCTCGGCCAGCTTGACGTTGCTGCCGCCGGCCCGCTTGGCGGCGCGCAGCGCCTGCACCGTGCGCTCGGCATAGAGCAGCTTGTCCATCCGCAGCTTGTGGTCGGAGCCGCGCAACAGGCTGCCGAATTCGGAAACGAGCGCCTGCTCGTCGCCGTCCGACATCCGCGTGTTCATATAGGCTTCACGCACGAGCTTGGCGGCAGCCTCGCGATTGCCCCGGGCGACATGTGCCCGGGCCAGCTCCATCGCACCTTCCGGGGAGACCGGCTCGCTGCCGGCAAAGGCCGCGATGATCTGGTCCGGCGTCGCCTTTTCCCGCGCCAGCGCCTGCTCGGCCCGCCGCCGGATGACGACATCGACCGGCCAGGCCGGCGCCTTCGTCGTGAAGTCGGCGATGAAGGCGGTGCTGACGGCAGGGTCGTTCTCGCGCGCGATCAGCCAGCCGACGAGATTGCGCGCCACCGGGTCCTTCAGCCCGTTGCGCCGTCGGATCGCGTCGGCGATGTCGTCGTTGCGGACTGCCTTGATGGCGTCCTTGACGCTGCCGGAAACCGAGCCGGAAGGCGTTGCCGGGGCAGCGACGGTCGGCGCCGCCGGGCCGGCGCCACGGCCGACTTCCGGGCGCTGCGGCGGCCGGGGATGGTCGATCGGGATCGTCATTTCCGCCTGCCGGATGGCGCCGGGCTTCGGCGTCGGCAGCGGCGCGGTCATGCGGCCGATCAGCCGGTCGAGGGGCGTTGGCGCCTGCTCGCGCGCTCCGGCCTCGCCGCCGGCCGCAGCCAGCGTCAGGAGCGCGACGACAACGCTTCCCGTAGCCCGAAGGTCGATGGACATGGCGAAAGAAACCCCGAGTTGAACTGCCGAAAGGGCCTGCAACGCGCACGGCCCCGATCCTTGGACCCTAGGGCGGCATGGTGAACGGATGGTTACTGAAAAGCGCCCGGTTAACTCGTCAGGCGCGCCTTGCCGCCGCCCATTTCAGGATTTATGTTCACGGCCCATTCGACCTGCCGAATGCGACGAAAGCGCGGCGGGCGGATGTCTATTCGCCAATCAAGGCAAATGCGCCAATCACAGGACGACGACAATGTTCATGGGATCGATCACCGCACTCATTACTCCGTTCGCAAACGGGGCGGTGGACGAGAAAGCGCTGGCCGAATTCGTTGAGTGGCAGATCGCCGAGGGCACCAATGGCCTCGTACCGGTCGGCACCACCGGCGAGTCGCCGACGCTCTCGCATTCCGAGCACAAACGCGTCGTCGAGATCGTCATCGAGGCCGCCGCCGGGCGCGTGCCCGTCATCGCCGGCGCCGGCTCGAACAACACGGCCGAGGCCATCGACCTTGCGCGCCATGCTGAAAAGGCTGGCGCCGACGGGCTCCTCGTGGTCACGCCCTACTACAACAAGCCGACCCAGGAAGGTCTCTACCAGCACTACAAGGCGATTGATGCCGCCGTCGGGATTCCGATTCTCATCTACAACATCCCGCCGCGCAGCGTCATCGACATGTCGGTCGAGACCATGGCCCGCATCCACAAGGACTGCCCGAACGTCATCGGCGTCAAGGATGCGACCGCCAGGCTCGACCGGGTCTCGACCCAGCGCGAGATGATGGGGCCGGAGTTCAACCAGCTTTCGGGCGAGGACGGCACGGCCCTCGGCTTCATGGCCCATGGCGGCCATGGCTGCATCTCCGTGACGTCGAACATCGCGCCGCGCCTGTGCTCGGACTTCCAGGCGGCCTGCGCCGCCGGCGACTACAGGAAGGCGCTCGACATTCAGGACCGTCTGATGCCGCTGCATCGGGCCCTGTTCGTCGAGACCAGCCCGTCGCCGGTCAAGTTCGGCGCCGCCGAGCTCGGCAAGTGCCGCGAGGATGTGCGCCTGCCGCTGGTGCCGGTGTCCGACGCGACGCGGGCGACCGTGCGCGAGGCGATGCGCCACGCCGGCCTCGTCAACTGAACGCGATCGCCGGGGGCCGCAGGCGCGGCCTCCGGCACGCCTCCCGGGGATGATCGAAGACAATGGCCGCATCGAAGCCTCAGTCGAGTGGCCGCCTTGCCGCCGAGAACCGCAAGGCGCGGTTCCAGTATGAAATCGGCGACACCTTCGAGGCAGGCATCGTGCTTGGCGGCACCGAGGTGAAGTCCCTGCGCGGCGGCCGCGCCAACATCACCGATGCCTATGCCGCCGAAAAGAGCGGCGAGCTCTGGCTCTACAACGCCTATATCCCGGAATACCTGCAGGCCAACCGCTTCAATCACGAGACCCGCCGGCCGCGAAAGCTGCTGCTGCACAAGCGCGAGATCGGCAAGCTCGCCGACGCCGTGCAGAAAGAGGGCATGACCATCGTGCCGCTCAAGGTCTATTTCAACGACAAGGGCCGGGCGAAGATCCTCATCGGCATCGCCCGCGGCAAGAAGGTCCACGACAAGCGCGAGACCGAACGCCAGCGCGACTGGGATCGCCAGAAGGCAAGGCTGCTGCGCGATCGCGGCTGAGGCCACGACCCGTCGCGCCGGAGCCAGCCAGGTTGCTGTCATGCCGTTGAATCTGCTTTGAAAATCAGCCGCTGAACTTGTTCGAACGCGGAAAGCCGCTCGGCGGCATGCGCCCGGCGCCGGAGCGGTCGCCGATCCATTCCTTCAGGTCGGCCTCGCTGCGCGTGAAGCTGCGGCCCGAGCTGTCGGTCCAGGTCAGCCCTTCGGCGAGCGGGAAGATGCGCGCGTCGGCGACGCCGCCGTCCTTGTAGCGCTGCAGCCGCACGCCGCGCCCGCGCGCCATTTCCGGCACTTGCGCCAGCGGGAAGACGAGCAGGCGGCGGTTCTCGCCGATGATTGCGACCGTGTCGCCCTCGACCGGAACAGCCAGTCGCGCTTCTTCCTTGCCGGAAACGTTGAACACCTGCTTGCCCTTGCGGGTATTGGCGATGACGTCGGCCTCGGGAACGATGAAGCCGCGCCCCTCGGTCGAGACGAGCAGCCGCTTGCGCGCCGGATCGTGGACGAAGATGTCGACGATGTCGTGCCCTTCCTCGATGTCGATCATCAGCCGCACCGGCTCGCCATGGCCGCGCCCGCCCGGCAGCTTGTCCGGCGCAAGGGTGTAGAACTTGCCGCCCGTCGAATAGACCAGCAGCTTGTCGTGCGTGTCGGCATGCAGCGCGATCTTGAGCCGGTCGTCGGTCTTGAAGGTCAGCGTCGACAGGTCGGTGAGGTGCCCCTTGAGGGCGCGAATCCAGCCCTTCTCGGAGATGACGACGGTCACCGGCTCCTTCTCGATCATCGCCTGCTGGATGTCTTCCTGACCATGATCCGGGGCGGAGACGAAGCCCGTCCGCCGGCGGCCGATCTCGGTCTTCGGCCCGAACGTCTTCTTCACCTCGCCGATCTGCCAGGCAACGACCTTCCACTGCTTCTCGTCCGAGGCGAGCAGTGACTCGATCTCTTCCTTTTCCGCCGTCAGCTCGGCGTGCTCGCGGCGGATTTCCATTTCCTCGAGCTTGCGCAGCGAGCGCAGGCGCATGTTGAGAATAGCCTCGGCCTGCACGTCGGTCAGCGAGAAGGTCCGCATCAATTCGGCCTTCGGCTCGTCCTCCTCGCGGATGATGCGGATCACCTCGTCGAGATTGAGATAGGCGACGAGATAGCCCTCGAGGATCTCCAGCCGGTGCACGATCTTGCCGAGCCGGAAGCGCGAGCGCCGCAGCAGCACCTCGCGCCGGTGGCCGAGCCATTCAAGCATGACTTCGGCAAGGCTCATCACCTTCGGCACGACGCCGCGCGACAGCACGTTCATGTTGAGCGAGACGCGGCTTTCCAGCTCGGTCAGCTTGAACAGCGATTCCATCAGCAGCGTCGGGTCGACCGTCCGGCTCTTCGGCTCAAGGACGATGCGCACGTCCTCGGTCGACTCGTCCCGCACGTCGGCCAGCAGCGGCAGCTTTCGCGCCGTCAATAGCTCGGCGATCTTCTCGATGAGGCGCGACTTCTGCACCTGATAGGGAACTTCCGTGACGATCACCGCAAAGGTGCCGCGCCCGAGCTCCTCGGTGTGCCAGCGCGCCCGGAGACGGAAGGCGCCCCGGCCGGTGCGATAGGCCTCGATGATCTGCGCGCGATCGTCGACGAGCAGGCCGCCGGTCGGGAAATCCGGGCCGGGCACGATCTTGACGAGTTCCTCGACCGGCGTCTCCGGCGCATCGATGAGCTTCAGCGCCACGTCGCACAGCTCGGCGACATTGTGCGGCGGGATCGACGTCGCCATGCCGACGGCAATGCCCGAGGAGCCGTTGGCCAGCAGGTTCGGGAAATTTGCCGGCAGCACGACCGGCTCTTCCTCCTCGCCGTCATAGGTGGCGCGGAAGTCGACGGCGTCCTCGTCGATGCCCTCGAGCAGCAGGCCGGCGACCTCGGTCAGCCGCGCCTCGGTGTATCGCATCGCCGCAGCGTTATCGCCGTCGATATTGCCGAAATTCCCCTGTCCGTCGACGAGTGTATAGCGCTGCGCGAAGGTCTGGGCGAGGCGCACCAGTGCGTCATAGACCGCCTGGTCGCCATGCGGATGAAACTTGCCGATGACGTCGCCGACGACGCGGGCGCATTTCTTGAAACCTGAACCGGGATCGAGCTTCAGCAGCCGCATCAGCATGAGCAGCCGGCGATGCACCGGCTTCAGGCCGTCGCGAACGTCCGGCAGCGCCCGGTGCATGATCGTCGAGAGCGCATAGGCAAGATAGCGCTCCTCGAGCGCATCGCGCAGGCTGACATTCTCGACGTCGCCGCCGGGCGGCAGAATCGGCTTTTTCCCCATGGGAATCGGGGTACCGGCGAACGCCGGTCGAGGCAAGGGGAAAGGCGGCTCAAGCCACCGAATAGAGGCGCTTCAGGTGCGACTTGCGCCCCTCCGGCGTCGCCAGGAACGCGGTGACATCCATGCCGGTGAAATGCGGCAGCATCTCGGTGTCGAGCCAGACGAGCAGGTCTTCCAGCGTCTGCCGGTGGCTCTGCTTGCCGAAGCCCTCGACGATCAGCCGGAGCTGTGCCTCCAGCCGCGCATGGGCGGTCTTCATGCGCGGGCGAGGGGGCTTTGCAGCGCCTCGAGCTCCTGTTCCTCATCGCGAAAATGCTCTTCGGCATAGAGTTGCAGGGCCGTCAGCACCTGACCCATGATCACCTCGTCCTTGTGGACCATGATCGCGTCATGCACGGAACGGCAGAGCATGACGAGACGCATATGCTCCCGGTCGATTTTCTCGTTGCCGATTTCGTATTCGCGTTTCCATAGCGTTCTTTTCATTTTTATTCTCCAGCAATGGAGATGTCTTTATGTGTAACATATGAGGGCGGAAATCCTAAAAACAACTTATACAAATCAAGTTTTATGTAGTTTCATGAATATTCGGTATTTTGAAATATATTGAAGGTTTGTTATCTGGAATATTTCAGGTGACGCAAAAGGCAGCCGACCTCCGGGAAGCGTCGTTATCCGCCCCATCATCCTGGTCGGAGCTTGCGGTCACCGAGGTCAACGAAGATTCAATCTCCTCCCGCTGGCTCTCGATGCGGGCGCGGAAGGGCTAAAGGTCATGACAAGGGCGCCGAGTGCCGTCAACGGCCGCTAAGCGCCGGCAAGTGCCACAAACCCGCCTTTGATGGCGCGGAAACGACCCCTCGACGCCTTTTCAACACCTTCTCAACGCCGCGGGGAATCGCCTTCTGCCCTTTCAGGCTGCTCACCGCGATTTCCGGCCTGCTTGCCTGTCCAGCGGGCGCCATCGCCGACAGTCTTGCCAAGCTTCACGACAGCGCCGAGGAAGTTGCGGGAGACCAGCACCTTGCCGGCGACGATGTCGGCGCGGGCGCAACGCCGCGACGCGGACGTCTTCATTGCTGACAAAGGTGATGACTTCTGAAAGCCGGGCAACTTCAGGATCGACATCGGTCAAGGCCAGCACGGTCGATGCGGCGACGAGATCCGATGCCGCTGCGGCGTCGGCGATTTCGGCAAGAAGCGCATCGACAGTCGGCACATCTGCCGCCTGGATGTCGAGAACCAGCCTACGCGCCTGAAGGTCGCGGACAGAGGGAAAAAGAGCGCCACGAGATCGTCGACCGTCATCTGCAGGTCGAACATCTCGGCGATGGCACTGGGGAACAATTCGGCCTGGCCTTCCGGCGTATCATAGGCCTTCAGGTCCCCTCGGTGAGCGCAGCCGGCTGACGATGATGCCCGGCACGATATCGTCCGGCGCGGCGCCAAGCGCTTCGAGAAGGCGGACGATGGTCGCCTCGACGCAACGGCGCATTCGACTGCCGATGCGCAGCGAATCTGTAGCGCCTTGGCGACAGCCTCTTTGTGGAATGCTCCGGCGAGATCAAGATTTGACGGCACCTCGCGCCGCGGCGCTCGATGCGGCCGCTCTCGCCGAGAATGAGTAGCTGGCAGGGCGCTGGGCAGCTGGTTCAGTGTCTGTATTCTCACGGTCGTGCCAGTCTTTCGCAAAGTTGGCAATCAGCGTCTTGATATGCGCGTTGACAAAATGGTCCTCGATCCCAAATGTCCCCGTCGATCGTCGCCCGGGCAATTTCAAGTTTTTGTTCGATTGGGTTACCCGACAGGCGCGCCTCATACCAGTCTATCCACACTTCCCAATCTTCGTGTTGGTTAATTAGTTTTGACCGTATTTCGAGGAATTTCATTGGCAATGTTGCGTTATAGCTAGACCAAAGCCTGGTCGTGCGTAGGTTTTTGAAAAATTTGGATTAGATAGATTTTGTATATCTTTCTGTATTTCATTCCATACAGATTGTGCTAGTGGCTTTCCACGAAGGGCGCTCATGGTTCGTTTTATGGAGCTCAGGGCGTGTTCAGACGCATCGTATGAAGCTGCTGCCCTAGCGGCATTCATTGCGGCATTCATGAAATCCACTAGAATCTGGATCGATAGGCATGGTGCTCGAAAGATCGCCGGAGGCTTGAAGAGAAAAAAATGGCTTCTTCCGCAGATCTCTCGGCTCCTTGCCTGGTGATGTGCATGCAGAAAACGTTGTAGAAATAATTCTAAATATTGAAAGAAGAATTAGATTCCACTCGGAAGATTTTGATTCTATTTCTTCATTAAAAATATGCGGGAAAACCCCATGATATTTCTCAAAGAAATGCAAATTACTGTTTCTCTGTCATGTATAGAGAATATGGATTTCAAGTTTTCTATTTTCTCAATTTTTCTAGTGTCTGTTGGCATCAATGCAAATACCTGCTGGCTCAACCCTCTAAGGGATAATTGAATAGGTTGCGTTCCTTTGCAAGCGCTCGTGCCAGTGCCTTCAGGAAGCCCGCCCGCGCCTCGGGAATGGCGATGCCGCGCGGCTCCAGGACATGGCGGGTGAGGAAGAACTCCGTCAGGCGGAATCCGTCGTGGATGTCGCCGGCCTCGATACCTGCGCGGCGCAAGACCTCTTTCGGTGGCAGCCTCGTCGATCATGGCCGGAATGCCGCCTCCGGAAGCTGCCGCGCCGCCGGCGAGAAAGCCGGGCAGGGGAAGCAGCTTGGCCGCATAGGGCTCGCCCGCCGCCCGGCTGACGGCCCGGCCGGAGCGCGGCGACACCCAGACGAGGTCTTCCGCCGTGCCGGTCGCGGCGCACTCCGAAAGGTCGAGGCCGAAGCCGAGCTCATCGAGCAGCGCCATTTCAAAGCGAACGACGAGGGCGCCCGCATGCAGCGGCTCGTGCAACTCGTCGAGGATGATCCGCAGCGCCGCGTAGAGCTCGGGATGCGGGTCACGCTCCGGCAGCAGCCTGAGATGCGCCGCCAGCAGCAGCACGCCATAGGTGGCGACCGGCGTTTCCATCAGCCGCGCTGCCCTGAGGTCGGTCGGCTCGACGGTGAAATTGCCAAGGTGCTCGTCGAGCCGGGCCCGCCAGACGAGATCGACCGCGTTGCCGGGCTGCAGGGCCGCCTGCATCCGCCGCGATCGCCCGCCGCGCACGAGGCCGAGATGACGGCCATGGCCGGCCGTCATCACCTCGAGAATGACGCTGCCCTCGCCATGACGGCGGGCGCCCAGAATGATGGCCTCATCGCTCCACTGCATCGATGATTTATCGCGCCTTTGCCGCGGCTGGCAAAGGCCGCTTCCGCATCCCGGTGCAATTGCCGGCAATGCCGGGGCAAATCGGATCGCATGATCATCAGGGTAAAACTGGAATCATATTGATAATTCTATATATCCTTTTGCTCTTGTTGGGAAAATCATGCTACATTCCGCCACATTGAGAGGCATTCTAATTCCATTTCAAGATCGCGTCATAGCAGCTCCCAAACCAAAGGGTGATTTCATGTCGCGCTTCATAGCAATGGCCGCCGTCCTCGCATTCGCGGCGACGTCGGCGCACGCCGATGATTCCTCCTCGCCAAGGCCAAGGAAAATTTCGAGGCCGTTCCCGCCGTGTTGCCCGCCCTGAAGGACAACGCCGTGACGCGCGAGAAGGTCGAGCTCGGCAAGAAGCTTTTCTTCGATCCGCGCCTCTCCTCCAGCCAGCTTATTTCCTGCAACACCTGCCACAATCTCGGCATGGGTGGTGACGACAACCTCGAGACCTCGATCGGTCACGGCTGGGCCAAGGGCCCGCGCAATGCGCCGACGGTTCTCAATGCCGTCTTCAACGTCGCCCAGTTCTGGGATGGCCGCGCCGAGGATCTGAAGGCACAGGCCAAGGGCCCGGTGCAGGCCGGCGTCGAGATGAGCAACACGCCTGAAGTGGTCGAGGCGACGCTGAAGAGCATGCCGGCCTATGTCGCCGAGTTCGAGGCGGCCTTCCCGGGCGAGGCGGCGCCGGTCACCTTCGACAACATGGCCAAGGCGATCGAGTCGTTCGAGGCGACGCTGATCACGCCCGCCTCGCGCTTCGACCAGTTCCTCGAGGGCAATCAGGCGGTGCTGACCGAAAAGGAGAAGGAGGGCCTCGGGCTCTTCATCGACAAGGGCTGCGCCTCCTGCCACAACGGCGTCAATCTCGGCGGCAACGGTTACTATCCGTTCGGCGTCGTCGAGAAGCCGGGCAGCGAGATCCTGCCGGCCGGCGACAAGGGCCGCTTCGCCGTCACCAAGACCGCCGATGAGGAATATGTCTTCCGCGCCGGCCCGCTGCGCAACATCGCGCTGACCGCCCCGTACTTCCATTCCGGCAAGGTCTGGAGCCTGCGTCAGGCCGTCGCCATCATGGGTGAAAGCCAGCTCGGCGAAAAACTGAACGACGCCGAGGTCGACGCCATCACCGCCTTCCTCGAGACGCTGACCGGCGAGCAGCCGCGCGTCGAATATCCGATCCTGCCGGTGTCGAGCGATACGACGCCGCTGCCGGTTGCCATGACCAAATAATCCCTCACACAGTCACTCGAAACTGGGGAAGCGGTTCGTCCGCTTCCCTTTTTTGTCGGTTTGCTCCCCTTTGCCGGCAAGGGCGGCGCGCTTGCCGCTTTTTTGCCGTTTCCGCGCAATAGCGGTTGCGCCGGGCGGCGGTGCAAGGCAAGCATCGATGCCTGCCACAAGCGCGGCGACGGGCGGTTACCCGCCGCGCGGCTCGGGGACCTGAAGCGGGAGGCCTATCGGAATGTTTCGCAAGTTGCTCGCCCTATCCATTTTCATCACGGCGCCGGGCATCGCGCTCGCCCAGGGCGGCGGCTGGCAGGGCGGTCCTGGCGGCGATGGCTCTTTCGCTGCGGCCCCGGCCTGTGCCGGCTGCACGGCCCCGGCGCTGCAGTTCTCCTGCCGCTCGTCCGACAAGCAGGTCCGCCTGACCGTCGGTCTGCCGCTTTCCGGCGGCGGCGAGGGCCAGAAGGTCGACCTCATCTTCAGCATCGATGGCCTCGTCGACGTGCGCCGCGGCTATCGCTATCGCGACCCGGCCGCCGGCCTGCTCGGCGCCACCGACATCACCATCGACGATGGCCTCATCGCCGCGCTGAAGCTTGGCAAGACGGCAACCGTGACGCTCGACGAGCAGACCATCCAGGTTCCGCTCGCCGGCTCGGCCGAGGCGTTCAAGGCGATGCGCGCCGCGTGCGGTGCCGCCCCGGTGCCCGAGCGCGAGCAGTAGGCGCCAGGAGCAGGCGCATCAGGCTGTTGCAGCAGGAAATGAGGGCCGCAAGCGGCCCGTTGTGGAAGGCAATGAGGGCCGCAAGCGGCCCGTCGTGGAAGGCAATGAGGGCCGCAAGCGGCCCTCAGCGGCGGGGAAACTCCAGCCCCATCTCGCGATAGCGCTCCGGGTCGTCGGCCCAGTTCTCCCGCACCTTCACGAACAGGAACAGGTGCACTTTCTGCTCGAGAATGTCGGCGAGCTCCGCGCGCGCCGCCATCGAGATGTCCTTGATGGTGCGCCCGCCCTTGCCGAGGACGATCTTTTTCTGGCTGTCGCGCTCGACGAAAATCGTCTGCTCGATCCGCACCGAGCCGTCCGGCAGCTCTTTCCACTGTTCCGTCTCGACATGCGAGGAGTAGGGCAGTTCCTCGTGCAGGCGCAGGAACAGCTTCTCGCGCGTGATCTCGGCGGCGAGGCTGCGCATCGGCAGGTCGGAGATCTGGTCCTCGGGAAAATGCCACGGCCCCTCGGGCACGTGCTTGCCGAGCCAGCCGAGCAGGTCCGCCGTGCCGTCGCCGTTCAGCGCCGAGATCATGAAGGTCGCCTCGAACTTCGCCCGGGCATTGGCCTCGGCGGCGATCGCCAGCAGCTTGTCGCGGCGCACGAGGTCGACCTTGTTGAGAACGAGGATCTTCGGCTGGCGGACATTGGCGAGCCCGTCGAGAATGGCGACCGCCTCGTCCTCGAGCCCGGCCCGCACGTCGATGAGCACGGCGACGAGGTCGGCGTCGCGCGCCCCGCCCCAGGCGGTGTCGACCATGGCGACGTCAAGCCGCCGCCGCGGCTGGAAGATGCCGGGCGTATCGATGAAGACGATCTGGCTCTCGCCGGCAATGGCGATGCCGCGGATGATGGCGCGGGTGGTCTGCACCTTGTGCGTGACGATCGACACCTTGGCGCCGACGAGCGTGTTCATCAGCGTCGACTTGCCGGCATTCGGCGCGCCGATGAGCGCGACAAAGCCGCAGGAAGTCGGCGCCGCGCCGTCGATCCCGTCCATTTCCTCAACCACGATGATCCTCCGACCAGACACCCTCGCGAACGAGGAAGGCACGCGCCGCAGCCTGTTCGGCATTGCGCTTCGATGTTCCCGACCCGCTCTCCGGCGCAAGGCCCGAGACTTCCGCCTCGACGACGAAGACCGGCGCATGGTCGGGGCCGCTGCGTCCCGCCAGCCGATAGACAGGCGCATCGACGCCGCGGCCGTGCGCCCATTCCTGCAGTGTCGTCTTGGGGTCGCGCAGCGGGCCGGACCAGCCAAGCATCCGGTCCTTCCAGTTCCGCATGACGAATTGCGCGGCCGGCAGGAAGCCGCCGTCGCGGTAGATCGCGCCGATCACGGCCTCGCAGACATCGCCAAGGATCGCCTTCTTGCGCCGCCCGCCCGATTGCGCCTCGCCGCCGCCGAGCCGCAGATAGGGGCCAAGATCAAGCTCCAGCGCCACCTCGGCGCAGGTCTCGGCCTTGACCATGTGATTGAGCCGGCGCGCAAGCTCGCCTTCCTCGGCATCCGGGAACGCCTCGATCAGCATGTCCGCGACGGCCAGCGCCAGCACCCGGTCGCCGAGAAACTCGAGGCGCTGATAGGTGCGCCCGGCGTCGCGCGGATCGACGATGGCGCTCATGTGGGTGAGCGCCTTCTCGAGGAGGTCGCGATCGGAGAAATGGTGTCCGAGTCTGTCTTCGAGCCGGTCGAGGTCGGCGTCAGGCTGGTTTTTCATCTGAGGGACGTGAACGGGCGATCCCAGCGAACCGTCCAGGGCCAGCGCCAGAGCTCCCACGCATGGGCGCCCTCGTCGACCGAGAAGAACAGGATCTCGGCCCGCCCGACAAGGTTCTCCTCGGGCACGAAGCCGACCTGGCCGAAGCGGCTGTCGGTCGAGTTGTCGCGATTGTCGCCCATCATGAAATAATGGCCCGCCGGCACCTTGAAGACGTTGGTGTTGTCGGCAAAACCGTCGGTGGTCAGGTCCAGCGTGTCGTAGGAGACGCCGTTCGGCAGGGTCTCGCGGAAGCGCGCGACCTCGATCGTCCGGCCGGCCGGATCGGTCTCGGTGAAGTCGCCGACGCGCTCGCGCGGCACCGGCTGGCCGTTGATGTGCAGGATGCCGCCGACCATCTGGATCTCGTCGCCCGGCAGGCCGATGACGCGCTTGATGTAATCGGTGGCGTTGTCGCGCGGCAGCTTGAAGACGACGATGTCGCCGCGTTCCGGCGCGCTGCCCCAGATCCGCCCCTGAAACAGGTTCGGCGAGAACGGGAACGAGAACCGGCTGTAGCCGTAGGCGTATTTCGAGACGAACAGATAGTCGCCGATGAGCAGCGTCGACTTCATCGAGCCCGACGGAATGTTGAAGGGCTGGTAGAAGAACGTGCGAACCACGAGCGCCAGCAGGAGGGCGTGGAAGATCACCTTGAGGGTTTCAAGGATGCCACCCTCGTTCGTCTTCTTGCTGTCGCTGGTCACGCTCATTCGCCTTTTGCCCTCGTCCCGGCCGGCGCCATCGCGTCCCGCCGTCGGTGTTCGTCATATCTTCTCGCTTCCGGCGGTGCAACGCGTCGCCGGCAAAAGCGGCGGATATATGTCGCTTTTCGCCCGCCGCGGGCGGTCAGGCGGGCTCTTTCGGTGCCGGCTCCGCCGAGATGATGACGAAAGCCTGGGCGAGCGGATAGTCGTCGGTGATGGTGACGTGGATTTCGACGACCATGCCCGGCGGCACCATCCGTTCCAGTGCCTTGAGCGCGCCGCCGGTCAGCTCCATCGTCGGCCGGCCGGACGGCAGGTTGACGACGCCCATGCCGCGCCAGGCGACGCCGTGCCGGATGCCGGTGCCGAGCGCCTTGGCGCAGGCCTCCTTGGCCGCGAACCGCTTGGCATAGGACGCGGCCCGCTCGACCCGCCGTTCCGACTTGCGCTGCTCGGTCTCGGTATAGATCCGCGAAATGAAACGCTCGCCGAACCGGTCGAGCGTCTTCTCGATGCGGCGGATGTCGATGAGGTCGCTGCCGATGCCGAGGATCATGGTCCTCTCGCCTCCGTCTTGCCCATGGCGCGTGCCTCGGCTTCCGCCGCCCGCCGGGCCCGGGCCGCGAAGCGCTCGCGCCGGGCGTGCTGGAAGGCCCGCACCGCGCTGCGGATCGGGAAATAGGCAATCAGCGCCGCCGCGATGCCGAGCGGGATGGCGCCGACCGTCATCGGCTTGATCAGCGGCAGGATCGTGTCGATCGACCGCGTCAGCATCCCCGGCGAGAGGTCCGTCGTCGCCGCGCTGTGCCCGGTTCTGAGAATGAGGCTGCCGACCTCGAAGGTCGAGGCGAAGATGAACGGGAAGGTCAGCGGATTGCCGACCGACGTGCCGAGCGCCGCCGAGATGAAATTGCCGCCGATGAGATAGGCAAGGGCGAAGGCGATGACGAAGTGAAAGCCGAGAAACGGCGTGAACGAGGCAAAGACGCCCGCCGCGAACCCGGCCGCCACGGCATGCGGAGAGGCCGTCAGCCGCAGCACCCGCTTGGAGAAGTAGCGATACGAGCGCTGCCAGCTACGCCGGGGCCAGGCCCAGACGCGGATTTTTTCCAGGAAATGAGGATCTGCACGTCGCCTGAAGAGCATTCAGGCACCCTCGCCAAGCCGTGGTTCCGCCCCCTGCCGCCAATGTCAGCAACAGCCTTTTTCGTTCCGCCCCGCGCCCTTACTTGAGCCCGCGGCTGCCCGGCTTGATCGCCGGAATCGCCGCCATTTCCGGCGGGACCTGATCGGCTGGATAGGCCGGAACTTCATACTCCGCAAGCGCAATCAGCGGCACGCCGACATCCGCCTTGCCGGCCGAACGGTCGATGAGGCAGGCGCAGCCGACGACGTCCGCGCCAAAGCCCTTGATCGCCTCGATGCATTCGCGGCTGGAAAGGCCGGTGGTCACGATATCCTCGACGACGATGACGCGCGTGCCCGGCGCGATCTCGAAGCCGCGGCGAAGGGCGAACTGGCCGTCCTCGCGCTCGACCCAGACGGCGGGAATGCCGAGCTGGCGCGCCGTCTCGTAGCCCGGAATGATGCCGCCCATCGCCGGCGAGACGACAAGGTCGATCGGCCCGATGCCGGACGCCCGGATCCGGTCGGCAAGCGCCGAGCAGAGTTCCGCCGTGCGGTCCGGATACATGAACACCTTCGCCTTCTGCAGGAACACCGGGCTGCGCAGGCCGGACGACAGGATGAAATGCCCCTCGAGGATGGCCCCGGAGCGGCGGAAGATGTCGAGGACTTCGTCTCTGGTCATGCGGGTTCCCGTCTGTCTTGTCGCGCCGGCTCAGCCGTTGACGCGGGTGGCCGAGCTCACCACGCGCTTGGCGCGGAGCTGGGCGATGATGCGATTGAGATGCTTCAGGTCCCAGACTTCAAGATCAATGATCATTTCGTGGAAGTCGGGGGAGTGCTTGAGCATCTTGACGTTGTCGATGTTGCCGTCGTTCTCGCCGATCACCTGGGCGATCTGGGCGAGTGTGCCGGGTTCGTTCAGCGCGTTGATGTGGATCTGTGCCGGGAAGCGCTCCGGATCATTCTCGTCGACTTCCCAGCGCACGTCGAGCCAGCGGTCCGGCTCGTTGTCGAATTCCTTCAGCGCCGGCGAATGGATCGGATAGATCGTGATGCCTTCGCCCGGCGTCAGGATGCCGACGATGCGATCGCCCGGCACGGCGCCGCCATCGGGTGCGAACCGCACCGGCAGCTCGCCGCGCAGGCCCCGGATCGGGATCGAGCGCACGTCTTCCTTTTTCTTGGCCCGGCCGGGAATGCGGAACTTGAGGCCGGCAGCGCGTTTGAGGCCGAACCAGCCCTCGTCCTGCGTCGCCTTCCTGCCGGTTGCCCGGCTCTCCTGGAAATCGGGATAGACCGCCCGGATGACGTCGGCGGCGGCAAGCTCGCCGCGCCCGACGGCCGCCAGCATGTCGTCGACATTGTTGTGCGCAAGCCGGGCAAGGCCAGCCTTCAGCGCATCGTCCGAGAAGGTCTTGGCGGCGCGCTGGAAGGCGCGCTCGAGGATCTGCCGGCCAAGCCCGGTATACTGCCGGCGGACCGCGGCGCGCGTTGCCCGGCGGATGGCCGAACGCGCCTTGCCGGTCACGACGACCGATTCCCAGGCAGCCGGCGGCACCTGCGCCTTGGAGCAGACGATCTCGACCTCGTCGCCATTCGACAGCTCGCTGACCAGCGGCATGATCTTGCCGTTGATCTTGCAGCCGACGCAGGTGTTGCCGACATCGGTATGCACCGCATAGGCAAAGTCGATCGGCGTCGCGCCGCGTGGCAGGGCGATCAGACGGCCCTTCGGCGTGAAGCAGAAAACCTGGTCCTGGAACAGCTCGAGCTTGGTATGCTCGAGGAATTCCTCGGCATTGTCGCCCTCGGCGAGCAGCTCGATCGTCCGCCGCAGCCAGCCGTAAGCCTGGCTTTCCTGCTCCAGCCGCCGGGTCCGCGACAGGTGGATGGCGCCGAGCTCGTCGACGGTCGTCTCGGCCGAGCCGTTGCCATTGGCGCTGCGCGCCGCCGCCGCGTCCTTGTAGAGGGCGTGCGCGGCAATGCCGTATTCGGCGATGCGATGCATTTCCTCGGTGCGGATCTGCAGCTCGACGCGCTGCCGGCCCGGACCGATGACGGTGGTGTGGATCGAGCGATAGTCGTTCGGCTTCGGCGTCGAGATGTAGTCCTTGAACCGGCCGGGCACGGTCGACCACGTCGTGTGGACGATGCCGAGTGCCCGGTAGCAGTCCTCGACCGCCGAGACGATGATGCGGAAGGCATAGATGTCCGAAAGCTGCTCGAAGCCGAGCGACCGGCTCTGCATCTTGCGGAAGATCGAATATGGCTTTTTCTCCCGGCCGGAAACGCGCGCCGTGATGCCGTGGCCGGCAAGCTTTTCCGCAAGTGCCCGCTCGATCTCGGTGGTGATGTTGCGGTTCTTCTCGCGCAGCGACTCCAGTCGCTCGGTGATCGTCGCGAAGGCTTCCGGGTTGAGGTACTGGAAGGACAGGTTCTCCAGCTCCTCGCGCATGTCGTGCATGCCCATGCGCCCGGCGAGCGGCGCATAGATCTCCATCGTCTCCTCGCCGATGCGCGCCCGCTTGCCCTCGGGCACGAAATGCAGCGTCCGCATGTTGTGCAGGCGGTCGGCGAGCTTGACCAGCAGGACGCGAACGTCGTCGGAGATGGCGAGCAGCAGCTTGCGCAGGTTCTCCGCCTGCGCCGCCTTCTTGGAGACGAGATCGAGCTTGTCGATCTTGGTGACGCCCTCGACCAGCTTGCCGATTTCCTCGCCGAACAGGCGATCGATCTCGGCCCGCGTCGTGTCGGTGTCCTCGATCGTGTCGTGCAGGAGGGCAACGACGATCGACGCGTCGTCGAGCTTCAGATCCGTCAGGATCGCGGCGACTTCAAGCGGATGGGAGAAATAGGGGTCGCCCGACGCCCGGCGCTGGTGGCCGTGGGCGCGCATGGCATAGACATAGGCCCGGTTCAGGAGCGCCTCATCGGCGTTCGGGTTGTAGCGGGTGACCTTCTCGACCAGTTCGTACTGACGCATCATGGCGGCTCACCCCGAGCCCGAGGACCGAGAACGCCGGCGCGCGGCCGGCGTGTCCAGAGTCTTTAAGGCAACGCCCGGCGGGGCGTTGCCGCAAGCCGAGCGTTGCCGCTCAGATCTCTTCGCGATTGTCCGGCGGCACGAGGTCCTGCAGACCGCGCAGCAGCTCTTCCTCCGACATGCGGTCGAAGGCGATGTCGTCGCCCTCCGCCGCCGCGTCGTCGCCGGCGGTCAGATAGCCGGCCGGCTCGGCGCCGGTGTCCGGCTCGCCCTCGGGCTCGTCGACCTCGACGTACTTCTGCAGCGAGTGGATGAAGTCTTCCTTCAGGTCCTCGGAGGACACGGTGCGCTCTGCGATCTCGCGCAGGGCAACGACCGGGTTCTTGTCGTTGTCGCGGTCGATCGTGAGCTGCGAACCGCTGGAAATCATGCGCGCGCGATGGCTGGCGAGCAGAACCAGTTCAAAACGATTCGGTACCTTGTCGATGCAATCCTCGACGGTCACGCGGGCCATCGGCGCACCTCCTTGCGTTTAGGGATCGAGCGGACTTCTTTAGGCATTTCAGCAAAGGAATTCAAGCGAAACAAGGCTCTCCCGCGCGCCCCGCGTTTTTCAGGGGTTGGTTCGCCACGCGACTTACTTGCGAAGGGTTCGCGGCTCCAGTAAAACGGCGGCAAGCACGGCGCGGCGTGCCGCATTGGTTTGATGACATTTTCGGCAGGGGCCCTATCTCCCTGCCTCAATTAACAAGAGCTGTAAAAGCCAGCCCACGGCCCTACATGCATCAGCGGCGACATTTCGTTGCGCCGGCCGCCAGGACATACCCGCATTCATAATGGCGGGTTCACGACATAACCGATAGCGAAAGACAAAATGTTCGATCCCCGGGAAAAAATCGCACTTTTCATTGATGGTGCCAACCTTTACGCGACAGCAAAGTCGCTTGGTGCCGATATCGACTACAAGCGGTTGCTGCAGGAATTCCGTGGCAAGGGATATCTGCTGCGCTGCTATTACTATACGGCGCTTGTCGAGGATCAGGAATATTCCTCGATACGGCCGCTCATCGACTGGCTCGACTACAATGGCTACAAGGTCGTCACCAAGCCGGTGAAGGAGTTCTACGACTCGACCGGGCGCCGCAAGATCAAGGGCAACATGGACATCGAGCTTGCCGTCGATGCCATGGAGCTCTCCGATCAGGTCGATCACATCGTGCTGTTCTCCGGCGACGGCGATTTCCGCCGCCTCGTCGAGGCCATTCAGCGCAAGGGCCGCAAGGTCTCGGTGGTGTCGACCCTGCAGACCCAGCCGCCGATGATCGCCGACGAGCTGCGCCGGCAGGCCGACCATTTCGTCGACCTCGTCACGCTGATGCCGAAGATCGGCCGCGATCCGGCCGAGCGCGCCGCGCGTCAGGCCGAACGGGCCCAGCAGCAGGAAGAGGACTACGACGAGTACGACGACTGATCGGCTCTCGTGCGTGCCGCCATGGCTGCGACCGACAATCTTCGCGATCCGGGGCGGGACTGTGGCGCCTGTCCCCGGCTCGCTGCCTTCCGGCAGACCCAGCGACAGGCGGAGCCGGGCTGGTTCAACGCGCCGGTGCCGACCTTTGGCGACCCCGGCGCCCGCCTGCTCATCGTTGGCCTTGCGCCTGGCCTGCGCGGTGCCAACCGCACCGGCCGGCCGTTCACCGGCGACTATGCCGGCGATCTGCTCTACCAGACGCTGATCGATTTCGGCTTCGCCCGGGGCACGTATGCGGCTCGTCCGGACGACGGCCTCGAGCTTGTCGGCGCCGCGATCACCAACGCGGTGCGCTGCGTGCCGCCCGAGAACAAGCCCGTAGGCGCCGAGATTGCCGCCTGCCGGCCCTATCTCGAGCGCACCATCGCCGGCTTTTCAGACCTTGCGGCGATCGTCGCCCTTGGCCGTATCGCCCATGATTCGACGCTCTCGGCACTCGGCGCGGTGCGGGCGCGCCACGCCTTCGGCCATGGCGCGGTGCACGCCATCGACGGCCTGCAGCTTTTCGACAGCTACCATTGTTCGCGCTACAACACGAATACCGGCCGCCTGACCGAGGCGATGTTCCGTGATGTGTTCGAGAAGGTGCGCGCCGGGTTGCCGAAATGATTGCCCGGCGGCCGCGCCGACGCCCTTGCCTGTGACCGACCGATGATCCCTGTCACCGACCGCATATCGCTCGACGAGCGCGAGATCGAGGAGAGCTTCATCCGCGCCTCGGGGCCCGGCGGCCAGAACGTCAACAAGGTCGAGACGGCGGTGCAGATCCGCTTCGATGCGGCCCGCTCGCCGTCGCTGCCAGAGCCGGTGCGCCAGCGCCTGCTCGCCGCCCGCGACCGGCGCATCACGGCTGATGGCGTCGTCGTCATCACCGCCCAGCGCTTTCGCACCCGCGAGCGCAACCGCGAGGACGCGATCGAGCGCCTCGTCGAACTGGTCCGCGCCGCCACCATCGTCCAGACGCCGCGCCGCCCGACCCGCCCGACGCTCGGCTCGAAACGCCGCCGCATGGACGAAAAATCCCGCCGCGGCGCCATCAAGGCGCTGCGCACGCGGCGGCCGGATTCAGAGTAGGGAAGGCCTATCGCGCCCGTATCCAGGTCTCGCCGATGAGGTGTTCCTGCGGCAGGAAGCGGCGCTTGTAGTCCATCTTTTCCGAGCCCTCGACCCAGTAGCCAAGATAGACATGCGGCAGGCCGCGCCAGCGCGCCCGGCGGATATGGTCGAGGATCATGAAGGTGCCGAGGCTGCGGTCAGCAAGCTCGGGATCGTAGAAACTGTAGACCATCGACAGGCCGTCGGCGAGAACGTCGGTCAGCGCCGCGCCGATCAGCGGGCCTTCGCCGCGCTTGGTAAAGCTCGAATCGGGCCCCCGGCGGCGGTATTCGACGATCATCGTGTCGACGAACGTATCCTCGACCATCATCGCATAGTCGAGCACCGTCATGTCGGCCATGCCGCCGTCGGAATGGCGGGCGTCGAGATAGCGCCGGAACAGCGAATACTGCTCCGAGGTCGGAAGCGCCCCGCGCTCGGCTCCGATGAGGTCGCCATTGGCCTTCAGGATGCGCTTGAGGCTGCGCGTCGCCTCGAACCGGTCGGCCAGCACCCGCACCGAGACGCAGGCCCGGCAGCTCTCGCAGCTTGGCCGGTAGGCGATGTTCTGGCTGCGCCGGAAGCCGCCCTGGGTGAGCACGTCATTGAGCCCGGCCGCCCGCCGCCCGACGAGATGCGTGAACACCTTGCGCTCCTGCCGCCCCGGCAGATAAGGGCAGGGGGCAGGCGCCGTCAGGTAGAATTGGGGCGTGTCGGTGATCTGCTCGGTCATCGCGTCATTCGGGGCGCCGTTCTGGCAAATCGTCTCGTCATGATAGCATCGCCAGTCGCTCGGCCGAAGGCATAACGCTCGCCATTGCGACAAATTGCATGACGTTTGTACGAAGAGGGCGGCCGTTCCGATCACGGAACCGTCCGCCCCCGCCCTTTGCCGCCTGCGGGCGCTTGCCCGCTTGGCCCTGCCGTTGCGGCCGCATGCCCGCTTGGCCATTTGCCGTCAGCGGTCGCTTGCCCGCTTAGCTGTTGAACGCCTCGGCCTGCTTGCTGGTGTTGATGACGATCGTGCCCATCAGCATGTCGTGCAGGCAGCGCTTGCGGCCGTTGAAGAGACAGACGAGCAGCACGGCCGGCGTCAGCATCGAGATCGAGAAGTAGAAGACCAGTGCATGCATGGCGGCCAGCAGGTGGTACATCTTCGCGCCGTACCAGGTGCGCAGCTCAAGGCCCATGGTCCGCATGCCGATCGTTGCCGAGTTCGGCCCGCCGGCCGTCATCGCCGTGTAGATCAGCGCCACGGCCGGGAAAATGCCGCCATAGAGCAGCCAGCCGAAGCCGAGCGTCAGGACGCCGAGGAAAAAGACGAGAATGCCGACCAGAAGGGTCAGCGCCAGAATGATCGCCGCATCGATGAGGAACGCCGTGAACCGGCGCGTCCGCACCCCTTCGAAGAGCTCCGGCTGCGTGTCCGGATCATAGGCGAATTCCGGCCCGTCGGCGGTGTCGTCGAAACGGCGGGTGTCGATGCTGTTCATCAGGGGCACTCCCTTGTTCGTCCCGCATTTACATGGGAACGGCAGGGGAGCGCTGCAAGTTCCGATCATCGCCGCCGGCCGTCAGCGCAGTTCCTCGGCCGCCTGGTCGAGGCGCACGACATCGAAGCCCTTGGCCTCGAGCCCGGCGATGATCTCGTTGGCATGGGCCGCGTCGCGCGTCTCCATGGTGACGTCGACGGTCGCGCCCTTCGCCGGCACCTTGAGAAACAGCCGGTGGTGCGAGACCTCGAGGATGTTGCCGCCGAGATTGCCGATCGTCGTGGTGATCTGGCCGAGCACGCCGGGCCGGTCGGGAATGGTGATCCGGATCGCCGCGATCCGCTCCTCGCGGGCAAGCTCGCGCACCATGATCGAGGCAAGGATGCGGGCATCGATATTGCCGCCGGCGAGGATGAGGCCGATCCGCCGCCCGCGAAACCGGGCCGGCGCGGCAAGCAGCGCCGCAAGGCCGGCCGCTCCCGCGCCCTCGGCCATCGCCTTTTGCAGCGTCAGATAGGCGTTCACCGCCCGCTCGATCTCGGCTTCCTTGACGAGCACGATCTCGTCAACGAGCCGGCGCACGATCTCCAGCGTCAGCTTGCCGACATTCTTGACGGCGATGCCCTCGGCCAGCGTGTTGCCGCCGCATTTCGGCGTCTCGCCGCGCAGCGCCGACCACATCGAGGGATAGTGAACGGTCTCGACGCCGATGATCTCGATGGAAGGCTTCAGCGCCTTGGCTGCCGTCGCGACGCCGGAGATGAGGCCGCCGCCGCCGACCGGCACGACGATCGTGTCGAGGTCCGGCGCATCTTCCAGCATCTCGAGTGCGATCGTGCCCTGGCCGCGGATGACGTCCGCGTCGTCATAGGGGTGGACGAAGGTCAGCCCCCCGCGCTCGGCGATCGCCTCGGCCTCGTGCTGCGCCTCCGACAGGGTCTCGCCGATGAGCACGACCCGCGCGCCATAGCCGCGCGTCGCGGCAACCTTCACGAACGGCGTCGGTTCCGCCATCACGATCGTTGCCGGAATGCCGAGCCGTGCGGCGTGATAGGCGACCGCCTGGGCGTGGTTGCCGGCCGACATGGCGATGACGCCGCGCGCCCGGTCCTCGGGCGAGAGCGAGGCGAGCTTGACGACGGCGCCGCGCTCCTTGAAGGCGTTCGTGACCTGCATGTTCTCGTATTTGACGCGGATGTCGGCGCCGGTCAGGGCCGAGAGCTTCGGCGCCGGCAGGAACGGCGTGCGCATGACGGCGCCGGCAATCGTCGTCTGGGCGGCGCGGATGTCGTCGAGGGTCACGGTCATGGGCGTTTTCCTTGTAGGCGCGGGCCGATGAGGCCGCCCGGCCTGAGGATCAATACGACGATGAGGACGCCGAGCACCATCGCGTCGCGATAGGCCATCGGCAGATAGGCCGACCAGAAGGTCTCCAGAAGACCGATGAGAAGGCCGCCGAGCGCCGCCCCGGCCGGCGAGCCGATGCCGCCGACGATAGCGGCGACAAGGGCCTTGAGGCCGATGATGGTGCCCATGGAGAAGCTGGTGCCGCCATAGTGCAGCGTCAGGACGGCGCCGGTGAGGCCGGCGAGCACGGCCGCTGCCGAGAACGCCTTCAGCACCGTGTCGGCCGGGTCGATGCCGAGAAGGCCGGCCATTTTCGGGTCGTCCGCCACGGCCCGCCAGTTGCGCCCGAAGGCGCTTTTCCGCATCGAGATGATGAGTGCGGCGATGACGAAGACCGTCGCCGCGACGATCGCGGCCTGCATGGTCGTCACGATCACCGGAAAGGCGCCGCCGAGGAGGATGTGCGGCTCGTTCAGGATTGGCTGCAGCCAGCGCTCGCGCGTGCCCTGGGCAAGGCGCAGCGCCTCCTGCAGCGCGATCGCGGCACCGAGCGTTGCAACGATCGTCGCCGCCGACCGCCGTTGCATCAGCGGCAGGAAAACCAGTCGCCCGATGGCGTCGCCGGCAAGGACGGTCACCGCCATCGCCATCGCAACGGCAATCGCAAGCGCCCCGGCGACGTCGGGCCGCCCGATCGCCAGCGCCGCGGCAACGCCGACGACGGCTCCATAGGCGCCGACCGTCGCCATCTCGCCGAAGGCGAGGTTGATCCGGTTGGTCACCCCGTAGACGAGGGCGTAGGCGACGGCGAGCATCACATAGATCGCCGAGACGACGCCGGCATTGACGAACTGCTGCAGGAAATAGCCGAGCGCCGGCGAACTGCCGTCATGCGGCTGGCGCACGATCCGGTGTCGCCCCTCGGCAACGGCGCCGATCTCCCCGAGCCAGAACCGGTTCAGCGCCCAGAGCTGCGCCTCGCCAACCGGCACGTTGTCGATCTCGACATGCGACAGCGTCTGCCGTTCGGTGGCAAAGCCGGAGCCGCCGAACCGGCAGACGATCCGCTTCGAGGTCCAGCGGATGCCCTCGCCACCGGTCGCATAGTCGACGATGGCGACCGGCGCGTCCTTGACGCTCTCGGCCGAAACGACCGCAATCATCGGGTCCTCGGTCTCGAGCGCCGGAATGATGTCGGCGCAGATCTGCTGCTGCATCAGGTCGCTGGAGCAGCCGGCAAGCAAGGTGAGGCCGGCGAGCGCGACGAGAAGCGCCCACCGGAAATGCAGCCGTGTTCCCTGTCGAAAGACCATGGCCGCTCCGCCGGCTCGCGAGGGGAGGGCGCTCCGCGTCCGGCCCTCAGGCGCCGGCCCGCAGCCGCTCTGCCACCGCCGGCGCGAAATAGGTGAGAATGCCGTCGGCGCCGGCGCGCTTGAAGGCCATCAGGCTTTCCATCATCGCCTTGTCGCCGTCGAGCCAGCCGTTCAGCGCTGCCGCCTTGATCATCGCGTACTCGCCCGACACCTGATAGGCGAAGGTCGGCATGGCGAAGGTCTGCTTCAGGCGGAACAGCACGTCGAGATAGGGCATGCCCGGCTTGACCATGATCATGTCGGCGCCCTCGGCGACGTCGAGCTCGGCCTCGCGGATCGACTCGTCGGTATTGCCCGGGTCCATCTGGTAGGTCTTCTTGTCGCCCTTCAGCATGCCGCCGGAGCCGACCGCATCGCGGAACGGGCCGTAGAACGCCGAGGCGTATTTGGCGGCATAGGACATGATCATCGTATCGGCAAAGCCGTGCGCCTCGAGCGCGGCGCGGATGGCGCCGATCCGCCCGTCCATCATGTCGGACGGACCAAGGATGTCGCAGCCCGCCTCCGCCTGCACCAGCGACTGGGCGATGAGGCATTCGACCGTCTCGTCGTTGAGCACGCATTCGCCCTCGACAAGGCCGTCATGGCCGAGCGAGTTGTACGGGTCGAGCGCCACGTCGAGCATGATGCCGATCTCCGGCACCGCCTGCTTGATCGCCCGCGTCGCCCGGCAGACGAGGTTCTCCGGGTTCCAGGCTTCCTCGCAGGCCGGCGTCTTGCGGGCCGGGTCGGTATAGGGAAAGAGCGCGATGACCGGGATGCCGAGCCTGGCTGCCCGCTCCGCCTCGGCCACGGCAACGTCGATGCTCAGCCGCTCGACCCCCGGCATCGAGGCGACCGTCTCGCGGCGCTTCTCGCCGTCGAGGACAAAGATCGGCCAGATGAGATCGTCGACCGTGAGCGTCGTCTCGCGCACCAGCCGCCGCGTCCAGTCGGCCCGCCGGCTGCGCCGCATCCGCCGTCCGGCAAGGATTGCCCCGAGGTCGGCGTTGAAGCTCTGTCGTCCGCCCGAACCGTGCTCCATGGTCCTGCTCCCGTTCCTTCTTTTGGGCGCGGACACTAGCACCGCAGGGCGAGGGGTGAAAGGGCGGGACGGGTATTGCCGCGTCCCGTCCGGCCGGGAAAGGCAAACGCCCGGACGCTTGCGCATCCGGGCATTGCCTTGACGGGCGACTGGTGAGGGCCTGGAGCCGCCCGCTGGCATTCCTCAGGCGATCGAGCGCGATGCCTCGCGCACCTTGCGGGCGGCAACGTCGATCTGCTGCGTCGAGTCGGAAATCGCCTGGACGTTCTCGTTGATCGTGCCGACCCCGCGCGAGGCGGTCTGCATGTTGTCGGAAATATCGCGCGTGACCGCCGACTGCTCCTCGATCGCGGCCGCGATGCCGGCCGAGATGTCGCTGATCTGGTTGATGATGTCCTTGATCATGTCGATCGCCGACACCGCGTTGGCGGTCGATTCCTGCACCGAGAGGATGCGCGAGGAGATGTCCTCGGTCGCCTTGGTCGTCTGCGAGGCGAGGTTCTTCACCTCCGAGGCGACGACGGCAAACCCCTTGCCGGCCTCGCCCGCCCGCGCCGCCTCGATCGTCGCGTTGAGCGCCAGAAGGTTGGTCTGGTTGGCGATGCTGTCGATGAGCTGGATGACGTCGCCGATGCTCTGGGCATCTTCTGAAAGGCCGTTGATGATCGACCCCGAACTGGTCGCCTGCTGCACCGCCTTGTTGGCGATGTCCGCGGCCTGGGTCACCTGGCGGCTGATCTCGCCGATCGAGGCGACGAGTTCCTCGGCCGCCGCCGCCACGGTCTGCACGTTCGCCGAGGCCTCGACCGAGGCCGACGCGGCGGTCGAGGCCCGGTTGTTCGCCTCGTTGACGGCGCCGACGACCTCGACGAGGTCGCTGTCGATTTCCCGCTGCACCTCTTCCCGGCGCTTGCGCTCGGTGACCTGTGCGGTGATGTCGGTGGCGAACTTGACGACCTTGAACGGCCGTCCGGCGGCGTCGAAGATCGGATTGTAGGTCGCCTGGATCCAGATCGCCTTGCCGCCCTTGCCGTGACGCAGATATTCGCCCGCCTGGAAGGTGCCGGCCCTGAGCGCTTCCCAGAAAGCGCGGTATTCGCCGCTCGCCGCATAGCCGGGCTCGACGAACATCGAGTGGTGCTTGCCGCGGATCTCGTTCAGCGCGTACCCGAGCGCGGCAAGGAAATTGTCGTTGGCATCAAGAATGGTACCGTCGAGATCGAAGTGGATGACCGCCTGCGACTTGTTGATGGCGTTGACCTGCCCCTCGAAGACGGCGTTGCGCTGCTTCACGGTCGTGATGTCGGTGGCGATCTTGATGACCCTGACGGTCTTGCCGGCGCGGTCGAACACCGGATTGTACGACGCCTGAATCCAGATTTCCTTGCCGCCCTTGCCGAACCGGCGGAACTCGTCCGCCTGATACTCGCCGCGCCCGAGAGCCTTCCAGAATGCCGCGTATTCCGGGCTTGCCCGATAGCTCGCTTCGACGAACATCGAATGATGCTTGCCGCGGATCTCGTCGAGCGAATAGCCCATCGCCGACAGGAAATTGTCGTTCGCCGTCACGATCGTGCCGTCCGGCATGAATTCGATGAGGGCCTGCGACCGGCCGATGGCGTCGAGTTTTGCTTTGTCGTCGTTGGAATGCGCGCTGAGAAACATCTGGTCTGGCTCCGGATGGTTGTTTCCCGCGATAGCTAGCGCTCCTCGCGTATTGCGCCATCGGGTTTGGCTGTATTTGATGGATAAACAGGTAATCTGGTAAAATTTAAGTTTATGTATGTAATTGTATTGATGGTGTGTCTGGCGATGAATATGGAGGATGGAATTTTAGAATGATAGTTTTCTAATGTATTGTTTTGGTATGGTCGGTTTAGACTGTTGCCTTGGCTGCGTTGGCGGCTCGTTGCGCGCGCACTGCTCGCAGCCATCGCTTTCGCCGCGCTGTTCCGATGTTTCGCCGCAAGATTGACGCTCCCGGCAGCCGCCGATAAGCCTTGTCGTCAAGGATAAGAAAGGGGAGGCGCGCCATGGATTTCGAGCTGTCCGAGGAGCAACGGCTGATCCGCCAGATGGCGGCGGATTTCGCGGCGACCGAGATGGAGCCCTTCGCCCGCGAGTGGGACGAGAAATCGTTCTTCCCGGTCGAGATGCTGCGCAAGGCGGCCGGTCTCGGCTTCGGCGGCATCTATGTCCGCGAGGACGTCGGCGGTTCGGCGCTCTCCCGCCTCGATGCCGCGCTGATCCTTGAGGAACTGGCGCGCGGCTGCACCTCGACCGCCGCCTATATCTCGATCCACAACATGGCCGCCTGGATGATCGATGCCTATGGCAGCGATGATCTGCGCAATCGCTACCTGCCGGCGCTCTGCGCCATGGACCGGTTCGCCAGCTACTGCCTGACCGAGCCCGGCGCCGGCTCCGACGCCGCCTCGCTGCGCACCCGCGCCGTCCGCGACGGCGATGACTACGTCCTCAACGGCGCGAAGGCCTTCATCTCCGGCGGCGGCGTCTCGGACGTCTACGTCGTCATGGCCCGCACCGGCGGCGAGGGGCCGAAGGGCATTTCCTGCTTCGTCGTCGAGAAGGGCGCGCCCGGCCTGTCCTTCGGTGCCCAGGAGATCAAGCTCGGCTGGAAGAGCCAGCCGACCGCCGCCGTCATTTTCGAGGATTGCCGCGTGCCGGCCGCGAACCTTGTTGGCGGCGAGGGCAACGGCTTCCGCATCGCCATGGCTGGCCTTGATGGCGGCCGCCTGAACATTGGCGCCTGTTCCCTTGGCGCCGCCGCCGCCTCGCTCGACCGGGCTGTCGCCTACATGAAGGAGCGCCGCCAGTTCGGCCAGGCGCTGGCCGAGTTCCAGGCGCTGCAGTTCCGCATGGCCGATGGCGCGACCGAGCTCGCCGCCGCCCGCCTGCTGCTGCACAAGGCCGCAATGATGGTCGACGCCAAGACGCCGGGTGCGACCGCGACCGCGGCGATGGCCAAGCGCCTTGCCACCGACGTCGGCTTTGCCGTCGTCAACGAGGCGCTGCAGATGCATGGCGGTTATGGCTACTTGCGCGACTATCCGCTGGAGCGTTACCTGCGCGATGTCCGCGTTCACCAGATTCTCGAAGGCACCAACGAGATCATGCGCCTGATCATCGCCCGCGACCTGTTCAGGGACTGAAGCCGGATGCGCCGCGGCCTCATCATCGGCTTCGCCATGTGGCTCGTGACCATGTTCGTGCTCAGGATCTGGGGCGGCTGGCTGCTCGATGGCGATACCGGCGATTTCCTCGTGCTGCTGCTCGTGACCGGCATCATCGCCTATGGCGTCACCGCGCTCCTGCTGCGATATGCCTGTTCGCCCGGCAAGGCCGCCCGCTTCGGCGCCGGCCTCGCCATTCCCGGCCTCTTTGGCTATGCCGGCGGGCTCATCGCCTTTTGCGACTTTTTCCCCGATCTGTCCTCGACCATGGCCGATCTGATTGGCTCGCTGATGATGTGGTGGTACGCCATCGTGCTGGTAACGGCGCTGACCGTCGGCGACCGCCTCGCTAGGAATTGAACCGAGATGGCTCCAAAGACCGACGAGATCCTGTTCGAGCGCCGCGGCCCCGCCGGATTTGTCACGCTCAACCGGCCGCAGGCCCTCAATGCCGTGACGCTCGACATGGTGCGCGCCCTCCACGCCAGGCTCGACAAATGGGCCCGCAGCGACAAGGTCCATCATGTCGTCGTGCGCGGCAGCGGCGAAAAGGCCTTCTCGGCCGGCGGCGACATCCGCAATCTTTATGACTGGGGCCGGTCGGGCAACGAGCTCTGGCGCGACTTCTATCGCGAGGAATACCGCCTCAACGCCGCCATCAAGCATTTCCCCAAGCCCTATGTCGCCCTCATCGACGGCATCGTCATGGGCGGCGGCGTCGGCGTGTCGCTGCATGGCTCCCATCGCGTCGCCTCGGAAAAGCTGATGTTCGCCATGCCCGAAGTCGGCATCGGCATCTTTCCGGATGTCGGCGGCTCCTGGTTCCTGCCGCGCCTGCCGGGCGAGGTCGGCACCTATCTCGCCCTGACCGGTGCCCGCATGGGCCTCGAGGATGCCCGCTGGACCGGCATCGCCAATCATGCCTGCCCGTCGGCGCGCCTCGACGATCTCGCCGCCGAGCTTGCCGCGACCGATGACGTCGACGCTGCGATAGCGAAATTCGAAGTCTGGCCGAAGCGCGCCCGCTCCCGCCCGCTTCCAGTCGGAGATCGACGCGGTCTTTTCCGCCCCGACCATCGAGGAAATCCTCGTCCGCCTTGATGCCCTCGGCAGTGCCGAATGGGCCGTCAAGGCCGCCGCCGCCATCCGCCGCAATTCGCCGACCAGCCTCAAGGTCACCCTGCGCCAGATGCGCGAAGGCCGTCGTCTCGCGGCGTTCGACGACTGCATGCGCATGGAATATCGTATCGTCGAGCGCGTGATGCGCGGCCACGACTTCTTCGAGGGCGTGCGCGCCGCGATCCTCGACAAGGACAACGCCCCCGCCTGGCGACCGGCAACGCTTGCCGAAGTCGGTGAGGCGGACGTTGCCGGCTATTTTCGCGCCGCTGGCCGACGGCGATCTGGTGCTGGAACGATGAGTTTGCAGGAAGAAAGAAAAGCCCGCTCGCGCGTGACCTTCGAGGTGGTGCTGATCTGGTATCTGCGCGGCCTCGCGCTGCTGTTCCTGCTCGGCGGGCTGGTCTACTGGCTGCGCATTCTCGGCCTGCCGATCGGCGGCAAGGCCTTTGCCGAGATGACCATCGAATGGCGCGTCTCGACGGTCTATTTCGCCGTCCTCGATCTTGTCGCCGCCGTCGGTCTCTGGCTCGGCGTCTCCTGGGGCAGCGTCATGTGGATGCTGGCGGCGCTGACCCAGGTGGTCATGTTTCTCGGCCTGTTTGACATTTTCGGCTTCGATCTCGGCCTCGTGGTGTTCCACCTCGTCACGATCGTCGTCTACTTCATGCTGACATACTGGGTGCATCAGGAAGCGCACGCCTGACGTCAACGATCGGGCGGCGGCAACGAACGGGAGGAATGGTGCGATGGCGACCATCGGCTTCATCGGACTTGGCAACATGGGTGGCCCGATGGCCGCCAATCTTCTGAAGGCCGGCCACACCGTCGCCGGTTATGATCTCTCCGCCGAGGCCATCGCGCGCTTCGTCGAGGCTGGCGGGCGCCATGCCGCCACCATTGCCGACACGGTCGCCGGCGCCGATGTCGTCGTCTCCATGCTGCCGGCCGGCAAGCACGTCCGTTCCGTTTACGGCGACGAGGGCGGCGTCATCGACAACGCCCGTCCCGGAACGCTCTTCATCGACTCCTCGACCATCGACGTCGACAGCGCCCGCGCGTCGCCGCCCGTGCCGATGCGGCCGGCATGCGTATGATTGACGCACCCGTCTCCGGCGGCGTCGGTGGCGCGGCCGCCGGCACGCTCACCTTCATGGTCGGCGGCACTGCCGGGCCTTCGCGGCGGCAAGGCCCGTTCTGGAGAGATGGGCCGCAACATCGTCCACGCCGGCGGCCCCGGCAACGGTCAGGCCGCCAAGATCTGCAACAACATGATCCTCGGCATCTCGATGATCGCCGTCTCGGAAGCTTTCGTGCTCGCCGACCGGCTCGGTCTCGACCGCCAGAAGCTCTTCGATATCGCCTCGACTGCCTCCGGACAGTGCTGGTCCTTGACCAGTTATTGCCCGGTTCCCGGCCCTGTTCCGGCCTCGCCGGCCAATCGCGACTATCAGGCCGGCTTCACCGCCGGCATGATGCTGAAGGACCCTGAAGCTGTCGCAGGAGGCCGCCGCCTCGTCCGGTGCAGCAACCCCGCTCGGCGCCGAGGCCGCCGCGCTCTACAGCCTGTTCTGCAACGCCGGCAATGACGGCGTCGACTTCTCCGGCATCATCAGGATGCTGCGCGGCAAGGAATGACATCGCCGGCCGGCGCGCCGGTGAACCGGACGGATGCTCGAACGGCCCCTTCGCGGGGCCGTTTTCGCGTCTCGGGGCCGGCGCTTCGGCCGCGCGCCTGACCGCCTCCTGGCCCCCAACCCGGCAACTTTTGCCGGTTAATCCGTTTTTAAGCTTGCCCCTTAAGCGTTTTTTTGTGTGCCAGGCATATAGTGCCGGCTACAGGTGGGATAAAAAAATAGAAATCTACAGAGAGGCAATTCGGATGATCAACGCAAAGCGGGCAGCGGAACTATTCGCCGATGCTGGGGAATCGGCAGAAGTGAAGCCGCTTTACCTTGAGGCGTTGCACCTCGTCGAGCGACTTCATCGTCGTTTGCTGGACGTCATCAAGGACGAGTTCGACCGCATGGGTCGTTCCGATGTCAACAGCGTGCAGGCACTTCTGCTGTTCAATATCGGTGATGCCGAGCTGACGGCGGGCGAGCTGCGTAGCCGCGGCTACTATCTCGGCTCGAACGTCTCCTACAATCTGAAGAAGCTGGTCGATTCCGGCTTCATCAACCACGAGCGCTCGCAGGTCGACCGCCGCTCGGTCCGCGTCTCGCTGACCGAAGACGGCCGTGCCATCGCCGAAGTCGTGGACCGTCTTTACCAGCGCCACATCGCCTCGATCGAACAGGTCGGCGGCATCGGCGCCGAAGACTTCCGCGACCTCAACAAGGCGCTGCTGCGTCTCGAGCGCTTCTGGACCGATCAGATCCGCTATCGGCTCTGAGCGCCTTTCCAGACGACAACTGTGCGGAATGGACCAGCCCCGGCTCGACCAGCGCCGGGGCTTTTCCTTTTGCCCTGGCCGCTGATTACGGCTGGACGATCGGTTTCTTCATAGCCTTGTCGACCTTTTCCAGCGTCTTTCGGGCGTCGCGCAGCTTCTTCTCGTTGTCCGCCTGCTCCTGCTTCAGTTCGCGGTATTCGTCGTAATTCTCCGGGTCGCCCCAGCTCTTGGCGTCGTTCAGCGTCTTCCAGTAGAACCGGCTGTACTCGCGATCGAGCATGTCGATCTTGTGCAGCATCTCGGCATAGATCTCCTGCCGCTTGGCCTTGCCGCCGCCGCAGCAGGCGCCCTTCTCGTCGTCCTCCTTGGCGAAGTCGCGGTAGATCTGGCTCTTCTTCTCCTCGGTCTCGTCGAATTTTTTGCGGAGCGTTTCCGCCAGCTTCTTGTCGGATTCGACAAGGCGTTCGATCTTCTTGTTGAGCTTTTTCTCTTCCCGCTCGCCGGTGCGGATCTCTTTTTCAAGGTCCCGCCGTTCCTCGGCGAGGGACTTGTCCGGCCTGGCGCTCTTCGGCTTCGACGCCGGCGCCTGCTCCTTCGGCTTCGTCTTTGTCCTCGGCGGCGAATTGTCGATGTTGTACGGCCTGACCACGCCGGCATCCGGCTGGTTGCCGCCGCCGTCGGCAACGGCGGGACCGGCCAGCATCATCAGGGCGAGCACGGCCGACGCCGGCAGCAATGAGGGCTTCGGGATTGCAAGGTTCATGGCTTCCTCCCCGGACGGCAGGCAGCGCTTGCAGGTTCCTGCCGTCTCTTCGTTGGGCCGCAGGGCGGCCTCGTGAAGCGCGGAAGACGAAGACGCCGCCGCGCCAGAGCCCTTTTTGCTAAGGCTAGCGTCCTTGAGCCGGCTTTCAACCTTTTCGGCCCGATATGCCGGGATTGGCCGGTCTTGCCGGTCCGAGACATTAATTCGCCACATTGCGATGTGACCTCGAAGGTCAGATAGCCGTTCCGAAATGCGCGCTGCCGAAAGGCCGTGGTCGTCGGCTCCTCATCACGTTGTTGTGCGTTGCGGCGAGCACTGGCTCGTTGTTTGTTAACCATGACCGTGATACCGGAGTGGACAATTTTCCGAACGGAACGGAACCACCCCGCAGGGCCACGCATTGAGCCCGAAACGCGAGGAATTTGATGTGCTTCATGTGAACCGAACGAAAGCGGTTTTCCGGTCCTCCGGCTTCCGGCGCGCAACGCGTGTCGCCGCAACGCTCGTGCTGACCGCTGTCGTCTCCGCGACGGTGCGCCCGGCGCTGGCGCAGAGCCCGATCGAGGCTCTGATCAATGCCAAGCTCCAGGCCGAGTGGACCCAGCGGTTCGATTCCGGCGAACACACCAACGTGCGTGGCAACGAGCCGACCCTGTCGCCGCAGACCGCCATCAACATCGAGCAGGCGATCCAGCGCTATTCGCAGATTGTCGCCTCGGGCGGCTGGCCGAAGGTGGCGACGAGCACGACGCTGCGCATCGGCGTTCGCAACGCCGCCGTCATGACCCTGCGCGAGCGTCTCAAGGTGTCCGGCGACCTCGACGCCAATGCCGGTCGGGGCGACGCCTACGATTCCTACGTTGCCGAGGCCGTCCGCCGCTTCCAGGAGCGCCATGGCATCATCGCCGACGGCGTCGTTCGCGCCTCGACCTTCAATGCGCTGAACGTGCCGGCCGATGTCCGCCTGCAGCAGCTCGAGACCAATCTGGTGCGCGTCCGCGCCATGTCCGGTTTCCTCGGCGACCGCTACGTGATGGTCAACATCCCGGCGGCCGAGATCGAGGCGATCGACATGGGTCAGGTCGCGTCGCGCCATATCGGCGTTGTCGGCAAGATCGATCGCCAGACGCCGATCGTCGCCAGCCGCATCACCGAACTGAACTTCAACCCGTTCTGGACGGTTCCGCTCTCCATCATCAAGAAGGACCTGATCCCGAAGATGAAGCAGGACCCCCAGTATCTTGCCAAGAACAAGATTCGCATCTTCGACGGCTACGGCAACGAGCTGATGCCCGAGCAGGTCAACTGGGATACCGACGAAGCGACGAAGTACATGTTCAAGCAGGACCCGGGCGAGATCAATTCGCTGGGTAACGTGCGCATCAACTTCTCCAACCCGCACAACGTCTACCTGCACGACACGCCGTCGAAGACGCTGTTCGGCAAGGACTATCGCTTCCATTCGTCGGGCTGCGTGCGTGTGCAGAACGTCCGCGAACTGGTCACCTGGCTGCTGCGCGATACGCCCGGCTGGTCGCGCGCCCAGATCGATGCGACGATCCAGAGCGGCGAGCGCGTCGATGTGAAGCTCGTCGAGCCGGTGCCGATCTACACCACCTACATCACCGCCTGGGCGACCTCGAGCGGCGTCGTCAACTTCCGTGACGACATCTACAATCGCGACGGTCTCGGCCAGTACGCGCAGAATTGATCCGGATAAGTCCGGGATTGATGAGGAAAAACCCGCGGCGACGCGGGTTTTTTCGTGCCGAAATCAGCATTTTTGCTATCTTCGTCCAGCCGTAACGATACTGGCGGCGCCGACGACTGCGATGGTCTTCGGCGGCCCCGGCAAGATGAGCCCGGACGGCATGGAAACGCCGTGAACGACTATGAAGAACAGGCCACAGGCGGCCGCATCGTCTATTTCGAGTTCGTGCCCCTTGGCCGTCAGGTCAAGGTGATCGCCGTCGACGGGCGCACCGGCGACGAGGTCTCGATCGTCGGGCCGATGTCGACGCCGCGCGGTGATCTCGAGCGGCTGGCGGTGCGCAAGCTCGACGCGCTTCTCGCCCGTCGCGGCGAGGCGCCGAAGCCCGCTGCGCCGCAGGAGCCGGGCGGTCGCGGCAAGCTCGTCTGAAGGCGCACCACGTACCGCTTTTATCCGGGTCTTCGCAGGTGGCGTCGCGGACCGCGGTATGTTATGGCGACTGCGCCGTGACCAATGGATCGGCTGCCAGCGACCGGTGTTCGTCAGCCCGGTCAGGAGATGCGGCCGGCCTCCAACAGGGACATTCCGAACATGTCGAAGCCCGACGCTGCGGCCAATGCGGTCGTCTCGCCCGATTTCTTCACCCGTGGCCTCGCCGCCGCCGATCCCGAGATCGCCGGCGCGATCGCCGACGAGCTTGGCCGTCAGCGCCACGAGATCGAACTGATCGCCTCCGAGAACATCGTCTCGCGCGCCGTGCTCGAGGCCCAGGGCTCGGTGATGACCAACAAGTACGCCGAGGGCTATCCCGGTCGTCGCTATTATGCCGGCTGCGAGTTCGTCGACGTCGCCGAGCGCCTGGCGATCGAGCGCATCACCAGGCTGATCGGCTGCTCCTTCGCCAATGTCCAGCCGCACTCCGGCGCCCAGGCGAACACCGCCGTGTTCTTCGCCCTGATGAAGCCGGGCGATACCTTCATGGGTCTCAACCTCGCCGCGGGCGGCCATCTCACCCACGGCTCGCCGGTCAACATGTCCGGCAAGTGGTTCAACATCGTGCCCTATACCGTGCGGCCCGATGATCACCGCATCGACATGGACGAGGTCGCGCGCCTCGCCCGCGAGCACAAGCCGAAGGTCATCGTCGCCGGTGGCTCGGCCTATCCGCGCCACATCGACTTTGCCGCCTTCCGCGCCATTGCCGACGAGGTTGGCGCCTACCTGATGGTCGACATGGCCCATTTCGCCGGCCTCGTCGCCGGTGGCGCTCATCCCAATCCGTTCCCGCACGCCCACGTCGTCACCTCGACGACCCACAAGACCCTGCGGGGTCCGCGCGGCGGCCTCATCCTCACCAATGACGAGGATCTGGCCAAGAAGTTCAATTCCGCCGTTTTCCCGGGCATCCAGGGCGGTCCGCTGATGCATGTCATCGCCGCCAAGGCCGTTGCCTTCGGCGAGGCGCTGCGGCCGGAATTCCGCACCTACGCGGCCAAGGTCGTCGAGAACGCCAAGGTCCTCGCCGATACCATCAAGGGCCACGGCTTCGACATCGTTTCCGGCGGCACCGATACCCACCTGATGCTCGTCGACCTGCGCCCGAAGCACCTGACCGGCAAGGTCTCCGAGCAGGCGCTGCTGCGCGCCGGCATTACCTGCAACAAGAACGGCATCCCGTTCGATCCGGAAAAGCCGATGGTCACGTCCGGCATCCGTCTCGGCACGCCGGCCGCCACGACCCGCGGCTTCGGCCCGGACGAGTTCCGCATCGTCGGTGACATGATCGCCGAGGTGCTGAACGCCGTCTCGCAGGGCGGCGACGAGGGTGCTCCGCTCGTCGAGGAAGCCATGCGCGAGCGCGTCGCGGCGCTCACCGCGCGCTTCCCGATCTATCGGGACTGACCGGCCGGGAGGTAAGGCATGCGGTGTCCGTATTGCGGGAGCGCTGAAACGCAGGTGAAGGATTCCCGTCCCACCGAGGACGGCACCGCGATTCGCCGCCGCCGCATCTGCGCCGATTGCGGCGGCCGCTTCACCACCTTCGAGCGCGTCCAGTTGCGCGAGCTCACGGTGGTGAAAAAGACCGGCCGCCGCGTGCCTTTCGATCGCGACAAGCTGATGCGCTCGATCCAGATCGCCCTGCGCAAGCGCCAGGTCGAGCCCGAGCGCATCGAGCGCATGGTCAACGGCATCGTCCGCCAGCTCGAGAGCATGGGCGAGAACGATGTGACCTCCGAGCAGGTCGGCCATCTCGTCATGGAGGGCCTGCGCGGCCTCGACGACGTCGCTTATGTCCGCTTTGCCTCGGTCTACCGCAATTTCCGCGAGGCGAAGGATTTCGAGACCTTCCTCGGCGAGCTGGGCCAGACAGGCGACGCCGGGGGCAGCGACGACAACTGACGATGCCGGCGCCCGGCGATCGCGGAGGGGACCCGTTGGACGCAGCCGCCGTTGCCGCCGACCATGCCCTTTCGGTCGACCCTGATCGTGACCGCCGCTTCATGGGCGCCGCGCTGGCCATCGGCCGGCGCAATCTCGGCCTTGCCTGGCCCAATCCCGCCGTCGGCGCCATTGTCGTGCGGGAGACCGAAAATGGTCCCGTGGTCGTCGGTCGTGGCTGGACCGCCGAGGGTGGCCGCCCGCATGCCGAGCCGCTGGCCATTGCCGAGGCCGGCGAACTTGCACGCGGCGCGACCTGCTACGTCACGCTCGAACCCTGTTCCCATCATGGCCGCACGCGCCCCTGCGCCGATGTTCTGGTCGAGGCCGGCGTCGGCCGCGTCGTCGCCGCCATCGAGGACCCGGACGTCCGCGTCGCCGGTCGCGGCTTTGCCCGTCTCGCCGATGCCGGCATCGCGGTCTCGACCGGCGTTCTCGCTGCCGAGGCCCGCCGCGTCCATGCCGGCCATATCCGCCGCGTCGTCGCTGGCCGCCCGCATGTCCAGTTGAAGCTTGCCGTATCCGCCGACGGCATGATCGGCAGGAGGGGCGAGCCCGGCTTTGCCATCACCGGCCGCGAGGTGCGCGGCCGCGTCCATCTGATGCGCGCCGAGGCCGACGCGATCATGGTCGGCATCGGCACGGTGCTCGCAGACGATCCGCTTCTGACCTGCCGGCTTCCCGGTCTCGGGCGCCGCTCGCCGATCCGCGTCGTTGTCGACGGCGCCGGACGGTTGCCGCTTTCCTCCGCACTCCTTGAAAGCCTGAACGAGGCGCCGCTCTGGGTGGTCGTTGACGATCGCGCCGGCGCCGAACGTCGGGCCGCGCTTGAAGCCGCCGGCGCATCCCTGATCGATGTGCCGCGCGATGCGGGCGGGCGATCCGATCTCGTTGCGGCGCTTGGCGCCATTGCCGGGCGCGGCATTACGCGATTGATGGTCGAGGGCGGCGCGACCCTTGCCCGGGCGCTGCTCGATGGCGGGCTCGTCGACGAGGCGATGATCTTTTCGGCGGCAACGACAATCGGCGCCGGCGGCCTTGCCGCGTTCGGCGATGCAGGGCCCGAGGCGATCGCCGCCAGCGGCCGTTACGCGTGTCTCGCAAAGGGCGGGATTGGCGCCGATAGCTACTGCCACTGGTGGGTAAAGGAGTAGAGCGATGTTCACCGGAATCATCACCGACGTTGGCGAAGTGCTCGCCGTCACGCCGCAGGGCGGCGGCTGCCGCCTCGAAATGGCCTGCCGCTATGAAGAGGCCGGCATCGCCATCGGCGCGTCGATCGCCCACGCCGGCGCCTGTCTGACCGTCATCGAGAAGAAGACGCTCGCCGACGGCCGCACCTGGTACGCGGTCGACGCATCCGTCGAGACCCTCGATCGCACTACGATGGGCGGCTGGAAACCCGGCACCAGGGTCAATCTCGAGCGCTCGCTGGCGCTTGGCGACGAAATGGGCGGCCATCTCGTCACCGGCCACGTCGACGGCGTCGCCACCATTGTCTCGCGCGACGACGAGGACGGCTGCGCCCGCTTCGTCATCGAGGCGCCGAAGGGCTTTGCCAAATTCGTCGCGGCCAAGGGTTCGGTCGCCCTCGACGGCACCTCGCTCACGGTCAATTCCGTCGATGGCGACCGCTTCACCATCCTGCTCATCCCGCACACCCTGGCCGTCACCTCCTGGGGTGGCCGCAAGGCCGGCGACGGCATCAATTTCGAAGTCGACCTGATGGCGCGCTACATCGCCCGGCTGAACGAGGCCGCTGCCGCCGGCTGATTGGCGACGCCCGCACTGGACAAGCGCGCCCGGCCGTGGTCATTGGGCGCTCGAACCTTCACAAGGAGTCCTGAGCGATGGCAAAGCGCCCGCACCTTCTCGTCATCGATGCGCGTTTTTACGACGACATCGCTGACGAACTTGTCCGTGGCGCGACCGCAGCGCTCGACGAGGCCGGCGCGACCTACACCCGGCTTTCCGTGCCGGGCGTGCTCGAGATTCCGGCCGCGCTCGCCATGGCGATCGAGGCGGCCGGCGAGGGCGGCGAGGAGTTCGACGGCTACGTCCTGCTCGGCGCCGTGATTCGTGGCGAGACCTCGCATTACGACATCGTCGCCAACGAATCCGCCCGCGCCGTCATGGATCTGGCGATCGAGGAGTGCATCGCCGTCGGCAACGGTATCCTGACCGTCGAGAACGGCGCGCAGGCCTGGGCCCGCGCCCGCGTCGGCGAGAAGAACAAGGGCGGCTTCGCGGCCCGCGCCGCCCTGTCGATGATTGCGGTTGCCGAGGAGCTTGGTCTGTCGGAATGACCGGAACGAACGACAAGCCGGCCCGGCGCGCCCCGCGTCCCGCCAACAAGCGGGGCATGGCCCGTCTCGCCGCCGTGCAGGCGCTCTACCAGATGGACGTCGGCGGCACCGACCTCGCCTCGGTGATGGCCGAGTTTCAGGCCTTCCGCCTCGGTCGCGAGATCGAGGGCGAGGAATACCTGCCGGCCGACGCGGACTTCTTCCGCGATATCATGACCGGCGTCGTTGGCGCCCAGCGCCGCATCGACCCGCGCATTCACGCCGCGTTGACGGCCGGCTGGCCGCTGAAGCGGCTCGATTCGACGCTCCGCGCGCTGCTGCGTGCCGGCTGTTTCGAGCTGATGCAGCGCCGCGACGTGCCGGCCCGCGTCGTCATTTCCGAATATGTCGAGGTCGCCCGCGCCTTCTTCGAGGATGGCGAGGAGCCGCCGATGGTCAATGGCGTGCTCGACACGCTGGCCCGCCAGCTTCGCCCGGACGAGTTCGCCGACGATGCCTCCGGCGGGGGCAGGGCGGGGAAGGGCGCATGACCCGCCCCGGCGAGGTGGCGCTGATCGATCGCTTCTTCGCGCCGCTCGCCACCGACGCCGCCGCGCTCGGACTTCTCGACGACACCGCCGTTTTCACGCCCGCGCCGGGCAACGATCTCGTCGTGACTGCCGATGCGCTCGCCGCCGGCGTCCATTTCTTCGCCGACGATCCGGCCGACCTCGTCGCCCGCAAGGCCCTGCGCGTCAATCTCTCCGACCTTGCCGCCAAGGGCGCGACGCCGCGCGGCTATCTTCTCACCATCGCCCTGCCGCGCGACTGGACGGAGAGCTGGCTGTCGGCCTTCTCCGCCGGCCTTGCCGCTGATCAAGCCGAGTTCGCCGTGCCGCTGCTTGGCGGCGACACCATCGCGACGGACGGGCCGCTGACGCTCTCGATCACCGCCCTTGGCGAGGTCGCAGCGGGCCGGGCGCTGCGCCGTGCCGCCGCCCGGCCGGGCGATCGCCTGTTCGTCAGCGGGACCATCGGCGACGCCGCACTCGGTCTTGCGCTCCGGCTGAATCCGGAGCTTGCCGGGGATGTTTCGGCCGGCGAGGCGCAGTATCTCGTCGGTCGCTATCTGCTGCCGCGACCGCGCCTCGCGCTTGGTCCGGCCCTGCGCGCCCATGCCCGCGCCGGCATCGATGTCTCCGACGGCCTCGTCACCGATATCGGCAAGCTCTGCCGCGCCGCCGGGCTCGGCGCCAGGCTCAATGCCGACCGTGTGCCGCTTTCGCCCGGCGCGCGGGCGCTACTCGCGGCGCGCGGCGAATTGCTGGCGACCGTCATCGATGGCGGCGATGACTACGAGATCGTCGCAGCCGTCGATCCGGCATCGGCCGATGCCTTCGCCGAAGCCGCTGCCCTTGCCGGCGTCCCCGTCGTCGACATCGGCGTCCTCGACGGGAGGCAGGGCACTGTCCGGCTCGTCGACGAGAGTGGCCGGGAAATCTCGCTGGAAAGGCGTGGATATGAGCACTTCTGAGCACGTCGTCGACGATCGGCTCGCCCGTCGCAACGCGCTGATCCTCGCCGTCGCCCAGGCGCTCGGCGGCGCCAACAGCACCGTCACATTCGCCCTTGGCGGCCTCGTCGGCCACTGGCTTGCCGAGAACAAGGCGCTCTCGACCCTGCCGATCACCTGCTTCGTGCTCGGCACGGCGGCAACGACCATTCCCGCCTCGATGCTGACCCGCCGCATCGGCCGCCGCGCCGGCTTCATGATCGGCTCGCTGCTCGGCATCGTCGCCGGCCTGACGGCGATGCGCGCCATCATGATTGCCGATTTCTGGCTCTTCGCCCTCGGCACTTTCCTTGCCGGCTGCTATGCCGCCTTCGTCCAGCTCTATCGCTATGCCGCCGCCGACACCGCCTCGGACGCATTTCGCGGCAAGGCGATCTCCTGGGTGCTGGCGGGCGGCGTCGCGGCCGGCGTCATCGGCCCACAGCTCGTCATCTATACCCGCGACCTTTTTGCACCGATTGCTTTCGCCGGCGCTTTTGCAGTGCAGGCATCGGTCGCCTTTCTGGCCATGCTGGTGCTGAGTTTCGTGCGCATCCCGCCGCCGCGCCCGATCGCCGAAACCGGCACCGGCCGGCCGCTGCTGACGATCATGCGCCAGCCGCGCTTCATCGTCGCCGTCATCTGCGGCATCACCAGCTACGCCCTGATGAATCTCGTCATGACCGGCGCCCCTCTCGCCATGGTCGGCTGCGACCACACCGTCGGCGACGCCGCCCTGGCGATCCAGTGGCATGTCATCGCCATGTTCGGCCCGAGTTTCTTCACCGGCCACCTGATTTCCCGCTTCGGCAAGGAAGCCGTTGTAATGGCGGGACTTGTGCTGCTTGCCGGCTGCGGCGTCGTCGCCCTGATGGGCGTCGAGCTGATGCATTTCTGGACGGCGCTCATCCTTCTCGGCGTCGGCTGGAACTTCGGCTTCGTCGGCGCCACCACGATGGTGACCGACTGCTATCGGCCCGAGGAGCGCAACAAGGTGCAGGGCACCAACGACTTCCTCGTCTTCGCCTTTGTCGCCCTGGCGTCGGTTTCCTCGGGCAAGCTGCTCGATTCGTCCGGCTGGGAAGCCATCAACTGGATGCTGTTTCCGTTCACCGGCGCCTGCTTTGCAATGCTCGTCTGGCTTGATGTGCGCCGCCGCATGCGCCGGCTGCGGACGCGCTGAGTGCTGTTTGGGCAGTGAATGACGCCCTTTTGCGCAGTTGCATGGGCCGCCCTTCTTTGGCAACAATCCCTGCAGCCGGGGGGGATGCCACAAAAACATAAATCCGGTCTGCCGCGCGCAATCATGTCCAGGCGCCGGCGTAGAGGCATCTTTTTGGGACAGATGGGGCAACAGGAACAGATCTCATGAACACACTCTGGGTGATCATCGCCTGCGGGTTGCTGTCGATCGTGTATGGCGTTTGGGCCAGCCGGTCGGTGATGGCGGCCGATGCCGGCAACGCGCGGATGCAGGAAATTGCCGCCGCGATCCGTGAAGGTGCAATGGCTTATCTGACGCGCCAGTACACCACCATCGCCGTCGTCGGCGTCGTCGTGTTCGCGGCCGCTTGGTATCTGCTCGGCGGTCTGGCCGCGATCGGCTTTGCCATCGGCGCCATCCTGTCCGGCGCTGCCGGCTTTATCGGCATGCTCGTCTCCGTGCGCGCCAACGTTCGTACCGCCCAGGCGGCTTCCCAGTCGCTCGGCGCCGGCCTCGAGATCGCCTTCAAGTCGGGCGCGATCACCGGCCTGCTCGTTGCCGGCCTCGCCCTCCTCGGTGTCGCGGTGTACTTCACGGTGCTGACCACCGTCCTCGGCATGAACCCGACCGACCGCGCCGTCATCGACGCGCTCGTCGCCCTCGGCTTCGGCGCCTCGCTGATCTCGATCTTCGCCCGTCTCGGCGGCGGCATCTTCACCAAGGGTGCGGACGTCGGCGGCGACCTCGTCGGCAAGGTCGAGGCCGGTATTCCGGAAGACGATCCGCGCAACCCGGCAACCATCGCCGACAACGTCGGTGACAACGTCGGCGACTGCGCCGGCATGGCCGCCGACCTGTTCGAGACCTACGCGGTGACCGTCGTCGCCACGATGGTTCTCGCCTCGATCTTTTTTGCCGGCGATGCCGCCGTCAATCTGATGGTGTTCCCGCTGGCGATCGGCGCGAGCTGCGTCATCACCTCGATCATCGGCACCTTCTTCGTCAAGCTCGGTGCCAACAACTCGATCATGGGCGCCCTCTACAAGGGCTTCATCGCCACCGCCGTGCTCTCCGCCATCGCCCTCTTTGCGATCGTCTGGGGCTGGCTCGGCGCCTCGACCGAGTTCACCACCGGCAGCGGCCTCAGCTTCACCGGCCGGCACCTGTTCTATTGCGGCCTCGTCGGTCTCGGCGTCACCGGCCTCATCATCTGGGTGACCGAGTACTACACCGGCGTCGGCTTCCGTCCCGTCCGCTCGATCGCCCAGGCGTCGGTCACCGGTCACGGCACCAACGTCATCCAGGGCCTTGCGGTCTCGCTCGAGGCGACGGCGCTGCCGGCGATCATCATCATCGCGGGCATCATCATCGCCTTCAAGCTGGCCGGCCTCTTCGGCATCGCCATCGCGGTGACGACGATGCTTGCCCTTGCCGGCATGGTCGTCGCCCTCGACGCCTTCGGCCCGGTCACCGACAACGCCGGCGGCATCGCCGAAATGTCCGACCTGCCGAAGGAAGTGCGCGTCACCACCGACGCTCTCGACGCCGTCGGCAACACCACCAAGGCCGTGACCAAGGGCTATGCCATCGGTTCCGCCGGCCTCGGCGCGCTGGTGCTCTTTGCCGCCTATACCTCGGACCTCGAGTTCTTCGCCAGGAACGCGGCGCCGGGCTCCTTCTTTGAAGGCGTCTCCGTCAACTTCTCGCTGTCGAACCCGTATGTCGTCGTCGGCCTGCTGTTCGGCGGCCTGCTGCCGTACCTGTTCGGCGGCATGGGCATGACCGCCGTCGGCCGCGCCGGTGGCGCCGTCGTCGAGGAAGTGCGTCGCCAGTTCCGCGAGAAGCCGGGCATCATGGCCGGCACCGAGCGTCCGGACTACGGCCGCGCCGTCGACATGCTGACCCGCGCCGCGATCAAGGAGATGGTCATCCCGTCGCTCCTGCCGGTGCTCTCGCCGATCGTCGTCTTCTTCGTGGTCTATGCCATCGCCGGCAAGTCCGAGGCGTTCTCGGCCGTCGGCGCGATGCTGCTCGGCGTCATCGTCACCGGCCTCTTCGTCGCCGTCTCCATGACGGCCGGCGGCGGCGCCTGGGACAACGCCAAGAAGTCCTTCGAGGATGGCTTCGTCGACAAGGACGGCGTGCGCCACATGAAGGGTTCCGAGGCCCACAAGGCGTCGGTGACCGGCGACACCGTCGGCGATCCCTACAAGGACACCGCCGGCCCGGCCGTCAACCCGATGATCAAGATCACCAACATCGTCGCCCTGCTGCTGCTCGCGATCCTCGCGCACTGAGCCGGAAACGACGACACGACAACAAGCCCCGCGGCCTCGGCCGCGGGGTTTTTCTGTTGGGGGCGCTCACCCGCCCATGAAGAAGGCTTCGGGAAGGCCGTATTTCGTCGTCCACATGACCCAGGGAACGTCGGTCGGCCCGAACGCGAATTCGACGATCTTCCAGCCCCGGCCGCGCCGCTGGAACAGCGCCTGGATGACGTCGCTCATGAAGTCCGACCGCCAGGCATCGGCATACCTGGTCCGCGTCCAGTCAATCGGCTGGCCGCCGGGCCGCTGCGGCGTGACGCTGACGAAGGCCCAGTCGCCATCGACCCGGATCGTCGAGACGACGAACTCCACCGGCGCGCCGATCTCCCGTTCGACCCGGGGCCGCAGCGTGTCGAGGATGGCCTTGCGCTCGGCCGAGCCGCGCGGCGGCGTATAGGCGCGCGCAATAGCCTGTCCGGGCATGAGCGCAAGCGCGGCAGCGCCGATGAGGAAGCCGCGCCGGTCGAGGATGGGCATGAACGCCTCCCGTCTGTGAACTCGTCCACCCCTTCATGCAAGCCGGAGGGCCGGTTCGGTGGTGCCCCGGTTGGAAGGCCGGGAAACCGGGGAGGGGTGAGGCCGCTGAAACGACGAACGGCGCCCGCATGCGGACGCCGTCCCGAATTCCCGCGATGCCGGCTGCGATCAACTGAACGGCGTGCCGCGGCCGAGGCCCTGCAGGATCTGCGACAGGAAGTTGAGATCCTTGCCGGACGTCGCCGTCTGCCGGCTGATGAAGTCGAACACCTTGCCGTCCTTGAGGCCGTAGTCGGCGATCCGCTCGACCCGGCTGTCCTTGTCGAAATAGACCGCGACGACGCGCTGGTCGACGACCTTCGCGTTCATGAAGGCCGCGTTGCGCACCCGCTTCTGCGAGATGTAGTAGAAAATCTCGTTGCCGATCGTCGCCGTCGTCGACGGCGAGCCGAGCACGATGATGACCTGCTCGCGGCTCGATCCGACCGGCACCTGCTCAAGCGAGTTCTCGGAAACGACATAGCCGTGCTGCTGCGTCTCGCTGGTGACGCAGCCCGCAAGGGCGATGACGGCCCCGAGTGCCAGCGCCGCGCCGGCGGCGCGCGCCCGGCCGCTGCGGCCGGCATGAGCGGGTTTCGAATCCGAATGACGCATGACTTGTCGGTCTCCTCGTGCCGGCGGCCGGCCCAGCCGGTCTCCGGTTCCCCTTGCTCGCTCCGCCCCTTCGGGCGGCGGTCCCCTGCCGCGCACCTTCGGCGACAAGTCTTTCAGTTTCCTTGCGCCGCCGCCGGTGTCCACCGGCCCGTTGCGCCGTGCCGCTGCTTGGCTTTTGCCCGATCCTGCGATAGGTGACAAGACCAGCCCCGCCACGCCAGACGTGGTTCCCGAGAACACCAGCATTCCGGCAGCAATATGTTCGCCCGTCTGTTCCGCCGCAAAACACTCGACGCGGCCGCCCGCGAGATCTACGTCCAGCTCGTCGGTCAGGCCCGTGAGCCGGCATTCTACACGAGTTTCGGCGTTGCCGACACGGTCGAGGGCCGCTTCGATCTCCTCGTTCTGCACGTTTTCCTCGCCCTTTATCGCTTGAAGGGGGAGGGCGAGGAGGCGTCCGCGCGCGGCCAGGCCGTGTTCGACATCTTCTTTGCCGACATGGATGACTCCCTGCGCGAGCTTGGCGTCGGCGATCTGGCGGTCCCCAAGCGCATCAAGAAGATGGCCGAGGGCTTTTACGGCCGCACCGCCGCCTATGACGCCGCGCTCGATGCCGGCGACGAGGCCGCGCTTGCCGCCGCGATCGGCCGCAACGTCCTTGGCGGCCATGGCAGCGGCGCGGAAGAGGCGGCGCTCGCCAGCTACAGCCGCGCCGTCGCCGCCCATCTCGCGACGATCCCGCTCGCCGACGTGCTCGCCGGCCGGCTTTCTTTCCCCGCGCCGGAAGACTTCCAGCCCCAAACGGCAAGGCCGACCTCATGACCACCAGCCGCCCGCCGCTTTCCCGCCCCGTCGATGTCGGCACCCTGACGCCGACCGGGACGACGCTCAACATCAATGCCGGCCCCGGGGAGCGCGCCGCGCTTGCCGCCGATCTCGGCATTCTGTCGATAGAGAAGCTGACCGCGTCGCTTGCCGTCACGAGATGGCGCCGCAGCGGCCTCAAGGCCGTCGGCAGCCTCGATGCCGAGGTGACGCAGGCCTGCGGCGTCACCCTCGAGCCGGTGCCCGAGACGCTGCATGAGGAAATCGAGGCGCGCTTCCTGCCCGAAGGCGAGGGCGGTCTGCCGAAGCCGTCGCCCGAGCTCGACATCTATCACGACGAGACCGACCCGCCCGAGCCGTTCGCCGGCAAGTCCGTCGATCTTGGCGAACTCATCGCCGAGCATCTGGCGCTCGGCCTCAATCCCTATCCGCGCAAGCCCGGCCTCGAGTTTGTCGATGTCATCGAGGACGAGGTCGAGGAAGAGGAGCCGGCCGAGTCTCCATTCGCCGTGCTCGCTGGCCTGAAGCCGAAATCCGGCGGCGAAACGCACTAGGCGCGCGCCGGCGCGGCAAGATTCCGGTTGTCTGGACGGCCGAAACGGGTATCTTCCACGCGATTTCACGTCACCCCGACGCGCGGGCGATGCTTGCCGCCGGGAGATGCAACAAGACCTCGAAGGGAGGCGTACCGGCAGGCGGCATGGCGGAACGGATCACCATATCGATCGATGCCATGGGTGGCGATGCCGGACCGGAGATGGTCATCCCCGGCGCGGAAATCGCGCTGACGCGCCATCCGGGCGTGCATTTCATCCTGTTTGGCGACGAGGAAGTGGTGCTGCCGGTGCTGGAGAAGCACCCGCGCCTTGCCGCCGCCTCCGAATTCCGCCATTGCGACATCACCGTGCGCATGGACGACAAGCCGAGCCAGGCGCTGCGCCAGGGCCGCTGGCGGTCCAGCATGTGGCGCGCCATCGAGGCCGTGAAGACCGGCGAGGCTGACGTCTGCGTCTCGGCCGGCAACACCGGCGCGCTGATGGCCATGTCGAAATTCTGCCTGCGCACCATGGCAAATATCGAGCGCCCGGCGATCGCCGGCATCTGGCCGACCCTGCGCGGCGAATCGGTGGCCCTCGATCTCGGCGCGACGATCGGCGCCGACGCCCAGCAGCTCATCGATTTCGCCATGATGGGCGGCGCCATGACGCGCCCTGTTCGATATCGACCGCCCGACCGTCGGCCTGCTGAACATCGGCGTCGAGGAGGTCAAGGCCTCGAGGAAGTGCGCACCGCCGGCCGCATCCTGCGCGAGGCCGATCTGCCGAGCCTTGATTATCGCGGCTTCGTCGAGGGCGACGACATCGGCAAGGGCGTCGTCGACGTCGTCGTCACCGAGGGCTTTGCCGGCAATATCGCCCTGAAGACCGCCGAGGGCACTGCCAAGCAGTTCGCGGCATTGCTGCGCGCCGCCATGGAGCGCACCGTGATGGCCCGCATCGGCTATCTCTTCGCGCGCACTGCCTTTACCGCCCTGAAGGCCAAGATGGACCCGCGCCGTGCCAATGGCGGCGTCTTCCTCGGCCTCAACGGCATCGTCATCAAGAGCCATGGCGGCACCGACGCGGAAGGCTTTGCCGCCGCCGTCGATCTTGGCTTCGACATGGTTCGCAACGACCTGCAGGCCAAGATCGCAGCCGATCTGAGCCTCTACCACCGCGCCGGATTCCGACCGGATGCGGCTTCCGAAGCGGGGAACAAGTGACCGTAATCCGATCTGTCGTGCGCGGCATCGGCAGCTACCTGCCGGCCCGAACCGTGACCAACCTCGATCTCGCCGCGATGGTCGACACCTCCGACGAGTGGATTCAGCAGCGCACCGGCATTCGCGAGCGCCATGTCGCCGCCGAGAAGGAGTACACCTCCGATCTCGCGCTGGCCGCGGCCCGCAAGGCCATCGAGTCCGCCGGCATCGCCGCCGATGACATTGATCTCATCGTGCTGGCGACCTCGACCCCGGACAACACCTTCCCGGCGACGGCCTGCGCCGTCCAGGCCGGCCTCGGCATCACCCGCGGCGCCGCCTTCGATCTGCAGGCGGTCTGCTCCGGCTTCGTCTTCGCCCTGACGACGGCCGACAACTTCATTCGCGCCGGTCAGGCCCGCCGCGTCCTCGTCATCGGCGCCGAGACCTTCTCGCGCATTCTCGACTGGGAAGATCGCGGCACCTGCGTGCTCTTCGGCGACGGTGCCGGCGCGGTGATTCTCGAGGCGAGCGAGGAGGAGGGGACGACCGCCGATCGCGGCATCCTCACCTGCCACCTGCGCTCCGACGGCCGGCACAAGGAAAAGCTCTATGTCGACGGCGGCCCGTCCTCGACCCGCACGGTCGGCCATCTGCGCATGGAGGGCAAGGAAGTCTTCCGCCACGCCGTCGGCATGATCACCGACGTCATCGAGGATGCCTTCGCCGCAACCGGCATGAACGCCGGCGATATCGACTGGTTCGTGCCGCATCAGGCCAACCGCCGCATCATCGACGGCTCGGCCAAAAAGCTCGGCATCCCGCTCGACAAGACCGTCGTCACCGTCGACCGCCACGGCAATACTTCGGCGGCTTCGATTCCGCTCGCCCTCGACACGGCCGTCCGCGATGGCCGCATCAGGAAGGGCGATGTCGTGCTCCTCGAGGCGATGGGCGGCGGCTTCACCTGGGGTTCGGTGCTGCTGCGCTGGTAATTGCCGCCGCGGAAGGCTCTTTTTTCGAAAACTGCATCGAATTGTACTGCGCCTGTTGACCCATGGTCCGGGACGCAATACCGTTCGTATCCGGCGTGGAAGACGCTGAATATAAATGGATTTCGTCAGGATGCGGTCATCGGGGTGAGCTGATGGGGGGCAGGACTGTTACGCGCGCCGATTTATGCGAGGCGGTCTATCAGAAAGTGGGCCTGTCGCGCACTGAATCGGCTGAGCTCGTCGAAATGGTGCTGAAGGAGATTTCCGACTCGCTTGTTGAGGGCGAGACGGTCAAGCTCTCCTCGTTCGGCTCTTTTGTCGTTCGTTCGAAAGGCGAGCGCGTCGGTCGCAATCCCAAGACGGGCGAGGAGGTTCCGATCTCGCCGCGGCGGGTGATGGTCTTCAAGCCGAGCAATGTCCTGAAGCAGAAGATCAACGACGGACTTGCCCACGGCAAGGACTAGTTGCCTCTTCGAACCGACGGCGGCGTCGTAGAGACACGTGGACAAGAGCCCCGAAGCTTTCCGGACGATCAGCGAGGTGGCCGAAGAGCTCGACCTCCCGCAGCACGTCCTGCGTTTCTGGGAAACCCGGTTCAATCAGATCAAGCCGATGAAGCGTGGCGGCGGACGCCGCTACTATCGGCCGGACGATGTCGACCTTTTGCGCGGCATTCGTCATCTCCTCTATGGTCACGGCTTCACCATTCGCGGCGTGCAGAAGATCCTGCGCGAGCAGGGCGTGCGCCATGTCATGACCATCTGGCGCGACGACGTCGTTGCCACGGATATCGTCGCCGGCGATGTCGAGCAGGGCCTTTCCTTCGACGATGCCGCCGATGACATGGCCGATGCGCGCGGCGAGCCGCGCCTGCCCTTCGAGGGCGCCCGCCCGGTTCCGCCGGCGCCGATGGCCGAGCATCGCGTCGAGCATCACACTGATTTTGTCGACACCGTGCACGAGGCGGCGCGGCGCCCTGTCGCCTCCCACCGCCCGACGCCAGAACACCAGCCTGCACCAGAGAATCACCCGTCCGCCGAAATGCATCCGCACGGCGAGCTGTCCGCGCCGCCGGTCGCAAGCGCGCACCCGGTGACGCCGCGCGTCGCCCCGCCGGTTCATCCGGCCCGCGATGCCGAATATGGCGAGGCGCATTCCGGTCGTGGCGAGGGCCATGCTGCAGGTGCTGCGGCCGAGCCGCGGTTCGCCCCGGTCCGCCCCGCTGCCCCTGCGGCTCAGGGTCAGGCGCCGGCGCACCGCCCGACCCAGTCGCGAACGGCCGAGTCTCGTTCGCCTGAGGTGCATGCCCCGGTTTCCCCGCGCCTCCCGGCCGACATCGCCGATCATCATGTCGATGGTCATGAGCATCCGCCGGCTCGCCACGCCGTTGCCCGCTCGGTCGGTGAGGTCGTCGCCGAAAATGCCCCGCGCATCGGCTTCATGGATCGCCTGCGCGGCCACGACCGGGCCGGCGATCATCATGGCGGCCTCAACCGCGAGGATGTCCGCCGTCTCCAGGCGACGCTTTTCGAATTGCTCGAGTGCAAGCGCCTGCTCGACCAGGCCCGCTGACCCGGCGCCATCGCCGCACCCGCTCCCGCACCGCCCGCAGATACCGTAAGGTCCTGCTGATGCCTGCCGTCGCAAGACCCGGCCTGACGTCGCAAGGGATGAATGATGTCGCGCGTTCGCAACCTCTCTGCCGCCCTCGCGGCAGCAATGTTCTCCGCGCTCTTTGCCGCTGTCCCGGCCGGGGCCTCGGCCGGCGGCGCCAGCCGCGATGATGTCGCCGATGCACTGGAACGCCTCGGCATCACCGGCACCTACGACACCACCGACGGCGGCGCGCTTGCCATCACGACGATGCTCGACGACCGCGAGACGCTGTTCCTGCTGGGCGACTGCGATCCGGCGAGCGGCGTCTGCCGCGACATCGCCATCTCGGCGACCTTCGATGCAGTGGCCGTGCTGGCGCCGGAAAAAGTGCTTTCCGCCAATGGCTTCTGGCCGTTCCTCAAGGTCTTCACCGACCCCGACACCGGCCTGGTCTCGGCCGAGCTCGACCAGTCGCTGGTCTCCGGTGATCTCGACCTGCGCCTGAAAACCCTGATTGCCGTCTGGCGCGACCTTGCCGCCACCATGGCCGCGTCCGGTCCGGCAACGACGGCGCCGGTGCCGATCGGCGAGGAAACCCGCCGCACCGCCATGGCCGCCGCGCTCGCCGCCGCCAGGGCGCTGCTCGACAAGGGCGCGGCCGTCCCGCCCGACCACCGCCTCGCACTCGTCACGCCGGACGCCGTTGCCGCGATGTTCGAGGCTGCCGGCTACCCGGCGACCCTTGCCGGGAACGGCGCCGGGCGCACCATTGCCGTCACGCTCGGCGAGGTCGAGACGACGGTTGCGACCGGCCTTTGCTCGCCGGCGATCGGCCATTGCGGCGCCTTGCGCTTCCTTGCCAATGCCAGCCGGGCGGGGGCCTCGAACGAACGCCTCAACTGGTGGAACGGCGCCGAGTGGTATGTCCGTGTTCGGCCGGAGAGCGGCGAAGGACCAGACGGGAGCAAGGGACCAGACGGGGGCGAGGGTATCGTCTTCGATATGGAAGTGCCGGTGTTCGACGGCCTGTCGCCCGCCGATCTCGCCCGCTACATCGACGTCTGGTATGGCGAAGTCTCGTACTACCCCGAATTTGCCGCCGAGATCGTGACGCCGGGCGACGGTGCCAACCCGCCGCCGGCCGACTGACCCCTGGCTCACGCGGCCGGCGGGCTCCGCGAATAAGCCTTGCGCCCCGGCCGGCGAGGCGTTACCTAATCGCCGTGTCGGAGCGTAGCGCAGCCTGGTAGCGCACTTGACTGGGGGTCAAGGGGTCGTGGGTTCGAATCCCGCCGCTCCGACCATTTTCATCAAAGCTTTTCAGAAGTTTGGCGCGGCGTTCATGGATCGCCGCCGGGCCCGGTCGTGCGCCGCAATGAGGCCCCAGCAGAGCCCGATCAGCAGGTAGAAGTGCCGCCAGTGGTCGACGTCGATGATCATGCTTTCGAGCGAATTCATCAGGAAGGCGGCGAACACCGGCAGCAGGTACCAGCGATAGGGTCCGGCCTGGAAGATGCGCTTGCCCGCCTGATAGAGCGTCGTCGTGACGATGACGAAATAGGACGCGCCCGAAAGCCAGGAATATTCGATGAAGGTCTTGAGGAAGGTGTTGTGCGGGTCTTCCGGGAAGATCTTGGCAAATCCGCCCGGCCCGAGGCCGAACGGATTGTCGATGACCAGCAGCAGGCCCGGCAGATAGCGCCCGAACCGGCCCTGCGGTCCCGAATCGTAGTCCTGCACGAGGCTGGCGCGCTCCATCAGCAGCGCCCGGATCTGCGGGATCGACAGCGCGATGCCGATGAGCGTGATGACCAGCACGACGCCGACGACGGCAAGGATGCTGATCCGCCCGCGCACCCGGTTGGTCGGCGCCAGAACGAAGGTGAGGGCGGTGATGAGGATCGATGAGAAGGCGAGCATGCCCCAGGCCGCCCGCGAGAACGACAGGAAGATGCCGATCGCGACGATGGCGAAGACGACTGCCGGAATGAGCGCCTTGTCCAGCCGGCCGACGAGAATGCGCTGGAGGGCGAAGAGCGCCGGCAGGATGAGGAACGCGCCATAGGGGTTCGGGTCCTGGAAGGTGCCGCGCGCCCGCCCGTAGAGTGTGAACATCTCGGCGCCCGGCGCGAGATGGAAATAGCCGATGGCGCCGGCAAGCGAGGCAACGACCGCGCCCGCCGCATAGGCGGCCATGATCGCATCCATGCGCCGCTCGGTGTTCTCGGCGACATAGGTTGCAAAGAAGATCGAGGTGCCGGCAAGGAAGGCGGTGACCGCGAGATACATCGCCGCGTCGCCCGTGACCGTCGCGATCAGCGGCCCGGCAAGGCCGCCGATGACGAAGACGAGCAGCACGATGATCGCCGGCAGCGTCTCGCGGACGAACGAGATGCCGACCACCGCAAAGAAGAAGCCGATCGTCGCGACGGCGAGGATTTCATAGGGCGCCGGCTCGCGATAGACGAGCGCGCCGGAAAACACGGTGATCCAGACGAGGCCGCGACCGATGAGGCCGACAACGCCCTGTGACGCCCCCCGTGAAGGAAGGGCGCCACGGGCGCTGATCGCTGCGGTCGTGGCCGACGCGCTCAATAGGCGTTCTCCGACTTGGACAGGAGCGACACCGGCGTCATCGCCAGGATGTAGAGGTCGAAGAGGATCGACCAGTTCTCGATGTAGTGCAGGTCGTGCTCGACGCGGCCCTGGATCTTGTCGGCCGTGTCGGTCTCGCCGCGCCAGCCGTTGATCTGCGCCCAGCCGGTGATGCCCGGCTTCACCTTGTGGCGGGCGTAGTAGCCGTCGACCACGTCCTTGTAGAGCTGGTTGTCGGCCTTGGCCTGGGTCGCGTGCGGACGCGGCCCGACCAGCGACAGCTCGCCCTTGACCACATTGAAGAGCTGCGGCAGCTCGTCGAGGCTGGTCTTGCGGATGAACTTGCCGACCCTGGTGACGCGCGGGTCGTCCTTGGTGACGAGCTTGGCCGCGTTCGTGTCGCACCGGTCGGTGTACATCGAGCGGAACTTGTAGACCGAGATCAGCTCGTTGTTGAAGCCGTGCCGGCGCTGCTTGAAGAACACCGGACCCTTCGATTCCAGCTTCACCGCCAGCGCCACCGCCGCCATCACCGGCGCAAAGCCGATCAGCATCAGCGTGCCGACGATCCGGTCGAAGGCCGCCTTGACGATGACGTCCCAGTCGGCGATCGGCCGGTCGAAGACGTCGAGGAACGGCACGTTGCCGATGTAGGAATAGGCGCGCTTGTGCAGGCGCAGCTTGTTGGTGTGCGCGCTCATGCGGATGTCGCAGGGCAGCACCCAGAGCTTGCGCAGCATCTGCAGGACGCGCGCTTCGGCGCTCATCGGAATGGTGACGATGAGAAGGTCGATGCGGGTATGGCGGGCAAATTCGACGAGATCGTCGACATTGCCGAGCTTCGGATAGCCGCCGACCATGTCGGAGGAGCGCTCGTCATTGCGATCGTCGAAGACGCCGCAGATCCGGATGTCGTGATCCTTGGAGGCTTCGAGATCGGCAATCAGCTTCTCGGCCGCCGCGCCGCCGCCGACGATCGCCGCCCGCTGCTGCAGACGGCCGGCGTCGGTCCACGTCTTGACGAGAGCATAGAGGACGACGCGCGAGCCGATCAGCACTGTAAGGCCGCCGACATACCAGATGCCGAGCCAGAGGCGGGACACATCGGCGCCGGCCTTGGCAAAGAACAGGGTCGCCATGACGAGGGCGAAGACGCCGGTCCAGCCCGCCGCGATGCGTGCCGACTGCCGCACGACGCTGCGGAACAGGTTGATGCGATAGCCATTGAGGGCCTGCAGCACGACGACGGTCGTCGCCGGTGCCAGCACCAGCATGGCGCTGTAAAGCGCGTCAAAGCCGCGCCAGCCGTAGATGTAGAAACCGTAGACGAGCGCGCCGACGATGAGCGTCAGCGTGAAATCCGAGCCGCACCATGCCGGCGAGAACGACCCGCGAGATCGGCTCGCCGACCTGTTCGCGGATGATTTCCAGTGCCTTGGGGCCGAGCGGTCGCGTCCGTTCGCGCCGCCGCGCCTCTTCGTGGCTGGCCTGTGGTGTCGCGGCTGCAGCGCCTGCACCGCGCAGCTCGTTACGCAAAGCTTCCCGAGTATCGATCAACATTCCTGACGCCCTGTACGCTTTATTGGACTTTTCTTGTCCGACAAGGCTTAGCAGGGAAAGTTTCAGGAAGGCTTAAAGCACGGCCGACAAGCCGCGGAGACCTTGGGGTTTCCGGCGGAATGGCTGATTCTGGACCGGCTGGGGCGTCGCTGCCCCAGGCTTATGCCGGAAGCGTCTCGCGATAGAGCGCGACGATCCGGTCGACCATCAGGTCGAGGCCGAAGGTCTCGGCAACGAACGCACGCCGAACCGCGGCCTCCGCCCGCGCTGCCGCCGGATCGGCAAGAACGCCGTTCATCGCCGTCGCCAGCGCCGCGACATCGTCGGCCGGAATCAGCCGGTCGGCCGTCGGTCCGCAGATTTCGGCAATGCCCCCGACCCGCGTCGCGATCACCGGCAGGCCGGCGGCGGATGCTTCAAGGACGATGTAGGGCAGCGATTCGGCCCGCGAGGGGACGATGATCGCATTGGCCGTGGCGAATGCCTCGCGCGCCCGGCGCACGCCGGAAAAGACGACCCGCTCGCCAAGCCCGGCGGCATCGACGGCAGCCCGGAACACTGCCTCGTCGGGTCCGCCGCCGACGATGTTGAGCGTCGCCGGCCGCCCGTCCGGGGCCGAAACCCGGGCAAGCGCCTCAATCAGCACGTCGACGCCCTTCAGCATCCTCAGTTCGCCGACATAGAGGAAATCGAAGCTCGGCTCGCCGCCGACCGGGTCGAACTCGGCCGGCTTCAGGCCGTTGTGGATGACCCGGGCGATGCCTGGCGGGTTGCCGACCTTGGCCCGGAACACGCCCTCGCCATAGGCGCTCTCGAAGATGATGGCGTCGGTGAGGGGGGCGAGCAGTTGCTCGAGCGACAGGAAGACGAAGCCCGCCGGCGTCGTGCGCTTGTAGTGCAGGCTGCCGCCATGGGTCGTGTAGATGACCGCTGGCCGGGCCGCTCCCTTGATCCGCCGCGCCGCGAGCCGCGCATAGGCGCCGCCCTTGGCGCCGTGGCCATGGACGATCCGCGCGCGCGCCGAGTTGATGCGCTCGGCCACATGCGCCGTCGCCGAAATGTCGGAAAGGCCGATCTGCCGGCTCATCGGCACGCGCGTCACCCCATGCGCGCAGATGCCGGCAAGTTCGGCAAAGACGTCCTCGGCGATGGCGTCGCCCGTCGAGGCATCGGCGACGATGCCGACCCGGTGCCCGCGCGCCGAAAGGCCGCGCGCCAGATCGGCGACATGGCGAAACAGGCCGCCCACCGGGGCCCGCAACACCTGCAGGATGTCGAGCGGCGAACCGTTGGCGTCGGTCATTTGGCGTTCCCGGAAAAAGGTCAGAAATAGCGTTCGCGGATGTAGAGCGTGTCGCCGGGGCGCAGCGGGAAGGTGATCGGCACGGTGCCGTGCACGACCTCGCCGTTGAACATGCGCGTGACGAGGACCTCGCGCTTGTTGGCGCGCGCCGAGTAGCCGCCGGCGATGGCGATCGCCATCTGCATGGTCATGCCGGCGACATAGGGATATTGCCCGGCGTTCTTGACCTCGCCCATGATGAAGAAGGGCCGGTAGGTCGCGACCTCGACCGTTACGTCCGGATCGCGGACGTAGTTGGTGCGAAGCTGGCCGGCGATCGCGGCCTCCAGTTCCTGCGTCGTCAGGTTCCGTGCCGCCACGCCGCCGATCAGCGGCATGGCGATATAGCCGGAACTGTCGACGGCAAAGGTGTTGGAGAGCTCTTTCTGGCCGAAGACGGTGACGCGCAGCTTGTCGCCGCTGTCGAGCCGGTACGGCGCCGTCATCGATTCGTCGAACACCGTGTTGCGCGGCTGATAGGTCGCGCAGCCGCCCAAAAGCAGCCCGAGCGACAGGAGACCCAGGGCGAGTCTCAATATGGCGGTGCGCGCGATCATCGAGAAGTCCGACGGAGTTGAGACGTCTATGGGACTACTCTTCGATCTTTATGGTTAACAAATCCTGACCGATCGACGCCTCACGGGGTTTGGCCATTTTGCCGGCGCAGCAGGGAGAGGCCGTCGATTAACGGTGTGGTTACCTTAACAGACTGTAATGCCCCGGAGCACGTACCGGCGTAACGGGGACGGAAATGGGCAGTTTTGACTTTCACGACGCGGATGAGGTGGAGGTGAGCTTCGGCGGATTGCTGAAGTCGCTGCGCGCCTCGATCGTCTGGATCGTGCTGTTCGCCGGTCTTGCCGGTGCCGCCGCCTATGCCTGGGTCAATATCCAGACGCCGCTCTACAAGTCCGAGGCGCGCCTGCTCATCGAGAGCCAGGAGACGACCTTTACCCGGCCGGCCGGCGAGACCCAGCCGAGCGACAGCTCCTCGCTGCTCTCCGAGGAGGCGGTCGCCAGCCAGGTCCAGATCATCAATGCCCGCGATCTCGCCCGCAAGGTCATCAAGCGCTTCGAACTTGGCAAGCTCGCCGAATTCGACCCGATGCTGCAGGGCATGTCGCCGGTCAAGGGCATCCTCGTTGCCTTTGGCATCGCCCGCGACCCGATGCAGATGTCGGCCGAGGAGCGGGTGCTCGACAACTACTACAAGCGCCTGACCGTCTATCAGGTCTCCACGTCGCGCGTCATCGTCGTCGAATTCGCCTCCGCCGATCCCGATCTTGCCGCCAGGGTCGCCAACGCGATCGCCGAGGAATACCTGTCGTGGCAGCAGGCGGCCAAGGCCGAGAACACCCGCGGCGCCACCAACTGGCTCGAAAACGAGATCCAGGGCCTGCGCAAGCGCGTCGCCGAGGCCGAGGGCAAGGTTGCCGCGTTCCGGTCCGGTTCCGACCTTCTCATCGGCCAGAACAACATGACGCTCGGCAGCTCGCAGATGGCCGACATCAACGGCCAGCTTGCCAAGGCGCGCGCCGAAAAGAGTGAGTCCGAAGCCAAGGCGAAGGAAATCCAGGGTCTCCTGAATTCCGGCCGCTCGCTCGAGAACGTCAACGAAATCATGAATTCGCCGCTGATCCAGCGGCTCCAGGAAAGAATTCTGACGCAGAAGGCGCAGATCGCCGAGCAGTCGATCACGCTGCTGCCGGGCCATCCCCGCATCCGCGAACTGAACGCGCAACTCCGCGATCTCGAGGCGCAGATGCGCAAGGAGGTCTACCGCATCTCCCGCGGCTTCGAGAACGACGCCCGCCTCGCCGCCGCGCGCGAGCAGTCGCTGACCGACGAACTGGCGACGCTGAAGGCCGAAGCTTCCCGCGCCGGCGAGCAGGAAGTGGACCTGCGCGCCCTGGAGCGCGAGGCCAAGGCCCAGCGCGACCTGCTCGAGAGCTTCCTTGCCCGATATCGCGAGGCTGCCGCCCGCCAGAATGCCGAGGATCTGCCGGCCAACGCCCGCATCATCTCGCGCGCCACGCCGTCGAGCGAGCCGGCCTATCCGAAGAAGCTGGCGACCATTATCGCCGCCACCGTCGCCGTCCTCATCCTGTCGATGCTGTTCGTGCTGACGCGCGCCCTCATGTCCGGCGCCGGCCTGAAGCGCCGCGAGGTCGATCACGATCTCGGCGTGCCGATGGTGCCCGGCGAAGTGCCGGTTGACGGCGTCGTCGTTGCCCCCGCCGCCGACCATGTTCCCCCGCCGCTGCCGCAGGTGCCGGTCATGCCGATCGCCGAGGCCAGCGCTGCCGAGGGCCGCATCCGCAGCGTCGCCGACATCGATGCCCGTATCCGCCGTTCCGAGATGCTGAACCGCTCGCGCCTCATCGTCATCGCCGGTGCCGGTCCGGCCGCCGGCGGGGCGGCCACCGCCGTCGGCATGGCCCGCAACATGTCGGCCGGTGGCGCCTCGATCGTCCTCATCGATGCCGCCGCCAGGGGTGGCGAGCTGACGAAGCTCGTGGCCGGTGCCGCCGTTCCCGGCCTGGTCGACCTGCTGACCGGCGCGGCCTCGTTTGCGCAGGTGATCTTCCGCGATCGCGCCTCGCGCGTTCATTTCATCGCTGCCGGCCAGATCGGCATCCTCGACCACGACGCCGTCGAGTCCGAGCGCTTCCACGAAATTCTCGAAGCGCTCGCCCAGACCTATGATCGCGTCGTCATCGATGTCGGCGAGATGGAAGAGGACAGCGTCGCCTCCTATATCAGCGGCCTTGCCGGCTTCTGCCTGCTCGCCGCCCGCAACACCACCAACGATCCGGCAACGAGCCGCGCCTATCAGACCCTGAAGGCCGCGACCCGGGGCGAGATCTCCGTCATCCGCACCGAGGAAGCTCCGGTCCGCCGTCCGGCCAAGCCTGCCGGTGAGGCCGCTTCCGTCACCAATGCCGCTGCCGCTGCAGCCGCCAAGGCCGCCGCAAATGCCGGCGGTGGTTTCGTCAAGGGAACGAAGGCCGGCCGCGCCGCCGCCTGAATGAGCCGCGCCGCCGCCTGAAAGAGCCCGCGCCGCCGCCTGAAAGAGCCGCGCCGCCGCCTGAGCATTCTCGCGCCGTCGCCCGAATGAGTTGCTTGAGCATCCGCTTCCGGCACGGAAAGACGGGTGCCGGAGCGGGCAGGGTGCCTGATCCCAAATCAGGTCGCCAAATGAAAAACCCCGCCACGTGCGGGGTTTTTCGTGTCCTGAAGGGCGTTGTGCCTCAGTCGTCCTGTGCTGGCGCCTCGGCAGGCTGCTGTGCCGCCGCGCTGCGCGCCCGGCGCACTCCGCTGCACCAGACCCCAGGCCACCGGGTTCTGCTTGATCGACCGCTTGACCCGCTGCCGAAGTCCCTTGATCTGCGCATAGACATGGCCGGCCGGCGTGATCGGCACGAAGCAGTCGAACAGCGGCTCGGTGGTGTCGCACCAAAGGTCCTTGTAGTAGGCCTCGCCGACGCCGAGGTCGAACGAGTCGCAGCCGCGCTCGCAGGCGTCCGCCATCAGCTTCATCAGCGCCGACTCGCCCGGGCTGAACTTGGCGATCTCGTTGTTGGCGAACGAGTTGATCGAACGCTGAACAGCGGCCGCGTGTCGTCGTGCCGCTGAAGGTTGCCTGAATCTCGCCCTCGGCCTCGATATAGGCGAGCCGGAAGGCCGGGTTCTCAACTCCATCGAGCGTGCGCCGCGAGGTCATGGAAAAAGTCCATGACGCCGGGCTCCTTGAACGGATTGTCGATGCCCATCTGGCGAACCGCGCCGCTTTCTGCTCGGCAAACACCTCGAGCACGCGCCGCGCCTCGGCCGGCGTTTCGGCCATCGCGCACTTGTATCCCTCGAGCTCGGCGAGCCGGCGCTCCTTGTGGCGGATCTTCTTGCGCGCCTTGGCCGAGCGCTTTTCCGCAAGCACGGTCTCGAAATCGGCGCCGAGCCGCATCGCATAGGCAAAACTCGGCGAGGGCTGGTGCGGCAGGCCGGCGACGGGATTGTCGACGCCCTCCCAGGTCTCCGGCTGGTTCATCAGTTCAAAGACATCGATGCCGCCGGCAAGGCCGGCAACGCGGGCGAACAGCGCCGACATCGCCTCGGCGTCGAGACTGCCCATGGCGGCCTTGTCGTAGAGGCCGAGATTGTAGTTGGCGTGCCTGCCGCCAAGCCAGCGCGCCACCCGCCAGGGGCCCTGCGCGGAAATGCCGAACGGCCACAGAAACGCCGGTTCGCCATTGATCTCGCCAATGATGATCATCGGCGCAATCTCCTCGCGCCGGCCGATATGGCGATACCAGGCGGCAAGAAAGTCGAACCGCTGATAGGCGGTCATGACCGCCTTGTCCTCGAAAGAGCGCCAGATCTTCTCCGCCCGGGCAATGTCGGTGATGTAGCGAAGGCCGATCGATTCGGCCTCGATGGCCTGTGCTGGCTGCATCGGCACGGCGCGTTCTGCGGCGGTCGTCATGGCATGTCCCCTTTGCTGCCGGCCGTCGCCGGCTGTCCCGTCCTCAGGCCTATCAAAGGAGCGTCAAGATTTCGTTGCCCGCCGCTTTTCCTTGCGGCGATTCCGCGACGCAGCTATGCTGCACCGCACAATAAATCGGGCGGCGATGGCGGGTCGCCCGACGGGCAAAGAAAAATCAAGATTCCTCGTCCATGATGGCGGGGACGGGAATTTCACGTAGCCGGCAGCAGGGAGCGCCCAGCGTCTCGACATGACCGATTGGAGAACGACGGCCTTCAAGGCCGGGCTCGACGCCCTCTATTTCTCGGGTGCCCACTGGATGCTTGCGCCTTTCGCGCGCGGCCGCGGCATCATCTTCACGCTGCATCATGTGCGCGAGGCTCTCGACCGGCCGTTCTGGCCGAACCGCATCCTCGAAATCACGCCGGACTATCTCGACGCCGTGATCGAGCGCATCCGCGCCCATGGCATCGACATCGTTTCCCTCGACGAGGCGCATCGCCGCCTGACCGAGCCGGGCGAGCATGACCGCTTCGCCGCTTTCACCTTCGATGACGGCTATCGCGACAACATGGAAGTCGCCTATCCGATCATGAAGAAGCACGACGTGCCGTTCACGATCTACGTGACGAGCGGCTATATCGACGGCCTCGGCGAGCTCTGGTGGCAGGCGCTCGAGGACGTGATCGTCAAGCAGGAACATATCGGTGCCGTCATGGACGGCCGTACCCGCTATTTCGACACGCGCACCACGGCCGAGAAGACCGAGGCCTTCGAGGAAATCTACTGGTGGCTGCGCGGCCTCGACGAAGACGAGCAGCGCACCTTCGTGCGCGATCTCGCCCGCCGCTACAAGGTCGACATGGCCGCGATGGCCCGCCGCGAGCTTCTGACCTGGGACGAGCTGCGCGAGCTTTCCGCCGATCCGCTCGTCACCATCGGCGCCCACACGATCAATCATTACGCCGTCGCCAAGCTCGACCGCGACCGCGCCATGACCGAGATCCGCGAGGGCGCCCGCATCATCGAGGCTGAACTCGGCACCGCGCCGCACCACTTCGCCTATCCCTATGGCGATGTGACCTCGGCCGGCCCGCGCGACTTCGACATCACCCGCGAGCTCGGCTTCAAGACGGCTGTGACGACCCGCAAGGGCGTGCTCTTTCCCGAGCACCGCGAACACCTGACGGCGTTGCCGCGCGTCTCGCTCAACGGCGAATATCAGTCGATGCGCTATCTGGACCTGTTCCTGTCGGGCGCGCCCTTCGCGCTCTTCAACAAGTTCCGCCGCCTCAACGTCGCCTGAGGCTGGCTCTCACCGCAAAAAAACGCGACGGCCTTTGATCTCCGATCCGCCGGCCTCAAGCCGGCGGGTGCGGCTGGTCTTTTGCCATCCATTTGATGATGAGCCCGGCCGGCAAGGCCCAGGCAAGGCCGGTGATCGCCCAGTAGACGAATTCGAAGGCGGTGCTCCGGCCCGGCAGCACCACCGCGGCCAGCGCCAGAATGAAAAGAAAATAGACGACGAGCAGCGTAATCAGGGCCACCGTCCCGATGAACGAGCGCAGGCGAGGGTTCATGTCGGGGCTCCCGATAGGTTTCAGCCTTGCCGATCCTTGCCGGCGCCCCCGCAGTGCTTTACCTGAAGGCGCGTGTCAAGTTGCGTAAACAGGGCAGGGCGGGCAGCGTGATGAGTATCTCGAACTCCGGAGGCACGGGACCGGCTGCCGGCGCCGGCGATCGCACCGCGCCGATCCGCGTCTGGCTTTATCTCGTCGCCTTCCTCGTCTTCGTCATGGTCCTTGTCGGCGGCGCCACGCGTCTCACCGATTCCGGCTTGTCGATCACCGAGTGGAAGCCGGTAACCGGCGCCATCCCGCCGCTTTCCGAAGCCGACTGGCAGGCCGAGTTCGAAAAGTACAAGACGATACCGGAATACGAGATCGTCAATCCGGACATGACGCTCGACGAGTTCAAATGGATTTACGGCTGGGAGTGGGGCCATCGCTTCCTCGGCCGCCTCATCGGCGTCGTCTTTGCCGTGCCTTTCCTCTGGTTTCTCCTGCGCCGCCGCATCCCGGCCGGCGTGACGCCGCGCCTTGCCGGCCTCTTTGCCCTCGGCGGCCTGCAGGGCGCCATCGGCTGGTGGATGGTCGCAAGCGGTCTCGTCGATCGTGTCGACGTCAGCCAGTACCGCCTCGCCGTCCACCTGACGACCGCCAGCATCATCTTCGCCGCCATCCTCTGGGTCGCCCGGCGCCTCGCCCCTGAGCCGACCGCGCCGGCCGCGCCGGTCGCCCGCCTTGCCGCAGCCGGCCTCGTGCTGCTGGTCCTTGCCCAGATCTTTCTCGGCGGCCTCGTTGCCGGCCTCGATGCCGGACTGACCTACACCACATGGCCGCTGATGGACGGCCGCTTCATCCCGGCGCTCGAAAATCTCCTCGTCGCCGAGCCGGTCTGGCGCAATTTCTTTGAAAACGTCCTGACCGTGCAGTTCGATCACCGGATGATGGCCTATCTGCTGCTCGCCGCCGCCGGCCTGCATGCATTCATCGAGCGCGCCCGGGCCCCGGCTCGGCCGTCGCATTGCGCGCCAGCTTCCTCTTTTTCCTCGTCTTTGCGCAGGCCGCCCTGGGCATCACGACGCTCGTCACCTCGGTGCCGCTCGCCCTCGGCCTTGGCCATCAGGCGATGGCGATGCTGGTGCTTGCGATCGCGACGCTGCACCGCGCCGGCATGGGCGCCCGCCGCTGAAGTTCTCGCTTCTGCGGCCGGTTGAGCCATAAAAAAGCCCTCTCCCCGGCCGGGAAGAGGGCTCGATGCTTTGGAGGCCTCGGGCGAGGTCTCAGAGCGTGTTCAGCGCCGCGTCGAGATCGGCGATGATGTCGGCCTTGTCCTCGATGCCGATCGAGATGCGCACGACATCGGCGCCGGCGCCGGCGGCTGCCTTGTGCTCCTCGGGGACCTGGCGATGGGTCGTCGAGGCCGGATGGATGATGAGGCTGCGCGTGTCGCCGATATTGGCAAGATGCGAGAACAGCTTCACCGACGAGACCAGCTTGACGCCGGCATCGTAGCCGCCCTTGACGCCGAAGGTGAACACCGAGCCCGGCCCCTTCGGGCAGTACTTCTTGTGCAGGTCGAAGAAGCGGTCGCCCTCGAGGCCGGCATAGCTGACCCAGCTCACCTTCGGATGACCGGCAAGGAACTTCGCCACCGCCAGCGCATTCTCGGTGTGTTGCTTCATGCGCAGCGGCAGCGTCTCGATGCCGGTCAGGATCATGAAGGCATTGAACGGCGAGATCGCCGGGCCGAGATCGCGCAGGCCGAGCACCCGGCAGGCAATGGCAAAGCCGAAATTGCCGAAGGTCTCGTGGATGACGAGGCCGTGATAGTCCGGCCGCGGCTTCGACAGCAGCGGATAGCGATCGCTCGCCGACCAGTTGAACGAGCCGCCGTCGACAATGACGCCGCCCATCGAGTTGCCGTGGCCGCCAAGGAACTTCGTCGCCGAGTGAACGACGATGTCGGCGCCATGTTCAAACGGCCGGCACAGGAACGGCGTCGCCAGCGTATTGTCGACGATGAGCGGAATGCCGGCCTTCTTGGCGATCGCCGAAATCGCCGCGATGTCGGTCACGACGCCGCCCGGATTGGCAATCGACTCGATGAAGATCGCCTTGGTCTTCGGCCCGATCGCCGCCTCGAAGGTCGAAAGATCGGTCACGTCGGCCCACTTCACGTTCCAGCCGAAGCTCTTGAACGACTGGCCGAATTGGTTGATCGAGCCGCCATAGAGCTGCTTGGCCGCGATGAACTCGTCGCCCGGCTCGAGCAGGGTGTGGAACACGAGAAGCTGGGCCGCATGGCCGGAAGCCACCGCCAGCGCCGCCGTGCCGCCCTCGAGCGCCGCGACGCGCTCCTCGAGCACCGCCGTCGTCGGATTGGTGATGCGGGTATAGATGTTGCCGAACGCCTGCAGCGCGAACAGCGATGCGGCATGGTCGACGTCGTCGAAGACGAACGACGTCGTCTGGTAGATCGGCGTCGCGCGCGCGCCGGTCGCCGGGTCGGGCTTGGCGCCGGCATGCACGGCCAGCGTGGAAAAGGCGGGGATGTGATCTTCGCTCATGGGTCCGGGTCCTTGAATGGTCGCCGAAGGGCGGCATGACCTGCCAGACCATCGGCCTTGTTCGCTTCAGCGAACGAAATTCTTTTCAAAGTTCGCAGTGTTCTTTTTATCGAACGCCGCCAGAAAATCAAGTCCCCACGCAAGGGGCAGCGAAAACGGCGGAAAACTGCCGCTTCGCCGTCATCCTTCCATATTTTTGCGAAAGAGTCCCGTTCAGCCACCGTTCATCTGGGCAGCGTTAACAATTCGGTAAGGCTGGATGCCGGGCGCACCGGCCGGGGCTTTTTGGGGTGCCGTTACTGCAACGGGTGAGGAGACCCGCCATGAACATCAATTCCCTGCGCACCTTGGTGCTTTCCGCTGCGGCGGCCGCCATGGTCGTCGTCGCGGCCTCGCCGGCGGAAGCCGGCCGCCGTCACCACAACAATGCCGGCCCGGCAATCGTCGCCGGTGTCATGGGCCTGGCCGCCGGCGCGATGATCGCCGGCGCCATGTCGCGGCCGTCCTACGGCTACTACGAATATCGCACCGCCCCGCGCACCTACTACGTGCCGCGCGAGCGCGTTTATGTCCCGCGCGAGCGGGTCTATGTCGAGCCGCGGTATTACGAGGAGCCCTCGGTCGTCTACTACCGCGACCGGCCGCGCACCTATCGGACGAACGACGCCCGGGCCGAGCCCTGGACCCGCGAGTGGTTCCGCTCCTGCAAGGCGCGCTATCGCAGCTTCGATCCGGACAGCGGCACCTACAAGGGCTATGACGGCCGCCGCCACTTCTGCAACTGAGCGGCCGGCGAAATCAAAAGCCTGCAAGACCGCAAGCGCCTGGCGCCGGAGCGATCCGGCGCCGGTTTCATTCCTCGACGAGGAACGGATTGGTGCGTCGCTCGCTGCCGAAATTCGACAGCGGCCCGTGACCGGGCAGGAAGGTCACGTCGTCGCCGAGCGGCAGGAGCTTCTCCTTGATCGACCGGATCAGCGTGTCGTGGTCGCCGCGCGGAAAATCCGTTCGTCCGATCGAACCCTTGAACAGCACGTCGCCGACGACGGCGAAGCGCGACGGCTCGTGGAAGAACACCACATGGCCCGGCGTGTGGCCGGGGCAGTGCACCACGTCGAGCGTCAGGTTGCCGACGCTGACCTTGTCGCCATCATTCAGCCAGCGATCCGGCTCGACATTGCGCCCGCCGGCGACGCCCCACTTGAAGCCCTGCATCTCGATCGCATCTAGAAGGAACTTCTCGTCCTCCTGCGGCCCCTCGACCGGCACGCCATAGGCCTCGGCAAGTTCCGCCGCTCCGCCCGCATGGTCGAAATGGCCATGCGTCAGCAGCACCTTCTCAAGCGTGAGGCCCTGTTCCTCGAGCGCCTCGCGGATGCGGTCGACATCGCCGCCCGGGTCGATGACCGCCGCCTTCTTCGTCTCGGAACACCAGATCAGCGAGCAGTTCTGCTGCAGCGGCGTGACCGGCAGAACGGCGGCCTGCATTTCCGACATGGCGAATGTCCCTTCGTTCCGAACTCGAGGAAATCCCGCGACCGGCAGGGCCGTGCGCTCGCTGGCTGATAGCGCATTTTTCCGCGCGAGGCCAAACTGAAAAGGCCGGGGAGGGACGCCGGCCGGACGGTGTCCGGCGGGTTTGGTGCGGGAGTTAATCTTGGTTAAGAAACGTTGTTTAAAAGTAAATAACAAAATCTATTTCGCGAAACGGCTCATTAACCTTAACGGCCTATCGTCGGAGCTAACCAGTTAGTAGCCGAACGAAAGGTTCCGAAGATGCGTATCAGTTCTGTGTCCCTCGCCGCGCTTGGCACCGCGGCTGCCGGCTTTGCCGGTCCGGCTCTCTCCGCCGACATGCCCGAAGAACCGTTTGAGCCGCCCGTCATCGAAAGGGCGGCACCGGAAGACATCGGCTTTGTCGCCCTTCGCGGCTCGCTCGCCTACGTCAATGGCCATGACTGGGCCTTCGTCGACGATGTCGGTGGTGGCCCGGCCGATCCTCCGGTTCACACCAACTACCAGCCGGGCTGGTATGCCGGCGCAGCGGTCGGTTACTACCTGCCGGTCGCGACCGACCCGGTTCGGTTCTACGGGGAGGTCGAGTTTGGCTACATGCAGGCTGAAACCGACACCCACCTCATCGGCACGCGCGACTATGTGCGGCCGTGGTCGAGCGGTACCCTCAAGGGTTTCATCGGCGCCTCGCTCGGTGCCGAAATCGACACCGGCACCATCATCCGCCCGTATGTGTCCGGCGGCGTCGGCTTCGCGACGGTCAAGTTCGACCGCTTCTCGGTCTATGACGTGAACTCCACCGGCACCAATGTCGATGGCTGGAACGTCCGCACCGACGGCTACAGCACCGCCTTTGCCTATCAGGCCTCGGTCGGCGCCCTCGCGGCCCTGTCGCCCTCGCTCGATCTCGAGTTCGGCTATCGCTTCCTCGGCGTCGAGAACGTGTCGCTTGACACCGTCAACCCGTCGACGCGTCGCACCTACACGATGAACAACAAGGTGGATCTGCGCAGCCATCAGGTGATGGTCGGCCTGCGCCACCGCTGGTAAGCGCCCCGCGCTGGCAGAAAAGTTCGGCGAAAACCGGGGTCGGCCGCAGGCCGGCCCCGGTCGCGTTTTCGGGCTCTTGTGAAGTCCGCCGGCAATCGCCGCTTCGTCATCAAACTTTCGTTTGCCTTTGACCGGCCTTTGCTCCACAATGCACGCCGTTCGGCGGTCAATCGGACCGGAAGGGAAATCGGAATAGAAGGCGTGAGGAGCGGCGTCGATGCATCGCTCTGCAGCGGGTGTGATCCCCGCGACAAGTTTCGGAAATTCCGTGAACGAAAAGACGGCGCGACTAATCCTTTCCCCGAAATCTGAAATGCCTGCCCCGACTGCTGCCGCCAAAAATGGCGGCTAATTTACTTGATGATGGGAAAGGACCTCATCTATGCGCCAGACCGGCACCGTGAAATTCTTCAATCAGTCCAAGGGCTTCGGCTTCATCACTCCGGATGATGGCTCGAAGGACGTGTTCGTGCACATCTCCGCCGTGGAGAGCTCGGGCATTCCGCCGCTCGATCAGGGCGTGCGCATCTCCTTTGAGACCGAGCCGGACAAGCGCGGCAAGGGCCCGAAGGCCGTCCGCCTTCAGCTCGCCTGATTTCACGACGGAATTCGGCGACGGATGGCTTCGGCCGCCCGTCGCCAGCCTCTCGACCGGTTCCGTGCACGCGGGGCCGGTTTTGTTTTGCCGGCGCCCTGTCGCGCCGTTTTTTTATCGATTGTTTTGATATTCCGGTAAATTTAGAAGTTGCTAATACTGCGGCATGAATTCTGTACCGCCTTGAGTTTCATTTACGTTTTGGAGTGCGCCGGCGCCTAGCATGCATGGCAACTGAATATGCTAGGCGGAGCATGTAGATGTCGCGCAAGCTTGTGGCTCGTTTCCTTTCCAGGGTAACGACGCTCGTCTCCGATGAAGGTGGCACCGCCGCCGTCGTCTTTGCGATTGCTGTTATTCCCATCCTCAGCCTGACCGGTCTCGCTGTCGATTATTCACGCAGCTATCTGGCGCGTCAGGCGATGCAGGATGCCGCCGACGCCGCCGCGGTCGCGGCGATGAAGGAATACGACCTCGACGACAAGAAGCTCGAGCTCTATGCCGACGGCTTCTTCCAGAGCAATCTCGGTACCTTCGCGGCGATCTATGACCGCGATCTGCAACTGAAACGGACCGATGGCGGTCTGCGGGTCGAGGTGACGTCAAAGGTCCGGACCAGCCTTTCCGAGATTTTCGGTCTTGAAGCCTTCGAGGTGAACGTCGCTTCCGAAGTCGTTGCCGGCGCCGGCGCGCTCGAGATCGCCCTGGTGCTCGACAATACCGGCTCGATGCGCAATTCGATGGGCGAGCTGAAGTCGGCCGCCCAGAACCTCGTCAACATGCTGAAGAAGGCCGACAAGAAGGGCGAAGTGAAAATCGCCGTCGTGCCCTATGTCGGCGCTGTCAACATCGGCAACGATGCCGCGCATCTTGCCTGGATGGATACGGAAGCAGAGGCAAAATACCATGGCCACAGCATGGAAGGACATGCCGTGGCCAAGAAGATCGGCTGTAGCTGGCCCTGGGAAGGCGGTGGCGGTGGCGGCACCTGGACCGACCCCTATAGCGGTGGCGGCGGCTCCGACCGTTCCTCCTCGCTCGGCACTCTCGGCAGGGCCTTCGCCTGGGTTGGCGAACTGGTTGGCGTTGGCGAGGCGCAGGCCGCCACGCCCTACAAGCACAATTTCACCGACGGCTGCTTCTATTGGGTGCCCGAGGTCATCAACCATTTCACCCTGTTCGATCTCATTCCGAACACGAGCTGGAAGGGTTGTGTCGAGGCTCGTCCCGAGCCGATGGACGTAAACGATACGCCGCCGACCCACGACAATCCGGACAGCCTCTGGGTTCCCTATTTCTGGATGGACGACATCGACGAGTCCTTCATCAAGGACAAGTATTGGTTCGACCCGGTCAACGACTATCTTGATGACGATCCGTTCGAGGCGGGAACCGACCAGGCTGACACCAACCATGGCCACACCCGTTCAATCATCAAATACAACAACAAGAAAGCCGACAGGATCGACGAGATCCCGCCGATCACCAAGGGTCCGAACCAGGCTTGTCCCGATCCGATCCTGCCGCTGACCAATGTCGAGGGCGAAGTCAACAAGACAATCGGCAACCTCAACTATTGGGAAGGCTCGGGCACCAATGCCGCCGAAGGCCTGGCCTGGGGCTGGCGCGTCCTCTCCCCGTCGGCGCCCTTCATCGAGGGTGCGCCCTATGGCGACGTCAAGAAGGTGATCGTGCTGATGACGGACGGCATGAACGATGCTGCCGCCAACCCGAACTGGGAACACATTTCGGACTACACGTCCTATGGCTTCCGCGGCGCCTGGAACAGCCGCATTCCCGGCCAGACGCTCGGCGACTATCGGACCTTCCTCGATGACCGCCTGCTGCAGGCCTGCAAGAACGTCAAGGAAACCGGCATCGAGATCTACGCCATCACCTTCGGCGTGCCCGATGCCGCGACCCAGAAACTCTACGAGACCTGCGCCACCGAACCGCCGTACTACTTCAAGACGACGACGGCGACCGAACTGAAGCGCGCCTTCCAGTTGATCGGCAAGGACCTCGGCGACATCCGCCTCGTCGACTGACGAGCGGCGAGGGGACCCTCTGGAACCTGAAAGGGCGGCCAAACGGCCGCCCTTTCCGCGTTTGCTCTCTGGCGTGGGTGCCGGGGCGCGACTGGCGCCCGCCGCATCACTGCTTGTTGAGTTCGGCCTGCCGTGCGATCACCTGATCCGCCTGCCGGCCGGAAAGCTCCGCCAGATGGTCGAAGTGGTAGGTGAACGTGCCGACGCCCGACGTCGCCGAGCGCAGCTCGACGATGAGATCGGAGATCTCCGACTGCGGCATCATCGCCTTCACCACGTCCCAGCCGCTCCAGCCCGGCCGCGTGTCGAAGCCGAGGATCTGGCCGCGCCGCGCCGAAACGATGGCGTTGATCTTCGCCGTCGCCTCGCTCGGGCAGACGATCTCGACTTCCAGAACCGGCTCCAGCAGCACCGGATGGCACTGCGGCATGCCCTCGCGCATGCCGATCTGCGCCGCCGTCTTGAACGCCATGTCGGACGAATCGACCGTGTGGTAGGAGCCGTCCGTCAGGCACACCGAGATGTCGACGACCTCGAAGCCGAGCGGCCCCTGCCTCAGGAAATCCTCGACGCCGTGATGGACCGACGGGATGTACTGCTTCGGCACCACGCCGCCGGTGATCCGGTCGGAGAACTGGAAGCCCGAGCCGCGCGGCAGCGCCGAGATTTCCAGCACGACATCGCCGAACTGGCCATGGCCGCCGGTCTGCTTCTTGTGCCGGCCGCGCACGGTCACCGAACCGCGGATCGTCTCGCGATAGGGGATCTGCGGCTCGCGTGTCTCGATCGACAGGCCGTACTTGCCGGTCAGCCGCTCGGTGGTGACGCGCAGGTGCATTTCTCCCTGGCCTTCGAGCAGCGTCTCGCCGGTCTCCTGATTGTGGGAGATGACCAGCGCCGGATCTTCCTCGGCGATCTTGGCAATCGCCGCCGAGAGCTTCACTTCGTCCTTGCGCTCGGTCGGAATGATCGCCTTGGCCATCACCGGCTGCGGCGGCGCCAGCCTGGCGTTCTGCTCCATGCCGGCCTTGGCCGAGGTCAGCGTCGCGCCGGTATGGGCATGCTCGAGCTTGCCGAGCGCGACGGTCTCGCCGACGCCCGCGGCATCGCGCTTGGTGACCTGCGCGCCCATCATCCGGAAGACGCCGGAGACCTTGTCCTCGGCGCCGCCCTCGCCATGCAGGAAGTCGCCGTCCTTGACCGTGCCGGAGAGCACACGGGCCAGCGACAGCTTGCCGGCATGGGTGGTGTGGATGGTCTTCAGGATCTGCACCACGGCATTGCCGTTGGCCTCGACGCCGACCCGCGACGCGGTCTCGTCAATGCCCGGGGCTTCGTGACGGATCGCCTTCAGCAGCCGCATGATGCCATGCGCCTCTTCCGCCGAACCGATCAGCACCGGCACGATGAGGCCGTCGCGCATCTCGTTGACGAGATCGTCGAACACCGTGTCGCGCGGCGGCGGAATGTCTTCCAGAAGCTGCTCCATCAGCGTGTCGTCGTAGTCGGCGAGCTGCTCCAGCATCGTGAAGCGGGCTTCCTCCTCGCGGACGTGATCGCCGTCGCTCATGTCGACCACTTCGCTGGCCGCATGCTCGCGATAGACGAAGGCACGCTCGAGCGCGAGGTCGATGAAGCCGGTGGCGATGCCGTTTTCCCAGATCGGGATCTGCCGCAGCACCAGCGGCCGCTCGCTCGCCTGCTGCAGGATCGCCAGGGTCTCGCGCACGCGCGCATCGGCCTTGTCGATCTTGTTGAGGAACAGGATCCGCGGGATCGACCGCTCCTCGAGCTCCTTCAGCACCACCTGCAGCGCCGGCAGCTTCTTCTCGTCCGCCTCGCAGACCACCACCGCGACATCGACGCCCGGCAGCACGCCTTGCATCTCGGTCAGGAATTCGACCGAGCCCGGACACTCGACGAAGGTGAAAGTCTCACCCATGAAATCGCATTCGGCGATGTTCGCCTCGACACTCATGACATGGGCCCGCGCCTCGGGAGAGGCATCGCCGACGGTGTTGCCCTGGCTCACGTGCCCCTGTCGGGGTACGGCGCCGGAACGCCACAAAATGGCTTCCAACAGGCTCGTCTTGCCGCTCCCGAACGGACCCACCAGTGCAATGCACCGGGGGCCATGACCTCGTCTGCCGTTGTCCTGGCCCATCGTTGCCTCCTTTTGCGAAACCTCTGTCAACGCAAGGGGTTTCACTGCTTCCCCCGCACCATGCGGAAGTTCTCGGAAGCCATCGTGTCAAGGCTTGAAGGGTCGGGTCAAGGGCGTGCGGCGTTATACCGTCGTCGTTTTGCAATAATTCCGGCGGCCTTGCCGAAAGGCGCCGGGAACGGTTGACGGCGGCCCGGCGGAACCCCGTTGCGGGACGTCTCTGCAGGCCGGCCGCACGGTGCCGGGGAGGGGCGACAAACGAAAACGGCGGCGCAAGGGGCGCCGCCGTCGCTGGAGCGATTGGCTCGCCGCTCAGCCGAACTTGATGGCGAGGATCTCGTAGGCGCGCGCCCCGCCGGGGGTCGACACCTCGACCGAATCGCCGACCTTCTTGCCGATCAGCGCCCGCGAGATCGGCGAGGAAATCGACACCTTGCCGCTTTTCACGTCGGCTTCCAGATCGCCGACGATCTGGTAGGTCTTCTCCTCGTCGGTGTCCTCGTCGACGAGCGTCACCCTGGCGCCGAACTTCACCGAATTGCCCGAGAGCTTGGTGACATCGATCACCTCGGCCCGGCCGAGCTTTTCCTCAAGCTCGGAAATCCGCGCCTCGTTGAGGCCCTGCGCTTCCTTGGCGGCGTGGTATTCGGCGTTCTCGGAAAGATCGCCATGCGCGCGCGCCTCGGCAATGGCCTCGATGATGCGCGGCCGCTCGACCGATTTCAGCCGCTTCAGCTCGATCTCGAGCTGCGCGTGCCCCGCGACGGTCATCGGGATCTTTTCCATGCCGACCTGTTCCCTCTGGACGTGACCGGCCTTGGCGGGCCGGCGAAATGCCGTTAAGGCCCGGACTTTCATCCGGGCCCGCGTCTGTTTCCCTGGCGTCGGGCTTGGCCCCCGCGCACTCCGTCAGGCGACGTCCTCGAAATAGGACTGCAGCGGCCGCACCTCGAGGTGGCCCGTGCTGTACGCTTCTATGCCCCGCGCCGCCGCGATCGCGCCGGCCAGCGTGGTGTAGTAGGGCACTTTCTGCAGCAGTGCCGCCCGGCGCAACGACCGACTGTCGGCAAGCGCCTGGGCGCCCTCCGTCGTGTTGAAAACGAGCTGCACGTCACCGTTCTTGATAGCATCGACGATATGCGGCCGGCCTTCAAGCACCTTGTTGATCTTGGTGCAGGCGACGCCGTTCTCGACGAAATAGCGCTGCGTGCCGCTCGTCGCGATGATCTTGAAGCCGAGCTGTTCGAGCCGCCGGATCGACTCGAGAATGCGCGGCTTGTCGGACTCGCGCAGCGACACGAACACCGTACCGGCCGTCGGCACGCGCGTGCCGCCGCCGAGCTGGCTCTTGGCAAAGGCGATCGCATAGTCCCGGTCGAGACCCATCACCTCGCCGGTCGAGCGCATCTCCGGGCCAAGCACCGTGTCGACGCCCGGGAAGCGGGCGAACGGGAACACGGCTTCCTTGACCGCGATATGGCTGAGCTCGCGCTTGGCAAGGCCGAAGCCGGCGAGAGGCTCGCCAGCCATCACCCGCGCTGCGATCTTGGCAACCGGCGCACCGATCGTCTTGGCAACGAACGGCACGGTCCGCGAGGCGCGCGGATTGACCTCGAGCACGAAGATCTGGCCGTTCTGGATCGCGTACTGGACGTTCATCAGGCCGCCGACCTCGAGGGCGAGGGCAAGCGCCTTCGTCTCCTTCTCCAGTTCCGCGATCAGCGACGCCGGCAGCGAATGCGGCGGCAGCGAGCAGGCCGAATCGCCGGAATGAATGCCGGCTTCCTCGATGTGCTCCATGATGCCGGCAACGAACACGTCCTTGCCGTCGCAAAGCGCGTCGACGTCGACCTCGATGGCATCGACCAGATAACGGTCGAAGAGCAGCGGGTTCTTGCCGAGAACGGTGTTGATCTGGCCGGTCTTGTCGTTCGGATAGCGGGTCTTGACCTCTTCCGGGACGAGCGCCGGCAGCGTGCCGAGCAGATATTCGTCGAACATCTTCTCGTCATGGATGATCGCCATCGCCCGGCCGCCAAGCACGTAGGACGGCCGCACGACCAGCGGGAAGCCGAGCTCGGCGGTAACGAGCCGGCTCTGCTCGATGGAATAGGCGATGCCGTTCTTCGGCTGCTTCAGCTTCAGCCGGTCGAGCAGCCGCTTGAAGCGGTCGCGGTCCTCGGCAAGGTCGATCGCATCCGGCGAGGTGCCGAGGATCGGCACGTCCGCCGCCTGCAGCGCGCCGGCAAGCTTCAGCGGCGTCTGGCCGCCGAACTGGACGATGACGCCGTGCAGCGTGCCGTTCGCCTTTTCCTTGGCGATGATCTCGAGCACGTCCTCCGCCGTCAGCGGCTCGAAATAGAGCCGGTCGGAAGTGTCGTAGTCGGTCGACACGGTCTCGGGATTGCAGTTGACCATGATTGACTCATAGCCGGCATCCTCGAGCGCGAAGGCCGCATGGCAGCAGCAATAGTCGAACTCGATGCCCTGGCCGATCCGGTTCGGGCCGCCGCCGAGAATGATGACCTTCTTGCGGTCCGAAGGCTGTGCTTCGCAGCGCAGGGCACCGGCGAACGGCACCTCGTAGGTCGAATACATGTAGGCCGTCGGCGAGGCGAACTCGGCCGCGCAGGTGTCGATGCGCTTGTAGACCGGGTGCACGTCGAGCGACCGCCGGAGCGCCGCGACATCGGCCTCTTCCTTGCCGGCCAGTTCGGCAAGGCGGGCATCCGAGAAGCCCATCGCCTTCAGCGACCGCAGCGCGCCCGTCGAATTCGGCAGGCCCATGCGCCGCACCTTCTCTTCCATGTCGACGATCGCCTGGAGCTGTTCGATGTACCAGGGATCGATCTTGCAGGAAGCGTGGATCTGGTCGTGGCTGACGCCGAGGCGCAGCGCCTGGGCAACTTTCAGCAGCCGGTCCGGCATCGGCGTGCCGAGCGCGGCGCGGATGGCGTTCTTGTCGTCGCCCTGGCCAAGGCCGGGGATCTCGATGTCGTTGAGGCCGGTAAGGCCGGTCTCGAGGCCGCGCAGCGCCTTCTGCAGCGATTCGGCAAATGTCCGGCCGATCGCCATGACCTCGCCGACCGACTTCATCGCCGTCGTCAGCAGCGGCTCGGCGCCGGGAAACTTCTCGAACGCGAACCGCGGGATCTTGGTCACCACATAATCGATCGTCGGCTCGAACGATGCCGGCGTCGCGCCGCCCGTGATGTCGTTTTCCAGCTCGTCGAGCGTGTAGCCGACGGCGAGCCGGGCCGCGACCTTGGCGATCGGGAAGCCGGTGGCCTTCGACGCAAGGGCCGATGAGCGCGACACGCGCGGGTTCATCTCGATGACGACGAGGCGCCCGTCTTCCGGATTGACCGCGAACTGCACGTTCGAGCCGCCTGTCTCCACCCCGATCTCGCGCAGCACGGCGATCGAGGCGTCGCGCATGATCTGGTATTCCTTGTCGGTCAGCGTCAGGGCCGGCGCGACGGTGATCGAATCGCCCGTATGGACGCCCATCGGGTCGATGTTCTCGATCGAGCAGACGATGATGCAGTTGTCGTCGCGATCGCGAACGACCTCCATCTCGTATTCCTTCCAGCCGAGCACCGATTCCTCGATCAGCACTTCGGTCGTCGGCGAGGCGTCGAGGCCGCGCTCGACGATTTCCATGTATTCCTCGCGGTTATAGGCAATGCCGCCGCCGGTGCCGCCGAGCGTGAAGGACGGGCGGATGATGGCGGGAAGGCCGACGACCTGCAGCGCCTCGAGCGCCTCGATGAGGCCCTTCTCGATGTAGCGCTTGCGCCGCTCGGCCTCGCCGGAGGCCCAGTCGCGCTCGAAATCGGCAAGCGCCTTGGTGCGCGGGCCGGCGTCCGCATGCCGGGCCGCGACCTTCTCGCGCTCCTCGGCATGCCGGCGCTTGTCGTCGTTCTTCAGGTCGGAGGCGTTGGCGAGCACCGAGCGCGGCGTCTCGAGGCCAATCTTGGCCATCGCCTCGCGGAACAGCTCGCGATCCTCGGCCTTGTCGATCGCCTCGGCCGTCGCGCCGATCATCTGCACGCCGTACTTGTCGAGGACGCCCATCTTGCGCAGCGACAGGGCGCAGTTCAGCGCCGTCTGGCCACCCATCGTCGGCAGCAGCGCGTCCGGGCGCTCCTTCTCGATGATCATCGCCACGACTTCCGGCGTGATCGGCTCGACATAGGTCGCGTCCGCCAGATCCGGGTCGGTCATGATCGTCGCCGGATTGGAGTTGACGAGAATGATGCGATAGCCCTCGGCGCGCAGCGCCTTGCAGGCCTGGGTTCCCGAGTAGTCGAACTCGCAGGCCTGACCGATGACGATCGGGCCCGCGCCGATGATCAGGATCGACTTGATATCTGTGCGTTTGGGCATTGGCGCTCGACGATTGCCGCGCATGAGCCCGATTGGGCGCGCGCAGGGAAATGGCGGCCGGACGGCCGGTCGGATCGGCGCCGATCTATAGGCGAAAAGCACGGGCGGCGAAAGTCCGACAATCGCCGCCCGTCATCATCTTCCCCGGCTCAGGCGCTCTTGCCCTTGCCGCGCTTGGCAGAAGCGCCTTTTGCCGCATCGCCGGCGCCGCCTTCGGCCGGCTTCTCCGCGGCCTTTTTGGCAGGCGCGGCCTCGTCCTTGGCCGCTTCCTTCTTGCCGCGATGATGCTTGCCGGCCTTGCCGTGCGTCTTCTCGGCCGCCTTCGGCTCGTCCTTGGCGCCCTTGGCATTCGCCTTCTCCTCGCTGGCCAGGGATGCGGGGGCCAGGGTTGCGGGAGCCGGCGACGCAGCAGCCGAAGTCTCGGTCGGCTCCGGAGCCTTCTCCGGCTCGGCGGCCGGCACGCCGGCATCGGCCTGCGCCTCGTCCGCCACGGGCATCGCCTCGGCGGCGGCAATCTCGGCGGCAACCTCGGCCGGCTTTGCCTCGCTGCGCTCTGCGACCTTGCCGTCGTAGTCGATCACGCCTTCGGCAAGGGCGAAGCACGCAAGGCGGACGGTCTTCGGGATCTCGACGCTCTTTCCGTCGCGATCGCCCTTTTCATAATACTGGATCATCCGCTTCTTGAGGCCGAGCAGATCGGCGGCGTCTTTCTGCTTGATGTCGAGCGCCTTGCGCCAGGCCTTGAAGCCTTCCGGCGTCATCGGGCGGGCTTCCGGGCCAGCTTTTTTCTTCATTATTCACCTCTTGCCATGTCTCGCTGCGATCGTGCCAGGGGAGTGCACTTCGTGCGCATATTTTGTTGACTTATCGACCATGACTGTCATATTCAACTGGTGCACAGGGTGCGCTTTGTTGTGGCGCGCATCTGGTGCGCCAAGGAATGTCGAGCAACCGGCGGCATCGAGGGAAGCTGCTGGAATGCTTGGTGAAAAAAATTCTGATTGGGGGGCGTCGCCGTGTTCGGGGTAGCCCGGACGAGTCGAAACGACCTGATAGGAGACGCCAAATGCTGAATGAGCTTCTGATTTCGCGGGCCGCCATGGGCAATCGCCATGTCGACATGCACAGCTACGCGACCTTCAATTGCGGCGTGAGCCACCTGTTCCGTCGCATTGTCGCGCTGTTCCGCTGAACGCCTGAGAAAGCGAACGCCGGAGACAGCGAGCGCCAGAGACAGAAAGCGCCTGAGACAGCGTGACGAATGAAAGGGGGCGGAACTTCGGTTCCGCCCCCTTCGTTTTGCCCATATGCCCTTGCGGGCAGGGAATATGCCTGAGCGCGACGCCGACCCTGTAAACACTGGCAAGGCTCGGCTATATAGACCCCATGTGGAGATGACGGCGCCGGGGCGGCGGCGGAAACGGCCGGGAAGGAAGCGAGCGATGCTTTGGAAGGGACGTCGGCAGAGTTCTAATATCGAGGATCGCCGCAGCGAGGGTGGCGGTTTTGGCCCCGGCGGCTTTCGCCTGCCCGGCGGCCTCGGCGGATCGAGCAGCGGCCGGCCGACCGTCCGCAAGGCCGGCGGCGGCGGCATCGGCTTCCTCATCATTGCCGGCATCGTGCTTTGGCTGCTCGGCATCAATCCGCTGACGCTTCTGACCGGTGAGGGACCGAGCCTCGTGCCGACCGAGACCGACACGGGCCGCTCCAGCGCGCCCTCGGGCGGCGGCACCACGGCGGCCAGCGACGACATGAAGGCGTTTGTTGCCACGGTGCTCGCCGAGACCGAGGACACCTGGAACCAGATCTTCCAGCAGGCCGGCCGCTCCTACACCGAGCCGACGCTGGTGCTGTTCTCCGGCTCCGTGCGCTCGGCCTGCGGCATGGCCAGCGCCGCGTCCGGCCCGTTCTACTGCCCGGGCGACAGCAAGGTCTATCTCGACCTCGAATTCTACGACGAGCTCGCCCGCCGCTTCAAAGCCGGCGGCGATTTCGCCCAGGCCTATGTTCTGGCTCATGAGGTCGGCCACCACGTCCAGAATCTCATCGGCGTGCTGCCGAAGTTCAACGAGATGCGCCAGCGCATGAGCACGACCGAGGCCAACAAGATGTCTGTCCGCGTCGAGCTGCAGGCCGACTGCTTCGCCGGCATCTGGGCCAATCGCACCGCCCAGAAGCAGCTTCTCGAAAAGGGCGACCTCGAGGAGGCGCTGAACGCTGCCAGCCAGATCGGCGACGACACCATCCAGCGTCGCAGCCAGGGCTATGTTGTGCCTGACGCCTTCAATCACGGCACCTCGGCCCAGCGCGTCCGCTGGTTCAAGGCGGGCCTCCAGTCCGGCAGCCTGAAGGCTTGCGACACCTTCAATACCGACGACCTGTGAGAGAGACGTCGCCAGCGGCCGGGCCCGACCGGCAGCGCGGCAACGGCTAGCGGTGAGAGGCGCGCTCCGGTTTTGCGGAGTGCGCCTCTCGGCTCTCTGGTCGCCCGCTGGCATCCGCTGCCGCCTTGTTCGTCCGGGAGCGCGCCCGGTCGCGTGGTGCCCATGGCGGCATGTCCCGGGTCATCGATTGTGCATATGTTGGTTGCCTGTCAGGCATATTTGAAATAAATCGAATTTTCGATGTATTGAATATTAATTTTGAATACACATGTATCTGGTATTCGCTCGAAAAACAGTTCAATCGATATTTTTTATTTAATCAATAGTTCTAGTAAAATCTACCGATGTTTAGAATTTTGATGATGTATTGCTCTCCGCAGTACGGAGGGCACCATGCTGACGAGAAAATCAACACACTTGTTTTCAGGCCTCGGCTTGAGAATCGGAAAGCTTCCAGGGTCAAGTTTTCGCCGGGACGAGCGCGGGGTTGCCGCCGTTGAAGCGGCGATGATCTTGCCGCTCTTTGTCGGTATCGCGCTCGGCATCGTCGATTATGGCGGGCTGTTCTATCTCCGGCATGAGATGAACATGGTCGCCAATGAAGTCACGCGCGGCATGGCGCTTGGCCAGATGAGTCTGGTTGAGGCCGAAAGCCGTGCCGCTGCCATGCTTCCCGAATGGGGTGGGGTGCGGTTCACCATCACGGCGTCCGAACCCACTGCCGACGAAGTGAAGATGGAGATTTCAGTCCCGACCGAAGAAGCCGCGCTGGCCAACTTCGTCACGTTCGGGCTCGGCGGCACCATGGGCGTGTCGTCCATCAAGCTCAAGATGTAACCGAAAATCTGGAGACACTGATATGGTGAGCCAACTCGCCAGGCTTTGGCGCTGCCGCGACGGATCTGTCGCGCCTTTTGCCGCTCTCTTCGCGCCGGTCGCGGCCGGCTTCGCGGCCCTGTCCATCGACGTCGGGATTGCCTACTTCGAACGGGCGGAAATGCAGACAGCCGCCGATGCTGCCTCGCTGGCAGCGGCCATGCATCTGCCCGACAAGGCAGCCGCAAGGAACGCGGCCTTGGTCTACGCGGAAAAGAACATGCCCGCGGCAGAGCATGGCATGGTTCTGGCGGAAGAGGACATCGTCTTCGGCACCTGGGACTCGTCCGTACAGAGCTTTGTCGCCAACAGCGGCGCGCCGAGCGCGGTCAGCGTCACCTTGCGAAAGACCGTCGAGCGCGGCAATGCCGTACCGACGGTGTTCGGCCGGGTGCTTGGATACGACACCATCGAGGTGGGCTCGTCGTCCAAATCGTCCGCCGTGGCCGGTGGCGCCAGCCCGCTGTGCATGCTGGTCCTCGACCCCGACAAGGCCGCCGCGATGGATGTGCGCAGTCGCGCCCGCATCAATGCGAAAGGCTGCGCCGCCTGGGTCAATTCGAGCAACGACAAGGCGCTCGTGACCGCCGCCAATTCCGAAATCCATTTTGCGCAGACCTGCGTTGCCGGCGGCCACGACGTCGACAAGAACGCTGTTTATCAGGCGTCGCCGAGGACCCGTTGCATGGTGAAGCAGGATCCCTGAAGACGGTGACGCCGCCGGAAGTAGGCGCTTGCACCTACCACAACACGGTCATCAACAAGGACTTCGTCGAACTGGACCCCGGCGTCTACTGCGGCGGCCTTGCGGTAAAGCCCAACACGACCGTGCATCTGCAGCCGGGCACCTACGTGATCAAGGATGGCCTGTTCGAGCTGTCGTCGAACACCGTTCTGACCGGCAAGGACGTCACCATTTATCTGGTCGGCGACAAGTCCCGGATCTCGTTCCGCAGCAATTCGGAAGTGGAACTGGTCGCCCCGGCCTCGGGTCCGCTCGCCGGCATCGCGATCTTCGAGGATCGAGACGCGCCGCTGCTTCGTGACCATGAGTTTGCCAGCAACGGCATCAAGAGGATCGACGGCGTCATCTACCTGTCGCGCGGCACGCTGCTCATCGACAGCAATGTCGAAGTGCTGGCGGAATCGGCTTTTACGAGCCTGATCGTGCAGCGTTTGCAGATGCGGTCGAATGCGCGCGTGACGTTCAACACCAATTACGGTGGTTCGACGGCGGCTGATGTTTCTCCCAGGCTCGTGACCCTGCTGCACTGATCGGGTGCCGGGTCGCGACAAAGAGAAAAGCGAGGGTAGTCAAATGGTGAATAGTACGGCGCACCGCATCGACCGCTTCTGGTCGCAGATGGACAAGAACGTGCTCGACAGCTTCAGCGGTTCCCAGCGCAACGCCATCGAGAAATTCTTTGACAGGGACGACAACGGCCAGAACAAGCCGTCGGATATCCGACTCTCGTTCGGAAGGTTCTTCGTGACCATTCTGTGGGGGCGGGAGAAACGCGGTTCCGAACGCCTGGAGCGCGAGCGCTCCGAACATCCGGTGTTCACGCTGCGCAAGATGCCGGTCGTCGCCGCCATCTGGCTGTCGATCCTGTTCACCGGCTATAGCGTCGCCGCCCTGGCCTTCAGGGCCCTCTCGGCCCTGCTGCTGGGCTGAGCCGTGCCGCGTTCGCCGGCTCGCTGCGAACGCTGAAAATCATGAAATCCCCGGCTGCGTAGCGTCCTCAGTTGTCGAGGAAGCTGCGCAGCTTGCGCGACCGGCTCGGGTGCTTCAGCTTGCGCAGCGCCTTGGCCTCGATCTGGCGGATACGTTCGCGCGTCACCGAGAACTGCTGGCCGACTTCCTCCAGCGTGTGGTCGGTGTTCATGCCGATGCCGAACCGCATGCGCGGCTTGCGCTCCTCGCGCGGCGTCAGCGAGGCGAGGACGCGTCGTCGTCTCGCGCAGGTTCGACTGGATCGCCGCGTCGATCGGCAGGATCGCGTTCTTGTCCTCGATGAAATCGCCGAGATGCGAATCCTCCTCGTCGCCGATCGGCGTCTCGAGGCTGATCGGCTCCTTGGCGATCTTCAGCACCTTGCGCACTTTTTCGAGCGGCATGGCAAGCTTTTCGGCAAGCTCTTCCGGCGTCGGCTCGCGGCCGATCTCGTGCAGCATCTGCCGGCTGGTGCACGATCTTGTTGATCGTCTCGATCATGTGCACCGGAATGCGGATGGTGCGGGCCTGATCGGCGATCGAGCGGGTGATCGCCTGCCGGATCCACCAGGTCGCGTAGGTCGAGAACTTGTAGCCGCGCCGGTACTCGAACTTGTCGACCGCCTTCATCAGGCCGATGTTGCCTTCCTGGATGAGGTCGAGGAACTGCAGGCCGCGGTTGGTGTATTTCTTGGCGATCGAGATGACGAGGCGCAGGTTCGCCTCGACCATTTCCTTCTTCGCCTGCCGGGCCTCGCGCTCGCCCTTCTGCACCATGTGCACGATCCGCCGGAATTCCGCGATCTCGAGCCCGGTTTCCGTCGCAAGGTACTGGATTTCCTGGCGAAGCTCCTTGACGGTGTCCTTCTCGCCCGCCGTCAGCTCCTTCCAGCCGCGCGAGGCAAGGTTCGCCACCCGCCGCAGCCAGTTCGGATCAAGCTCGGAGCCCTGATACTGCTTCAGGAACTCCTCGCGATCGACGCCATAGGATTCGGCGAGGCGCAGCAGCCGGCCCTCGAAGCCGATCAGGCGCTTGTTGATGTCATAGAGCTGCTCGACCAGCGCATCGATGCGGTTCTGGTTGAGCGACAGGCTCTTCACCTCGGCGATGACGTCGTCCTTGAGCTTCTTGTGGCGCCGCTCCTGCGAGGGCGACAGCGTCTTGCTCTGCAGGCGGTTCTCGACGAGCTGGTCCTGCAGGCGGCGCAGCTTCTTGTAGTCCTCGGCGATGCGGTCGAAGGTCTCGACGACCTGCGGCTTCAGCTCGGCTTCCATGGCGGCAAGCGAAACGTTGCCCTCCATGTCTTCCTCGTCGTCGTCGCCCTCGGGCGGCCGCGGGCCTTCCTCGTCCTCGTTGCTCTCGGATTCGGTCTCGGACTCGGCGTCCTCATCCTCGTCCTCGCCGGCCATCGGAGCCTGCTTGGCCTCCGGTCCGGCATAGGTCGCCTCGAGATCAATGATGTCGCGCAGGAGAATTTTGGCGTCGTTGAGCTCGTCGCGCCAGATGATGATTGCCTGGAAGGTGAGGGGGCTTTCGCAAAGCCCGGCGATCATCGCCTCGCGGCCGGCCTCGATGCGCTTGGCGATGGCGATTTCGCCCTCGCGCGACAACAGCTCGACCGAACCCATCTCGCGCAGGTACATGCGCACCGGATCGTCGGTACGATCCGCCGGCTCGCGGGTCTGCGTCTGGCGCACGACCTGGGAGGGGCTCGCCTCGACGAGCTCGCCGCCCTCGGACTCTTCCTCGTTCTCGCCCTGCTCGGCTTCTTCGGCTTCCTCGGACTCGATGACGTTGATGCCCATCTCCGAGAGCATCGCCAGCGTGTCCTCGATCTGCTCGGAGGTGACCTCCTCGGAAGGCATCACCTCGTTGAGCTCGTCATAGGTCACATAGCCGCGCTTCTTGGCGGCCTTGATCATCCGTTTGACGGCAGCGTCGGTGAGATCGAGCAGGGGACCATCCTGGTGCTCCTGCGGAGCTTCCTGCGTTTCCGTGCTTTCCGTCGCCTTCGTCGCCATTCGGTCGCCCCGCTAGAGCAATCTCGCTGGAAGTGTCTGCCACTTCGCATCTTTGTGCTGCGCCAGACACATAGAGGCAGGAGGTCCGTGTTTCCACCAAAAACCGGACAAAACCTCTATGTGAAGCCGCAATAAGGCCGGCCCGCGCCGCGGTGCCAGCCTGTCGTCTTCAATTTGGCACTCTCGGCCGCGACACCGTCGCGCCATTCGATACCCGGGATTAAACCTCGACGGTTAAATCGGAATTAACCCTGCCGATCCCCGCACCGGATGGTCCGGCGGTTGCCTTTTCCGCCGAAAGCCCGATCAGAACGTTCGCCCCGAACGGCCCGATCTCACACCGAAACCCTCGATCAGCGCTTCGGTGCCGTCTGCCCGCGCCAGCTCCGACTGGATGTCTATGAGCCGCGCGAAGTTCTCTTCGCTCGGATCGTTGGCAAGTGCAAGCTCGGCCGCTCTGAGTTCCTTATGTAATGAGTGAGCCCGTTTGTGCAAGGTCAGTGCTTGCGACCAGGCTTCCTCGGCGTCCTGCGGGTCCGCTTCCGGCTTGGCGTACCACTCGCGGCAGGAAACGATCATCCGGTCGACCGCCTCGAGCGTCGCCCCGACGCCGGCGCCAACGAGCTGCTCACGCAGTGCCGCGGAACTGATCGCATGGTCGGCCGAGACCGCCTCGACGATTGTCCGGCGCATGGTTTCGAGATCACCGGCGCCGAGCTCCAGCGACGAGAACTCGTCGAAATGCATGTCGACGAGGGAAGGGTGGTTGACCGCCGCCCCGACCAGCACCGCCTCGCGGCGCGGCAATGGCGCGCGGTAGTCGCGCGCCAGCATCGGGTGGCCAAGCAGGCTCGAGCTCGCCGCCGCGTCCTCGCGGCGCTGTCCGCCCCGTTGCCTGCCGCCCTGCGCCGAACCGCCGCCGCGCGCCGGGCCGCCGCGTCCGCCGGACGGGTTGCGCCGCCCGCCGGATGTCTCGCCGCCGCCGAAGAAGGCCCGCATCCGCTCGCCGAGGGCCTGCGAATAATGCCGGCGCACCGCCTCGTTGGCGATGAGGCGCACCAGTTCGTTGACCCGTGCTTCGAGCGCCGCACGCCGCTCCGGCGTGTCGAAAACGCCGGACTCCGCCTCGCGCCGCCACAGCATGTCGGCCAGTGGCCGGGCGCTGCCGATGACGTCTTCCATCGCCTGCCGGCCGGCGGCGCGGATGAGGTCGTCCGGGTCCTGCCCCTCGGGCAGCAGCGCGAACCGCACGCTCTTTCCCGGCTCGATCAGCGGCAAGGCAAGATCGATCGCCCGCGACGCTGCCCGCAGGCCGGCCGCGTCGCCGTCGAAGCAGAGCACCGGCTCGTCCGCGAACCGCCACAGGAGCCGGAGCTGGTTTTCCGTCAGCGCCGTGCCGAGTGGCGCGACGGCGCCGGGAAAGCCGGCCGAGACGAGGGCGATGACGTCGACATAGCCCTCGACGGCGATGATCGTTGCGCCCTTGGTCGCCGCCCGGCGCGCTTCCTGTGCATTGTAGAGAATGTCGCTCTTGTGAAAGAGCGGCGTTTCCGGCGAGTTCAGATACTTGGCCGGCTGGTCCGGCGACATCGCCCGGCCGCCGAAGGCGATGATCCGGCCGCGCAGGTCCGTGATCGGAAAGATCACCCGGTCGCGGAACCGGTCGTAGGAGACCGGAATGTCCGGCCCGGAAATGACGAGCCCCGCCTCGGCCATCTGCTCGCCCGAGACGCCCTTTGAGGCAAGGAACGACTTCAGCGCCGAGCGGTCGTTCGGGGCATAGCCGAGCCGGAATTTCTGCTGCAGCGCCGGCCCGAGCTCGCGGCCGCTGAGATAACCGCGCGCCGAAGCTCCGACGCGCCCGGCAAGGCAATCCTCGAAGAACCGGGCGGCAAGTTCCATGACGTCGAAGAGGGTTGCCCGCTGTTCTTCACGCTCCGCCGCGCGCGGGTCCGGCGCCGGCAGCGGCACCGGCATCGGCCGCCAGCCGCTCGACCGCTTCGGGAAAGAGGAGAGGCCGTCGGTCTCGGCAACGAACCCAGACATGTCGCCGGAAGCGCCGCAGCGAAACACTTGTAGATACCGCGCCGGTCGTCGACGTGAAACGACGGCGTCTTTTCCGAATGAAACGGACAGCAGGCCCAGAAATCGCCCTTTGCCGGCTGCGACTTGCGCCGGTCCAGGTCACGCGCGCCGGCCAACGACGTCCGAGATCGGAAATCAGCGCGCGGATTTCCTCGAGAAGGCCGGACAGGTAACGCATGGCCGGACATTACAGGAGGAGAGGGTGCGGCCGACGCCATACCCTGCCGCGGCGGCCGACATTTGACACGGGCCTTCGCCGGGCGGAGAGTGAGCGCCGACTGCAAACGCCGCCATGCGGCGGCAGGGTTCAGGGCGGAAGAATTGCCAAGGCGAGGCGCGTTCGACGCGATCGTCCTGCTTTTCGGCGCGATCTTCACGCTCGTCCCGCTGTTGCTCGCCGTCTTCCTCTGGAGCTTCGGCGATCGCCAGCCTCGATGTTCTGGCCGCGCGCCAATGCAGGTGGCAAGCGCCGAGGTCCGCAGTTTCCGCTCGGCAACGGCACCATCGCTGCCCATCTCGAGGTTGCTGTCATTGGGCTGATCACAGCCTCGGCGTTTGTGCCGCTGCTCAGCACCACCCGGCTCAGTCACATGGTGAGGCCGAGAGCTCGTCGCAGCCAGCTATCCGGCCGGTGGCGTCGTTGAAACGATGGTTTCGCCGCTCGATGGCCCGCTGTCGTCCACTGGCGCTTTTCCGACCTTCTCGCCTTCGGCTCGGTCCCGCTCGCTCTCATCATGGTGCCGATCGGCATCCTCGCCATCCGCCTCAGCCTCGATTGAGGCGACGGGCGGGAGGATTACTCCCGGCGACATATCGATGAACGCGGGCGATGACGGGCAGAAACACCCCGCACACCGCCAATAGAGAGGAGCGTTCCCGCGCAAGCGCACCTTCGGCATGGGCCGTCACCGCGCGTAACGCCAGCCCGTCATTCCCGCGAAAGCGTATCCTTCGGCGACTGGCCTTCACCGCGCGCAGCGCCAGCACATGCGTCATTCCCGCAGCGTATCCTTCGGCATTGGCTTCACCGCGCACACCGCCAACCGCCATTCCCGCGCAAGCGTACCCTTCGGCATGGGCCGTCACCGCGCGTAACGCCAATAGCCGTCATTCCCGCGAAAGCTGGAATCGAGCAATATCAAAGGACTGTACTTGAAAAATGAACGCCCCGGGCGCCGCGTCGCGCAGCCCGGGAACAGCGGCAATGTCTTACTTCAAAAGGTCCTTGATGACGCCGCTGGCCTTGGCGAAATCCATCTGGCCGGCATAGCGCGCCTTCAGCTCGGTCATGGTGCGGCCCATGTCGCGCAGGCCCGCCGCGCCGATTTCCTTGACGACCTCGGCGCAGGCGGCCTTCATTTCCTCTTCGCCGAGCTGTTTCGGCAGGAAGGCGCGGATGATCTCGATTTCCTCGCGCTCCTGCTCGGCAAGCTCCAGCCGGCCGGCCTCTTCATAGATGCGCGCCGACTCTTCGCGCTGCTTGATCATCTTGGAGAGCACGCCGAGAATCTCGTCGTCGGAGATCCGCTCCTTGCCTTCGCCGCGCGCCGCGATGTCGCGATCCTTGATGGCGGCATTGATCAGGCGCAGCGTCGCCATGCGTCGCTTGTTCTGGTCGCGCATGGCGTCCTTCAGCGCGGCGTTGAAAGCGTCTCTCATGACGGCCCCCTCAAGTCGTCCCGAATGTGCGGCACAGCATAGCCGGAACACTTCCCGCCCGCAACCCGGACGGAAATCGTAAGGGGCTGATAAATAAGGATAATCTATTTCATGCGAAAGGTTGACGACAGCCGGTCTTTGGCCTAGCTTTCGCGCGCGCCGGACGCCGGGGCAGAGCTCCCGCTGCGTCATCCGCCGCCGCCGGGGCTCTTTTCATATGGCGACCCGTATGGCCTCCATGTGGTCCGGCTTGAATTCCTGACGGCCTGGCGCTGGCCGCAACGGACGAATCGGAACATGACCGCGACAAACGCCGGAATTACCGACGACGGATGGGCCGAGGCGCCCGTGACCGCGCTCCTCGTTCTCGCCGACGGCACCGTGATCGAGGGGTATGGCCTCGGCGCGGTCGGTACGGCGGTCGGCGAGGTGTGCTTCAACACGGCGATGACCGGCTATCAGGAGATCCTGACCGATCCGTCCTATGCCGGCCAGATCATCACCTTCACCTTCCCGCATATCGGCAACATCGGCACCAATGCCGAGGACGTCGAGACGGTCGACATGGACAATGTCGTCGGCGCCCGCGGCTGCGTGCTGAAGGACTCGATCACCGATCCCTCGAACTATCGCGCGATGCAGCATCTCGACGCCTGGCTGAAGGAGCGCGGCATCGTCGGCATTTCCGGCGTCGACACGCGCGCGCTGACGGCGCTGATCCGCGAGAAGGGCATGCCGAACGCGATCGTCGCCCATGCGCCGGACGGCAAGTTCGACGTCGAGGCTTTGAAGGGGGAAGCCGCGGGCTTCCCGGGTCTCGTCGGCATGGATCTCGTGCCGATGGTCACCTGCGCCCAGATGTACGAGTGGTCCGAGACCCCGTGGGTCTGGGGCGAGGGCTTTGGCGCCCAGGATGCGCCGGATTACCACGTCGTTGCGATCGACTATGGCGTGAAGCGCAACATCCTGCGCCTGCTCGCCGGTTCCGGCTGCCGCGTCACCGTCGTGCCGGCAACGACTTCGGCCGACACAATCCGCAATCTTTCGCCGGACGGCATCTTCCTGTCGAACGGCCCGGGCGATCCGGCCGAGACCGGCAAGTACACGCCGTGCCCGAGATCCGCGCCCTCGTCGACAGCGGCCTGCCGGTTTCGGCATTTGCCTTGGCCACCAGATGCCGGCGCTCGCCCTCGGCGGCACACCGCCAAGATGCATCAGAGGCACCACGGCGCCAATCATCCTGTCAGGACTGCACCACCGGCAAGGTCGAGATCCTCGATGAACCACGGCTTCGCGGTTGATCGCGACAGCCTGCCGGCGGGCGTCGGGAGACCATGTCTCGCTGTTCGACGGCTCCAATTGCGGCATCCGCCTGAAGGACCGGCCGGTCTTTTCCGTCCAGTACCATCCGGAAGCCTCGCCCGGCCGCGCGACAGCCATTACCTCTTCACGCGGTTCATCAACCTGATCCGCGAACAGAAGGGCGAGGCGGCCGCAGCCGAGCGCTGAGGACGACTGCCGAAGCCGGCGCCGCTCAAATGGCGCCGACATCGTTCTGACAGAATTTCAGGTTTTTGCTCCGGGGAAACCGGGAGTGCCCGTGCGGCCGGGCGCTGGCCTGGTGCGTGGGTCTTTGATGGAGCGCGGCGGGCGTGTCGCAGATGTCGTCCAGTTTTCCCAGTCTCGGCGCCGCCGTCCGCGAGCCGAATGCCGTCGATTTCTGGCGCGGCTTCGCGCTGATTGCCATCTTCATCAATCACGTCGGGCTCGTCTTCTCGCGCTGTTGCCAGCGAGCGTATCGATCTCCGATTCAGCCGACCTCTTCGTCTTCCTTGCCGGCTGGGCGCTGCGCCTCCAACGTCACCAATGGCCGGGTGCCGCCGGCAATGGCGTCTATCGCAAGCTCTCCCGCCGCGTGCTGCAGATCTATCGCGTGCACCTTCTGACGCTGGTGGTGTTCGTGGCGATGTTCCGTTCACGGCGCCTTTGATGCACCGGCAACGCGACCTTCCATGACTGGCACGGCCTGCAATTGTTCTTCGCCGATCCGCTGAAGGGCGCGCTCGGCATGATCATGCTGACCTACCAGCCGGCCTATCTGAACATCCTGCCGCTCTATGTCGTCGTCATGGCCCTTGCCATGGGCTACGTCGCGCTCGACCGCCGCGCCCCCGCGCTCGTCCTGCCGGTCGCGCTCCTCGTCCTGTCGCGACCTGGCACTGCGCCATCGAGACGCCGCACTGGCCGACGCCTGACAACTGGCTGCTGCACCCGCTCGCCTGGCAGCTTACTTTCGTCCTCGGCTTCGTTCTGGCCAGCCCGAAGGGCATCGGCGGCTGGGCAAGGGCCAATATCGGCGTGCTGCGCATCGCCGCGATCCCGATGCTCGTCCTTGGCTATCTGGTCGCCCGGCAGGGCTGGCTGAACGGCCTCATCAATGAAAATCCCGACTGGCCGCTGCTGCTCGGCCTGTCCAAGCACTATGACGCGCCGCTGCGCGTGCTCCACCTGTTGTCGCTGCTCGCCGTCGGCTCGCTGCTTTATCCCTGGATCGCCCGCTTCGCGCCGCTGGTCGTGCGCTACTTCAACATGCTCGGCCGCCATTCGCTGAATGTCTTTGCCGCAAACCTGCTGCTCAGCATCGCCGCCAGTCGTGCGGCTCGAAGCACCACGTGCGTTGGTTGCCATGCATTCGGACAGCTCGCCTTCAGCCTTCTCGTCTCCGGCCTCGTCGCGGCTCTGGTGTGTGAGGAAGCCGCAGCCAGACGCACTCTGCGACGACCTCGCCGGGCTGAAGGCGAGCAGGCTCCAATAGTGGCTGCGACCATCGGGATCGGCCATCGCCGTCTTCTCGCATGGCGTTGAAGACAGGACGCGAACACGTCCGCGTCCCAGCATCCGTTCTGTCCTGGTTCCGGCGATCGTGCGGAAAGCGCGGATTGATGTTGGCCAAGAAGCCGTATTCGTTCTCGCCGATCTCTTCCCGGAAAGGTGCGCGGCCGCTGTTCGACGAAGCTGAACCGCGTGATGCCAGCCATCGACTTGACCGTATTTCCACGGCGGGGCGAGCCGCAGCGGCGCGCCGAACTGGTTGAGCAGCGGCTTGCCATAGGCGCCGGTGACGAGGAAGGCGAGCTCGTTCATCGCCTCGTCGGCCGCGGCCTCATGATGGGGCGAGGGATACCAGTAGGCCTCTGATTGGTCGCCGCCTTCGGCTGCATGAGCCTTCCAGCTTGAGGAACTTCGCCGAGCCGAGCGGCCGGGCAAGCCGGACGATCTCGGCAAGCGGAAACCCCGTCCAGGGCACGACCATCGCCCACGTCTCGACGCAGCGATGGCGGTAGATGCGCTCTTCGAGCGGCATCATGCAGATGAGGTCGTCGATGGCGAACGTCAGCTCTTTCTCGACCAGTCCGTCGATGCGCACCTCACGAGCAGATCTCCAGCGCCTGCGCCTCATCGGCGATGCCCTTGCTGGAGCCGAACTCGAAGTAGTTGTTGAACTGCGAGGAGACCTCGAGCGGTGTGATCGGCCGGCCGACACGGAAGGCCTCGTTGCGCGGCAGCGGATAGAGATCGGCGGTCGGGTCCGGCTTTGCCGGGACAGTCGCAACGCTGTCGTTGCAGCCGGCGAGCGGCAGCGCGGCCCCGGCCATCGCGGCAATGCCCGTGGCGATGAACCGTCGCCGGTCGAACATCGCCGCCTCCGGCGAAACGAGCTTTTCGGAAATCTCCCAGCGTCGGCGCCTGATCATTGTTCTGTTCCCTGCCGGCCCCTTTGCGATGCGCGATGGCCGGCGCCTTTGCAAAAGAGCTAGTTCCCCGATCGGCCGGGAGCAAATCAAAGGCGGTCACGACGGCGTGAGGCGGCGGCGGGCGGATGCGGCCTGTCCGTGCGGCACCATCTTTTCCGATGCCGCGCGGCGCCGTATTGTCGGTGCCCATGAGCGAGGCGGAATCGAGATCTGGCGAAAGAAGCGGCGCGGCGGCCAACGCCACGGCGAAAGCCGTCGGCCATTGGGCGCTGTTCGTGCCGCCGGCCGCCGTTGCCGTTGTTTACCTGGCCGCCTATGGCGTGCTGGAACTCACCGGCGCAGGGCAGGGCGAGCTTGCCCGGCTCTGCCTCGTCGTCGCCCTCGTTGCCACGCCCATCCTCGTCGCCATCGCCTTCCTGCGGTTCGAGACCGTGCGCCTCGAAGCCGATGCCCACACGGTCGCCTTTCACAGCGGCCGGCCGGGCGGCAACATCGAGCGGCGGTCCTATGACGACATTGCCGCCATCCGGGTGCGGCGCGGGCTGACGACCGGTCGTTTCGGCATGGCAACGGTGGTGCTTGAAATGAAAAACGGCCGGCGCGTGGCGCTGGCCGGTCTTGGCCGCCCCGAGGCGGCAGTGGCGGCGATCGCCGCACGGGTCGACGCCTGAGGCGCCAGCCCGCGGTGCTTGCCGTTCTAGCGGCGCGAGCCGGTCATCCGGTCGATCGTCGAGCGCCACAGCCGGTAAAGCCCGAACGACATGCCAAAGAACAGCAGCATGATGCCGCCGAAGGCGAGGTCGTGCTTCTCGAGCGCCCGGATGCCGTGCACCGTGCGGGTCGGCACCGAGCCGGTGTGCATCATGTCGACGCCGGTTGAAAGATTGCTGGCCTGCGAGATCGCGTCGGACATCGTCATGACCGCGATGCGCTCGCTCGAATGGGCCGGGCCCATGGCGGCGAAACTGGCAATCGCAACGAGCAGGATGGCGGCGATCCAGATGGCAAAGGCCTGTCCAAGGCCGCGCGAGGCCGGGTGGACGTCGCTGGTCGTGGTGGCGCCGAGCGTGCTGTTGTCGATGTCGCGGGTCATGGTCGCGTCCCTTTGTTTTCGTCTGGCGTCTTCGATGGGTCTATCGAGCCAGCCGAATGGGACGACGGTAGGGACCCAATGTGGCGCTGAGGGACAGCTTTTGTGGCAATTCCGTGATCGTTGGTTAACGCCATTTAACCTTGTTTCCCGCCATTGCCGGCCGGTTTCGCAGCATGTCGCAAAAGGCGCGGCAACGCCGTGCGAGAACTGCCGGCGGCCGGCCGGCGCAATTTGCCGAAATGCCGAGAATCCGCTCTATTCTCCGGGACGAATGCCGAAGGGGGACTGAGCGGATGGCCGACAAGGAATGGTATTTCGCCGATGGGGACCAGCAGCGCGGTCCTTACGGGCGCCAGCAGATCGATCGTCTCATTGCCGATGGGGTGATCCGTCCGGATACGCTCGTCTGGGCCGCCGGCATGGACAACTGGGCCGAGATGGGCGCAACCGAGCTTGCATCCTCGATGCCGCCGCCCTCGGCGACCCCGCGCGTTCCCCCGCTCGGACGCGACGCGCAGCGCCCGCTCGCCGGGGATGATCCGCAGATGGACAACCGCCGGACCTATTCCGGCAGCTACGGCGCGGATGCCGGCAGCCCGGGTGCCGGCGGCGGCACGGCAGTGGGCGGCATGGATTTCAAGACCGCGGTCGTCACCTGCCTCAAGGAAAAGTACGCAACCTTCACCGGCCGCGCCATGCGCTCGGAATACTGGTACTTCGTGCTTTTCTACCTGATCGTCGGCGTCGGGCTCGGCTTTGTCGATGGCATGCTGTTCGGCTTCGAGAACGAGTTCCAGCCGCTGTCGACGATCTTCGGCCTTGGCATGCTGGTGCCGAGCATAGCTGTCGGTGTGCGCCGCCTGCACGATACCGACCGCACTGGCTGGTGGCTGCTCGTCGTGTTCGTGCCGGTGATTGGCTTCTTCGTGCTTTTGTTCTTCTATGTCCAGAAGGGCACCGAGGGGCGCAACCGCTTCGGCTGAGCGCACACCGCCGCGCCGGGCAAATGAGGAATGCGGCGTTGTCAGTCGATCGGCAGCGCCGCCTCGTCCTTCGACTGGCGGATCGTCAGCATGGTCTTCACCGAGGCGACATGCGGCGCCTTGGTCAGTTCCTCGATGATGAAATTCTGGAAATGCCGCAGGTCCGGCGCGACGCACTTCAGCAGGAAATCGACTTCGCCGGACAGCATGTGGCATTCGCGGACATAGGGCCAGCTTCGTACCCGGTCCTCGAAAGCGACGAGATCCGCCTCGGCCTGGCTGGAAAGCCCGACCATCACGAAGGCCGTGACGTCGTGGCCGAGTTCCTTTTCGTCGATCAGCGTGCGATAGCCACGGATGATCCCGGCTTCCTCCAGCGCCCGCACCCGGCGCAGGCACGGCGGCGCCGAGATGCCGACTCGCCGCGCCAGCTCGACATTGGTGATGCGGCCGTTGTTCTGGAGTTCCTTGAGGATGTGCCAGTCGATATCGTCCAGCCTGACTTTCACCGGCTATACTCCGTGACGGCTCCGGGCGAGGGAAATTCGCAAATGCCCTCGGAATGGGCCCGCTGTTTCGAATGTTCCGCGACGGTATAAGATTTGTGCGCGTTCATGATCAAGAATAATACGAACGCGCATGAATCGAAAAGAAGACCAAGGGAGAGGGTGTCTTGACGCTCGCCACCCCGCCCGGCACCGCACGGCCGCGCACCGCCTGGATTTTGACCGACGGCAAGGCCGGCGACGAGCTGCAGTGCCTCGGCGTCGCCGAGGCCCTTGGCGTTTCGCCGGAGCTGCGCCGCGTCCGGCCGCGCCCGCCCTTCGTCTGGACGATGCCCTGGTTCGGCATTGATCCGGCCGAGGCGCCGGCAAAGGCACAAAGCCCGATTCGCCCGCCGTTCCCCGATATCGTTCTGGCCTCGGGCCGGCGCGCCGTCACTTACCTGCGCCATGTGAAGCAGGCGAGCGCCGGACGCACCTTCACGGTTTTCCTGAAGGACCCGCGCGTCGGCGCCGGCGCTGCCGATTTCATCTGGGTACCGGCGCATGATCGACTGCGCGGACCGAACGTGCTCGTCACCGATACCTCGCCGCATCGCTTTTCCGCCGCCCGCCTTGCCGCCGAGCGGCAGGCGCCCTGGCCGGTTCTCGCCGATTTGCCGCGCCCGCGCATCGCCATCGTGCTGGGTGGCGACAGTCGACGCGTCCGCTACGAGCCCGCCGATTTCGCCGCTTTCGTCGCCGCCGCGACCGCGCCGTTCGCGGCAGAAAGCGCCAGCTTCATGGTCACGGCCTCGCGCCGCACGCCGCCGGCCTTCGCCGAAGCCGTGTCCGGCGCGCTGGCAGGGACGGCGCATTACTGGTGGGACGGCACCGGCGACAATCCTTATCCGCAGATGCTGGCGCTCGCCGACGGCCTCGTCGTCTCCGGTGATTCGGTCAACATGGTCGACGAGGCGCTGGCGACCGGCGCCCCGGTTCGTGTCTTCCAGCCGAAAAACACCGACGCCCGCGTCGCCGATCGGCTGGCGCGGCTTGCCGCTGCCGGCCTCGTCGATCTCTGGATGCGCGACGGTCCGACGCGTCGTCTTGAAAAGCCGGTGGGCCACACCATAGATTCCACCCCGACCATTGCCGCCGCGATCCTTGAGCGATACGCGGCATTTCACGAACAGGCCGGCCCCGCCTGACGGGCCGGAAAGACGGGAACTCGACATGTCCGCCATTCATTCCAAGGTGCTCGTCATCGGCTCCGGCCCGGCCGGCTACACCGCCGCGATCTACGCTGCCCGCGCCATGCTGGAACCGGTGCTGATCCAGGGCCTGCAGGCCGGCGGCCAGCTCACCGTGACGACCGACATCGAGAACTATCCGGGCTTCGCCGAGCCGGTCGAAGGCCCCTGGCTGATGCAGCAGATGGAAAAGCAGGCCGAGAATGTCGGCGCCCGCCTCGTTGCCGACCACATCGTCTCGGCCGACCTGACGTCGCGCCCGTTCCGCCTCGTCGGTGACGGCGGCCAGGTCTATACCGGCGACACGCTGATCATCGCCACCGGCGCCCAGGCGCGCTGGCTCGGCATCCCGTCCGAGCAGAAATATCAAGGCTTTGGCGTGTCGGCCTGCGCCACCTGCGACGGCTTTTTCTATCGCGGCCGCGAGGTTGTCGTCATCGGCGGCGGCAACACCGCCGTCGAGGAGGCGCTCTATCTGGCCAACATCGCCTCGAAGGTGACCATCGTTCATCGCCGCGACGAGTTCCGCGCCGAGCGGATCATGCAGAACCGCCTCTTTGCCAACAAGAAGATCGAGGTCGTCTGGGACAGCGTCATCGACGAGGTGCTCGGCAATGACGGCGTGCCGCCGTCCGCGACCGGCGTGCGCCTGAAGAACGTCAAGACCGGCGAGACCCGCGACCTTGTCGCCGACGGCATCTTCGTCGCCATCGGCCACGCCCCGGCGGTCGAGCTCTTCAAGGACCAGATCCAGATGAAGCCGACCGGCTATATCTGGACCGCCGCTGATTCGACCGCGACCAGCATTCCGGGCGTTTTCGCCGCCGGCGACGTCACCGACGAGGCCTATCGCCAGGCCGTCACCGCTGCCGGCATGGGCTGCATGGCGGCGCTCGAGGCCGAGCGCTGGCTGGCCATCTCCGAGGCCGAGGCCGCCGCCGCCGAGTAATCGGCGGTTAGCCTCTTTCCCCAGCCCCCATTGGCAGGATCGGATAGCCGCCTTAGTCTGCGCCATCCGAAGACGCTGGTGCTGCCAGAAGGGCAGGGCGCCAGGCAAAAGGGAGTGCCGGCCAATGGATTGGGACAAGCTGCGCATCTTCCATGCTGCCGCGGAAGCCGGCAGCTTCACCCATGCCGGCGAGACGCTGGCGCTCAGCCAGTCGGCGGTCAGCCGGCAGGTCAGCGCCCTTGAGGCGGAACTCAACGTGCCGCTGTTCCATCGCCATGCCCGCGGCCTCATCCTGACCGAGCAGGGCGAACTGCTCTATCGCACCGCCCACGACGTGCTGATGAAGCTCGAGGCGGTGAAGACCCGGCTGACCGATTCCCGCGACAAGCCGACCGGCAATCTGCGCGTGACGACGACCGTCGGCCTCGGCTCGACCTGGCTGACAGCGCGCCTGCGCGATTTCGTCGAGCTCTTTCCCGGCGTCAACCTGCAGCTCATTCTCGACGACGATGAACTCGACCTCGGCATGCGTCAGGCCGACGTTGCCGTGCGCCTGCGCAAGCCCGTCCAGCCCGACCTGATCATGCGGCGGCTGTTCACGGTGCACTTCCATGTCTATGCGTCGCCGGAATACCTCAAGCGCTTCGGCCAGCCGCGTTCGATCGACGATCTCGATCACCATCGCATCGTCACCTTCGGCGAGCCGACGCCGGCCCATCTCTCCGACATGAACTGGCTGGAAATCGCCGGCCGCACGCCTGAAAACCCGCGCCCGGCGGCCCTGCGCATCAACAATGTCTATGCGCTGCGCAATGCCGTGAAGCGCGGCATCGGCGTTGCCCTGCTGCCGGACTATCTCGTCGAGGCCGATTCCAGCCTCGTTGCCGTGCTCTCCGACGCCGAACTGCCAAGCTTCGACACCTATTTCGTCTATCCGGAAGAGCTGAAAAACTCCGCGCGCGTCAACGCGTTCCGCGATTTTCTCGTGGCCAAGGCGCAGCACTGGGCCTTCTGAGTTGCCAATCGGACGCAAAGTCATGCGCGTGTCGCATGGCTGACATGCGGCTGCCCGGGTTGCCGGAGCGGCACGAATAGGAGAAACAGTTTCTCAGACAGCCGGTCTCTGCCGCCGCGTCTTCCTCCCCGCGGCGAGAGACCAGTCAGCTGTTCCCCTCTGGAAGGTGATTGCGCTGCGCGACTGCGCGACGCCAATCCACTACCGGGCACGGTCCTGAAATCGTGCCCGGTATTTTTTTGCCCGGAAACGGCCGGCTTCGCGCCTCGCTCCTTGCGTCTTTTGTCTGACGGAACTAGGGTCCGCCGCGCGCCGGACAGGGCGGGAATGACTCCGCCCCTATCGTCGGGTGACCGTCGCGGCGCGAATTATCGAATTCCAGTTTTCGGGGAATGACCATGGCTTTCATCGCCGACTCACTGAAGCGCATCAAGCCCTCCGCCACCATCGCCGTCACCAACAAGGCCCGCGAGCTGAAAGCCGCCGGCATGGACGTCATCGGCCTTGGCGCTGGCGAGCCCGACTTCGACACGCCCGAAAACATCAAGGCGGCCGCCATCGAGGCGATCCGGCGCGGCGAGACCAAGTACACGGCTGTCGACGGTCTGCCCGAGCTGAAGCAGGCGATCGTCGCCAAGTTCAGGCGCGAGAACGGCCTTGAGTACAAGCCGGGCCAGATCACCGTCGGCACCGGCGGCAAGCAGGTGCTCTACAACGCGCTGATGGCGACCCTGAATCCCGGCGACGAGGTCATCGTGCCGGCGCCGTACTGGGTCAGCTATCCGGACATGGTGCTGCTCGCCGGCGGCACCCCCGTCATCGTCGAGGCGACCCTCGAGGACGGCTTCAAGCTGCGCCCGGAAGTGCTTGAGGCGGCGATCACCCCGCGCACCAAGTGGCTGATCTTCAACTCGCCGTCCAATCCGTCCGGCGCCGCCTACAGCCGCGACGAGATGAAGGCGCTGACCGACGTGCTCGTCCGTCATCCGCATGTCTGGATCATGTCGGACGACATGTACGAGCACCGCTCCGAGACGATTTCGTCTTCGTCACCCCGGCCGAGGTCGAGCCCTCGCTCCTTGAGCGCACGCTGACCGTCAACGGCGTCTCCAAGGCCTATTGCATGACCGGCTGGCGTATCGGCTATGCCGGCGGCCCGGAGAGCGTCATCAAGGCGATCGCGACCATCCAGTCGCAGTCGACCTCATCCGTGCTCGATCGCCCAGTGGGCGGCCGTCGAGGCGCTGAACGGCCCGCAGGGCTTCATCGTCGAGAACAACAAGGTGTTCAAGGAGCGCCGCGACCTCGTCGTCTCGATGCTGAACCAGGCGAACGGGCTTTCCTGCCCGACCCCGGAAGGCGCGTTCTACGTCTTCCCGTCCTGCGCCGGCACGATTGGCAAGACCGCGCCGAACGGCGTGAAGATCGCCACGGATGAGGATTTCGTCACCCAGCTTCGAGGCCGAGGGCGTTGCCGTCGTGCAGGGCTCGGCGTTCGGCACCGCGCCGAACTTCCGCATCTCCTACGCAACCGCCACCTCCGCTCTCGAAGAGGCCTGCCAGCGCATCCAGCGCTTCTGCGCCAACCTGAAATAACCGGCGGCCACCGCCGGAACCACTGCCGGAATAAGAAAGCGGGCCCGGAGCGATCCGGGCCTTTCAGTTCCTGCCTCTGCATCCGGCCTCATCCGCTATCCACGGAGTGCCGCAAACCTCACGCCGCCATTCCCGCGAAAAGCGGAAAACCCCCATCACGTCATTCCCAAGTGAAAGCAGAGACCTCCGCATCGCGTCATTCCCGCCAGCGGAAAACCCCGCATCGCGTCACTTCCGCGAAAGCGGGAATCCAGAACAGCATCAATGAGATGTCAGGTGTCTTGCGCGCCCGCAGTTTCACCCGGCCTGCACGCGCAGGCCGGAACACCCGCGCTGCGACGCCGGGCAAGGATTACTTGCTCTTGCCCTCGTCGGGCAGGGCGCGATGCTGGAAGCCCTCGGCAAGCTTCGGCCGCTTCGAGGAAATCGTGTGCGAGTTGACGCCGGCCCAGTTGATCTCGCCGGAAAGGCGGCCGTACTCGATCTTCGGGCAGCGGTTCATGACGACGCGCATGCCGGCCGCCTCGGCCCGGGCCGCCGCCTCGTCGTTGCGCACCTCGAGCTGCATCCAGATGACCTTCGGGCGCGGGTTCATCGCCAGCGCCTCGTCGACGACCTCGCCGGCCGCCTCCGGATTGCGGAAGATGTCGACCATGTCGACCGGCTCGGGCAGGTCCGCCAGCGAGGCGTAGAACTCGGTGCCGAGGATTTCCTTGCCGGCCTGTCCCGGATTGATCGGAAAGACCATGTAGCCCTTCTCGAGCATGTACTTCAGCACGAAGTAGCTCGGCCGCGTGGTGTTCGGCGAGGCGCCCACCATCGCGATGGTCTTTACGTCGTCAAGGATCGAACGGATGTAGCTGTCCGTGTAGTTGTCGTGATTCATGGCCGGATCGTCTCGTTACGCAATCTGAAAAGCCGCCCACCCGCTGATATCACAGGTGAGATATTCGCGAAACCGAATATAGTGCCACAAGGGCAGCCGATCGCTCAGCAGCCTTCCCATTTCGGCGTGCGCTTTTCGATGAAGGCGCTGATCCCTTCCTCGGCATCGCGCGCCAGCATGTTTTCCACCATCACGCCCGCGGCGTAGTCGTAGGCCTCGGCAAGGCCCATTTCGATCTGGTTGTAGAAGGCCTCCTTGCCGGTCTTGACCGTGAGGCTCGACTTCGAGGCGATCTTGGCGCCGAGCGCATCGACCGTCGCGCGCAGCTCGGCCGCCGGAACGACCCGATTGACGAGCCCGTAGTCGGCCGCCGTCTCCGCGTCGATCATGTCGCCGGTGAGCAGCATTTCCATCGCCCGCTTGCGCGGCAGGTTGCGCGACAGCGCCACCATCGGCGTCGAGCAGAACAGCCCGATATTGACGCCCGGCGTGCAGAAATGGGCGCTGTCGACCGTGACCGCGAGGTCGCAGGACGCAACAAGCTGGCAGCCGGCCGCCGTCGCCGTGCCCTGCACCTCGGCAATCACCGGCTTCGGCAGCCGCACGATCGTCTGCATCATGTCGGCGCACTGGCGCATGATCTTGTCGAAATAGGCCCGGCCCCGGTCGGCGTCGCCGCGATGCGCCGTCAGTTCCTTGAGGTCGTGCCCGGCCGAGAATACCGGCCCCGCCGCCGCGATGACGACGGCCCGCACGCTGGCATCGGCCGCGGCCTCGACGAGCGCCGCCTTCAAGGCGCTCATCATGCCTTCCGAGAGGCTGTTGCGCCGCGCCGGATTGTTGAGCGTCAGGCGGGCGATGCCCTCCGCCGTCTCGGAAAGGACCAGCGGCTCCGCCGCCACTGCCGCGCTCGCACTCGTCATCGGTGGAACCTCCCTCGTCGAAGCTGGTTCGAAGCGTTGTTTTGCGACAAGATTGCAAGACAGCAGGCTCTTGCCAAGGCCCGCGACCAAAATCGCCGGCCTCGTGCCCATTGGCCGCCGAACTGTGGAGCAAGGGGAGGGGACGGATGCCGGAACCGAAAATGACCGTGGCCGAGCTGGAGGATTTCCTTGAGCGCGAGTTTCCGCAGATCCACGAGGGTGGCCGCGTCTATCATGTCGAGGAGGTCGGGCATGGCCGTGCCGTCGTCCGGCTCGAGACCGACAACCGCCACCTGCGCCCCGGCGGCACGATCTCCGGCCCGACCATGATGGCGCTCGCCGACCTGTCGGCCTATGTCGTCATTCTCGCTGCGCTGGGCCCGGTCGCACTGGCCGTCACAACCAATCTCAACATCAATTTCCTGAGGAAACCCGACCCGTCCGGCATTCATTGCGAATGCCGCCTGCTGAAGCTCGGCAAGCGCCTCGCCGTCGTCGAGGCCTATATCCGCTCGCGCGCCAGCGAGGAACTCGTCGCCCACGCCACGGCCACCTATGCCATCCCGCCGGAAGCGGGTGGATAATTTGCGGTATCAACATACCGTATGTATAAACGACTGTTTTTCTGCCGGTTTTTCGTGCGTTTTCGCTTGACGGCGTCGTCCATCGCAGATATCACCCGCCCCGATCGATTGGCGGCCGCAAGGCCCCGTCGCGGCGCCGGCGCAATAGGCCGGCGCTTTCCGCTTTTATCGACAAGAACGGGTAGGTTCTGATGAAAACCTTTTCGGCGAAGCCGGCCGAGGTCGAGAAGAAGTGGGTGGTGATCGACGCCGAAGGGCTCGTCGTTGGCCGTCTCGCCGCTCTGGTGGCGATGCGCCTGCGCGGCAAGCACCTGCCGACGTTCACCCCCCATGTCGACTGCGGCGACAATGTCATCGTCGTCAATGCGGAGAAGGTGTCCTTCACCGGCCGCAAGTACGAAGACAAGAAGTACTACTGGCACACCGGTTATCCGGGCGGCATCAAGGAGCGCACCGCGCGCGCCATTCTCGAGGGCCGCTTCCCGGAGCGCGTCATCGTCAAGGCCGTGGAGCGCATGCTCCCGGGCGGTCCGCTGTCCCGTCGCCAGCTCAAGAACCTCAAGGTCTATGCCGGCCCTGAGCATCCCCACGAGGCGCAGCAGCCGGTCGCGCTCGATGTCGGCTCGCTCAACGGCAAGAACAAGAGGAGCGCTTGATCATGGCCGAAGAACTCCAGTCCCTCGGTGATCTGGGCTCTGCCCTCGGCAACGTTGCCGCCGAGAACGAGGCGCCGGTCCACGAGCAGAAGCTCGACAAGTTCGGCCGCGCCTATGCCACCGGCAAGCGCAAGGACGCCGTCGCCCGCGTTTGGGTCAAGCCGGGCTCCGGCAAGATCCAGGTGAACGACAAGGACTTCACCGAATATTTCGGTCGTCCGGTGCTGCGCATGATCCTGCAGCAGCCGATCGTCGCCGCCAACCGCGCCGGCCAGTATGACATCGTCGCGACCGTCGCCGGCGGTGGTCTGTCCGGTCAGGCCGGCGCCCTGCGTCACGGCATCTCCAAGGCGCTGACCTACTACGAGCCGGAGCTTCGCTCGGTGCTCAAGAAGGGCGGCTTCCTCACCCGCGACGATCGTGTCGTCGAGCGTAAGAAGTACGGCCGCGCCAAGGCCCGCCGCAGCTTCCAGTTCTCGAAGCGCTGATCGCACGGCATACGCCGGATTTCGACGGGGCGGACCTCACGGGTCCGCCCCGTTTGCGTTTGTGCTTGCCCCTGGAGCCTGCAGGGCGTCGAGGCTGTGCGGTGGATGCAATTGCAGAATGTGGCGCCGGATTTGATATTTCAGGGATTGAGAAAGGTCCGCGCCTCGGCAATAGGGTAGGGGCATTTGCAGCTATTCGGCATCCGCAGTCGCGATGCCGACCCGTCCTGTGAGCCATGTCGGTCAACTGCGGCCGATTTCTGAGGTGGTCTCTTGCCGATGTGGAAGTCGACGACGCAAATATTTCTGGAATCAATTGTTTATACTGTTCGAAATATAGGTCGTTTGGTCGAGATGAATATTAGTATCATGTGTGCATATATTATTTCATGTGCGGGAATTTCGTATATAAATAAAGTATGGATGAGGTACGCGGTCGCTCATCCGGATGAGTATGATCCGCTGTTGTTTACGGCGGCTGGTGCCGTGCTGGTATTGCTGAATTGGCTCTTGTTCGTTTGGATGTTTGTCCGCATCGCTCGTTTTCGAATTATCGGAAATTGCGTGGACGAGACGCTCCATGGCAAGGAATTGCAGAATGTGTGGAAAATGTTCGCTGCAGTTCTCCCCGTGGCTATATTTATTTTGATTGTTTCAGGTGACGGGGTGCCCTATGCGCAGGCTTTTTTCAAGATTGTGATTTTAATGCCGCTGGTGGGCGGTGCATTTGCGATCGGGGCAATTTTCTATTTGGTGTTGCGGCTTCTCATCGCCGCGCCTGCTTGGACTATCGGACTGCGCCTGCACGGCCCAGGTGAAATATGGAGATTTGCCGGTGCG
>JAWKVW010000006.1:0-199049 GCA_041397845.1 Hyphomicrobiales bacterium | reverse complement strand
AGGCCGGCACCACGAGCCGTTCGTGATCGGCGGCGAAGCAGCGCCGCCGGAATGTCATGCCGCGCACCCGCACTTTCGCTGCCGGATGCAGGTGGCCCGAAACCGAGCCGGCCGCGTCTTCGGGGGAGGGGGCGTGGCGGAAAGTGAGGGAGCCGATCCCGGCCTCGTCCCGGCAGGAGCCGCCGAGCATGGCCGCCGCCCCGCCGTCGTGATTGCCCTCGATCCACAGCCAGTCGCGCCCGGCCATGATTTCGGTGAGCCGCGCCCGGTCGGCGGCGGCGAGCCGTTCCGGTCCTTCCGCGTCATGGAAGCTGTCGCCAAGGGCGATGACGCGGGCCGGCGAATAGCGCCGCACGAGCCCGGCAAGCGCCGCGAGCGTTGCTGCCGTGTCGTAGGGCGGCAGCAGCCGGCCGCGCCCGGCAAGGGATGAGCCTTTCTCGAGGTGCAGGTCGGCGACGACCAGCGTGTCTTCGTCCGCCCACCAGACCGCGCCGGCCGGATCGAGCAGCAGCGCCGCGCCGGCGATCATCGCCGGCACCGGCTGGCTGTCGAAGCGTCTGGCGGCGGCGCTGGTCATGGTCCGGTGGCTTCCCGTATCAACTCGTCCGCCGCCTCGCTGAGAATGCTCTCGCGCCCTTCGCCCATGATTGCCTCCCGGCCGATCTCGAGCAGCACCGGCACGGCCAGCGGCGACACCCGGTCAAGGGCAATGTGCATGATTCGCCCCCGGATGCGGGAGAGCATTTCGCCAAGCCGCGAGATGTCGAGAAGACCGGTCGCCGCGTCGGCATAGGTTGCCTGCAGGAGGATGTGATCCGGCTCGTGGCTGCGCAGCACGTCGTAGATGAGGTCCGAGGAGACCGAAAGCTGCCGTCCGGACTTCTCCGTTCCGGGATGTCGGCGCTCGATCAGTCCGCCGATGATCGCGCAGTTCCGGAACGTCCGCTTCATCAGGTTCGATTCGGCAAGCCAGGCATCGAGGTCGTCGCCGAGCATGTCCTCGGCAAAGAGCGCATCGAGATCGAGCCGGCCGAGGCGGATCATCGCCGAGAGATCGCCAAGCCCCCAGACCGCCAGCGAGTATTCGCTGGCAACGAAGCCGAGCGGCCGGGCCCGCAGCCGTTCGAGCCGCCGCGTCAGGAGCATGCCGAGCGTCTGGTGCGCCAGCCGTCCCTCGAACGGGTAGCAGACGAGATAGCTCTTGTCGGCGTGCGGGAAGGTCTCGACGAGCAGCCCGTCGCGGCGCGGCAGCAGCGACTTGTCCTTCTGGATTTCGAGCCAGTCGCGCACCTGCCCGGGCAGGCCGGACCAGTTCGCGGGGTCGGCAAGCATCGCCCGGACGCGGTCGGCCAGATAGGTCGAAAGCGGAAACTTGCCGCCCTGATAGGACGGAATGCGCGGGTCGGGATCATGCGCCCGCGACACATAGACCTCGGTCTCGACCAGCGCCTCGAAGCGCAGCACCTCGCCGGCAAAAAGGAAGGTGTCGCCAACGGCGAGCTGCTCGATGAACCATTCCTCGATCTCGCCGAGCATCCGCCCGCCGCGCCCGATCGGCCCCGTTCGCCGGCCGGATTTCTCGCCCCGGCCGCGCACCAGCCGGACCTTCAGCATCGGCGCCTCGACGATCGTGCCGGCGTTCAGCCGGTATTGCTGGGCAAAGCGCGGATGGGCGAGGCGCCAGAGCCCGTCCGGCCGCTGCTTCAGCCGGGCGTAGCGCTCGTAGGCGGCAAGGGCATAGCCGCCGGTAGCAGCAAAACCGAGGACGCGGTCGAAGGTTTCCCGGCCGAGCGCCCGGTACGGCGCCGCCGAGACGACCTCGGCGTAAAGTGCGTCGGCATCGAACGGGCCGGCGCAGGCGATGCAGACGATGTGCTGGGCAAGGACATCGAGCCCGCCGGTGCGCAGCGGCGGCGTATCCTGCGCCCCGTCCCGCGCCGCCTCGATCGCCGCCCGGCACTCCAGCACCTCGAACCGGTTCGCCGGCACCAGCAACGCCTTCGAGGGCTCGTCCAGCCGGTGGTTGGCGCGGCCGATCCGCTGCTGCAGCCGGCTCGCACCCTTCGGCGCACCGACATTGATGACGAGGTCGACGTCGCCCCAGTCGATGCCGAGATCGAGCGTCGAGGTGCAGACCACCGCCTTGAGCCGGCCAGCCGCCATCGCCGCCTCGACCCGCCGCCGCTGTTCCACGTCGAGCGAGCCGTGATGCAGCGCGATCGGCAGGTTGTCCTCGTTGATCGTCCAGAGTTCCTGGAAAACGAGCTCGGCCTGCGACCGGGTGTTGACGAAGACGAGCGTCGTCCGGTGCCGGCGGATTTCCGCGTAGATGTCGTCGATGGCATGACGGGCCGAGTGGCCGGACCACGGCACCCGCGCGCCGGTCGCAAGGATCGAGAGATCCGGCGCCGCTCCGCCCGCGGCGATGACGACCTCCGCCCCGCCCGGGGCAAGAAAGCCGGCAAGCTCCGCCGGGTCCGCGACCGTCGCCGAAAGCCCGGTCGCCACCATCCCGGGCGCGAGCGAGCGCAGGTGTGCAAGGCCGAGCGCGAGCAGGTCGCCCCGTTTCGAGGTGACGAGCGAATGCAGTTCGTCAAGGACGACGCGCCGGAGGCCGGCAAAGAGCGTTGCCGCGTCGGCATGGGAAAGAAGCAGCGCCAGTTGCTCCGGCGTCGTCATCAGGATGTCGGGCGGGTCGCGCCGCTGCCGCTGCCGGCGCGCCGCCGGCGTGTCGCCGGTTCGCGTCTCCAGCCGGATCGGCAGGTTCATGTCGGCGACAGGCGCCTCGAGATTGCGCGCGACGTCGACGGCAAGGGCCTTCAGCGGCGAGATGTAGAGCGTGTGAAGCGGGCGCTGCGTCCTGTCCCCGCCGGCGAGATCGACGAGGCTCGGCAGGAAGCCGGCAAGCGTCTTGCCGGCACCGGTCGGCGCGATCAGCAGCGTCGGGCGCCCGGCTCTCGTCCGCGCCAGCAGCTCGAGCTGGTGCGGCCGCGCCGTCCAGCCCCGGGCGGCGAACCAGTCGGCAAAGCTGGCGGGCAGTTCAACGGTCATCGCACCTTCCCGATCGCGCCGGCCATGCCGGCGGCATCGTCATCGAGATAGCGCGGTTTGGCGAAAAGGAGAAACCGTCGGTCGCCGGAAGGCCTTTCCGCCGATCGGCAGGGCGGCGGCCGCTGCCGTCAGTTCGGCAGAAGCCCGTCGTCCGCCTGGCTGTCGTCGCCGAAATCCGGCGCGCTCCTCAGACCGGCTTCCGGCTTTGACAGAATGAAGAGAAGACCGTCGACCGGCAGGCCGCGATCGCACCGGCAGACGACCGCCTCGACATGGGCAGGACGGAGGTTGTTTGCCGCCGCCAGCGCCTCGAGATAGCCGCGCGAATGGTGATAGCGCATGTCCTCGCCAAGCGCCCATCCCGGACCACCGGCCCCATCCTTGAGCGATTGCACCGAGAAGGCAAAGAGCCCGCTCGGCACCAGCGCCCGCGCCACGCCGGCAAAGACCGGCGCGAGATCGCCGAGATAGATCAGCACGTCGGCGGCCGTCACGAGATCGCAGCTTTCCGCCTCGCCGCCGAGCCCGTAGGTGAGGTCGCCCATCGCAAGCTCGTCATAGACGCCCTTGCGGGCCGCTTCCGCGATCATTGCCGGTGACAGGTCGATGCCGGAAAGCCAGCCGATCCGGCGGCGCAGGCGCCTCGCCGGCAAGGCCGGTGCCGCAACGAGATCGAGCGCCTGCGCAAAGGATGGCGCGTCTCGGCCGGCACCAGCGTCTCGAGCCGCTCGGCAATTGTCCAGGGCACGGAATAATTCAGCCGTTCGACGAGCGCGACGTCGAAGCGCGCCGCGTACTGGTCGAAGAGATCGCGGACATAGGCAGGCGGCGCCACGTCCGGCGTTGCAACCTCGCCGATGAGGGCAAGCTTCAGCATCGCGCCGAACCGGTCGGCCGGGTCGAGGCGCAGCACCTGCCGGAAGGCTTCCGCCGCACCGGCCCGGTCGCCCGCCGCGACACGCGCCTCGCCGAGCGCGAACCAGCCGGCCGCCCAGTCCGGCGCAATCTCGAGCGCCTGGGCAAAGAGATCGGCGGCGGCGGCCTCATCGCCCGCCTCGCGCAGCATCACGCCATATTCATAGCGGCGGTCGGCGACGACATCGCCGGACGACACGAACACAAGGGTCTTGGACGACAAGGACGAACCGCCCGGGGGTTGACGGCGGCGGCCGGCGACGTACCGGCGGCCGGCGGAGCATCGGCAGGCAGCAGCCTTCGAGGCTCGGATCGATCGAACCGCGCGGATATGCTCCGGCCGCAAAGTTTTCGCAAGGGAAATCGCCGCCGCCCGGATGGCGGCAGGGGCGGGGCGCCGTCAGTCGTCGAAAAGGCTGGCCTGCGCTTCGCTGGTGCCGCCGGACTTGCGCTTGCGCCGGCTCGGGGCCGGGCGGGTGTCACCCTGCTCGAGTCCGGACCCGGCGGTCGCGGCAAGGTGCCCGTCGGCAAGCTCGATGTCGAGCGCACTGCCGGCGGCGACCGCGGCGACGCTGCGCACCGGGTTGCCGGCGCCGTCGCGCACCAGCGCAAAGCCGCGCTTCAGCACATTGCGATAGGAGAGGGCGCCGAGCAGCTTGTCGAGCCCGCGCACCGTTGCCGACCTCTCGTTTACGTAAACGGAAAATCCCTGGGCATGCCGCGTCGCCAGCCGGTCGAGACGTTCGCGCGCCACCTCGCTGCGCTGCCGCAGCAAGCGCACCGCCAGCCTGTCGCCGGCTCGTTCGAAGCGTCCGCGCGCCTTCAGTGTCGCAAGGCCGAGCGCCCGGCCGAGATTGCCCGACGCGCCGTCGAGCCGTTGCCGCGGCGGCAGGAACAGCGTTTCGGCCGACGGCAGCGCCCGCGCCGCGCTGCGAAGGCCGGTGCGCGCAGCTTCAATTCGCCGGCCCGCCGCCCCGGTCAGCCGCGCGCCGAGATCGGCGAGCGTGCCGACGAGTTCGGACCGCACCGGCACTGCCATTTCCGCTGCGCCCGTCGGTGTCGGCGCCCGCAGGTCGGCGGCAAGGTCGATGAGTGTCCAGTCGGTCTCGTGGCCGATCGCCGAGATGACCGGAATGGCGCTTTCCGCCGTTGCCCGGACGACGGCTTCCTCGTTGAAACTCCACAGGTCCTCAAGGCTGCCGCCGCCGCGCGCCACGATGAGGACGTCCGGCCGCGGCGGCGTGCCCGCGCCGGTAAAGGCGTTGAAGCCCCGGATCGCCGCCGCCACTTCCTCGGCGCTCGTCTCGCCCTGCACCCGCACCGGCCAGACCAGCACGCGGCGCGGAAACCGGTCCGAGAGGCGATGCAGGATATCGCGGATGACGGCGCCGGTCGGCGAGGTGACGACGCCGATGACCGTGGGCAGGTAGGGGATCGGCCGCTTGCGCGTCTCGTCGAAAAGCCCTTCGGCCGCGAGCTTCTTGCGCCGCTCCTCGAGCAGCGCCATCAGCGCGCCGACGCCGGCCGGTTCCAGCGCCTCGATGACGATCTGGTATTTCGACGAGCCGGGAAAGGTCGTGATCTTGCCGGTGGCGACGACCTCGATGCCTTCCTCAGGTTTGAAGCGCAGGCGCGAGAACGTCGTTTTCCAGACGACCGCCTCCAGCCGTGCCCGGTCGTCCTTCAGCGCGAAATAGGCGTGCCCGGAGGAATGCGGCCCGCGATAGCCGGAGATTTCGCCGCGCACGCGGACGTACGGATAGGCCTCCTCGATCGTCCGCTTCAGCGAGAACGACAGGTCGGAGACGGAAAACTCCGGCAGGTTGCTGGCCTTGTCGGTCATCGGCAGGTCCCGGGCGCATGAGGGCGACGCGGCGCGACCCGCGTTGCGGCAAGACTACATGATCGAGCCGCCTTGGCTGCCGCCATTATCTGGCCGCCGCCCGCTCCTCGCAATGATCGAGGCAGACGAGGGAGATGCGCACCACGTCGTGAAGCTGTTCGTCGGTCGGCCCGCCGGCCCGCGCCAGAAGGCGGATGCCCTGCAGGACCGTCTGCAGCGTCATCGCCAGGCTGTGCGAATCCTCGCGCGACTGGATTGAGCCATCCGCCTTGCCGCGCTCGATCGCGGTGGCGAAATTTTCGCCGACGCCGAAGAAGATGTCGCGCAACCGCTCGACGACGGCCGGCGACGTTGCGCCGAGCTCGCCGGCGGTGTTCGTCAGCAGGCAGCCCATGTTGCGTCCGTCATGCAGAAGGAAGTCGACTTGCGCGGCGAAGTAATTCTCGATGGCGGCCCGGCCGCTCTCGCCCTCGCCAAGCCGCGATGCCCATTTCCGCGTCATCGCCTCGCAATAATGGTCGATAACCGCAAAGAAGAAATTTTCCTTGTTCTGCCACGTATTGTAGATACTGGCCTTGTTGATGGAACAGGCATCGGCAAGGTCCTGCATCGAGGTGTCGGAAAATCCTCGGCGCCAGAACACGTGCAGGGCGCTCTCCAGAACTTCGGATTTTTCGAATTCGAGATGTCGTCCCATTGTCAGGCTCTGTCTTTCCGCATCAGTGCTGGTTACGCGACATGAGTTTAATGTTTTCTGTTTGCCACGAAAAATGGTCGAGCAAAGACGAGTATAAGCTAACGCAGCAATGACTTGAATATATTGCCGGGCCCATGAACCAACGCCGGATAACCGCCGCCACGACAGGAATGGCGGAATTCCGCGGTCCGGCGCCGGCGCGACATGGCGCCACGTCATCATCCATTAGTCGATCATCGCGCCTGACAATCCGGCAGGGATGTCGAACGGTCTGAAAACCGCAAGGGCCGAATCATTTCTGATTCGGCCCTTGCCATCTGGTTGCGAAAGATCGCCGGAAGGCTCAGGCGCGCTCGAAGCCGCGCATCACTTCCCAGTCGGTCACCCGCCGGTCGTATTCGGCCTGCTCCCAGCGGGCGGTGTGCACGTAATGGTCAACCGCCGCATCGCCGAGCGCGGCGCGCAGCATCGTCGAGCCGTCGAGTGCGGCGATGGCATCGCGCAGGGTCTTCGGAATCTCCTTCAGCGCCGCGCCGTGATAGGCGTCACCGACAAACGGCTCGGGCAGTTCCATCTGCTGTTCGATGCCGGCGATGCCCGCCGCAAGGATCGCCGCGAACGCCGGATAGGGGTTGAGATCGGCGCCGCCGACCCGGCATTCGATGCGGATCGCCTTCGAGCCCTCGCCGCACAGGCGGAACCCGGCGGTGCGGTTGTCGCGGCTCCAGATCGCCCGCGTCGGAGCAAAGGTGCCGACCTGGAACCGCTTGTAGGAATTGATGAACGGCGCCAGGAAGTAGGTGAAGTCGCTGCTGTGGGCGAGGAGCCCGGCAACGAACGCCCGCATCGTGTCCGACATGCCGTAGGGCTTGGAGGGATCGTAGAACGCCGGCGAGCCGTCCTTGTTGGCAAGCGAGGCGTGGATATGGCACGACGAGCCGGCAAGGTCGTAGCGCCACTTGGCCATGAAGGTCACCGCCTTGCCCTGCAGATGGGCGATCTCCTTGATGCCGTTTTTGAGGATCACATGGCGGTCCGCCATGGTCAGCGCCTCGGTGTAGCGCACGTTGATTTCTTCCTGGCCCGGGCCCCATTCGCCCTTCGAGTTCTCCACCGGGATGCCGGCCGCCTCGAGCCCCTTGCGGATCGCCCGCATCACCGGCTCTTCCTTGGTGGTCTGCAGGATGTGGTAGTCCTCGATGTAGTAGCCGGCGGTCTTCGGATTGCGGTAGCCCTTGGCGTGGATGTCCTCGAAGCTCTCGTCGAACAGGTAGAATTCCAGCTCCGAGGCGGTGTTGGCCGTATAGCCCATCGCGTCCAGCCGCTTGAGCTGCTTCTTCAGCATGCCGCGCGGCGAATGCGGCAGGTCGTGGCCGTGGTGGTCCTGGATGTCGGCCAGCACCAGCGCCGTCGCCGGCAGCCAGGGAATGCGCCGCAGGGTCGCCATGTCGGGCACCATGGCGAAATCGCCATAGCCCTTGTCCCAGCTCGCCGCCGCATAGCCCGGCACCGGCTCCATGTCGATGTCGCAGGCCAGCAGGTAGTCGCAGCCATGGGTCGCCTCGACGGCACTGTCGAGGAAGAATTCCGCTTGAAATCGCTTGCCGATCAGGCGGCCGAACAGGTCGACCACGCACACCAGCACCGTATCGATCGAGCCGTCGGCCGTCGCCGACTTCAGCTCGTCCAGGGTCATCATTCCGGCCATTTACGCAAATCTCCCCGTCCTTGTTCTTCGTGACGAACCGCCCGGCGGGGTCGCCGGACGGCTCTGCTGATACGGCCCGCCGCGGCGGGGGCGCTTCGACCGTTCGGGAACCGGCCGGAGTCGGTTCCCTGTCGGCCGGGCGTCGCCGCAGTGGCGAGCCGGCGCTTGACGATCAGCCGAACCGGTACGGAGGTCCGGCCTTCTTCATGGTGTCGTTGTACTTGCGCAGGATCTCGACGACCTTGGCGTTGCGGGCGCTCTTGGCGGCGATCTCGTCCCAGAACTTGTCCGCCTCGTCCTCGACCGTCTTCCACTCCTCGGCCGGGATGGTCGTCAGTTCCATCTTGCCGCCGTTGACGCGCAGGTCCGCCTCGCCGCCCCAGTACCAGTGCTGGCGGTAGTAGTGCGAGGAATCCATGCACAGCCGGAACAGTTCCTTCAGGTGCTCCGGCACCTCGTTCCAGCGCTCGGTGTTGGCAAAGTACGAGCCGATCCAGGCGCCCGAGATGTTGTTGGTCAGGAAGTACTTGGTGACGTCCGCCCAACCGACCGTGTAGTCCTCGGTGATGCCCGACCAGGCGATGCCGTCCAGCTCGCCGGTCTGCACCGCGACCTCGACGTCTTCCCACGGCAGCGTCACCGGGACGACGCCGAAGCGGGCCAGGAACTTGCCGGCCGTCGGGAAGGTGAAGACCTTGAGGCCCTTGAGGTCTGCAAGGCTGCGGATCGGGTTCTTGGTGTTGAAGTGGCAGGGATCCCACGAGCCGGCCGAGAGCCAGGTGACGTTCTCGACTTCGCTGTAGGCTTCTTCCCAGATTTCCTTCAGGCCGTACTTGTTGAACAGCACCGGCACATCGAGGCTGTAGCGCGTGCCGAACGGGAAGTAGCCGCCGAACACCGCCACGTCGACCGGCGCCGCGATCGAGTCGTCGTCGCTCTGCACCGCGTCGATGGTGCCCTTCTGCATCGCCCGGAACAGCTCGCCGGTCGGCACGAGCTGGTCGGCGAAGTAGAGCTCGATCACCATGTCGCCATTGGCGACCTTGTTGAAGGCATCGATCGAGGGCTTGATCACATGTTCGGCGAGCGCCGGACCGGCATAGGTCTGGAGGCGCCACTTGATCGGACCCTGCGCCTTGACGTAGGGCGTTGCGAGCGTCGTCGCGGCCACCGCCGAAGCGGTCGTCACGCCGGCATTCTTGATAAATTCGCGTCTGCTCTTCATCTAGTCCGACTCCCCTTCATCGTGTTCAGTCCACTGTCCAGCCACATCGCAAGGACCCGCGCCGGCGTCCCGCATTTGCAGCTATTCTCTTGCTTCTCCTCGTCTTTCGGCGGCGGTCCAAGGGCCCGCCGGCAACGTCCGATACGCGTTACTTGATGTAGAAGTGCTGCGGCAGCCAAAGCGCGATCTGCGGGAAGACCATCACCAGCACCAGCGCCAGCGTCATCACGATGACGAACGGCACGATCGAGCGATAGATGTCGCCAAGGGTGACTTCCGGCGGTGCCATGGCCCGCATCAGGAACAGGTTGTAGCCGAACGGCGGCGTCATGTAGGCGATCTGGCAGGTGATCGTGTAGAGCACGCCGTACCAGATGAGATCGAAGCCGAGATGCCCGGCAAGCGGCACGTAGAGCGGCGCGACGATGACCAGCATCGCCGTATCGTCGAGGAACATGCCCATCACGATGTAGGAGATCTGCATCAGGATGAGGATTTCCCAGGGGCTGAGGCCGAGCCGGTCGACGAAGAACGCCTCCAGCGCCTTGACCGCGCCGAGCCCGTCGAACACCGCCCCGAAGCACAGCGCCGCCAGGATGATCCACATGAACATCGCGCTGATGCCGAGCGTCTTCTCGGTGGTGTCGTAAAGCACCTTCCAGGTCAGCCGGCCCTTGACGAGGGCGGCGAGCAGCGAGGCGACGGCACCGACCGCCGAGCTTTCGACGAGGCTCGTGTAGCCCATCATGAACAGCCCGGTCATGGCAAAGAAGATCATCAGCGGCAGGATGCCGGCATTGAGCAGCTTCAGCTTTTCCCGGAGGCTGATCTGGCGCTCCTCCGGAGGCAGCGCCGGGCCGAGCTCGGGCTGGATGCCGCAGCGGATGACGACATAGAGAATGAACAGGCCGGCCATCAGGAGGCCCGGAAACACGCCGGCGAGCCAGAGCTGGCCGACCGGCTGGCGCGCGATCATGCCGTAAAGGACGAGAACGACGCTTGGCGGTACGAGGATGCCGAGCGACGAGCCGGCCTGGATGACGCCGGTCACCATCACCTTGTCATAGCCGCGCCGCAACAGCTCGGGCAGCGCGATCGTCGCGCCGATCGCCATGCCGGCGACGGAAAGGCCGTTCATCGCTGAAATCACGACCATGAGGCCGATCGTGCCGACCGCAAGCCCGCCCCGGACCGGCCCCGACCAGACGTGGAACATCCGGTAAAGGTCGTCGGCGATACCCGATTCCGACAGCATGTAGCCCATGAAGATGAACATCGGCAGCGTCAGCAGCGGATACCACTTCATCAGCTTCATCGCCGCGCTGAAGGCGAGCTCCGAGCCGCCGTCGCCCCAAAGGAGCAGCGCCGCCGCCACCGCCACGAAGCCGATGCCGCCATACACCCGCTGGCCGGTGAGCAGCATCACCATCATGCCGAGGAACATGGCAAGGGCGATCATCTCGTAGGACATCACCGCGCCTCCCCGCCGGTCGCCGCTTCATCGGCGGCGATTTTCTCGGCGCCCTCCCTGTCGAGCGGCTTGCCGCGCGCGATCGCGATGTCCTTGAACATCTGCGCGATCGCCTGCAGCAGGGTGAGGAAGATGCCGATGCACATGATGACCTTGATCGGCGCCATGTAGGGCGCCCAGGCCGAATAGCTCTGCTCGTTGTATTTGATGGCGTATTCGGTGCTGGACAGGCCGCCGTAGAGCAGCACGCCGAGGAAGAACAGCAGGAACAGGCTGGTGATGACATCCATCACCGCCCGCGTCCGCGCCGACCGGCGTCCGTAGAGCAGGTCCATGCGCACGTGATGGTCCTTCTGCAGCGTGTAGCCGCCGCCGAGCAGGTAGTAGGCGACCATCAGGAACTGCGCCATCTCCAGCGTCCACAGCGACGGCGTGAAGAACGTCTTGGAGACCGACGACTTGAACAGCACGAACAGCATCGCAAAGACGAGCAGCATGGCGATGTGTCCGACGATCCGGTTCGTCGCATCGACATACTTGACGTAGAGTTTGATCGCTTTCGGCATCGCCCAGACCGTTGATATGCGGCTCGCCGGCAGCGCCGCGCGCTGCCTTGAGAGCCGAATTCCCCCGTTTATCCAATGCCGGCGACGCCGCCCGTCCGCCGGCAGGTCCCTCTCAGCCGGCCGCCGCTCGGCGCTCCGGCATCAGTGCCGCGACAAGACCCGCCAGCCGCTCGGCATAGGCGTCTTCGCCCGCCGCCGTTGCGATCTCGTCGTTGCGGATCTCCAGCATCACCGAGGCAAGCCCCCGCGGCTCGGCATGATATTCGAGCGTCCGGTAGACCCGGTCGCCCGGCGCGTAAGGTTCGTTGATGCCGACGACGAGGTCGCCGCCGGCCCTCAGCCCGGCAATCAGCGGCTCGGCGAGCCGCCCGTCGGCGCCGAAGACGACGCCGATCTGCCAGGGCCGGGCCCGTCCGCCATAGACCGGCGTGAACGAATGCACCGAGATGATCGCCAGCGGCCGCGCCATGCCGTCGATGACGGCGGCGATCGCCGCGTGATAGGGCGCGTGCCATCTGGCGATGCGCTCTGCCCGCGCCTCGGCCGAAAGGTCCGCATTGCCCGGAATGACGATGCCGTCGCTGACCCTGACGATAAGGTCATCATCGTCCGGGAAGCGGTTGAGGTCGGCAACGAGCCGCGAGACCTTTGCGTAAACAAGAGGCGCGTCGAGCCGTGCCGCCAGGCCGCGCGCCACGCCGAGCGCGCCGGGGTCCCAGGCGATATGCGCCGAAAGCGCGTCCGGGGTAAGGCCGAGCGTGCCGAATTCGGCTGGCAGATGGTTCGAGGCGTGGTCGCAGAGGATGAGGAACGGCGCCTTGCCGTCGCGATTTTCAATCGCGACCGGGCTGTCGTCTGGCTGGCTTGCCGAAATGCTGTGCCCCACCATGCCCTGCTCGTAATGTTTGTTACAGGGGCTTCCATATCCCCCGATTTTGTAACAGGGTTGACGATGTAAGACTTTTTGTCAATTCGGCGCGATGGTGAAAAATCCGCCATCCGGCGCCTCGCCAAGCGGCAGTGCCGGCGTCCTTGCCGGCGCGGCGCAGCGGTCCGGAGGAATGCGATGACCGCATCAAGCGACAACCCTTCGATCGCCGAGCGCGTCCGTGCCGGCATGGCCCGCCTGACGACGACCGAACGCAAGGCCGCTCACGTCCTTCTCGCCAACTATCCGGTTGCCGGCCTCGAGACGGTGGCCGAGTTCGCCCGCCGCGCCGATGTCAGCGCCCCGACCATCCTGCGCTTCGTCGGCCGCCTCGGCTTTGCCGGCTATCCCGAATTCCAGAAGCAGTTGCGGGCCGAGCTCGACGCCCAGTACCAGGCGCCGCTGGCCAGGACGCCGGCCCGCACCGGCGCCCCGCTTGATGGCGGTGCGTTTCTCGATTCCTTCGGTTCGGCCGTTGTCGACAACATCGCCACCACCTTCGCCAACCTGCCGGCCGCCGAGTTCGATGCCGTCGTCGCGCTTCTTGCTTCCGTCCGCCGCCGCGTGTTCGTCGTCGGCGGCCGGTTCTCCGACGCGCTTGCCCAGTATCTTGCCGCCCATCTGCGCATCGTGCGGCCGGGCGTCGTCCACTTCGTCGGCCAGACCGACAACTGGCGCGACCAGCTTCTCGATCTCGGCCGCAAGGACGTCGTCGTCGTCTTCGATATCCGCCGCTATCAGGACAGTCTTCTGTCGCTTGCCGCCAAGGCCGAGGATTGCGGCGCGACCATCGTCCTCGTCACCGACCAGTGGCTCTCGCCGATCGCCCGCCATGCCGCCCATGTGCTTGCCGCCCGCATTGCCGTGCCCTCGAACTGGGATTCGAGCGCGGCCATGCTGGCACTGGTCGAGGCACTGATCGCGGCAACGACCGAGCGGTTGTGGGAAACCGCAAGCGACCGCATCGCCGCCGTCGAGCACCTGCGCCGCGACGACTGAGAAACCGGCCGGCAGAAAGTGTGGCTCAGTTCTCCAGCCCGACCGGCGCAAGGCCGGCAAGGTCGGCAAGTCCGTCAAGCTTCGACAGCGAGCCAAAGAGCGTCCGCGCGCCGGCGTTGGTCAGCGGCGTGAACGGCGGCAGCACCCGGGCAAAGTCCGGCTCGTCCTGCCGCGCCGCGACGATCGCCTTCAGCACCGGCACCATCGGCTGGCGCTGCAGTTCGATCCGCGCCGCCGTCGCCTTCGCCTGCGCCGCCTCGAGCCCGGCCGTGCCGTTCGCGGCATAGACGGCGCCGACGAGCGGTGCGGTGACGTTTACGGAAGCGGAAATGCAGCCGGCGCCGCCCGCCTCGAGGTTCCGCGCCAGGAACTCTTCCGAACCCGAATAGACGGCGAAGTCGTCGAACGCCTCGATGAACGCTCGGGTGTTGTCGAAATCGCCGGACGAATCCTTGAGGCCGATGAAGACGCCCGGATAGGCCTCGCGCAGCCGGCGGGTCAGCGACAGGGTGATCGGCACCGCGCTCATCTGCGGGAAGTGATAGAGCAGCACCCGCGGCGTCAGCCCGCCGAGACTGTCGACGAGGCGCGAGAAGAACGCATAGAGCCCGTCCTCGCTCGGGTTCTTGTAGTAGAACGGCGGCAGCAGCAGCAGCGCCGCCCCGGCCTGGGTCGCGACCCGCGACAGCACCATCGCATCGGCAAGCGCCGGCGCACCCGTGCCGATGATCATCCTGTCCATCGGCAGGTGGTCGGCAATGTCCTCGATGAAGGCGAGCCGGTCGCCGACGCCGATCGAGTTCGCCTCGCCCGTCGTGCCGAGCGGCGCAAGACCGTTGCAGCCGGTCTCAAGCAAATGCCGGGCGAACGGCACGTAGAGGTCGACGATCGGCTCGCCCTGCGGCGAGACCGGGGTTACCGCGGCGGCAAAGACACCCTTGGGCGGCAGGACGGTGGTCATCGGATCTTCCTCGTTGGGTCGGGACGGCGCCGAACATAGTGCCAATAACGGCAAGTTGGGAAAGGCTTTTGCGCTGGCAAGCCCCCCGCCTGCCGCATGGCGGGCCCGCTGCCGGTCGCTCTTGCTGTGCGCCGGGGCTTGCGCCTTTGGTTGCAAAGGCTTTATCTCGCAGGGAAGGCGCGGTCTCCCGATGAGCCTCGGGGGAGTTCGGACCGGCGCCGTTCCGACGGCCAGCCTCCGGTTATCCGGCAAGGTCCCGCCCGCCGTCGCATCGGCCTGTTCCTGACGGAGCGCATGAGACCGGCAAGAACGACCGGGCCTCCGACAGAACGTCGACACGGGAGAGAAGCTGCCATGGATTTCACCCTGCCCAAGGAGATCGAGCGCGTTCGCCGCCGGACCCGCATCTTCGTCGAGGAACATGTGCTGCCGGTCGAGGCCGACCGCGCCAACTGGGACGAGCACGATCACCTGCAGCCCGCCGCCCTCGAGGCGCTGCGCGAGAAGGCGCGCGAGGAAGGGCTGTGGGCGCCGCAGGTGCCGGTTGCCATGGGCGGCATGGGCCTGCCCGTCATTGGCTGGGCGGCGATGTACGAGGAAGCGAACTATTCCCTGTTCGGCCCGGCCGCCTTCAATTGCGCCGCGCCAGACGACGGCAACATGAACCTGCTCAACCGCGTCGGCACCCCGGCCCAGAAGGAGCGCTGGCTGAAGCCGATCGTCGAGGGCCGGGTGCGCTCCTCCTTCGCCATGACCGAGCCGCATCCGGGCGGCGGTTCCGATCCCGGCATGATCCGGACGACCGCCGAGCGGCGCGGCGACAAATGGCTGGTCAACGGCCAGAAATGGTTCGCGACCGGCGCCGAGGGTGCCGGGCATTTCATCCTTGTTGCCCGCACCGACCAAAATCCCGAGGAAACGCGCCGCCACCTGACCGCCTTCCTGTTCCACAAGGATCAGCCCGGCTGGAAGATCCTGCGCCGCATTCCGGTGATGGGGCCGGAGGAGCCCGGCGGTCATTGCGAACTGCTGTTCGAGGGCCTCGAGATCCCGGACGAAAACCGCCTGATGGAAATCGGCGACGGCCTGAAGGCGACCCAGATCCGCCTTGGCCCGGCCCGACTCACCCACTGCATGCGCTGGCTCGGCCTTGCCAAGCGTTCGCTCGCCATCGCCCGGCGCTATTGCAGCAAGCGTGAAGGCTTCGGCGTCCGCCTCATCGACCGCGAATCGGTGCAGTTGAAGCTCGGCGAGGTCGCCCACGACATCGAGATCGGCCGGCTGCTCGTCATGAAGGCCGCCTGGAAGATCGACGAGGGCGATTTTGCCCGCAAGGAAGTGTCGATGGCCAAGATCCACGTTGCCGACACGCTGCACAAGGCGGTCGACGTCGCCATCCAGCTCAACGGCGCGCGCGGCTATTCCACCGATACCATCCTCGAATGGATCTACCGCTATGCCCGCCAGGCCCGCCTCGTCGACGGCGCCAGCGAGGTGCACAAGATGGTGCTGTCGAAGTTCTACCGGCGCGAGGGCGACGATTTCTGGCGCTGGGGCCTCTAGACCATTTCCGGGAAAGGCGGGCGCCGGTTTTCCGTCCGGAAATGCGAAAAAACAATGAGTGAGAGCGCGGCGCGTTCAAGCGAAGTCAGAACGCGCTGTGCGCTACCGCAACTGCCCGAGCCAGAAGCCGAGGCCCTTGCCGAGGAACTCGCGCGCGTCGAGATAGTGCGTGCCGTCGCAGGAGAAATTGAGGCTGACAAGGCCATTGAAAAGATTGAGCGATCCTGCCCGCAGGTAAATCGTCTCGTCGGCAAAGCGTAGCTCGCGGAACATCCGGAGCACCGGCATCACCCGGTCGGCCGAAATCACCGCCCGTTCCGGATAGGCGATTTTCGGATAGGCAAGGCAGGTGTCCGGATCGAGCAGCGCCTCGATGTCGAGCAGCCGGTAGATGAACGGGTCCTCGATCGGCCAGATCACGGCGCGATTGCTGGAAAAATGGATCTTGGCGTGGATGACGCCGCGTTCCGTCATCAGCTCCTCGATGACCGGCAGCACCTCGTCGATATTGTCGTCGAGACGGCTCTGCGTGCGCTCCTGGGCAAAAAGCCCGCCGCGAATGGCAGGGTCGCCCTTGATCTGCTGCCAGGCCGAGGATTGCCGGTAGACCTGCCCGCTCGCCGGCAGTTCCCGCAGGTCGAAGTCGGCACCGAGAAAGCCGGTCCGCTGGCCCGAGGCGTCGCGAATGACCTGCACCGCGGTCAGCATCGGCCGGCGCCGGTTGCGGCTGATATAGGCATGCGACAGCTTGAAATCGGTGCTGCCGACGAGGCCCTGCATGTAGGGCCGTCCGGCGCGGTCGCGGCCGAAATGGCTGGTATCCGGCCCCTCGCGGGTCATCGTGTCGACGGTCTGGCGGAAGCCGGCATCGAGAACGAAGAGCTGCTTGCAGTTGGCGATATCGTAGAGCGCCGCCGCCAGCATCGCCTCGACCGCCGCCCGGTCGGCGAGGATGCCGCCGAGTTTTGCCGCGAGCGCGGCCAGCCGTCCGCCGAGCGAGACCGTGAGGTCCTCGCGGATTTTCTCGATGGCGGCGGCAAGCTGGCGGTCGGGCATGGCGGGTCTCCGGCCGGTGAGATGACGTTGAGGCAAGGTGCGGCCGAAGCCGCCGGGCCTTCTCGCCTATATCGGCCCTTTTTTCGGCCTGTCGACCGCTCGAACGAGGAAAGATTGCCGGTTCAGCCTTGAGCGCCGAGGGCGCCAAGGCCCATTTCGAGCAGCGCCCGGAGATCCGCAGCATCGCGCCGCCAGCCGGTCATCGCCTCGAGCGAGGCAATGCCATGCGCCACCGCCCAGAGAAAATCGCAGTGCCGGGCAAGCCGCGCCGCGCCTTCTGCCCCGCTCGTCTCGACAAGGCCCTTTTCCTCGATGAGGAACCGCCGGACCGTGTCCTGAAGCTGGCCGAATGCCGTCTCGTCAGTCGCCCCGGCCGGTGCCTCGCCGCAGGGCTCGCCGCAGCTTCCGGCCGCGGCGGCATCGAGCGGCGAGGCGAACATCAGCTTGAAGAGCTGCGGCTCGGCGCGGGCAAAGCCGATATAGGCAAGGCCAATTCCGAGCACGTCCTCGGCCGCGCTCGCACCCGGCCGCCGCGCCGCCGCCAGCTCCGCTGCAAGCATCCTGTCGGCCCGCCGCGCGACGGCGCCAACCAGTTCCTCGCGCGTCCGGAAATGCCGGTAGGCCGCCCCTGGTGAAACGCCGATCTCCCGCGCTGCCTGCCGCACGCTGAAGCTCTCGAACCCGGCCGCCCGAACATGCGCCAGCGCATGCTCGACCAGCGCTTCCTCGAGTGCGCCGTGGTGGTAGGGGCGGGGTGTGTCTGTCGTCATGTGAACACTATTTACATTTCGCCCGGGATATGTAAAGTAATCATCGATTACATAAAACGGAGGCGGCCATGTCCCGCAAAATCCTCGTCATCGATGCCCACCCGGCCGGCGCCAGCTTCTGCAGCGCCCTGGCCGAACGCTACGCCGAGGCTGCCCGGGCCGGCGGCGCCGCCGTGGAACTGGTCGCCCTGCGCGACATCGCCTTCGATCCGATCCTGCATCAGGGCTATGGCAATCGGCAGGAGTGGGAGCCCGGCCTTGCCGCGCTCTGGGCCTCGATCGAGGCCGCCGGCCATGTCTGCTTCGTCTACCCGACCTGGTGGGGCGGCCATCCCGCCCTGTTGCAGGGCTTCTTCGAGCGCGTCTTCCTGCCCGGCAAGGCCTTCGCCTACCACAAGGACGATCCGTACTGGGACCGGCTGCTCGCCGGGCGCACCTGCGACGTTCTGACGACGATGGATTCCCCCGCCTGGTACTACCGCTTCGTCAACCGCAATGGCGGCATAGCCCGCATTCGCCGCACCATCCTAGAGTTCGTCGGCATGAAGACGAAGGTCCATGTCTTCGACCGGGTCAAATATTCCGATGCCGGCAAAAGGTCCGGCTGGCTCGACCGGGCCGCTACCCTCGGCCGCGCCGCCGCTGCTTGATCTTTCCGCGGTTCGCGTGCAATTCTCTAACCCGTTGTCTTGTCGGAGGAATATCCCCATTCCTCTGGTTGTCTGAAGGCCCTGCCATCCCGCACCGCAGCAACGAATTCGGTTGACCTGCCGCTGGTAAGTCAGCAATGCTGACCTAAATTCGGGTTCGCCCTGAACCCATGGCACGCGCCACGACGCAGCCGGCAAGACCGGGAGATGTAGGATGCGCGACGTCAAGCTCGACGACCGATACGACCTCGATCGCGATGAGGTGATTCTCTCCGGCGGTCAGGCGATCGTCCGCCTCACCATGATGCAGCAGGCGCGCGACGCCGCCGAAGGACTGTCGACGGCCGGCTATGTCACCGGCTATCGCGGCTCGCCCGTCGGCGGCCTCGACCAGCAGTTCTGGCGCGCCAAGGGGCCGCTGGCCAAGGCCGGCATCGTCTTTCGCCCCGGCCTCAACGAAGACCTTGCCGCGACCTCCGTCTGGGGCACGCAGCAGGCCGAGCTGCGCGGCGAGGGCCGTTATGACGGCGTCTTCGGCATCTGGTACGGCAAGGGCCCCGGCGTCGACCGCACCGGCGATGCCTTCAAGCACGCCAATCTGGCCGGCACCTCGCCCCATGGCGGCGTGCTCGCCCTGATGGGCGACGATCACACCTGCGAATCCTCCACCACCGCGCACCAGTCGGAATTCGCCTTCGTCGATGCGATGATCCCGGTGCTGTCGCCGGCCGGCGTTCAGGAGCTGCTCGATTTCGGCATTCTCGGCATCGCCCTGTCGCGCTATGCCGGCACCTGGGTTGCCGTCAAATGCGTCAAGGACACGATCGAATCGACCGCCGTTGTCGATGGTGCCATCGACCGGGTGAAGGTCGTCGTGCCGAACGGCTTCGATCTTCCCGCCGACGGCGTCTCGATCCGGCGCTTCGACAATCCGATCGCCCAGGAAGCCCGGCTGCATGACCACAAGCTGCCGGCGGTCCGCGCCTTCGTTGCCGCCAACGCCATCGACCGCCTCGTCTGGTCCGGTGGCGAGCGGCCGCGCATCGGCATCGTCTCGCTCGGCAAGAGCTTCCTCGACGTCCGCCAGGCCCTCGATGACCTCGGCATCGACGAGGCCGCGGCCGAGCGGATGGGCATCCGCCTCCTCAAGATCGGCTGCGCCTGGCCGCTCGAGCCCGGCATCATCGAGCGCTTTGCCGAAGGGCTCGACGAGATCGTCGTCGTCGAGGAAAAGCGCGCCCTGCTCGAGACGCAGATCAAGGAAATCCTCTACGGCCGGGACATCCGCCCGCGCGTCGTCGGCAAGCGCGACGATCGTGGCGAGGTGCTCTTCTCATCGAAATACGGCCTCGATTCTGGCGACATCGCCATCGGCATCGGCCAGCGTCTCGAGGCGCTGCTCGACGCCGGCGCGCTTGCCGGACGTCTTGAGGGCCTGAAGCGCGCCGCCGCCGAATTCGGCACGCTGCCCGAGATCGCCGACCGCCGCGCCCATTTCTGCGCCGGCTGCCCGCACAACACCTCGACCGTGGTGCCCGAGGGCAGCCGCGCCTTTGCCGGCATCGGCTGCCATTACATGGCCCAGTGGATGGAGCGCGGCATCGAGGGCTACACCCAGATGGGCGCCGAAGGGGCGAACTGGGTTGGCGAGGCGCCGTTCTCGAAGGTCGGCCACGTCTTCCAGAACCTTGGCGACGGCACCTACAACCACTCCGGCTATCTCGCCATCCGCGCCGCCGCCGCCGCCGGCGTCAACATCACCTACAAGATCCTGTTCAACGACGCCGTCGCCATGACCGGCGGCCAGCCCAATGACGGCGGCCTCACCGTACCCGAGATCGCCGCCCAGGTGGCGGCCGAGGGCGCCCGCCGCATCGCCATCGTCTCCGACGAGCCGCACAAATATCCCGCCGGCACCGCCTGGCCGTTCGGCACGACCTTCCACCATCGCAGCGAGCTTGACGCCGTCCAGCGCGAGCTTTCCGGGGTCGAGGGCCTGTCGATCCTGATCTACGACCAGACCTGCGCCGCCGAGAAGCGCCGCCGCCGCAAGCGCGGCACCTTCCCCGATCCCGATGTCCGCGTCTTCGTCAACGACCTCGTCTGCGAGGGTTGCGGCGATTGCGGCATCCAGTCGAACTGCGTCGCGATCCAGCCGCTCGAGACCGCCTTCGGCCGCAAGCGCCGTGTCGACCAGTCGAGCTGCAACAAGGATTTCTCCTGCCTCAAGGGCTTCTGCCCGGCCTTCGTCACGGTCACCGGCGCGCGCCTGCGCCATGGTGAACCCGTCGCCGAAAGCGCCGCCGCGCCGGCCCTGCCCGAGCCGGTCCTGCCCGATCTGCAGCAGCCCTGGACCATCGTCGTCACCGGCATCGGCGGCACCGGCGTCGTCACCATCGGCCAGGTCCTTGCCATGGCCGCCTATGTCGACGGCAAGGGCGCGGCCCTCATCGACATGGCCGGCCTTGCCCAGAAGGGCGGGGCGGTGACGAGCCATTTGCGCATCGCCGCCCGGCCCGAGGACATTGCCGCCATCCGCGTCGCCCCGGAAGGCGCCGACGTCGTCATCGGCTGCGATCTCGTCGTCACCGGCGGCAAGAAGACCCTCGGCACCATCGGCAACGGCCGCACCGTCGTCCTCGTCAACGACCACGAGACCCCGACCGCCGACTTCACCCGCAATGCCGACGTCACCCTGCCGAGCCGCCGCCTGAAGAAAGCGCTGACCGAGCGCGCCGGCGAGGCCAACATCCGGTTCTTCGATTCCCTCGAACTTGCCGACGGCCTTCTTGGCGATGTCCTTGCCGCCAACATGATCATGCTCGGCGCTGCCTGGCAGCTCGGCCGCATTCCGATTTCCGAAGCGGCCATCCTGAAGGCGATCGAGCTGAACGGCGCCGCCATCGCCATGAACAAGGCCGCCTTCCATTGGGGCCGCCGGTTCATCGTCGACCCGGCAATGGTCCGCGACGCACTGCCGAAGTCGACCGTGGTGCGCCCGGCCGCCGATCTTGCCGGTCTCGTCGAGGAGCGCGCGAAGTTCCTCGCCGACTACCAGAACGGCGCCTACGGCGAGCGCTACCGCGCCCGTGTCGCCGCAATCGCCGCCGCCGAGAACGCCGCCATGCCCGGCTCGACCGCGCTTGCCGAGGCAACCGCCCGGGCGCTGTTCCGCATGATGGCGGTCAAGGATGAGTACGAGGTCGGCCGGCTCTATTCGAACGGTGCCTTCGAGAAGCGTCTGAAGGGCACGTTCGAGAGCTGGACCCGGGTCGACTACCACCTCTCGCCGCCCTTCATCGCCGCTTTTGATGAAAACGCCGGTCGGCCGAAGAAGTACCGCTTCGGCCCCTGGGTGAAGTCCGCCTTCGGGCTTCTTGCCGGTCTCAAGTTCCTGCGCGGCACGCCGTTCGATGTCTTTGGCTACAATCCCGAGCGGCGCATGGAACGCCGGCTGCTGGCCGCCTTCGAGGCCCGCCTCGACCGGATCGCCGGAGGCCTCACGGCCGGCAATCTCGAGGCCGCCGTCGCCCTCGTCGAGGCGCATCGCAAGGTGCGTGGCTTCGGCCCGGTCAAGGATGCTTCCGTTGCCCGCTTCGAGGCGGCTCTGCCGGCCCTTGAAAAGGCCTTCGCCGATGCCGCCGGGACGCCTGCCGCGGCCGGCGCCGAAACCGGGTCCGGTGCGGCGGCCTGAGTGCCGCCGCGCCGATTCCGGCCAGCTCCTTCCACGAATTCCCGCAGGGTCGCGGTCCGGGTCGCCGACGGCCCTTGATCGCGACGCCTCTCCGTCCTTAGACTGACGGCTTGGACATGTCGCAACACAGCTCTTCGTCAACGCGAGGAAACGTCTGTTCGCTCAGATGGTTGCGGCGTTGAACGGGGGGCGCTGACGGATACCGGCGGGAGGTATCGGAAATGCGCATCTTCCGGATTCTGTTTGCCCTCATCTTCGTTCTGGCCGCGCCGGCGACGGCTTCGGCGATCGAAAAGGCGTTTTATCGCGAGGACATCGCAGTCGATGCGGTGCGCTACGAAAAGGCGCTGAAGGCGAGCGAATTCGCCTCCGAGCGGCCGGCCAAGGCCTGGCGCCAGGCCGGCGACCGCGCCCGGGCGCGCGGCGACATGCGCACCGCCTCGGTCAACTACGAGACGGTCGTCAAGCTCGCCCCCGCCGACTGGGCAACCTTCATCGAGCTCTCCCGTGCCTATCTCGGCATCGAGACCGACAACTGGCAGGAGCGCTGGGACCTGCCGCAAAAGGCGACGTCCGCCGCCTACATCGCCTACCTGCGTGCGCCCGATGCCGCCGCCGAGGGCAAGGCCCTTGCCGCGCTCGGCGCCGCGCTTGCCCGCCGCGAGATCTGGCGCCCGGCGATCGATGCCTACAAGGCCAGCCTCGACGCCAGCGCCGACGATGCCGTCGCCGCGACCTACAGGGAGCTGCGCGACATGCACGGCTTCCGCGTCCTCGACTACTCGGTCGATTCCGACGCGATCACGCCGCGCGCCTGCGTCCAGTTTTCCGAGAACCTGTCGACCGCGACCAGGGACTTCGCGCCCTTCGTCTCGGTCGAGGGCAATGAAGCGCCGATCGTCACCGCCGAGGCGGCGGCAATCTGCATCGATGGCCTGAAGCACGGCGAGCGCTACAACGTCCTCGTCCGCGACGGCGTGCCCTCGAGCGTCGGCGAAGTGCTCGAGAATACCGTCGACCTGTCGTTCTACGTTCGCGACCGCTCCGCCTCGGTGCGCTTTACCGGCCGCAACTACGTGCTGCCGCGCACCGGCCAGCGCGGCCTGCCGCTGATCACCGTCAATGCCCCCGTGGTCAAGGCCGAGATCTATCGCATCGGCGATCGCAGCCTCGTCAACGCTGTCCTTGGTGGCGATTTCCAGCGCCAGATCGACGGCGGCGCCATGGAGAAGCTCATCACCGACAAGGCCGAGAAGGTCTGGTCCGGTGAAATGCCGGTCGAGGGCGCATTGAACGCCGACGTCACCACCGCCTTCCCGGTCGATGAGGCCGTCGGTGATATGGCGCCCGGCGTCTACGTCATGTTCGCCGATCCCGCCGGCAAGGAGGTCGACTACTGGGACAGCCGGCCGACGCAGTGGTTCGTGGTCTCCGACCTTGGCCTTGCCTCGATCAGCGGCACTGATGGCGTCCATGGCTTCGTGCGCTCGCTCGCCACCGCCGAGCCCGTTGCCGACGCGACCGTGCGCCTCATCTCCAAGTCGAATGAAGTGCTCGCCGAACGTCGCTCCGACGAAACCGGCCACGTCCGCTTCGAGGCCGGCCTTGCCCGCGGTGAGGGCCCGATGGCCCCGGCCGTGCTCGTTGCCGAGGCCGGGAATGGCGACTACGCCTTCATCGACATGTCCGCCGCCGCCTTCGATCTGACCGATCGCGGCGTTGAAGGCCGCGCCGCGCCCGGCGCGCTCGATGCCTATCTCGTCACCGAGCGTGGCGTCTATCGCTCCGGCGAGACGGTCCATTCGACGACGCTGCTGCGCGATGGTTCCGGCAAGGCGGTTGCCGGCCTGCCGCTGACCCTCGTCGTCGCCCGCCCGGACGGCGTCGAGTTCAATCGCTCGGTCGTCGCCGATGACGGCCTCGGCGGTCGTGCCCTCGATATCCAGCTTCTCGACGACGCCATGCATGGCACCTGGCGCATCGAGGCTTTTGCCGACCCGAAGGGCAAGCCCGTTGGCGCCGCGACCTTCCTTGTCGAGGACTACGTTCCCGACCGGCTCGAGATCGCGCTGGCAAGCGAGGCAAAGGCCATCGGCGCCGATGCGCCGGCAAATGTCGCGGTCGACGGCCGCTACCTTTATGGTGCCCCCGCCGCCGGGCTCGGCCTTGCCGGCGAGGTGGTGGTGCACGCCACCGACGACGACGCCCGCGCCGGCTATCCGGGCTATGCCTTCGGTCTCACCGACGAAGAGGTGACGCCGGTTCGCCGCGCCGTCGAGAAGACGCTGAAGCTGCCGGTCGCCGCGACCGGTCCGGCGATCGGCATCCGGCCGGGCTTTGCCGGCGACAGTATCGGTGAAGGCGAGACCGCCGAGTTCGACGTCATCGCCATCGCCGAAAACGGCGAGCGCCTGTCGCTTGCCGGCCTCAAATGGGATCTCGTCCGCATCGAGACCCGCTATCAGTGGTACAGCCGCTGGGGCGGCTGGGACTTCGAGAAGGTCTCCTATACGACCCGCGTCGCCGACGGCACGATCGAGGTCGGCACTGCGGACGCCGGTCACATTGCCGCCAAGGTCGACTGGGGCAGCTATCGCCTCGACGTGTCGAGCCCCGACCCCGCCGGCCCGGTCGCCAGCTATGGCTTCGATGTCGGCTGGCAGCCCGCCGCCTCGGCCGATTCCCCGGATGTGCTCGAGGTCGCCCTCGACAAGGAAAGCTATGCCGCGGGCGAGACTGCCCGTCTCAACATCGCGCCGCGCTTTGCCGGCAAGGCCGTTGTCGCCGTCATCGGCGAGGGCGTCGAGACGCTGAAGACCGTCGACGTTCCGGCCGAGGGCACGACCGTCGAAATCCCGGTCGATGCCGCCTGGACCCCCGGCGCCTACGTGACGGCCATGCTCTACCGGCCGCTCGACGTCGAGGCAAAGCGCATGCCCGGCCGCGCCGTCGGCCTTGCCTGGCTGAAGGTCGATACCGCCGGCCGCACCCTCGGCGTCGGTCTCGAGGCCCCGGCCGTTGCCCGGCCGATGGAAACCCTCGTCCTGCCGGTCAAGCTCGACGGCCTTGCCGCCGGCGAGAAGGCGAACGTCGTCGTCGCCGCGGTCGATGTCGGCATCCTCAATCTGACCGGCTACAAGGCGCCGGCCCCGGAGGAGTGGTACTACGCCCAGCGGGCGCTCTCCGCCGAGCTCCGCGACCTCTACGGCGGCCTTATCGACGGCATGCAGGCGCCGCGCGGCTCGATCCGCTCGGGCGGCGATTCCCTGCCTGAGGCCCAGCTTCAGGGCAGCCCGCCGGCACAGGCCCCGCTTGCCCTTTATTCCGGCATCGTCACCGTCGACGACACCGGCACGGCCAGCGTCGAATTCGAGCTGCCCGCCTTTGCCGGCACCGTGCGCGTGATGGCCGAGGCCTGGAGTCTCGACAAGATCGGCCACTCCGCCGCCGACGTCATCGTCCGCGATCCTGTCGTCGTCCTTGCCAGCGCGCCGCGCTTCCTCGCCGCCGGCGATCTGTCGCGCGTCCGTCTCGATATCGACAACGCCGACGGCGTCGCCGGTGACTACAGCCTGACGCTGGCGACCGACGGGCCGCTCGCCCTCGGCGACATCGCCGCCGAACAGTCCCTGGCGCTGAAGGCCGGCGAGAAGACCGCGATCAACGTGCCGCTCGCGGCAACCGGCGTCGGCATGGCAACCCTGTCGGCCACCCTCGAGGGGCCGGACGGGCTGCGCATCGAGCGCTCCTACGCGCTCGGGCTGCGGCCGGCGACGGCCGTCACCAGCCGCCGCATGGTGCAGTCGATCGCACCGGGCGGCAGCCTGACCGTCAGCGCCGACCTCCTTGCCGATCTCGTCTCGGGCACCGGCTCGGTGTCGCTCGCCGTCGGTCCGGGCGCAACGCTCGACCTGCCGGCGCTGCTGGCCGCGCTCGACCGCTATCCCTATGGCTGCGCCGAGCAGATCACCAGCCGCGCGATGCCGCTGCTCTATGTCGCCGATCTGGCGGCAACCGCCGGCCTCACCGAGACCGACCCGCGCGAGACGGTCGATGGCGCCATCGCCCGCGTCCTTGCCAAGGAAGGCTCGAACGGCTCCTTCGGCCGTTGGGGTCCGGGCGGCGCGGATCTCTGGCTCGACGCCTACGTCACCGATTTCCTGACGCGGGCCCGCGAGCGCGGCTTCAAGGTGCCCGATGGCGCCTTCACCATCGCCCTCGATCATCTGCGCAACGCCGTTTCCTATTCCGGCGAGATCGAGGACGGCGGCGGCCAGGATATCGCCTACGCCCTCTACGTCCTTGCCCGCAACGGCCGCGCCCCGGTCGGCGATCTGCGCTATTTCGCCGATACCAAGATCGAGGATTTCGGCTCGCCGCTCGCAAGGGCGCAGATCGGCGCCGCGCTGGCGATGATCGGCGACAAGACCCGCGCCGAGGCCGCCTTCGGCTCGGCGCTCGCCTTCTATAACGAGGGCGCGGAGGAGGGCTATCGCGCCGACTACGGCTCGCTCCTGCGCGATGGCGCCGCAACGCTGGCACTGGCCGCCGAGACCGGTTCGGCCCCGGAAGCGGTTCCGGCGCTCGCCTCGGCCCTCGACGCGCTCGGCACCGATCGCCCCGGCACCAGCACCCAGGAACAGGCATGGCTGGTGCTCGCCGCCAACGCCCTGATGACCGAGGGCGCCAAGGCCCGGCTGACGGTCGCCGGCGCTGCCCATGAAGGGACCTATGTCGGGCGCTTCGACGCCGCCGCGCTCGATGGCGGCGATCTCACCGTCGGCAATGACGGCGAGACCGAGGTTCCGGCGGTCATCACCGTGACCGGCGCGCCGACGACGCCGGAAGATGCCGCGAGCGAAGGCTTCAGCATCGAACGGCAGGCCTTCACCCTCGAGGGCGAGGAGGTCGATCCCGCGACCGTTGCCCAGAACACCCGGCTGCTGATTGCCCTGCGCATCGAGCAGCCCGATCCCGAGCCCGGCCGCATCCTCGTCGTCGACCGCCTGCCGGCCGGCTTCGAGATCGACAATCCCCGCCTCGTCACCTCGGCCGACCTCGCCAGCCTTCCCTGGCTGACCGGGGACACCCAGCCGGATCATGTCGAGTTCCGGGATGACCGGTTCGTCGCCTCGATTGACCAGACCAGCGGCGGCAGCCCGTCCTTCACGATCGCCTACATGGTCCGGGCCGTGACGCCGGGCACCTATGTCCGGCCGGCGGCGACCGTCGAGGATATGTATCGGCCGCATCGCTTCGCCCGCACCGGCCCCGAGACGGTCGAGGTCGAGGCGGCGAAGTAGGAGGACCGGATGTCCGCGACGGCTGCGGAAAGGAATGCCGGGCGGCGGCCTGCGCCAGGATGGCGCCGGCTCGCCGCCTATGGCCTTGCCGCCGCCCTGGCGGCGACCGCCCTTGCCGGCGGCAGCCTTGCCGTTTTCGTCTCGCGCATCGGCCCGCCCGACTTCTCGCCCTTGCAAGATGTCTCGACCCTCGTCGTCGATCGCAACGGCGCGCTGCTGAGGCCGTTCACCACCCATACCGGCCGCTGGCGCCTGCCGGTCGAACTCGCCGAGGTCGATACCCGCTTCCTCGACATGCTCATTGCCTATGAGGACAGGCGCTTCCGCGACCATCACGGCGTCGACCCAAGGGCCGTTGCCCGCGCCGCCTGGCAGCTCGCCGTCAACGGCCGCATCGTCTCCGGCGCCTCGACCATCACCATGCAGCTTGCCCGCCTGCTCGAGCCGCATGCCGAGCGCTCCTTTGCCGGCAAGCTCGTCGAGGCGGTCCGCGCCGTCGAGATCGAGCGCCGCCTGAGCAAGGACGAGATCCTTGCCGCCTACCTGACGCTTGCCCCCTATGGCGGCAATCTCGAGGGCGTCCGCGCTGCCTCGATCGCCTATTTCGGCAAGGAGCCGCGCCGCCTGTCGCTGGCCGAGGCGGCCCTGCTCGTCGCCCTGCCGCAGTCGCCGGAGCGGCGCCGGCCCGACCGCGCCGCCTCTGTCGCCCGGGCTGCCCGCGACCGCGTCCTCGATCGCATGGTCGGCGCCGGGGTTGTCACGCCGGCCGCCGCCTTTGCCGCCCGCGAGCGCAACGTGCCGACCGCCCGCCAGCCGGTGCCGATGATCGCCGCGCACCTCGCCGAGGATGTCGTTGCCGCCGTGCCGGACCTGAAGGTCCATCGCCTGACCATCGACCGGCCGCTGCAGGAAAGCCTCGAGCAGCTTGCCGCCGACCGGGCCCGCCTGCTCGGCCGCAGGCTCTCGGCCGCGATCCTCGTCGTCGACAACGAGACCGGCGCCGTGCGCGCCCATGTCGGCTCGGCCGGCTATCTCGACATGGCCAGAGCCGGGCAGGTAGACATGACCCGGGCCGTGCGCTCGCCCGGCTCGACCCTGAAGCCGTTCATCTACGGCCTCGCCTTCGAGGAGGGCATCGTCCATCCCGAGACCCTCATCGAGGACCGGCCGACCCGCTTCGGCGCCTATCGGCCGGAGAATTTCGAGGAAACCTTCCAGGGCACGGTCACGGTTCGCCAGGCCCTCCAGCTCTCCCTCAACGTTCCGGCCGTTTCCCTGCTCGAGGCGATAGGTCCAGACCGCCTCTTTGCCCGCTTCCGCGAGGTCGGCGTCGACATGAAGCTGCCGCCGTCCGTGGGGCCGAACCTCGCTGTAGGTCTCGGCGGGGTCGGGCTGCGGCTTGCCGATCTCGCCAGGCTCTACGCCGCGCTGGCGCGAGGCGGCTCGGTCATGCCGCTGGTCGTCGAGGCCGCCGGCGAGCGCCCGAACGTGCCGATCGCCCGGCCGCTGCTCGGCAAGGTCGCCGACTGGTACGTCGCCGACATCCTTGCCGGCGCGCCGCCGCCGAACAATGCCGCCGGCGGGCTTCTCGCCTACAAGACCGGCACGTCCTACGGCTATCGCGATGCCTGGTCGGTCGGCTTCGACAGCCACCATACCGTCGCCGTCTGGGTCGGCCGGCCCGATGGCGCGCCGGTGCCCGGCCTCGTCGGCCGCGTCGCCGCCGCCCCGGTGCTCTTCGATGCCTTCTCCCGTCTCGGCGGCGCGACCGGGCTCCTGGCCCGCCGGCCCGCCGGCGCCCTCGTTGCCGGAACCGCCGAACTGCCGCCGCCGCTGCGCCACTATCGCGGCGCCGGCATCCTTGCCTCCGCGCCCGACGGCGCCGATGCGCCGCTCGCCATTGCCTTCCCGCCCGATGGCGCCGCCGTCGATCTTGGCGCAACGGGAGCGCCCTCGGCGCCGAGCCCGCTGGCACTGAAGGCCGCCGGTGGCCGCCTGCCGCTCACCTTCATGGTCAATGGCCGGCCGGTCGCCTCCTCGCCACATCGCCGCGAGGCGAGCTGGGCGCCTGACGGGCCGGGCTTTGCCCACCTCTCGGTCATCGATGCCGATGGCGTCGTCGCCGGTGCCACAGTACGCATCGAGTAGCCAGAAAGGGAACGGCAACGAAAAAAGCCGGCGGAAACCACCGGCTTTCTCAGGAATTTTGCCGCTGCGCGAGGCTCAGGCGTCCGGCAACACTGCCTGCCACTGGCCAGCCTCGATGCGGCTCGCCGCGATCACCGCCTGGGTGCGGCTCTCGACGCTGAGTTTCTGCAGGATCGCCGAGACATGCGCCTTGACGGTTGCCTCCGAGACGCCGAGCTCATAGGCGATCTGCTTGTTGAGCAGGCCTTCCGACAGCATCATCAGCACCCGCACCTGCTGCGGCGTCAGTGTCGACAGGCGACCGACGAGCGCCGTCAGCTCGTCATCCTCGCTGGCGCCGAGGTCGACATCGGGCGGCGTCCACACGCCGCCGGCCAGCACCGCCGAGATCGCCGTGCGGATCGCCTCGATGCCGAGCGACTTCGGAATGAAGCCCGAGGCGCCGAACTCCATGCAGCGCCGGATCGCCGCCGGGTCTTCCGTCGCCGAGACGACGATGACCGGGACGGACGGATATTGCGCCCGCAGGAACATCAGGCCGGAAAAGCCGCGAACGCCCGGCATCGACAGGTCGAGCAGGACGAGGTCGACATTGGCGTCGCGCTCGAGCTTGCCCGAAACCTCGTCGAGCGCCCCGGCCTCGAGGATTTCCACACCCTCGAACATGCCTTCCAGCGTTTGCCGCAGCGCACCACGGAACAGCGGATGGTCGTCGGCAATGACAAAACGGTAGGCAGACCCAGACTCACCCGGCACGTTCATCCCTTTCCCGCACATTATTTCGGCATGAGCCATGACTATCCGACCCCCCGGTGCGAATAGTGATGCCCTGTGGCTCACGCAGCCTTTTCTGAATTATTGTCAGACCGCGCACGCCGCGCAAGTCCTTTGACGAATTGTCGGAAAATCGAAATTTGTTTTTTCGCCGGCGGCATTCCTCGTGTCCGGAAACTGCTTGTGTCTGGATTTCGGTACAAAGAAGATCGCAATGTAAAGCGGAAGCATTCGTTTCTGTGACGAAAAATACCTCGAATATGACGTCAGTCTTGTCTGCTGCAGCGCAGCATAGCGAAGAGCATCCTGCGTCCGGCCGGATCGGGCGCGCCGGCAACGATGTTGCCAAGCCATCGTTTGATGCTAGGGTTCGCGCTGCGGCCGGGGCGGGGCGGCGAACAGGACACCACCCCGGCAGGCGACAGCGACGAGGGGCACCGCACGCGGTGCCCGGCGACCGGCGGCGAAGACGGCCGGCGCCCAAGGGAGGGACTGCATATGGCGAGTGACCGGGAAGTTGCCTGGTGGGGCAAGACCCGCAACCTCATGATCACCATGCTGGTGATCTGGGCGGTCTTCAGCTTCTTCATCCATTTCTTCGTCAAAGCCTTGAACGCGATCGTGATTTTCGGTTTCCCGCTGGGCTTCTACATGGCCGCCCAGGGGTCCCTGATCGTCTTCGTGGTGATGCTGTTCTGGTTCGCCGGCCGCCAGGACGCCATCGACCGCGACCACGGCGTCGCCGAAGACTGAGGAGAGGCGTTCATGGCATCGCGGCACGACGGTTCCGACTTCACCGCCAATCTCGGCAAGGTCTATGGCCTCTACACCGGCGGCTTTGCCGCCTTTGTCGTTCTTCTGGCGATTCTCGAACAGCTTGGCCTGCCGAACCGGATCATCGGCTATCTGTTCGTCTTCTTCACGATCGCCGTCTATGCCGGCATCGGCATTCTCTCGCGCACCATGCAGGTCAGCGAGTACTATGTCGCCGGCCGACGGGTACCTGCTTTTTACAATGGCATGGCGACCGGCGCCGACTGGATGTCCGGTGCCTCTTTTGTCGGCATGGCCGGCACGCTCTATGCCCTCGGCTATGACGGCCTTGCCTTCGTTCTGGGCTGGACCGGCGGCTATGTCCTCGTCGCGGTGCTCGTCGCGCCATATCTGCGCAAGTTCGGCGCCTATACCGTGCCCGACTTCCTCGCTGCCCGCTATGGCGGCAATTTCGCCCGCCTGCTCGGCATCATCGTGCTGTTCTGCTGCTCCTTCACCTATGTGGTGGCGCAGATCTACGCGACCGGCATCATCGCCTCGCGCTTCATCGGCATTTCCTTCGAGATCGCCGTCTTCGTCGGCCTGCTCGGCATCCTCCTTTGCTCGATGCTCGGCGGCATGCGCGCCGTCACCTGGACCCAGGTCGCCCAGTACATCGTGCTCATCGTTGCCTACCTCATCCCGGTGATCTGGCTGTCGGCCAAGAAATACGGCGTGCCCGTGCCCCAGCTCATGTACGGCCACGCCCTCCAGGACATCGCCGGCCTCGAGCAGCAGATGCTGGCGAGCGGCCTTGCCACCGGCGAGAAGCTGAAATCGCACATCGAGCCGTTCACGACCTACAATCCGCTGAACTTCTTCGGCCTCATCCTCTGCCTGATGATCGGCACCGCGTCGCTGCCGCATATCCTGATGCGCTATTTCACGACGCCGTCCGTGCGCGAGGCGAGGAAGTCCGTCGCCTGGTCGCTGCTGTTCATCTTCCTGCTCTATTTCACCGCGCCGGCCTATGCCGCCTTCGCCAAGCTCGAGGTCTACCAGAACGTCATCGGCGCCAGCCTCGATGCCCTGCCGCAGTGGATCTACACCTACGGCCAGCTCGGCCTCGTCAAGGTCTGCGGCGTCAATGCCGATGCCGTCGAGGCGGTCCGCGCCGCCTGCGCCGGTGTCGAGGGCAACACCGGCCTGCTGCGCTTCCCCGACCTGTCGATCAACAATGACGTGATCGTCATCTCGACCCCGGAGATCGCCGGCCTGCCCTATGTCATTGCCGGCCTCGTCGCCGCCGGTGGCCTTGCCGCCTCGCTGTCGACCGCCGACGGCCTGCTGCTGGCGATCGCCAACGCCCTCAGCCACGACATCTACTACAAGATGGTCGACCCGAACGCGCCGACCGGCCGCCGTCTCGTCGTCGCCCGCGTCCTGCTCGTCGTTGTCGCGGTCTTTGCCGCCTGGGTCGCCTCGACCCGGCCGGCCGACATCCTCTCGATGGTCGCCTGGGCCTTCTCGCTCGCCGCCGCCGGCAATTTCCCGGCGCTTGTGCTCGGCGTCTGGTGGAAGCGCACGACGACCGCCGGCGCCATTGCCGGCATCGTCGCCGGCTTCGCCGTCACCGCCTACTACCTGATCGCCACCCGCTACTACGCCCCGGCCTTCGTCGAGATGTGGGGTCTTGCGACCGAGCAGTTCGCAACGCTGAAGGCGGCCGTCGCCGCTGCCGGCGACGAGACCGCCCGGGCCGCCGCGAGCGCCGCCTTCGACAAATACGCCCAGTCGATCGCCAAGTGGGGCGGCGTCAACAACATCTCCGCCGCGCTCTTCGGCCTGCCGGTCGGCTTCATCGTCATGATCCTCGTCAGCCTGGTCACCCCGGCGCCGTCGAAGGAGATGCAGGATTTCATCGACGAGGTCCGCCGGCCGAGCGGCGGCGTCGTGATGAAGGAAAAGACGGCCTGAGAGCCGCACGGCACGGGACGGCAAACGGCGGGGCGCATCGGCGTCCCGCCGTCGCCATTCACAGGCGGGCTTTTGGCCTGAAACGGAGAGGCGGCCCTTGGGCGACAATCCCTTCCTTTCCGGCTGGTATTTCCACCTGCCGAACTATCTGCTGGCAGCGCTGATGTATTCGCTCATCGCCCGCCTGCTGCTCTCGTTCTTCTTTCCGCCGGACGCGCCGAACTACATCAACCGCGCTTTCGTCCGCCTGACCGACCCGGTTCTGGCGCTCGTTGCCCCGCTGACGCCGCGCGCCGTGCCACCGCGCCTTGTCGTGCTCTTTGCCGCGCTCTGGGTGCTTCTCGCCCGCTTCGTCTTTCTTGCCGGCCTTGCCTCGGCCGGCCTTGCCCCGACGATCGCGGCCGGCTGAGGAGACGACGCCATGCCCCGCGAAGCCTTCATTTTCGCCATAGTTGCCCTCGCCATCGTCAACGGCATCTTCTCGCCGCTGCTGCCGCAGGCGATCGGCATCGTGCTCGTCATGGCGCCGGCCTTCTTCATCGGCTCGCCGCAGGTTCTCTTCCTCCTTGCCTCATTGTTGCTGTCAACGGCGACCATCATGCTTGCCGGTGTGCCGGCCGCGCTGTTCGAGCGGGCGACCGGCCGCGCCGGGACCGATGGCGCCGCCTTCGCCGTCTGGCTGGCGGCGACTGCTGTGCTCGCGCTGCCCGGGCTGATCGTCGCGTTTCGCCTTGCAGGTTGAGCCTGCCGCCCGCTTCGGACACCATGCCCGGCGCATGGGCCCGAAACGCGAGCGATTCGGCCGCGTGACGCTGGCGTTCGGCCTTGCGCCGGCCAAGGGAAGGACCGATCGATGAAGCGAATTGCCATCGCCGTTGCGGCGTTCCTTGCGGTTGTCGCGGGTTTGCTCTTCGTCGCGCCGGCCTTTGTCGAGACCGGCTTCGTCAAGGCCAGGGTCGCCGACGCGGTCGCCGAGGCGACGGGCCGCCGCCTCGAGCTGAAAGGCCCGGCAAGCTTCTCGATCTTCCCGCGCGTTGCCGTCGAGCTCGCCGATGCGAGCCTTTCCGGCCCGGCCGGCGAGGGCGAGATGATCCGCCTTGCCTCCTTCGATGTCGGCGTCGCGCTGATGCCGATGCTCTCCGGCCGCCTCGAGGTCACCGGCGTGCGTCTCGTCGATCCGGTCATCGTCCTCGAGGTCGACGCCGAGGGCCGGCCGAACTGGGATTTCGCCAAACCAGCTTCCGCCGCTGCCCCGGCTCCCGCTGAGGCAGCGACGCCGGGCCCTGTCTGCTCCCGGCGCAGAGGCGCCGGCAGCCGGCGGCGGCTTTGATCCATCCGCGCTCTGGCTCGGCCGCGCCGCCATCGAGAACGGCACCCTCGTCTATCGCGACGCCCGCACCGGCCGCGAGGAGCGCCTCGAGAAAATCGACCTCGATGCCCGCATGCCCTCGCCGTCGGGGACCGCCGAGCTGACCGGTTCGGTGACCTACAAGGGCGTGGCCGCAAAGCTTGGCGCCACCATCGAAGGCCCGGCCGTGCTCCTGTCCGGTGGCGCCGCGCCGGCCAGCCTGTCGCTTGCCGCCGAGCCGCTGAAGCTCGACGCCAGGGGCAAGGTCGCACCGACCGCGCCGACCGCCTTCGAGGGCGATGTTTCTTTCACCGCCGCCTCGCTCGATGCCGTGTTCGACTGGCTCGGCATTGCTGATGCGCCGCGCGGCCTCGGTGCTGCAAGCCTCGAGACCCGTCTCTTTGCCGGATCGAAGGCGGTCGCCGCCGAAGGCTTCAAGGCGGCCATCGCCGGCTCGACGCTGACCGGCGACGCCAGCCTCAACCTCTTTGGCGGCAAGCCACGCATCGACGCCCGGCTCGTCGTCGACCGGCTCGACCTCGACAGGCTGCAAAGCCTCGGCGGGACCGCGTCGAAACCCGCCGCCGGAGGCGCACCAGCCGCGACGACGAAAAAGAGCGCGGGTTCGGCGAAGAGTGCCGGTGGCAGCGATGCGCCGATCGACCTGTCCGGCCTCGACGCGGTCGATGCCGCCGTCGAGCTCGATGTCGGCGAACTGGTGGTCGCCGGCAGCGAGGCCCGCAATGTCGGCCTCGGCGTTGAGCTCATCGACCGTCGCCTGTCGGCCTCGCTGTTCGAGGCGGCAGCTCTTGGCGGCAGCCTTCGCGGTCACCTCGTCGCCGATGCCCGGGCCAGGGTTCCGGCCTTTTCCGGCGATGTCGCCCTTGCCGGGCTTGACCTGGAGGAAATCGGCCGCCTTGCCGCCCGGCCGCTGCCGGCAAGCGGCAATGCCAGCCTGACGATGAGCTTTGCCGCGCGCGGCGCGACCCGCGCCGCCCTCGCCGAAACCCTCGACGGCAAGGGAACCCTCGGCCTTGATGGCGGCCGCGTCGCCGGCCTTGGCCTGAAGGATGCGGTTGGCGGCGACCCGGCCGCCGACGTTGTCGAAAACATCTCCGTGCGCGCCGATTTCGTCTCGCTTGCCGCCCCGGTGAAGGCGACCGGCGCACTGACCTGGCGCGGCGAGCGCTTCGATGTCGCCGCCACGCTGTCGCCGCGCTCCTTCATCGACAAGGGCCGGACCGACGTCGCCCTCGATGTCACCTCGAAGCGGGTCGCGGCCGGCTTTTCCGGCAATGTCGCGGCCGGCGACAAGACCGCCCTTTCCGGCCGCGTCCGCCTGAAGACCGGTTCCCTGCGCGACCTTCTCGCCTGGGTCGGCCAGCCGATCGAGGCCGGCGCCGGTCTTGGTGCTTTCTCGGTCGAGGGCGTGCTGGAAGCAAGCCCGGCCGCCGTCGCATTTTCCGACGCCGCAATCGCCCTCGACGGCTCGAGCGGCAAGGGCGACGTGAAGGTGGCGTTCTCCGGCAAGCCGCGCGTCTCCGGCAGCCTTGCCCTCGCGACCCTCGACGTGAACCCCTATCTCGGCGCCGAGCTCGGCGGCAGTGCCGGCAAGTCCGGCGGCAAGTCGACGGGCGGAGGCGCTGGTGGGGCAGGTGGCGCCAAGGCAGCCGCCCAGCCCGCCCCGGCAAAGGGCGGCGCCTGGAGCAACGCCCCGATCGATTTCTCCGGCCTTCGTGCCGTCGACGCGGACCTGCGGCTTTCGGCCGACAAGATCCTCGTCGGCAAGATGACCATCGGCAAGAGCGCACTCGAGGTGAACCTTGCCGGCGGCATTCTCAAGGCCAATCTCGCCCGCCTGTCGCTCTACAAGGGCTCGGGCACCGGCCGCCTCGAACTCGACGGCACCCGCGAGCGGCCGAACGTTGCCGCCGTCTTCGACCTGACCGGCCTCGATGCCTACCCGTTCCTGCGCGATGCCGCCGGCTTCGAGCGCATCGAGGGTACGGGCGCCATCTCCTTCGACGTGACGACGGCCGGCGCCAGCCAGCGCGCCCTCGTCTCCGGCCTTGCCGGCAAGGCGGCCTTCGCCTTCAACGACGGCGCCGTGCGCGGCATCAATATCGCAAGGCTCATCCGCGGCGTCACCACCGAGGTGCTGCTCGGCTGGCAGGAGAACAAGACCGAAAAGACCGACTTCGCCAGCCTGACCGCGAACTACGTCATCGCCAAGGGCATCGCCCGCAACGACGATTTGCGCCTCATCGGCCCGCTCGTCCGCCTGACCGGCGCCGGCACCGTCGACCTGCCGGCCCAGACCCTGTCCTATCGCGTCGAGCCGATGCTGGTCACCTCGCTGAAGGGGCAGGGCGGCCGCGAGGACCTGCAGGGCATGAAGGTGCCCGTCGTCATCGAGGGGCCCTGGAGCAATCCGCGCTTCTATCCCGATATTGCCGGCATTCTGGAAAACCCCGAAGCCGCCTTCAAGCAGCTTCGCGATCTCGGCGGCGGCCTGTTCGCCGGCCAGAAGACCGAGGAAGCGGTCCGCACCCTCATCGACAAGACCTCCGGCGGCACCGGCCTCGACCTGGAGGGCCTTGTCCGCGAAAACGGCAAGATCGACGAGAAGAAGGCGCTCGATGCCGCCGCCAGGGCGCTCGGCAACAACCTGCAAAAGAGCCTGCAGAAGAAGAAGGCGACTGCGCCGGCCGCCAACACTGCAAAGCCCTCGCGCAGCGCGCCGGTCCCCGACGTGCCGATCAACGAGGACGCGATCGACCTGTTGCAGGGCCTTCTTGGCCGCTGACCGGCAACCGGCCGACGCCCATTATTTCGCTCGCCGAAATCCGGCGTTTGACATATATCGATCGCTGCCGCCAAGAGGGCGGCTCCTCAGGAGACTCCAGCGCATGTGCACCGGTCGCATGTTCGCCGCCGCGGCGTTCGCCGTCGGCGCTATCGTCGCGCTCGCCATCCCCGGCACCGCCCGTGCCGATGATCGCGACACCCTCGTTTCCCTCTACAAGGTTGCCATCTCTGCTGATGCCTGCAATTTCGAGATGACCGACGAGCAGGCCGACGCCATCGGCACCGCCATGGACGAGGCCATCGCCAAAGATGCATCTCTCCGATGACGCTGCCGACCAGCTCTACATCGAGACCGAAGCCTCGCTCGAGGCGCAGAACTGGGACAAGGTCTGCGACCCGCGCGGCCCCTGGGCGGCGGAATACAACGACTTCATCGCCAAATTCGGCAAATAGGCGGAAAGGCGCTGCCACCGGTCACCTGCCGGCGGCTGGATGTTTCCGGATACGAGAGATTGTCTGCGGCCCGGCGGCCGGTGTCTGCCGGGCCGTTGCCATGTCTGCTGCCGTCGTCGAGGTCGGCCGGACATCGTGAGGAAAGCGGCCCGCCCTCTTGCCTGTCCCTCTCGCCGGCCGGCCGCGGGCGCACTGATGACGCCTGCGACGGTTTGCGTCGCGACATGCGCCCCTGACATTTTCCGGTCCGGACGGTTGGCGCCGTTTTGCCGCCGCGACAATTTAGTCGGCTGCCGGCCGCGCTGCCGCCTTCGATAAACGCTCGCATTTTCATGGGGTTGCCGGATTGGAAAGGCGATTTGACCGGTTGGTTTTGCTTGCTTGCGGTGCGAAAAAACCTGTAACCTGCTCTTTCAATTCCCTGGGACCTGTCGGTTTTCCGACCTTTGTCGAGGTTGCCCGCAGCCAAATGAAGAAGATTGTTGCTGGTAACCGTCTCCAATAATCGACCGCACGAGGAACTCCCCATGACTGCTCCGACCAAAAACCAGAAGCTGATCGACTTCGTCGATCGTGTCGCGGCGCTGACGACGCCGGACGCGGTCGTGTGGTGTGATGGCTCCAAGGAGGAATACGACCGCTTGTGCCAGGAGATGGTCGACTCCGGTACCTTCATTCGCCTCAATCCGGAGAAGCGTCCGAACAGCTATCTCTGCCGCTCCCATCCGAGCGACGTCGCCCGCGTCGAGAACCGCACCTTCATCTGCTCCGACAGGAAGGAGGACGCCGGTCCGACCAACAACTGGATGGCGCCGGACGAGATGCGCGGCATTCTCGACAAGGCCTTCGCCGGCTGCATGAAGGGCCGGACGATGTACGTCATCCCCTTCAGCATGGGCCCGATCGGCTCGCCGATCGCCTATAACGCCATCGAGATCACCGACAGCCCGTATGTCGTGGTCAACATGCACATCATGACCCGCGTCGGCACCGCCGTGCTCGACGCGATCGGCGAGGATGGCTTCTTCATCCCGACCGTGCATTCGGTCGGCGCGCCGCTCGCCGCCGGCGCGACCGATGTTCCCTGGCCCTGCGAGCCGGACATCGAGAACAAGTACATCGTCCACTTCCCCGAGACCCGCGAGATCTGGTCCTACGGCTCGGGCTATGGCGGCAACGCCCTGCTCGGCAAGAAGTGTCTGGCGCTGCGCATCGCCTCGCGCATGGCCCGCGACGAGGGCTGGCTCGCCGAGCACATGCTGATCCTCGGCCTCACCTCGCCCGAGGGCGAGCGCACCTATGTCGCCGGCGCCTTCCCGAGCGCTTGCGGCAAGACCAACCTTGCCATGGTGCTGCCGCCGGAAGGCATGGAAGGCTGGAAGGCGACGACGATCGGCGACGACATCGCCTGGATCAAGCCGCGTCCGGACGGCACGCTGCGCGCCATCAACCCGGAATACGGCTTTCGGCGTTGCGCCGGGCACCAACTACAAGTCCAACCCGATGGCCATGGACACGCTCAGGGCCAACTGCATCTTCACCAACGTCGCCCTGACCGATGATGGCGACGTCTGGTGGGAGGGCATGGACGGCGACGCTCCGGCCCACGCCATCGACTGGAAGGGCAATGAGTGGACGCCGGCCTCCGGCGTCCCGGCCGCCCATCCGAACAGCCGCTTCACCGCCCCGGCCAGCCAGTGCCCGACCATCGATCCGGCCTGGGAAGACCCCGAGGGCGTGCCGATCAGCGCCTTCCTGTTCGGTGGCCGCCTGTCCAGCACCTTCCCGCTGGTGTTCGAGAGCTTTGACTGGAAGCACGGCGTCTTCCTTGCCGCCTCCATGGGCTCCGAGGCGACCGCCGCCGCCATCGGCCAGGAAGCGATCCGCCGCGATCCCTTCGCCATGCTGCCCTTCATCGGCTACAACATGGCCGACTATTGGGGTCACTGGCTGAGCTTCGCCGGCCGCGACGACATCAAGCTGCCGAAGATCTTCCGCGTGAACTGGTTCCGCAAGGACGACAACGGCAAGTTCATCTGGCCGGGCTTCGGCCAGAACATGCGCGTCCTCAAGTGGATCGTCGATCGCGTCAAGGGCAGCGCCGATGCCGTCGAGAGCCCCTTCGGCCTGATGCCCGGCTATCAGGACATCAGCTGGAGCGGTCTCGAGTTCGGCCGCGACAAGTATCATGGCATCACCGATATCGCCCGCGCCGGCGCGACCCGCGAAGCCGAGGCCCTGAAGGATTACTTCGGCCAGTTCGGCGAGGCCCTGCCGGGCGAGATGGAAGCACAGCGCAAGGCCCTGGCCGACCGCGCCGAGGCGGCGCCGGACGTCTGGAGCTCTGCCGCCTGACGTGGCGCCTCCGAGAGAACGACACTGGAAAAGGCCGGCCGCAACGCCGGCCTTTTCTCTTGAAAGCCTCCGCCGGGGCCGCAATCGACGTCATGCCTTTCTGTTGCCCTGCTTGATGCCTACATGAAGGCCCATGAGCGAGCGGCATCACGATCAGGCGAAAGTGATGGCGGCGCGGCGCCCGTCGCGCCTGCGCCGCATCCTTGGCGCGCTCGTCACCCTGTCGCTGGTCGGCGGCCTTGCCGCGGCCGCCGTTCCGCTTCTGCCGCGCGCCCTCGATGCCGCACGGCTTCTCGACACCGGCGACGATCCCGTCGCGGTCGCCGACTACCGGCTCGCAAAGGTGCCGCCCGCCGACTATGCCGCCGCCCTCGACAAGGCGCTGGCGGCCGGTGACGCAGACCTTGCGAAAAGCATCGCCGAACTTGCCGCCAGCCGGGGCGTGACCCTTGCCGACGGAGCCCCGGCCCGCATCGCGGCGGCGAAGGCGGCCGAAAAGGAGCGCGCCTTCGGCGATGCCTGGCAGGGTTTCGTCAGTGGCGGCGCCGGCAATGAGGCCGCCCTTGCCGGCTCGTTGGCCGCCGACCTTTCCGGCTTTGGCGATTTCCGCGATCTCTTCCGCGAGGCCGGCCATCACCTCGCCGGTGTGCCGGTCGATACAACGACGGTCGCACTTGCCGCGATCGGCGCCGGCCTCACCGCCGCAACCGTCGTCAGCGTCGGCTCGGCCCTGCCGGTCAAGACCGGCGTCAGCGCCCTCAAGGCGGCAAGCCGCGCCGGCCGTCTGTCGCGCCCGCTTGCCCGCCAGGTCGCCCGGCTCGGCCGCGAGGCTGTCGACACCGCCGCCCTGCGCGGCGTCGGCGTGTCGCTCGCCCGCTTCGATGCCACGGCGGCAAAGGGCGCCGCCCGCTCCGTCCTCCGCCCGGCGCCGGCCGCCGCGATCCGCCGGCTTGCCGGCGATGTCGGAACGATTGGCCGCAACACCGGCTATCGCGGCGTCACCGATGTCCTTGCCCGCGCCGGCAGCGCCGCCGAGGTCAGCCGCTTCGCCCGCGTTTCCCGGCGCTTCGGCAGGGCGACCCGGGGCGCGCTGGTGCTCCTTGCCGATGCGACGCTGACCATCGGCGCGCTGCTGACGACGCTCGTCTCCTGGCTCGCGGCCGCCGCCCTCTGGGCTTTTGCCGCCATTTCCCTGCTGCTGCGCTGGACCCGCCGTCTCGCCCGCCTCGCCGGGCGCCGCCGCCTCGCGCCGGCCTGAGCAAGGCCGGGAACCGGCGAAACGGTGACGCGGCGCTTTTGCCCGGCCCCGTTTCCTGATACCCAGCGGCAACCGCAAGGACCGGCCGGTCCGTGAGCTGCCCGGGAGCCAGATGGAAGACCTGCCCGCCTCCGCCCCGCTGTCGCTGCAGGTAAAGCGCACCTTCGGCTTTGCCCTGCCGATTGTCGTCGCCCGCTCTGCCATCCTCATCATGTTCACGGTCGACACGATGATGACCGGCTGGTCGGGCGCCCGCGAGCTCGCCTATCTCGGCCTCGGCCTTGCCCCGCAGCTCTCGCTGATGCTGATCGCCATCGGCCTCCTTACGTCGACCGTCGTTCTTGCCTCGCAGGCCTTCGGCGCCGGGGAGCATGCCCGCTGCGGCGATATCTGGCGCACCGGCCTTGCCCATGCCGTCGTTCTTGGTGCCGCGATATACGCGCTCTCGCTGCTCGCCGGGCCCTTCTTCCTCGTGACCGGCCAGGACCCGGAAATCGCCGCCGGCGCCGCCCGCGTTACCCGCGTCTTCGCCATGAGCGTGCCCGGCATGCTGCTCTATGTGACGACCAACCTCTTCCTCGAGGCGACCGGTCGCCAGCGGGTCGGCATGATGGTGATGCTGGTCGCCAATGTCCTCAATGTGCCGCTGAACGGCATCTTCGCTCTCGGCTGGGGCGGCTTCGTCGAGCCGATGGGCGCCGTTGGCGCCGTGGCAACCAGCGCCGCCCTGCGCTGGCTTGCTTTTGCTGCGGTCGTCGTCTTTGCCTTTGTTGCTGCTGGTCGCGACGACGAGTTCGGCGCCCGCGCCCCGCTCGCTGTCTGGGCAAGGTCTTTCCTGACGCTCGGCGGGCCGAACGGCCGGGCCATGCGCCGCCTCGGCCTGCCGATCGGTCTTGCCCAGGGTATCGAGAGCGCCGCCTTCGCGACAGTAGTGCTGATCGCCGGCCACCTCGGCGAAAAGGCGCTCGCCGCCCATCAGCTCACCATGCTGCTCGTCACCCTCATCTTCATGAATGCCGTCGGCATGTCCGGCGCGACGTCGATCCGCGTCGGCCGCGCCGTCGGCCGTGGCGACGCCCCGGCGGTCCGCATTGCCGGCTGGATCGGCGTCGGTCTCGGTGCCGCCATCGCGTTGCCCTTTGCTGCCGCCTATATTGCCCTGCCGCGGGAGATCGCCGGCCTCTTCGTCGCCGACGAGACCGTGCTCGGCTATGCCGGCGAGACCGTCCGCGTCGCCGGCGTCATCCTCGTTTTCGATGCGATGATGGTCGTCACCATGGGGGCCCTGCGCGGTGCCGGCGACGTCTGGGTGCCGCTCGGCCTGCAGGCAAGCGCCTTCTGGCTCGCCATGCTGCCGACCGCCTATGTTCTTGCCTTCGGCCTTGGCTTCGGGCCGGTCGGCCTCATCGGCGGCATTCTCGTCGGTATCCTTGCCTCCCTGACGCTGCTCTTCCCGCGCTTCAACGCCGTCTCGAAGCGCCCGCCGCGCCGCATCCGCCATTGAGGCAGCGCCGAGCGGTGAAGCCAAGCGGACCGGTGCCGCCGGCCGCCATCAGGGCATTTCGAGGAAAAGAGGGGCCCGGTTTTCCGTCCGGAAATGCGCAAGAAACAACGAGTTGGAGCGCTGAAGCGATTCAACGAAAAGCGGAAGCGCTCCAGGCAAAAGAAAACCGCCGAAGCGGAACGCCCCGGCGGCTCGATGAGAAGTTGTTTGCCGTGATCAGGAAGCGGCGCGCTTGTCCCGCCGCCGGTCGCTGACCGGCTGATAGGCGATCCGCGCATGATGCTGGCAATAGGGAATGCCCGGATCGGAGCGCCGGCCGCAGAAATGGAAATCGCTGTTGCCGGGGTCGCCGATCGGCCATTTGCAGGTGCTCTCGGTCAGCGTCAGGATCGTCGCCCGCTCCGAGATCGGCACCACCATATCCTCGACCGGCGCCGGTTCCGCCTTTGGCTCGGGGCGCGGCGCCGGCTCCGCCTTCAGCGCCGTCGCGCCGATGGTCACGGGACCTGCCGCCGGCCGCGTCGGCTGGCCGGGCTTCTGGGTCCGGCGCGGCCGCTGCTGCTGCGTTCCGGTCGTCTTGACCCGCCCGGAAAGGCCGAGCCGATGCACCTTGCCGATCACCGCATTGCGGGTGACGCCGCCAAGCTCGGTTGCGATCCGGCTGGCGCTAAGGCCTTCAGACCACAGCTTTTTAAGCTGCTCGACCCGTTCGTCGGTCCATGTCATCAACATGCATTCCGCCTTTCCGACCCTTTCGGCGGAATCCGGAATCCCTCGCCGCTCGGCCAAAAGCCGATGACAACAGGCACGCGCTACAAGGGATTGGTCCGCCGCACGAGATATCGTGTTTAACTGAGGCAACGCTACAATATGGCGTGACTCCGTGGCAAGAGTCGGCGGCCACTGCGGACTCGCCTCGGTGGCTTTTCCCCAGCTAATCCGCGCCGGCGTATCATTCCGGCCACATCGCCCCGATGATGCCCATCCGCCAAAAGTCGGCGGTTTCCGTTGACATTTCGGGCCTCGCGGGCATTAATCGACCGGACAACGTGTCGCCTCACGGCGGCACGTTTGATTTTTTTGGTGCCGGCGTCAGTCGGTGCCGGGGGACATCAGGTCAGTTCAGCGGGCAGGAACATCGTGTCGGCGCTATTTTCGACTTTCGCGCGGATCGACCTCGCTTTTGAGCGGGGCGAGGGCGCTTGGCTCTATACGGCGGATGGCACCGCCTATCTCGATTTCGCCGCCGGTGTCGCGGTCAACTCGCTGGGTCACAGCCATCCCCGCCTCGTCGCCGCGCTGACGCAGCAGGGCGAAAAGCTCTGGCACGTCTCCAATCTTTATCGCGTGCCCGAGCAGGAGGAACTGGCCGGGCGTCTCGCCGCCGCGACCTTCGCCGACCGCGTCTTTCTGTGCAATTCCGGCGCCGAGGCCGTCGAGTGCGCGATCAAGACCGTCCGCCGCTATCATTTTGCCAGGGGCAATCCCGAGCGCTACCGGCTGATCACCTTCGAGGGCGCCTTCCATGGCCGGACCCTCGGCACCATCGCCGCTGGCGGCCAGCGAAATATCTTGAGGGCTTCGGCCCGGCCGCGCCCGGCTTCGATCAGGTGCCGTTCGGCGACCTCGAGGCCGTCAAGGCCGCGATCGGCCCGGAGACCGCCGGTATTCTCGTCGAGCCCGTGCAGGGCGAGGGCGGCGTCCGCCCGTTCCAGCCGTCCTTCCTGAAGGCCCTTCGCGCCCTGTGCGACGAGCATGGCCTGTTGCTCGCCTATGACGAGGTCCAGACCGGCATGGGCCGCACCGGCCATCTCTTTGGCTATGAGATGGCGGGCGTTGCCCCCGATGTCATGGCGGTTGCCAAGGGCCTTGGCGGCGGCTTTCCGATCGGCGCCTGCCTTGCGACCGAGAGCGCCGCTGCCGGCATGACGCCCGGCACCCACGGCTCGACCTTTGGCGGCAATCCGCTCGCCTCGAGCGTTGCCTGTGCCGTTCTCGATGTCGTCACCGAGCCCGGCTTCCTCGACAAGGTGCGCCAGAACGGGCTCCTCCTGAAACAGCGTCTCGCCGCCGTCGTCGACGAGCATCCCGACCTTGTCGAAAGCGTGCGCGGCGAGGGGCTGATGCTTGGTCTCAAGTGCCGCGTCCCGGCCGGCGAGGTCGTCGCCGCGCTGCGCGCCGAGCACCTGCTGAGTGTCGGTGCCGGCGACAACGTCGTGCGCCTGCTGCCGCCGCTGGTGATCGGCGAGGCCGAGATCGCCGAGGCCGTGCGCCGCGTCGATGCCGGCCTGGCCGCGCTCGATCGGGCCGCTGCCGGCGCCGATGCGGAGAAGAAGTCATGACCCGCCATTTCCTCGATCTGACCGATCACGACACCGCCACCCTGCGCGCCATTCTCGATGACAGCCGGCGCATGAAGGCCGAGCGCGACGCCCGTCGCGGCAGGCCCGGCCCGCTCGCCGGCCGCATGCTGGCGATGATCTTCGAGCAGCCCTCGACCCGCACCCGCGTGTCGTTCGATGTCGCCATGCGCGATCTCGGCGGCGAGACGATGATGCTGACCGGCGCCGAGATGCAGCTCGGCCGCGGCGAGACGATCGCCGATACGGCCCGCGTCCTGTCGCGCTTCGTCGATGCCATCATGATCCGCATTCTCGACCATGATGCCCTGACCGAGCTCGCCGCCAATGCCACCGTGCCGGTGATCAACGGCCTGACGCGCCGCTCCCATCCCTGCCAGGTGATGGCCGATCTTCTCACCTTCGAGGAGCACAAGGGGCCGATCGACGGCGCGAAGGTCGCCTGGACCGGCGACTTCAACAATGTGCTCGCCTCCTGGATTCACGCCGCCGAGCGCTTTCCGTTCACGCTCAATATCGCAACGCCGCCCGAGCTCGCCCCGCCGCCGGTCATCATCGAGAAGGCCCGCGCCGCCGGCGCCATGGTCAACGTGACGACCGATCCGTTCGAGGCCGTCGACGGCGTCGACTGCGTCATCACCGACACCTGGGTGTCGATGGGCGACGAGGAGAGCGCCCGCCGCCACAACCTGCTGCGGCCCTATCAGGTCAACGGGCGGCTGATGGCGGCCGCCGACAAGGACGCGCTGTTCATGCATTGCCTGCCGGCCCATCGCGAGGAGGAGGTCACCTCCGCCGTCATGGACGGGCCGCGCTCGGTCGTCTTCGACGAGGCCGAGAACCGCCTGCATGCGCAAAAGGGCGTGCTTGCCTGGTGCTTTGCCGGCATCGACGGCGCTGGAGACATCGGCGCATGACCGAAGACGGCGCGCGCGCTCCGTCCATGACGGCCGACGGTGTCCTGCCCTTCGCCGTCGAGGCGCTCGACGTGCGCGGCCGCGCCGTCGTGCTCGGCCCGGCGCTCGATGCCATGCTGAAGCGGCACGACTACCCCGCGCCGGTCTCCCGCCTGCTCGGCGAGGCCGTGGCGCTCACCGTTCTTCTCGGCACCTCGCTGAAATTCGAGGGCCGCTTCATTCTCCAGACCCAGTCGAACGGCCCGGTCCGCATGCTGGTCGTCGACTTCGAGACGCCGGATCGCGTCCGCGCCTGCGCCCGCTTCGACGACGAGGCGCTCGCTGCCGCGATCGCCGCCGGCAAGGTGAGCCCGGCCGAACTGCTCGGCACCGGGCATCTGGCCATGACCATCGACCAGGGCGACAACCGCAGCCGCTACCAGGGCGTCGTCGTTCTTGACGGCGAAAGCCTCGAGGAAGCGGCGCATCGCTATTTCGCCCAGTCCGAACAGATCCCGACCCGCGTCCGCCTCGCCATCGCCGAGGTGCACGAGCGTGGCGGCGAGGGGCCGGTCTGGCGCGCCGGCGGCCTGATGGTCCAGTTCCTGCCCGCCTCCGGCGAGCGCGCCCGTACTGCCGACCTGCCCGGCGGCGATCTGCCCGAGGGCTACGAGGCGCCGGCCTTCGACGAGGACGACGCCTGGGTCGAGGCCCAGTCGCTTGTCGCCACGATCGAGGACCACGAGCTCGTCGACCCGGCCCTGCCGGCTGAGGGCCTGCTCTATCGCCTCTTCCACGAGCGTGGCGTGAAGGTCTTCGCCGTCCGCCCGATCATCGAGCGCTGCCGCTGCTCGCACGAAAAGGTCGAGGGCATGCTGCGCTCCTTCACGACCGAGGATCGCGAGGAAATGACGGTCGACGGCGAGATCGTCGTCACCTGCGAGTTCTGCAATCTCCATTACCATTTCGATCCCGCCGCCTTCGAGTGACGGCGCGCGGCGCCGGCAGGACCTCGTTTGCGCGCCGGAATCCGCGTTTTCGGCGGCGATCCTGCGATTCCGCCGTTGCCCGTCGCGCCCGAGTGGAGTATGGAAGCGCCGTTCCGCGAACGACGGGAACAAGGCTTCGCCCTGGCATGAGCCGCAGGAAGCACCGGGGTGTGTCCGCCGGACACGCCCGCTTTTGCGTTTTTGCAGGTGCGTTGGCCCCCGAAGGCCCGCGAACGCGTCGCCGCTCTCGCCCGAGACTGCGCCGGCACGCCCGAGTTCGGGCGGCCGCCCGAAATTCGGGCCGGGGAGAACGGAGGCGTAACGTCAACACCAACCGCCGGCGCCGCCGCTACGGCACCAGGAGTTTAAATGACTGCTACCAATCCGACCCGGGAAGATTTCGCCGCGCTTCTCGAGGAATCGTTCGCCAAGGCCGACATGCAGGAAGGCACCGTCGTCAAGGGTACGATCGTTGCCATCGAGAAGGACCTCGCCGTCATCGACGTCGGTCTGAAGACCGAGGGCCGCGTTGCCCTGAAGGAGTTCGGCGCCAGGGCCAAGGACGGCGAACTGAAGATCGGCGACGAAGTCGAGGTTTACCTGGAGCGCGTCGAGAACGCGATGGGTGAGGCCATGCTGTCGCGCGACAAGGCTCGCCGCGAGGAAAGCTGGGTCAAGCTCGAGGTCGCCTTCGAGAAGGGCGAGAAGGTCCAGGGCGTCATCTTCAATCAGGTCAAGGGCGGCTTCACGGTCGATCTCGACGGTGCCGTGGCGTTCCTGCCGCGCAGCCAGGTCGACATCCGTCCGGTCCGCGACGTCAGCCCGCTGATGCACAACCCGCAGCCGTTCCAGATCCTCAAGATGGACAAGCGCCGCGGCAACATCGTCGTCTCCCGCCGTACCGTGCTGGAAGAGACCCGCGCCGAGCAGCGCTCCGAGCTCGTCCAGAGCCTCGAGGAGGGTCAGGTCGTCGAGGGTGTCGTCAAGAACATCACCGATTACGGTGCGTTCGTTGACCTCGGCGGCATCGACGGCCTGCTGCATGTCACCGACATCGCCTGGCGCCGCATCAACCATCCGACCGAGGTTCTCTCGATCGGCCAGTCGATCAAGGTCCAGATCATCCGCGTCAACCAGGAAACCCACCGCATCAGCCTCGGCATGAAGCAGCTTCAGGCCGATCCGTGGGATGGCATCGAGGCCAAGTACCCGGTCAGCGCCAAGTTCACCGGCCGCGTCACGAACATCACCGACTACGGCGCGTTCGTCGAGCTCGAGCCGGGCATCGAGGGCCTCATCCACGTCTCCGAGATGAGCTGGGTGAAGAAGAACGTCCACCCGGGCAAGATCGTCTCCACCTCCCAGGAGGTCGACGTGATGGTGCTCGAGGTCGATCCGGTCAAGCGCCGCATCTCCCTCGGCCTCAAGCAGTGCCTGGCCAATCCGTGGGAAGTCTTCGCCGACAAGTACCCCTCCGGTACCGTTGTCGAGGGCGAGGTCAAGAACAAGACCGAGTTCGGCCTGTTCATCGGCCTCGACGGCGACATCGACGGCATGGTCCACCTCTCCGACCTCGACTGGAACCGTCCGGGCGAGCAGGTCATCGAGGAGTACCATCGCGGCGACATGGTCAAGGCGGTCGTCCTTGACGTCGACGTCTCCAAGGAGCGCATCAGCCTCGGCATCAAGCAGTTGGCCGGCGATCCGTTCGCCGAGGCCGGCGAGGTCAAGCGCGGCGCCGTCGTCACCTGCGAGGTGCTCGAGGTCAAGGAGAACGGGCTCGAGGTCAAGATCGTCGATACCGATCTCACCGCCTTCATCCGTCGCTCCGAGATCGCCCGCGATCGCGCCGAGCAGCGTCCGGACCGCTTCGCCAAGGGCGAGCGGGTCGATGCCCGCATCACCCAGTTCGACAAGAAGAGCCGCAAGGTTGCCGTCTCCATCAAGGCCCTCGAAATGGCCGAGGAGAAGGAGGCGATCGCCCAGTACGGTTCGACCGACTCGGGTGCGTCCCTCGGCGACATTCTCGGCGCGGCCCTGAAGGCCCGCGAGGATGCCGGCAAGGACGACTGAGCCGCCCGACGGCCCGGCTGATACCGAATGATGGGAAGGCCCGCTCCGGCGGGCCTTTCCTTTTGGACCGATTGGCCCGTCCCCGCTGCCGCGACAAACTGTCTTGCCGAGACCCCGAACCCCTGTTACCCCTCGGCGGACCAGCGAAAGGGAGACCGACATGGAAGCCGACGTCATCGTCGACCGGCGCCGCATGCGCCGCCGTCTGTCGTTCTGGCGGGTAATCGCCTTCGCCGCGCTCGCGATTGCGGCCATTGCCGTCATCGGCCTTGCGTCCGGCGGCGACGGCCTGCTCGACGCCCACCTGCCGCAGATCGCCCGTGTCGATGTTTCCGGCGTCATCATCTCCGACCGCAAGCGCGTCGAGATGCTGAAAAAGCTTGGCGAGACCGACGCCGTGAAGGCGGTCATCCTGACCCTCGACACTCCGGGCGGCACCACAGCCGGCGGCGAGGAGCTCTATCATGCGCTCCGCGAGCTCGCCGGCAAGAAGCCGCTGATCGCCAGCGTCGATGCCATGGCCGCCAGCGCCGGCTACATGGCCGCCATCGCCACCGACCGCATTTTCGCCCGCCAGACCTCGATCACCGGCTCCATCGGCGTCATTTTCCAGTTCGCCGAGGTGAGCAAGCTCGCCGAGACCGTCGGCGTCGATGTCCAGGCGATCCGCTCCGGCAAGCTGAAGGCCCAGCCCTCGCCGTTCGAGCCGGTCAGCCCGGAATCCCGCGCCCTCATCGAGGAAATCGTCGCCGACAGCTACGACTGGTTTGTCGGCCTCGTTGCCGAGCGGCGCGGCATTTCCGCCGAGGCGGTGCGCGCCGCCGAGGGCCGCATCTTCACCGGCGCCCAGGGCCTCAAGATCGGCCTCGTCGACGAGATCGGCGGCGAGAAGGAGGCAATAGCCTGGCTCGAGAGCGAAAAGGGCATCGACAAGGACCTGCCCGTGCGCGACTGGAAGCCCGAGCCGCTGATCGACGGCCTGTCCTTTGCCGATGCCGCTGTCGCCGCGATTGCCGATCGCATTGGTCTCTCCAGTCGGTTGCTGCCATTCCGCGCTGCCGAAAAACTCATTTCGGACAAGCTCCTGCTTGACGGCCTTCTGTCAGTTTGGCACGCTCCGACAATTGCCGCCCGGGACAACCTCAAGGGAGCCGACCGATGATCAAATCGGAATTGGTGCAGCGCATCTCCGCGGCAAACCCGCACCTCTACCAGCGCGATGTCGAGAACATCGTCAACGCCATCCTCGACGAGATCACGGGCGCCCTTGCCCGCGGCGATCGCGTCGAGCTCCGTGGCTTCGGCGCCTTCTCGGTCAAGAATCGCCCCGAGCGCACCGGTCGCAATCCGCGCACCGGCGAGCCGGTCGAGGTCGAGGAGAAGTTCGTGCCCTTCTTCAAGACGGGCAAGGAAATGCGCGAGCGTCTGAACGACGGTGACGCCGGCGACGACTGATCTCGCCGGCGACACCCGACAAAAATTTTCAGGAGGCATTGGTGCTGCGTCTCATCAGCTATCTCGTGACGATTCCGCTGGCGATTCTCCTGATCGCCCTGGCCGTCGCCAATCGCGGTCCGATCACGCTGTCGCTTGATCCGATGTCGCCGGACGCGCCGGCCCTGACCGTCACGCTGCCGATCTACCTTGTGCTGTTCGCAACCCTCGGCATCGGCATTTTCATCGGCGGCGTCGCCACCTGGTTCCGCCAGGGCAAGTGGCGCAAGGTCGCGCGCGAGCGCCGCTTCGAGGTCGCCAAGTGGCGCCGCGAGGCCGATCACTTCCGCGCCACCGCAAAGAAGGCCGAGGCGGGCAACGCCAACACCCCGGCTCTCGCCGCGCCCGGCGCCGAGCGCCCGGCCGCCTGACCCGGCGGCCGGAGCTGGCTTCCGTGCGCGTCCTTGCCGCAGCCGAAATCGACGAAGTGCTGGACTTCCCGGGCCTCATCGAGGCGCTCCGGGAGGCGTTCCGCTCCGATGTCGAAACGCCCCTTCGCCACCATCACACCATCGCCCGGCCGGATGCCGACGCCACGCTGCTGCTGATGCCGGCCTGGACCGGGCCATCGGTTGCTGCCGGCGGCCATGTCGGCGTCAAGGTCGTCTCGGTATTTCCCGCCAATGGCGGGAAGGGCCTGCCGAGCGTCATGGGCGCCTACCTGCTGCTGTGCGGCGAGACCGGCCGTCCGCTCGCCGTGATGGATGGTCAGGCGCTGACCCTCTGGCGCACCGCCGCGGCCTCCGCCCTTGCCGCCTCCTGTGTCGCCGCGCCCGGGGCAAGCCGCATGCTGATGGTCGGCACCGGTGCGCTTGCGCCCTATCTCGTCGCTGCCCACCGCGCCGTCCGCCCGATCACGGACGTCGCCGTCTGGGGTCGCGATACGGCAAAGGCCGAGGCGCTGGCCGCCCGCCTTCGCGCCGACGGCATCGCTGCCGCAGCGGTTGCCGATCTCGAGCCGGCGGCGCGCGCCGCCGACATCATCTCCTGCGCCACCCTGTCGAAATCGCCGCTCGTCATGGGCGACTGGCTGAAGCCCGGCGCCCATCTCGATCTCGTCGGCGCCTTCCGGCCGGACATGCGCGAAAGCGATGACGCCGCGGTGTCGCGCGCAAGCATTTTCGTCGATACCCGCGCCGGCGCCCTCACCGAGGGCGGCGATCTCGCCGATCCCCTGGCGCGCGGCATCATCGGCGCCGATGCGGTGCGCGCCGATCTCTTCGACCTCGTCGCCGGCCGCCATGCCGGACGCGGCGATGCCGGCGAGATCACCCTGTTCAAGTCGGTCGGCACGGCCATCGAGGACCTCGCCGCCGCCCGGCTCGTCTGGTCGCGGCTTGCCGGCTGAGGCGGGCCAAATCATCGCCACCGGTCGAATCGCCATGGACAGCGGCCCCGGCGCGTGCGACCTATCCGCCGCGAGGTTTCCGGCGTGGTGGCCGGGGCAGAAGGCCGGCGTCACGGGTCGGTTTCGGGACATGGGTTTCAAGGTCAAGATCTGCGGCATCAACTCTCACGTCGCCCTCGACGCGGCGCTTGAGGCCGGTGCCGATTCCATTGGCTTCGTCTTTTTCGAAAAGAGCCCGCGCCACATAACCCTCGAGGCCGCCGCCGGCTTTGCCATCCTTGCCGACGACCGGGCCGAGAAGGTCGCCCTGACGGTCGATGCCGCCGACGAGACCCTGGCCGCGATCATTGCCGCGCTGAAGCCGCATGTGCTCCAGCTCCACGGCCGCGAAAGCCCGGCGCGGGTCGCCGAGATTCGCGCGCGCTTCGGCCTGCCGGTGATGAAGGCGCTCGGCATCGCCAGCCGCGACGATCTCGCCGCCGTGCCCGACTATGCCGCCGTCGCCGACCGGCTGCTGTTCGATGCCAAGCCGCCGAAGGATGCCACCCGCCCCGGCGGTCTCGGCGTTCCCTTCGACTGGACATTGCTGGCCGGTCTTGACGCCGGTCGGCCCTTCATGCTTTCCGGGGGGCTCGATCCGGATAACGTCGCCGCCGCGATCCGCGAGGTGCGACCGCCCGGCGTCGACGTGTCCTCCGGCGTCGAAAGCCAGCCGGGCGTCAAGGACCCGGATCTCATCGAAAGTTTCGTGGCCGAGGCGCGCCGGGCAGCCGCCGCCATCGACCTCCTCGCCAAGGACGAAAGGGCATCCTCGTGACGGTCAAGCCGAACTCCTTCCGCACCGGTCCCGACGATCGTGGTTTCTTCGGCATTTTCGGCGGCCGCTTCGTCGCCGAGACGCTGATGCCGCTCATCCTCGATCTGGAAAAGGCCTGGGAAGAGGCGAAGGAAGATCCGGCGTTCCATGCCGAGCTGAAGAACCTGTCGGTCCACTATGCCGGCCGGCCGAGCCCGCTCTATTTCGCCGAGCGCCTGACCGAGCATCTCGGCGGCGCCAGGGTCTACTTCAAGCGCGACGAGCTCAACCACACCGGCAGCCACAAGATCAACAACACCCTCGGCCAGATCCTGCTCGCCCGCCGCATGGGCAAGACGCGGATCATCGCCGAGACCGGCGCCGGCCAGCACGGCGTGGCGACGGCGACGGTCTGCGCCCGTTTCGGCCTGCCCTGCGTTGTCTACATGGGCGCCACCGACGTCGAGCGTCAGAAGCCGAACGTCTTCCGCATGAAGCTGCTCGGCGCCGAGGTCGTGCCCGTCACCGCCGGTGCCGGCACCCTGAAGGATGCCATGAACGAGGCATTGCGCGACTGGGTCACCAATGTCGAGAACACCTATTACCTCATCGGCACCGCCGCCGGTCCGCACCCCTATCCCGAGATGGTGCGCGACTTCCAGTCGGTCATCGGTACCGAGGCCCGCGCCCAGATCGCCGAGGCCGAAGGTCGCCTGCCGGATGCGGTCGTCGCCTGCGTCGGCGGCGGCTCGAACGCCATCGGCCTGTTCCATCCCTTCCTCGACGACGAGGGCGTTGCCATCTACGGCGTCGAGGCCGGCGGCCATGGCCTTGAGGGCAACGAGCACTGCGCCTCGCTGAATGCCGGCCGCCCCGGCGTGCTGCACGGCAACCGCACCTATCTCCTGCAGGATGATGACGGCCAGATCCTCGAGGGCCACTCGATCTCGGCCGGCCTCGATTATCCCGGCATCGGTCCGGAGCATTCCTGGCTGAAGGAGACCGGTCGCGTCACCTATGTGCCGGCGACCGACAAGGAGGCGCTCGAGGCCTTCCAGCTCTGCACCCGCATCGAGGGCATCATCCCGGCGCTCGAGCCGGCCCATGCCCTGGCCCAGGTGATCAAGCTCGCCCCGACCATGGGCAAGGACCAGATCATCGTCATGAACATGTGCGGCCGCGGCGACAAGGACGTCTTCACCGTCGCCGGCCATCTCGGGGTGGAGATGTGAGCGGCGCCGAGCGCCGCCCCGTCCCCGCCGAAACGACAAGAGCATCGGGAAACGCCAATGACCGGTTCCGCACCTGAAACCCGCCTCACGCGCCGCTTTGCCCGGCTCGCCGCCGAGGGCCGCCCGGCCCTCGTCACCTTCACGATGGCCGGCGATCCGGACTATGCGACCTCGAGCGAGATCCTGATGGCCCTGCCGGCCGCCGGCGCCGACGTCATCGAGCTCGGCATGCCGTTTTCCGACCCGATGGCCGACGGCCCGGCGATCCAGCTCGCCGGCCAGCGTGCCCTGAAGGCCGGCCAGACCCTGGCGATCACCCTCGAGATGGTCCGCGCCTTCCGCGCCGGCGACGACGAGACGCCGATCGTCCTCATGGGCTACTACAATCCGATCTATTCCTACGGCAACGAGCGCTTCCTGAAGGATGCCGCAGCCGTCGGCGTCGATGGCCTCATCATCGTCGATCTGCCGCCCGAGGCCGACGACGAGCTCTGCCTGCCGGCACTTGCCGCCGGCATCAACTTCATCCGCCTGGCGACGCCGACGACCGACGCCAGGCGTCTGCCGGCCGTGCTCGCCAACACCTCGGGCTTTGTCTACTACGTCTCGATCACCGGCATCACCGGCACCGCCGCGCCCGATGCCGGCCGTGTCGCCAGCGCCGTCGAGCGCATCAAGGCGCTGACCGACCTGCCGGTCGCCGTCGGCTTCGGCGTCAAGACGCCCGGGCAGGCCGCCGCCATCGGTGCCAATGCCGACGGCGTCGTCGTCGGTTCGGCCCTTGTCGAGGCCGTGCGCAGGAGCCTTGACGAGAATGGCGAGGCGACCGGCGCGACGGTTGCCGCCGTCACCGGTCTCGTTAAGGCTTTGGCCGATGGCGTTCGCACGTCTCGCCCCAAAGCCGCCGAATTGCGGTAGGATAGAAACTGAGCCGGCACCGCGCCGGAAAGAGCCAACCGAACCGCCGGGCCTTTCGCCCGCGCCGCGAGGACACTAGCGTTGAACTGGATCAACAATCTCGTCCGCCCGAAGATCCGCAGCTTCCTCAACAAGCGCGAGACGCCGGAAAACCTCTGGATCAAGTGTCCCGAGACCGGCGAGATGGTGTTCCACCGCGACCTCGAGGCCAACAATTTCGTCGTCCCCGGGTCCGGCTATCACATGCGGATGAACAGTCGCCGGCGTCTCGAAATGCTGTTCGGCGCCGAGGGCTATGAGCTCATCGAACTGCCCGACGTCGTTGCCGACCCGCTGAAGTTCCGCGACGAGCGCCGCTACAGCGACCGCATCAAGGACGCCCGCGCCAAGACCGGGCTCGAGGACGCCGTGCTGGTCGCGACCGGCGAGATCGAGGATCAGCCCGTCGTCGTCGCCGTCCAGGATTTTGACTTCATGGGTGGCTCGCTCGGCATGGCCGCCGGCGAGGCGGTCGTCACCGCCGCCGAAACCGCGCTGACCCTGCACCGGCCGATGATCCTGTTTGCCGCCTCCGGCGGCGCCCGCATGCAGGAAGGCATTCTCTCGCTGATGCAGATGCCGCGCACGACGGTCGCCGTCCAGAGCCTGCGCGATGCCGGCCTTCCCTATATCGTCGTCCTCACCAACCCGACGACCGGCGGCGTCACCGCGTCCTACGCCATGCTCGGCGACATCCACATCGCCGAACCCGGCGCGCTCATCGGCTTTGCCGGTCCGCGCGTCATCGAGCAGACCATCCGCGAGAAGCTGCCCGAGGGCTTCCAGCGCTCCGAATACCTGCTCGACCACGGCATGGTCGACATGGTCGTCCATCGTCAGGAGCTTGCCGCGACGCTCGCCCGCATCTGCCGCATCCTGATGGCCGGCGGCAAGCCGGCGGCCGAGCCGGCGAAGTCTCCCGCGGCAAATGCTCCCGCGGAGGAGGCGGTCGGCTGACTGAAGGCCGGCCGACAGTCCCCGTGACCGAGCCATCCGGCGTCATTCTCGAACGCCTGCTCTCGCTTCATCCAAAGAAGATTGACCTGTCGCTCGGCCGCATCGAGCGGCTGCTGGCGGCGCTCGGCCATCCCGAGCAGCGCCTCGCCCCGGTCGTCCATGTCGCCGGCACCAATGGCAAGGGCTCGACCGTCGCCTTCCTGCGCGCCATGCTCGAGGCAGCCGGCCTTGGCGCGCACGTCTATACCTCGCCCCATCTCGTCCATTTCCACGAGCGCATCCGCCTCGCCGGGCCCGGCCGGCCGGGGCGCCTCGTCGATGACGCAACGCTCTCGGCGGCGCTCGCCCGCTGCGAAGAGGTGAATGGCGGCGAGCCGATCACCTTTTTTGAGATCACGACGGCGGCGGCCTTCGATCTCTTCGCCGCCCGCCCGGCCGACTATGTCCTGCTCGAGGTCGGCCTTGGCGGACGCCTCGACGCCACCAACATGGTCGACCGCCCGGCCGTCTCCGTCATCACCTCGGTTTCGCACGACCATGCCGCCTTCCTCGGCGACACGCTCTCCGGCATCGCCCGCGAGAAGGCCGGCATCCTGAAGGCCGGCGTTGCCGCCGTCATCGGCCGTCAGGACGATGAGGCGATGTCCGTCATCGAGCGCGAGGCCGCCCGTCGCGGCGCGCCGCTCGTCATCTGGGGCGAGGACTTCATGGCCCACGAGGAGCGCGGCCGCATGGTCTATCAGGACGAGCGCGGCCTGCTCGACCTGCCGATGCCGCGCCTTGCCGGCCGCCACCAGATCGAGAATGCCGCCCTGGCCATCGCTGCGCTGCGCGAGATTGCCGATCCGCGTGTCGGCGATGCGGCCATCGAGACCGGCCTGCAGACCGTTTCCTGGCCCGGCCGCCTGCAGCGGCTGACATCCGGCCGCCTCGCCGGCATTGCCCCGGCCGGTGCCGAACTCTGGCTCGACGGCGGCCACAATCCCGACGGCGGCCGCGCCATCGCCGCCGCCATGGCCGAGCTCGAGGAACGCGTGCCCCGGCCGCTGGTCGTCGTCGTCGGCATGCTGACGAGCAAGGCCGCGGACGGCTTCCTCACCAATTTCGACAGCCTTGCGACCCGTCTCTACACGGTGCCGATCAAGGACGCGGACGCGGCTTTCCCGCCCGGCGATCTTGCCGACATCGCCCGTGCCGGGGGGCTCGATGCCGTGCCGATGCCGGGCGTTGCCGAGGCCCTTGCCGCCATCGCGGTGGAGAACTGGGGCGCGATGCCGCCGCGCATCCTCATCTGCGGCTCGCTTTACCTTGCCGGCGAAGTGCTCGCCGAAAATGGAACGCCGCCGGAGTGACCCGGCGGCGCCCGAAATTCTCGTACCCGGATCTGACAGCCGTCAGGCGGTCGCGATCGAACCGCTGATCCAGTCGGCGAGGCGGCTCTTCGGCTGCGCGCCAACCTGCATCGAAGCCGGCTTGCCGTCCTTGAACAGGATCAGCGTCGGGATCGAACGCACGCCGTACTTCACGGCGGTCTGCGGGTTCTCGTCGATGTTCAGCTTGGCGATGGTGACCTTGCCGGCCATCTCCTTGCCGATCTCTTCCAGCGCCGGCGCGATCATCCGGCACGGGCCGCACCAATCCGCCCAGAAATCGACGACCACGGGCTCCGACGACTTCAGGACGTCGGCGTCAAACGAACTGTCGGTCACTTTCTTAGTGGCCATCACGAACCTCTCGGGAGTTGCGGGCAGTCGCGCCCATTCGAATATTCTCACGGAAGGTAAGAACCCGGCCCCCCGCCGTCAAGCGGCGGAAATCCGGGGAAGCGCGGCAAGCGCCGAAGAAAGGCTTGCGCCATCGAGCACGATGAGCCGTGGCCCGGCGGTAAAGAGCAGCGCGCAGCCGATCTCCCGGCCCGGATAGATTTCGGCGATGAGCCGCCGGTAAAGCGCGAGCTGGGCGATATGGGCCGCCGCGACGTCACCGGGCCCGTCGGGAACAGACCGGCTGGTCTTGTAATCGACGATGAGTACATCGTTTTCCCGCACGACGAGGCGATCGATGCGGCCCTCGACCCGGTAGCGCTCGCCCCCCTCCTCGATCTCGCCGGCAACGGCGACCTCGCCCCGGCTGCCCTCGGCAAAGAGGAAGGCGAACCCGGGATGATCGAGCACCGCGAGCGCTTCCTGCGCGATTTCGTCGCCCTCGTCCCCGCTCGGCCCGAAGCCGGCCCCGGCGCCAGGCGTCAGAAGCGCCCGCGCCGCCGCCGCCGGCCGGTCTGCCGGAGCGAGCGGGGCAAGTGATTCGAGCAGCCGGTGCACTGCCTCGCCGCGCCGCGCCGCATCGCGCGGCCCGCCGGAAAGCCCGGCCGGAATGAGGCCGAGGTCGGAGGGTTGCAGCCGTCGCGCCGCCCGCCGCGCCGCCGGCGCCGGCCGGCCGATCCAGTCCGGCATCACCGGCAACGGCGCGGCGACCGGTCCCTCGTCGGGCAGGATTGGCTCAGGCGCCGCTTTCCGTGCCCAGACGAGAACCGGTTCCTCGAAACCTGCGCGCGTCTCGGCGTCGGCAAGGCTCTCGAGCGATCGGCGCGTCATCGCATACCAGGAATCGTCGGGGACCCCCCGCGCCCCCGCATGGCCCGAGATGATGAGCTGGTCGCCGGCCCGCGTCATCGCGACGTAGAGCAGGCGGCGATATTCTTCCGCCTCGCGAGCCCGGAATTCGGCAAGCGCGGCCGTGTGCGTCCCGGTGTGGTCGTCCTTGCGGCCGCTGAAGATGAGCGCCGGCGCCGTGTCCGGCGGCATGTCCGGCCGCTCCGGCATCAGGATCTGCGGCGGCTTGGACGAGCCGGGTGCCGAGCAGGTATCGGCGAGAAAGACGATCGGGGCCTCAAGGCCCTTGGCGCCGTGCACGGTCATCACCCGGATTTCGTCCCGGCCGATGTCCATGTCGCGCTTGATCTCAGGCGCGGCGCGGGTCAGCCGGTCGAGAAAGCCCTGCAGCGTCGGCGGTCCGGCGCGCTCGGCCTCGAGCGCCTGCGCCAGCAGTTCGTCGAGCGCCTCGTTCGCTTCCGCCCCGAGCCGTTCTTCGAACTGCCGCCGGCCGCCGTCCGGACCAAGCACCCGGGCGAGGAACTCGAATGGCGGCACGAAATCGGCAATCCGCCGCCATTCCGAAAGCCGGGCGTGCGCGGCGGCAAGGCGCGTGTCGGCGCCGGCGAGCCGTTCCAGCCGCTGCCAGAGCGGCTTGTCGCCCGGCCGGGCATCGCCCTCCGGCTCGGTGAGGCGCATCAGGTCGTCGTCGTCAAAGCCGAACAGCGGGCTCTTCAGGACGACGGCGAGGCTGTAGTCGTCCTCCGGCAGGAGCATGAACCCGGCCAGCGTCAGAAGGTCGGCGACGGCGACGTGATTGGTCAGCACCAGCCGGTCGGCGCCCGCCACCGGCAGGCCGCGCTCCTTCAGCGCCCGGAGGAGCTCGCCGGCAAAGCTGCCGCGCTTGCGCACGAGGACGAGAATGTCGCCGAAGCGGGCAGGGCGGCCGCCGATCACCGGCCGGTCCGGGCCGGCGAACCAGTCGGCGATCCGCGCCGCGATCGCCGCCGCGTGCCGCCGTTCCGGGCTTGCCGCCCCGAGCGCGTCGACCGGCTCCCACCAGTGCTCGGGCGTATCGCCGCCGGCGACCGGCAGGAAGGCCGGCCAGATTTCGACCCTGCCGGGCGCGGACGAGCGGATTGCCTCGTGCACCGTCGGCTCGCCCTGGCCGGTGAGGCCGGCATAGTGCTCCGGTTCGGCGAACACCGTGTCGACCGCCTGCAGCACTTCCGGCGCCGAGCGGAAGGAGAGCGTCAGCCGCACCTCCTCGAAGGCTGCCTCGGCCGCTGCCGCCGTCTGCCGGAAATGGCGCAGCATCCGGTCGAAATAGGCCGGTACGGCCCCCTGGAAGGAGTAGATCGACTGCTTCTCGTCGCCGACGGCGAACATCGTTCGCGTGAGCCGCCGGGCCGATTCCCCGGTGAAGAACTCGCCGGCAAGAGCCTCGATCACCTGCCACTGCCGCGGGCTCGTGTCCTGCGCCTCGTCGACGAGGATGTGGTCGATGCCCCGGTCGAGCTTGTACTGGACCCAGAGCGCCGTATCGCCCCGCCGCAGCAGCCGCGCCGTGCGCACGACGAGATCCTCGTAGTCGAGAAGCCCGCGCCGTGCCTTCGCCCGTTCGTAGTGGGAAATGACCGCCTGGCCGAGCGTGAGCAGCGCCAGGGTCGTGTCGCGCGCCGCGATTGCCCGCTGTCTTTCGAGAAGGCGCAGGAGCCGCGTCTGCTCGCCTTCGACGCGCCCGGCAAGATCGGGAAACGCGCTATGGATTTTCTTCGTCCCGACCCGGGCGCGTGGCGTGCCTTTTTCGGTGAGGAAAATGCCGAGCCAGGCATCGAGCCGCTCGGTCGCCGACGCGGCCGTCCCGAAGGTCACGAGACCCTCGCCAATCTTGGTATCCTCCTTGCCGGAAAGGAGCAGCGCTTCCGCAAGGCGCAGCCGCAGCGCCGCTGGAAATTCCGGCGGCGACAGGATTTCGGTGGTGATCGCCGCCGCGCTCTCGTCGGCAGCGATGCCGAACACGTCGGAGAGCGCCGGTCCGATCCCCGCGGGGCTCTCCTCGGCAAAGCTCGAAAGAGCGTCGCGCTTGCCGACCAGCGCCGACAATGCCTTTTCGACGCCGCTGTCCGAGCTTGCCTCGATGAGCCGGCTCAGCGCCCGGCCGGTGTCGCTGTCCGGGGCGAGCACGGCGCGCTCGAACACCGCCGCCCGCGCTTCGGCGAGGAGCTCCGCCCCGGTGGTGTCGTCGAGAACGTCGAAATGCCCCGAGACGCCGGCCTCGAACGGAAAGGCATGCAGAAGCCTGTCGCAGAACGCATGGATCGTCTGGATCTTGAGGCCGCCGGGCGTTTCAAGGGCCTCGGCAAAGAGCCGCCGCGCCCGCGCCCGCTGACCGGCTTCCGGCCTCTGGCCGGTCATCTCGCGAAGCCTTTCATCGAGATCGGCGTCGCTGGCGACCGCCCACCGGCCGAGTTCGGCAAAGACGCGGTTCGACATCTGCGCCGCCGCCGCCTTGGTGAAGGTGAGGCAGAGAATGCGCGCCGGGTTGGTGCCGGCGAGCAGCAGCCGTTCGACCCGCTGCGCCAGCACATGCGTCTTGCCTGAGCCGGCATTTGCCGACACCCAGGCCGAAAGGCCGGGATCGGCCGCCGTCCGCTGCGCCGTCTGCGTCGCCTCGGGCACGGCGAGGAACTTCGGCGAACCGCTCATTCCTCGCCCTCCTCGTCCTCGGCCGAGGTCCATTCGGCAACCCGCGCCAGCCGGTCGTAGCGCCCGGCATACCGCTCCTTCATCGGTCGCGCCCGCGACAGGTAGCCGGTTTCGAGCTTTCCATAGGCGGCGACGAGGCCGACGAGCTGGCGGTGCGCCGCCTCGCGAGCATCATCGCCGTCGATGCCTTTTTCGAGCGCCGAGCGTTCCTTGCCCGCCGGCTCGCCGCCGCTGATATGCACCCATTTCAGTTCGCTGATCGTCCGCCCGCCCGGCACGCCGGCAAGGCGCCGGCCCGTGCCATCGCGCCTTCAAGGGCAAGCTGCGGCGCCATGCGGAGAGGATTTCTCGCGCGCTCGGTAGCGCGCCGGTCTTGAAATCGAGGACAGCAAGGCTGCCCGTCGCGGAGTTCGTCGATCCGGTCGGCCCGGCCGGTGAGGGCAAAGCCGGTCCCGCCGAAGTCGAGTTCCATCCGGCCGCCGGTTTCGGCATGACGTACTGCGACGCTGTCCGCCCGCCCGGCCTCCCAGCCGATATACCAGTCGGCGATCCGCCCGAACCGGCGCCACCAGAGCGCATGCGTCTCGGGAAACGCCGCCAGCGGCTGGAAAGCCCGGCGCCGATGTCGAGGAGCCGGTCGCGCGCGGCGGCATCGAATTGGCCGTGCCAGCTTTCGGCAAAGCTGCCGAGCGCTTCATGAAAGAGTGTGCCGCGCTCGGCGAAATCCGGCGCCATGCCGATGCCGTCGAGCGGTTCGAGCCCGAGCACGTGCTTGCCATAGACGGCGTAAGGGTCGCGGACGAGGGTCTCGATCTCGGTGACAGACAACCGTTTCGGCCGCCGGCTTATTGGCGGCTTTGGTGCCGGGCGTGGCGCCGGCCTTGGCGCACCGATTGCGCGGTCGATTTCCCGCGCCCTGAGGAGATGCCGCGTCCCGGCCGCGCGCATCGCCTCGCTTGCCGCCGGCCCGGCCACCGCGAGGAGGCGCTGCCTTCAGCGCGAGGCAACGCCCGGCGCGCCTGCCGGCGCCCCGCTCCGAGCGGCTGATGATGACGTCGCCGGTGCCAAGGCCCTGCGCGAAGTCATGCGCCGACGAAGGCCGATGCGCCGCTCCAGGGCTCAAGGCCCATGTCCCGGCGCATCGCCGCGACGGCAGGGATCGGTGCGCGTGTCGGCCGGCCAGATGCCCTCGGAAAGCCCGGCGAGCACCAGCATGTCGACCGACTGCAGGCGCGCTTCGAGCTGGCCCCAGATGTGGACGCGCGGCGCCTCGTGCCGTGGCCGGCGAACGATCTGTCCGCCGGCGAGCGCTTCAAAGACCGCCGGATAGTCCTGAACTTCGATGTCGAGGTCGATGTCGTTGCCGGCAACCTCCTCGAGAAGGTCGACGAGCGCCGCGTCCGCCTCATCAACGAGCAACATTGCCGGCGCGGCCGCCTCCTCCGTGGCAACAGTCCGCAGCGCCGCGAGATGTGCCTCCGCGAGCTGGCCAAGCGGCACTTCGCCGCCGGCTTTCGCCAGGGCTTCGAGCGGCGCCAGCGCCTCCGAGAGGCGGGCAAGAAGGTTCGCTGCCGCATCGAAATCCGCCGCCGTCAGCCGGCCGACCGGCCGCGCCGTCCATCATGCCGGCCTCGATGGCGGTGCGGATCTCGGCAAGGCTGTGGGCAAGGCCCCCGGTGCCGGGCCGGGGCCGGCCGTTGCGCAGCAGCGCGAGTTCGAGCGCATGCGCCGCCCGCCGCGTCCGCGCCCGGTTCTGGCCAAGGCCGGCGAGCGGATGCTTGACGGCGCCAGCACGGCGACTGGCTCGGCATCGCCCGTCGCCACCTCGGCAACGAGCCGCGCCAGAACGGCGGCCGGCAGGCCAGTGGGTGGCCGGCCGGCGGAATCATCGACCGCGACGTGCCAGCGTGCGAGCTCCACCGCGACCCGGCGGGCCAGCGCCCGGTCCGGCGTCACCAGCGCTGCCCTGGCGTCCGGCGCTTCGATCGCCTCGCCAGGCCTCAGCGCGATCGCCAGCGCTTCCTCGGCCTCGGTGCGCGCTTCCATGAGGGCGATGCCTTCGGCGCCGGCAAGGCGCGCCGCATCGCCAAGGCGCGACTCGTCCGCGCTCCAGCGCGATCGGTCGTTGATGGCGCATCGCCTCGAAACCAGCCGCAGCCGCGCTGATGCCGCGTCCGGGCATTGGTGCGGCTCTGCTACCTCGTCCCGCGTGACGCCCATCGCGCCGATCAGCCGCTTCATGCCGTATTGCGGATGGGCAAAGGCCGGCTCCGGCGTCCTCGATCGCCTCCCAGCTTGCTGCGTCGAGCTCGCGGTCGAGACCGGGCAGGACGACGGCGCCGTGCGGCAGCCCGGCGATGGCGGCAAGCAGCCGCGCCGGCGTCGCCGGCACCGAGCCGGTCGAGCCGGCCGCGATCACCGGCCCTGCCGGCGGCGATGCCGTCAGCCGGGCGGTTTCGGCATCGATGAGGAGATTGCGCCGCCGAGCCGGGTCGGCCTTGCCGGTCGCTCCAGACCGACCGGCCATTGCGCCGTCGCGATTTCAAGGAAATCAGGGTCAGCGCCCAGTGTGCCGCCAGTTCCGCCGGCACCAGTCGGGCAAGGCCGTCCCAGCCGACACCCTCGGTCTCGACCGCGTCCATCAGCCGGGCAGATCGTCGGCCAGCCGGATCGCATCGGCCGGCGCGTCCGGCAGCAGGATCTGTGGCGCCCCGCCGGCCGGGTGCGACAGCCGCCGCGTCCAGGAAAGGATCAGTCGGGCGAGCACCAGCCGGCGCTCCAGCATCGGCACCGCCGCCGGCAGCATCAGCCGGTCGGCGGGGTTTTCCCCAAGCTCGAGAAGGGCTTCCTCGTCGATGTCGCCGATCGGCCGGATCGTCGGCAGGATAAGGGCATTTCGCCCGAGCCGCGCCCGCAGCGCCTCGGCGAGTTCGCGCGCTGCGCGCCGTGTCGGCAGGTAGATTGTCGTGTCGGCGAGCGCCAGCGGGTCGGTCTCGAATGAGACACCGGCAACGAGACGGCCGCCGACGAGGGCATCGGCAAGCGTCGCAAGAAAGGGTGCCGTCGGCGCGATCGAAAAGAGGTTTGGCGCGCGCCGGGCCCCGATCATCGCCGTCTCAAGCGGCGCTTTCGGCAAGGCAGGTCTCGGCAAGGCCGATCGCCTGCGGCGTGCCGACATGCATCCAGATCCCGTCGAGCCGCATGCCGTAGAGCCGTTCCGCCTCGATCGCCTTGTCGAACAGGCTGTTGAGCGAGAATGCCCCGTCCGGCGCGCCCTCGAACAGGCGCGGATGCAGGATCGCCGCGCCGGTATAGACGAACGGCGCGACGCGACGCTCGGTCCGCCGGGCGACCCGGCCGTCGCCGTCGAGGCTGAAATCGCCGGCGCCGTCATAGCCGACGCTGGCGACGGTCGCCGCGAGCATCAGCAGGCCGTCCATCCGCTCCGGGTCGAAACCGTCGGCAAGGCGAAGGAGGTTGGCGCGCGGCCCCTCGATCCAGATGGAATCGGTGTTGAGCACGAGGAAGGGCTCGGACCCGAGCATCGGCAGCGCCTTGACGATGCCGCCGCCGGTCTCCAGCAGGGCCGCCCGCTCGTCCGAGATCTCGATATGCGGATAGCTGCGCCGCCCGACGCGAACCTCGACGAGATCGGCAAGATAGTGGACGTTGACGACGGCGCGCGGCACCTCCGCCTCGACCAGCCGGTCCAGCACATGATCGATGAGCGCCTTGCCGGCGACCTCGACCAGCGGCTTTGGCACCGTCGCGGTGATCGGGCGCATCCGCTTGCCGAGCCCTGCGGCGAGCACCATTGCGGTCTGCGGTCTGAAGCCAGTCATGCCTGTGCCTTGCGTGCTGTTGTCACCGTTCGCCGGAGGGGCCGCTGGCCAGGATCTCCGGCAGATGGGTGTCATACCAGACCGCGAGCGGCTGCAACACCGGGTGCTTCAGGGCCTTTGCAAGATAGGCCGAGACGCGTGGCATATGCGCAAGATAGGCCGGCTTGCCGTCGCGCTTGTCGAGCCGCGCGAAGATGCCGAGCACCTTCGTCGCCCGCTGCGCCGCCATGATCGCATAGGCCTCCGCAAAGGCGGTGGCGTTGAACGGGCCGGCCTTGGCCCGCGCCGCGCAATAGCGCTCGAAGAGTTCGGCCTCGAGCGCCGGCGGCACGGTGACCCGCGCGTCCTGCAACAGCGAGGCGACGTCATAGGCGGCCGGGCCGACGACAGCGTCCTGGAAATCGATGAGCCCGACCCGGCCGGCGCCGACCCGCGTCTCGAGCCAGATGAGGTTCGGCGAGTGGTAGTCGCGCAGCACCCAGCTATCCTCGGCCGCCACCAGCCGCACGAACACCGCCCGCCAGAGCCGCCGGAACTCCTCCTCCGCCGCCTCGTCGAGCCGCCGCCCGAGCCGGTGCGGCGCATACCAGTCGATGAGCAGCTCGACCTCGATGGTCATCGCCGCCGCGTCATAGGGCGGCACCTCGTAGCGCGTGTCGTCGGGCAGCAGGACCGAGTTCGGCCAGCGCCGGCCATGCAGGGCGGCAAGGCAGTCGACAGCCGCCGCATAGCGCTCCGCGATCGGGCCGTTCTCGTCGACGACCTTGTCGCTGCCGAGATCTTCAAGCAGCAGGAAGCCGTCCGTCATGTCGATGCCGAAGAGGGCAGGGGCGCTGAACCCCGCCTCGAACAGTGTCCAGCCGACGGCAACGAATGCCCGGACATCCTCGGCAAGGCGCGCCACCGCCGAATAGGGCTTGCCATAGCGCGGCACGACCGGCCCGTCCGGCCGGCGCGGCGCATTCATCAGCACCGCCCGCCGCCGGCCTTCGCCGATCCGCTCATAGCTGCGTGCCGAGGCCTCGCCCTGCAGGTGCCGCCGCCGCGATGTGCCCCAGCCGTTTTCCGCAAGGAACGCCCGCGCCGCAAGGCTGCGGCTGAACCGGCCAGCAGCCGCCGCCGGGACCGAAATGGTCGCCTGCCGCAGGCTGGTACCGGGCGCGATCGCAAGGGTGATGCGGATTGCCTCGTCCGGCAGCCGGTTGCCGCCCCGGTCCGGCCACTCGACCAGCACCGCACCGAGATCGAGCGCGTCGTCAAAGCCGAGTTCGTCGAGCTCTTCCGGCGCCTCGAGGCGATAAAGGTCGAAATGGCCGATCGTCAGCCGCTCGGTCTCGTAGGTCTGGACGAGCGTGAAGGTCGGGCTTGGCACCTCGAGGCTGTCGTCATCGCCGATCGCCCGCACGATCGCCCGCGCCAGCGTCGACTTGCCGGCGCCGAGATCGCCTTCGAGGAGCACCGCGTCGCCACGCCCGAGGGCGGCCGCGATATCCTCGCCAAGCCGCACCGTCGCTGCCTCGTCGGCAAGCTCGAACGACCACTGCATCCCCGGCTCCATGTGCTATTCGGCCGCCTCGAGTTCGGCCCCCGGCTGCAGCGGGAAGCGGCAGATGACGGTCGTGCCGACCCCTTCGGCCGAACGGATCTCGACCCGCCCGCCATGCAGCTCGACGACGCTGCGGACGATGGAAAGGCCAAGGCCGGCGCCGCGTCGCCGGCTCGCCGGCGCCCGGCTCTCGAACCGCTCGAACGCCGCCTCGATGAACTCCGGCGGCATGCCGCAGCCATGGTCGGCGACGGAGAAGCCGACCGAATGGCCCTTGCGCCAGGCCGTGACCTCGACCTTGCCGCCTTCGTCGGAAAAGGCGACGGCATTCGACAGGAGGTTGAAGAGCACCTGCCGGATACGCTTCTCGTCGCCGTCGAAATGGCCGATGTCGCCGGGCACCGAGGTGACGATCTCGATGTTCGATTCGACCAGCCGGTCCTGCACGCCCTCGATCGCCGCCGCGATGGTGCGCGCGACGTCGACCGGGCCGACGTCGATTTCCATGATGCCGGCATCGATGGTCGCAAGGTCGAGAATGTCGTTGATGATCGCCAGGAGCGCCTTCGACGAGCTCATGATGTAGCCCGTGTATTCGCGCTGCTTGGTGTTGAGCTCGCCGATCTTGGCGTCGGACAGAAGCTGGGCAAAGCCGATGATGTTGGTCAGCGGCGAGCGCAGCTCGTAGGAGACATGGTGCACGAAGGCGGTCTTGATCTGCGCCGCAGCTTCCAGCGCCTCGTTCTTCTCCGCCAGCAGCCGGGCCATCGCCGTGCTCGCCGTGACATCGAGGAAGGTGAGCATCGTCGCCCCGTCCGGCAGCGGGATGGCCGCGTAGTCGACAACGCTCTGGTCGGCCCGCTCCATCCGGCCGGACAGGGGCTCGCGGCTGTCGGCAAGGCCGGTTACCGCCGCGCTGAGGCCGGACCAGACGGCCGCGTCGTCATGCACCCGGCGACAGAGCTCGACGAGCCGGGTGAAATGCGGATTGCCGGCAAGGTCGTCCGCCTTCAGGTGCCAGATATCGGCAAAGGCCGGGCTCGAGATCCGCAGCTTGCCGTCCGAGCCGAACACCGCCACGCCCTCGGCGAGGTGGTCGAAACTCTCGCGCTGCACCTGGTCGAGCGACTTGTAGCGGCTTTCAAGATCGAGCCGTTCGGTGACGTTCTCGTAGATCCAGATGACGCCGCCCTGCGGATGCGGGTTGGCGAGCACGCGCAGCGTCTGTCCGTCCGGCAGGTGCCAGTAGTCCTCGACGGTCTCGACCGAGCGGTAGGCCTCGAACAGCGAGGTGCGCCATTTGCGGAAGTCCGCCTGCTCGGGCAGCTTGCGATTGGCCCGCAGCGTGTCGAGAACGGCCGACTCTTCCGGCGTTGAATCGAGAAACGCCTGATCGAGGCCGAACAGCTTGCGATAGGCGGCATTGTGGAAATGGAGCCGGTGATCGGCGCCGAAGATGGCAACGGCCGTCGCCAGCTCGTCGAGCGTGCGGGCGTGGAAATCGATCGTCCGCTTGAGCTCGGCCTGGGCGTGCTCGGCCTCGCTGACGTCGGTGGCGATGCCGGCGCTGCCACTGTCGGTGACGACGTCGATGATGTCGAAGATCCGCCGCTGGCCGGCGACGATGAGCGGCTGGCGAAAGCGCGTGTCGGCAGCGGTCTGATGCCCGCGCCGCACCGTCTCGCGCCCGGCCGTGTCGAGAATCTCGGCGCCGGCGGCGATGGCCGCATCCGGGTCGCTCGCCTCGACCGCCTCGGCATAGGCGGCATTGACCCAGGCAAGTCCGCCGTCGGCATCGCGCAGCCAGATCGGCATCGGCATCGCCTCGAGCAGCGCCCGGAGGCCCTCGACGTCGCGCTGCAGCGTCTCGTGCCGGTGCTGGGCGGCGGCAAGTTCCAGCCGGTAGCCGCTGAGATCGTCGAGCCACAGGATCGCCCGCCCGCCGACCGTGCAGCCGCGTGCCTCGACGAGACCGCCGCCATGGGTGGAAAGATCGAGATGGAACGCTTCGCCGCGGTTGCGCAGGAACGTCGTCGCCTCGTCGAGGGCCGCCGCAGGATCGGCCTGCAGCCACGTTCCGAAGGCGAGCAGGCTGCCCCGGTCCGCCGGCAGGTTCGAGCCGCCGTCCTTGCGCCCGCCAAGCACTGCCGGCGCGGCATCCGGCGCCGACCAGATGACGACCGTTCGGTCTTCGGCGTCGAGGATCGCCTCGGCCCGGTCCGCCGCCGCCCTGAGGTCGGCGATCTGCGAGCGCTGCCGGGCCTCGATTTCGTTCGCCCGGTTGCGAATGCGGATGAGCGAGATCGCGGCGATGACCGTGAAGGCGACGAGGCCGATGTCGACGGCAAGGATCATCGCATGGTGGCGGCCGATGAAGGTGCTGCCCTGCGCCGCGGCGGGTGCCGTTTCCTGTGCCTTGGCCGCGAGGCTGACGAGCGGCGTCACCCCGAGCGCCAGCGCGCTCTTCAGCCCGGCGAAACCGGCCGTCCGCAAACGCGTCCGCCTCGGGCAATGGTTCGCCATGCCGGTGTTTCCTTCCGCATCTTTCCTCGCAGCGGATGCGCCGGACTGGCGCTTTCCGCCTCCGGGCCGAACCGCCATCGGCGCCGAATCACCTGAATTTAACCTGATCGGGAATCGGGCTGAAGGAGTACAAAACGGCGACCACGCGGGGCGCGCCGGCCGGCCTGCCAAAACCGCCGCAAAAACAAAGATGAGGCGTTCCGAGTTTTTTTTGGAAGCGTTTTTGGACCGGATGGCGGAGCACGGCGTTCCGGGGCGTGGCGACGCTTTGCCCCCCCGGCAGGCAAATAAAAAAGGGGCCGTACTCCGGGCGGCGGAGTACGGCCCCAATCCGGACTGAACGAAAGGGGAGCTCAGTACCGGTAATGGTCCGGCTTGAACGGCCCGGCGGCCGGCACGCCGATATATTTCGCCTGCTCGTTCGACAGCGTCGTCAGCTTGGCGCCCAGCTTGTCGAGATGGAGCCGCGCGACCTTCTCGTCGAGATGCTTCGGCAGAACGTAGACCTCGTTCTTGTAGGTGCCCTTGTCGTTCCAGAGCTCGATCTGGGCAAGCGTCTGGTTGGTGAAGGACGCCGACATCACGAAGCTCGGATGACCGGTGGCGCAGCCAAGATTCACCAGCCGCCCTTCGGCGAGCAGGATGATCTTCTTGCCGTCGGCGAACTCGATCTCGTCGACCTGCGGCTTGATGTTGCTCCACTTCAGGTTCTTCAGAGCCGCGACCTGGATCTCGGAATCGAAGTGTCCGATGTTGCAGACGATCGCCCGGTCCTTCATCGCCCGCATGTGGTCGATGTTGATGACGTCCTTGTTGCCGGTCGCCGTGACGAAGATGTCGCCGCGCGGCGCAGCGTCGTCCATGGTCACGACCTCATAGCCCTCCATCGCCGCCTGCAGCGCGCAGATCGGGTCGATTTCGGTAACGAGCACCCGCGCGCCGCCCGAGCGCAGCGAGGCGGCCGAGCCCTTGCCGACGTCGCCATAGCCGGCGACGACCGCGATCTTGCCGGCCAGCATCACGTCGGTCGCCCGGCGGATGCCGTCGACGAGGCTCTCGCGGCAGCCATAGAGATTGTCGAACTTCGACTTCGTCACCGAGTCGTTGACGTTGATCGCCGGGAACGGCAGCTCGCCGCGCTCCTGCATCTGGTAGAGGCGGTGCACGCCGGTGGTCGTCTCCTCGGAGACGCCGCGGATCGCGTCGCGAACCTTGGCGAACCAGCCGGGCGTCGCCGCGATCCGCTTGCGGATCTGCGCCTGCAGCACCTCTTCCTCTTCGCTCGTCGGGGTGCCGAGCGCGCTTGCGTCCTCATCGGCGCGGGCGCCGAGCAGGATGTAGAGCGTCGCGTCACCGCCATCGTCGAGGATCATGTTGGCGACTTCGCCATTGTCGAAGTGGAAGATCCGGTCGACGTAGTCCCAGTAGTCGGTCAGCGTCTCGCCCTTGTAGGCAAAGACCGGCACGCCCGCCGCCGCGATCGCCGACGCCGCGTGGTCCTGGGTCGAGAAGATGTTGCAGGACGACCAGCGCACGTCGGCGCCGAGCGCGACCAGCGTCTCGATCAGCACCGCGGTCTGGATCGTCATGTGCAGGCAGCCGGCAATGCGCGCGCCGGCGAGCGGCTTCCTGGCGCCAGACTCGGCGCGCAGCGCCATGAGTCCCGGCATCTCAATTTCCGCGATCTCGATTTCCTTGCGGCCCCAGTCGGCCAGCTTGATATCCTTGACCACGTGATCGGTATCGGCCATCGCCTGATCTCCGGGTGCCCGGCGTCAAACGCGCCGCCCCGGTCCCTCGTTCCGGAATGATGGAATGCGGGGCCCTGTGGCGCCCGCCGCTTCGCCGGCATGCCTCCGATGCATCGAGGGCACGTCCAGGACGCGCCTCTATATCAAACCGACCGCAATCGGGCAACAAAGGCATAAAGAAATCTTTATGCTTCCATATCGGCTGGTTAAGCCGTTGTTGCAGCATACGCCCCGGCGCCGCCCGCCTTGCGATGCCGGCAAAGATAGGCGCCAGGCAACGATCGGCAAACGCGACAAGCCCGCGCGGGGGTCGATCAGCCGGTGGCCGCCGTCGTGGCGGTGCCGGAAAGCGGGTTCTTCGCGCTCCAGCGGTAGCGGATCGTCTCGAAGCGCATCGCCTTGCCGTCGACGAGCAGCAAGCGGCCGACCAGCGGCTCGCCGATGCCGGCAACGAGCTTGATCACCTCGAGCGCCTGCATCGAGCCGATGACCCCGGTCAGTGCCCCGAGGATGCCCGCCTCCGCGCAGGTCGGCAGGATTCCTTCCGGTGGCGGCGCCGGAAAGAGGCAGCGATAGGTCGGGTTCGGCTGGCCCTCGGCGTTCTTCTCGTGCGCGACGATCGTCGTCACCGAGCCGTCGAACCGGCCGACCGCCGCCGTCACCAGCGGCTTTCTTTCATGAAAGCAGGTGTCCGACACGAGATAGCGGGTCGAGAAATTGTCCGAACCGTCGACGATGACGTCGTAGCCGCCGATGAGGCCGGCGGCATTGTCCGCGTCGAGCCGCACTGCGTGGCCTGCCACCGTGACATGCGGGTTGATCCGCTGGACGGCGGCCCGGGCGCTCTCGACCTTGGCCATGCCGACCCTGTCGGTATCGTGGATGACCTGCCGCTGCAGGTTCGACAGCGCCACGGTGTCGTTGTCGACGATGCCGATCGTGCCGATGCCGGCGGCGGCGAGATAGGCAATGACCGGCGCCCCGAGGCCGCCGGCGCCGACGACCAGCACGCGCGCCGATTTCAGCCGCTGCTGGCCCGGTCCGCCGACCTCGGCAAGGACGATGTGACGGGCGTAGCGTTCCAGTTCTTCGTCGGCAAGCATCATCGATCCACCGTCCGGCGAGACGCCCGGCGCTTCGGGTGCGGCTCAGTTCGCCGCGGCCGGTGCCTCGATATTGAGATCAAGCGCAACCGGAACCGGATTGCGCAGGATGTCGAGCACCGGGCAATGGCCGTCCACGGCGCCGCGCAGCAGGGCAAGGTCTTCCGCGCTTGCGCCGGAGACCAGCGTCACCGTGCCACGAACGGCTTCATAGCCCGGCCGCACGCCCTCGTCGACGGCAAAGAAGCCGCGAAGGTCGATCTCGCCCTCGAGCTTGACCGAGACGCTCTCGAGCGGAATGCCGAGTGCGGCGGCATAGGCCCGGTAGGTGATTTCCTGGCAACTGCCGAGCGCGGCGAGCACCAGCTCGACCGGATTGGGGCCGGTGTCGGCGCCGCCAAGCGCTGCCGGCTCGTCGATGACGATCGAGTGCTGGCGGATGTCGACCTCCGAGCGAAATCCCGCCTTGAGGTTTGATTGCGTGGCAAAAGTCGCCTTGGCGGCGGCCGGCTTCAGCCGGAACTGCGACTGGGTATCGGCGATGAGGTCTTTCAGCGTGCTCATGGTCATTTGTCCGTGCTTGTCCGTTGCCCGGGACGGTGCCGTCCCGGGCTTGGGTCTTCTCATTGGGGGGAAATTGCCGGCGCTCAGAGGCCGTCGAAGAGGGCCGTCGAGAGGTAGCGCTCGGCGAAGGAGGGGATGATGAGGACGATGTTCCTGCCCTGAAGCTCCGGTCGCTTGCCGAGTGCGATCGCCGCCGCGACCGCGGCCCCCGACGAGATGCCGACCGGAATGCCCTCGATGCGGGCGAGCTTGCGCGCCGTTTCGAACGCCGTGTCGTTGTCGATCCGCACCACCTCGTCGATGATGCCGCGATCGAGCACGCCCGGCACGAAGCCGGCGCCGATGCCCTGGATCTTGTGCGGGCCGGGCTGGCCGCCCGACAGCACCGGGCTCGCATCCGGCTCGACGGCAACGACGCGCAAGGCCGCGTTGCGGCCCTTCAGCGTCTGGCCGACGCCGGTGATCGTGCCGCCGGTGCCGACGCCGGAAACGAACACGTCGACCTTGCCGTCGGTGTCGTTCCAGATCTCCTCGGCCGTCGTTGCCCGGTGGATCGCCGGATTGGCCGGATTCTCGAACTGCTGCGGCATGATCGCGTCCGGGTTCTCGGCAACGATTTCCTCGGCCCGCGCGACCGCGCCCTTCATGCCCTTCTCGGCCGGCGTCAGCACCAGCTCGGCGCCGAGCAGCGCCAGCATCTTGCGCCGTTCGATCGACATCGATTCCGGCATCACCAGCATCAGCCGGATGCCGCGTGCCGCGGCCGTGAAGGCGAGCGCGATGCCGGTATTGCCCGACGTCGGCTCGACCAGAACCGTGTTCGGCCCGAGCTTGCCGGCCGCCTCCAGCGCATCGATCATCGCCACGCCGATCCGGTCCTTGACGCTGGCGATCGGGTTGAAGAACTCGAGCTTGGCAAGAAGACTGGCGCCGACACCCTCGGCGGCGGCAAGGCGATCGAGGCGGACGATCGGCGTGTTGCCGACCGTCTCGGTGATCGAGGAATAGATGCGGCCGCGGCCGGGACGGGCGGTGGTATCGCTCATGATCTGCTGAACCTCGACGAGTGCGCTGACATGGGTCCGGAGTGACTGCCGTGCAGTTCCGGATTTTGTCGCGAGCCTAGCCGGTCGGCGGCCGTCGGGGAAGGCATGGAGAGGTGGTCTATTTTTCCGGCAGGCGGAAAATTTCTCTCAAAGTTCTGCCGATCCGGAGAACGATTTCATCAAGCTGGGTCGAAATCGGCCGGACTGCGGAATGGCTTGCTCCAGCCGGGCCGCTGTCGAGGCCGGTCGAGCCGAACCCGCCTTCGCCGCGCTCGCTGTCCGGCAGCTCGGCGACCTCGAGAACGGACGCCCGGGCGACCGGGGCGATGACCATCTGCGCGATGCGCATGCCGCGCACCACCGTGAACGGGTCCTTGCCCAGATTGACGAGCGCCACGCAGACCTCGCCGCGATAGTCGGAATCGATCGTGCCCGGCGCGTTGAGAACGGTGATGCCGTGCCGCACGGCAAGGCCGGAACGCGGCCGCACCTGCCCCTCGAAGCCTTTCGGCAGGGCGATCTTGAGGCCCGTCGGCACCAGCGCCCGCCCGCCGGGAGGCATTTCCATCGGCTCGTCGGCCGGCACCGCCGCGATGAGGTCGAGTCCCGCCGCCTCGGCCGTCTGATAGGCCGGCAACGACAGTTCCTCGGCATGGGCGAGGCGGACGACGGCAACCTGCACGCCGTCGGGGAACTGGTCGAGGCTCACGGCGTGCGCTCCTCGATGAGTTCGGCGATCCGGGCGACGAGCCGCTTGGCGACCTCGTCCTTGGCCAGTTTCGGCCAGTCTTCGATATGTCCCGGAAAGACGAGATGGACCGTGTTTTCGGTGCCGCCCATGACGCCGGAGGCCGGGCTGACGTCGTTGGCGACGATGACGTCGCAGCCCTTGCGGGCAAGCTTGGCCTCGGCGTGCTCGACGACGCGGTGCGTCTCGGCAGCAAAGCCGACGACGAGCGGCGGCCGCGCCGCGTGCCGCGACAGCGTCGCCAGAATGTCCGGGTTCTCGGCGAGCGCCAGCGCCGGCGGCTTGCCCGAGCCGTCCTTCTTGATCTTTTCCTCGCCCGCGCCGACCACCCGCCAGTCGGCGACGGCGGCCGCGCAGATCGCGACATCGGCCGGCAGCGCCGCCTCGCAGGCGGCGAGCATCTCACTGGCGGTCTTGACATGAACGGTCGTGACGCCGGCCGGATCGGCGAGCGTCACCGGTCCCGAAACGAGCGTGACCCGCGCCCCGGCTGCCGCGGCCGCCGCCGCGATCGCGTGACCCTGCCGGCCGGAGGAGCGGTTGGCGATATAACGGACCGGATCGATCGGCTCATGCGTCGGCCCGGAGGTGATGAGCACATGCCGGCCCGCCAGCGGCCGCGCCGCCGGCGCCAGCATCGCCTCGATGGCGGCGACGATCTCGAGCGGCTCGGCCATCCGGCCGGCACCGAACTCGCCGCAGGCCATGTCGCCCTCGTTCGGCCCGACGAAGGCAACGCCGTCGGCGCCAAGCTGCGCGACGTTGCGCCGCGTCGCCGCGTGCTCCCACATCCGCACGTTCATCGCCGGGGCAACGAGCACCGGCTTGTCGGTGGCAAGAAGCACGGTCGAGGCAAGGTCGTCCGCATGTCCGCCGGCCATCTTGGCCAGAAGGTCGGCCGTCGCCGGGGCAACCACCAGCAGGTCGGCGTCCCGCGACAGCTCGATATGGCCCATCTCGGCCTCGTCGGTGAGGTCGAAGAGCGACTGGTAGACCTTGTCGCCGGTCAGCGCGCCGAGCGACAGCGGCGTGACGAACTCGGCCCCGGCCCGCGTCAGGACCGCCCGCACCGGGGCGCCGCGCTCGCGCAGCCGCCGCACCAGCTCCAGCGACTTGTAGGCCGCAATCCCGCCGGCAACGACAAGAAGGATCTTCCGGCCCGCGATGCTCATCTTCGGGATCCTCTCAGACCGACAGCGACATGATGGCGATGACGGCAAGCGAGATCGCCCCGATCCAGATCGCCAGCCGCGTCCCGCGCCCGCGCCGCGCTTCCTCGCGGGCGATCGCCCGCACCGTCTCGAGGTCGAGCCTCAGGCCCTCGCGCGCCATTTCCGCAAAGCCCGAGGAAAGCCGCTCGGCCCGGGCGATGAGGTCGGGCACCTCCGTGACCAGCCGGCCGACCGCCGAGACGCCCTCGGCCGCTTCCTGCAGCCGCCCGCCCGGCCCGAAATGGCCCTCGATCCACTCGCGCACGACGGGCTCGGCCGTCGTCCACATGTTGAGGTCCGGATCGAGCGTGCGCGCCACGCCCTCGACCACGACCATGGTCTTTTGCAGCAGCAGGAGCTGCGGCTGGGTGTGCATGTCGAAGAGCTCGGTCACCTCGAAAAGCTGGGTGAGCAGCCGCGCCATCGACACGTCCTTGGCGGTGCGGCCCTGCAAGGGCTCGCCGATCGCCCGGATCGCCTGGGCAAACACGGCGACGTCCTGGTAGTCGGGCACGTAGCCGGCCTCGAAATGGACGGCTGCGACCCGGAAATAATCGCGCTTGATGAAGCCGTAGAGGATTTCGGCGAGATAGCGCCGCTCCTTCGGCCCGAGCCGGCCCATGATGCCGAAATCGACGGCGACGATCTTGCCGTCCCGGTCGAGGAAGAGATTGCCCGGATGCATGTCGGCATGGAAAAAGCCGTCGCGCACCGCGTGCCGCAGGAACGACTGGATCAGCGTCCGCCCGAGGTCGACGAGATCGTGGCCGTCCGCCGCGATTGCCGCGATGTCGGTGAGCTTGGTGCCATCGATCCATTCGAGCGTCAGGACGTTGCGCGCCGTGCGCTCCCAGACGACGCCCGGCACCCGGAAACCGGGATCGTTGGCCGTGTTCTCGGCCATCTCCGACAGCGCCGCCGCCTCGAGCCGGAGATCCATCTCCAGATTGACCGAGCGGGCGAGCGTGTCGACCACCGCCACCGGCCGCAGCCGCCGCGATGCCGGCGACAGCCGTTCGAACAGCCGTGCCGCAAGATAGAAGCTCTTGAGGTCGCGCCCGAACCGGTGATGGACGCCGGGGCGCAGCACCTTGACCGCGACGTCCTGTGGCCCGTCCTCGGTCGCGATCGAGGCGCGGTGCACCTGCGCGATCGAGGCGGCCGCCAGCGGCTCGCTGAATGAGGAATAAAGTGTCTCGACCGGGCCGCCGAGGGCGGTCTCGACCCGTGTCCGCGCCTCGCTCATGCCGAATGGCGGCAGCCGGTCCTGCAGCGTTTCAAGATCGCGCGCCACGACTTCGCCGACGACGTCGCGCCGGGTGGCGAGGAACTGGCCGAGCTTGATGTAGGACGGCCCGAGCCGGTTCAGCGCGTCCGAGAGCCGCGCCGCATTGCTGTCCTCGCCGCGCGGCTTTTCCAGAAGCCGGGCGAGTCGCAGCAGCACCCGCCCGGACGGCGGCACCATCTCCTCGTCGACGAGACGCGGCACGCCCTCCCGGGCCAGCACATAGCCTGCCCTGATGAGCCGGATGAACGCGGAAACCGGAATGCCCATGTCGCTGCCCGCGTCCCTAGATGCGATAGCCGGAATGGATCGCCGCGATGCCGCCCGTCAGGTTGCGGTACTCGACGCGTGCGAACCCGGCCTGCCGGATCATCTCGGCGAAGCGTTCCTGATGCGGGAACTTGCGAATCGATTCGACGAGATAGCGATAGCTGTCCGCGTCGTTGGCGACGAGCTGGCCGAGCGGCGGGATCACGTTGAACGAATAGAGGTCGTAGATCCTGTCGAGGCCCGGCACGTCGACCGCCGAGAATTCGAGGCACATGAACCGCCCGCCCGGCCGCAGCACCCGATAGGCCTCCTCGAGTGCCTTCTGGATGCGCGGCACGTTGCGGATGCCGAAGGCGATCGTATAGGCGTCGAACCGGCCGTTCTCGAACGGCAGGTCCTCGGCATTGCCCTGCACGAAGCGGATCTTGTCGGAAAGTCCGCGCGCCGCCGCCCGGTCCTTGCCGACGCCGAGCATCGAGCCGTTGATGTCGCAGACGATGGCGCGTGCATGTTTGTTCGAGGCATCGACGATCCGTGTCGCCACGTCGCCGGTGCCGCCGGCAACGTCAAGCACCTCGAAATGCCGCCGGCCGGCGCGCGGCGGCGCCATCCAGGCAACGAGCGCATCCTTCCACAGCCGGTGCAGGCCGCCGGACATCAGGTCGTTCATCAGGTCGTAGCGCTTGGCCACGCGGTGGAACACCTCGTCGACGAGCGTCTGCTTTTCGGTGAGCGGCACATCGCGAAACCCGAAAGAGGTCGTCGAGCTGCCGTTTTGCCCTGTCGTCATGCGGTCGATCCGTGCCCCGAGCCTGAAAATGCACTCCGCCCGCCCGATAGCGCGAACCGGCGGGGGAACGCAACAATTCCGGCCCGGCACCCATTGGTCGCCGGACCGCGCTCCCTTATGGCGCCGCAGCATAGCGGACCGATCCGGTTCGCGCTATCGTCGCGGCCATCTTTCCAAGTGTCCGAGCCTTGCCGGGGGTAACCGCGCCAATGCCCGAATTGCCCGAAGTGGAGACCGTTCGCCGCGGTCTTCAGCCAGCCCTTGAAGGTGCGCGCATCGTCGCGGTCGAACAGCGCCGCCGGAACCTGCGCTTTCCCTTCCCCGAACGCTTCGTCGAGCGACTGACCGGCGCGACGGTCACCTCGGTCGGCCGGCGGGCGAAATACATTCTCGCCGACCTGTCGACCGGCGAGGTGCTCATCGCCCATCTCGGCATGTCCGGCTCGTTCCGCATCGAGGGCGAGGCGCCGCTCGGCGATTTCCACTATCCGCGCTGCAAGGACATCGCCCACGACCACGTCGTCCTTGGCCTCGATAACGGCCTGCGCGTCGTCTACAACGACCCGCGCCGTTTCGGCTCGATGGACCTTTGCCCGCGCGCCGGCCTTGCCGGCCATCGCCACCTCTGCGATCTCGGCGTCGAGCCGACCGGCAACGAACTCGACGGCGCGCTGCTCGCCCGCCTGTTCGCCGGCAAGGCCGCGCCGTTGAAGGCGGCGCTGCTCGACCAGCGCCTCATCGCCGGCCTTGGCAATATCTATGTCTGCGAGGCGCTGCACCGGGCCGGCCTGTCGCCGCGCCGCGCCGCCGGAACGCTGGCACGGAAAGACGGCGGCCCGACGAAGCGTGCCGAACGCCTCGCCGTCGCCATCCGGCAGGTCATTGCCGATGCGATCGCCGCCGGCGGCTCGACCCTCAACGACTACATCCACGTCGACGGCGAGCTCGGCTATTTCCAGCATTCCTTCCGTGTCTACGACCGCGAGGGCGATCCCTGTCCCGATCCCGCCTGCAACGGCGTCATCGAGCGCATCGTCCAGTCCGGCCGCTCGACCTTCTGGTGCCCGGCATGCCAGCGCTGATGACATTCGCGGCAAGGCGGCAGCCGGCTCGCCGTCCGCAAACGCGCCGGGGCGGAAAGCCCGGCGCCGCTCTTCGACCGCCGGCGGGGTTGCATGGGTCAACCGCCTCGGCTACGCCTTTTTCCGTCCGCCGGTGCACTGCAGCGCCCGACAAGTCCTGAGAAGGAACCAACATGGCTTACAACTCCATCGTCGTTGAGACGCGCGATCGCGCCGGTCTCATCACGCTCAATCGGCCCAAGGCGCTGAACGCGCTGAACTCCGAACTCATCTCCGAGCTTTCCGAGGCGCTCGATGCCTTCGAGAAGGACGAGCGGATCGGCTGCGTCGTCATCACCGGCTCGGAAAAGGCCTTCGCCGCCGGCGCCGACATCAAGGAAATGGCCTCGCTGTCGTTCATCGACGCCTATCTCGGCGATTTCATCTCGACCTGGGACCGCGTCAGCCGCAATCGCAAGCCGGTCATCGCCGCTGTCGCCGGCTACGCCCTCGGCGGTGGCTGCGAACTGGCGATGATGTGCGATTTCATCATTGCCGGCGAGAACGCCCGCTTCGGCCAGCCCGAGATCACCCTCGGCGTCATGCCCGGCGCCGGCGGCACCCAGCGCCTCACCCGCTATGTCGGCAAGGCCAAGGCGATGGACATGTGCCTGACCGGCCGCATGATGGACGCCGCCGAGGCCGAGCGCGCCGGTCTCGTCTCGCGCATCGTCCCGGTCGCCGATCTCGTCGAGACCGCTCTCGAGGCGGCCAACAAGATCGCCTCCTTCTCGCTTCCCTCGGTCATGATGACCAAGGAAACGGTCAATCGCGCCTACGAGACGACCCTTGCCGAGGGCATCCGGTTCGAGCGGCGCATGTTCCATGCCCTGTTCGCGACCGAGGACCAGACCGAGGGCATGACCGCCTTCGTCGAGAAGCGCTCGCCGCAGTTCCGCAACCGCTGAACCGCGAAGGCACGCGCCCCTCTCTTGCGTCGGGGGCGCGAACCTGCCATATCGGGGTCGGGAGGTTGGCGGCGGGCGAGCCCTTCGCCAACCGGGTCAGGTCCGGAAGGAAGCAGCCCCAACGAATTCGGTTCGGGTCGCATGTCCAGCCTCCCACCCGCGCCTTCCCTCGGGCGGCTCCGTCGCCGGAACGGTCGAGCGCCCTTTGCGCCCGGCGCGCCGGCCAGCATCCGGCAGCCATCCGGGCACCGAGCATCTTCGTGAAGGGCAGGGCGATGGACGGCATCAGCACCACCGACGCCAACGACCGGCCTGCCGCCTACCGGGTGCTCGCCCGCAAGTACCGGCCGCAGACCTTCGAAGATCTCATCGGTCAGGAAGCGATGGTCAGGACGCTGAAAAACGCGTTCGAGACCGGCCGCATCGCGCAGGCCTACATGCTCACCGGCGTGCGCGGCATCGGCAAGACGACGACCGCCCGCATCCTCGCCCGCGCCCTCAATTACACCGTCCCCGGCAAGATCGATCGCCCGACCATCGACATGCCCGAACTCGGGCTCAACTGTCAGGCGATCATGGAATCGCGCCACGTCGACATCATCGAGATGGACGCGGCCTCCCACACCGGCATCGGCGACATCCGCGAGATCATCGAGGCGGTGCGCTATCGCCCGGTCTCGGCCCGCTACAAGGTCTACATCATCGACGAGGTGCACATGCTCTCCGGCGCGGCCTTCAACGGCCTGCTGAAGACGCTCGAGGAGCCGCCGGAGCATGTGAAGTTCATTTTCGCCACGACCGAGATCCGCAAGGTCCCGGTGACGGTGCTGTCGCGCTGCCAGCGCTTCGATCTGCGCCGCATCGAGGCCGACGTTCTCGTGCGCCATCTGCGCCGCATCGCCGATGCCGAGAAGGTCGAGATCGACGACGAGGCGCTCGCCCTCGTCGCAAGGGCCAGCGAAGGCTCGGTCCGCGATGCCCTGTCGCTGCTCGATCAGGCGATCGCCCATGGCGGCGGTCGCATTCTCGCGTCCGATCTGCGCGGCATGCTCGGCCTTGCCGACCACGCCCGCATCGTCGACCTGTTCGAGCATGTCATGAAGGGCGACGCCCCGGCCGCGCTCGCCGAACTCGCCGAACTGCACGTCGTCGGCGCCGATCCGGCCGTCGTGCTGACTGATCTTGCCCAGTTCGTCCACCTCGTCACCCGCCTGAAGCTGGTGCCGGAAGCCGCGGGCGATGCCGCGATCTCCGAGGTCGAGCGCGTGCGCGGCCGCGATTTCGCCTCCCGCCTGTCGCTGAAGGTGCTCTCGCGCGCCTGGCAGATGCTGCTGAAGGGCATTCCCGAGGTCGAGGCGGCGCCCAAGCCCCTGGCCGCGGCCGACATGGTGCTCGTGCGCCTTTGCTATGCCGCCGACCTGCCGACGCCCGACGAGGCGCTGAAGCTTCTCGCCGATGGTGGCGGCGAAGGTCGCGCGCCTGCCGGCGGCGCGCCTTCGGGCGGCGGTTCTGGTGGCCCGTCTGCATCCGGTGGCCCATCCGGATCTGGCGGTTTCGGCGGAGCGCCGCGCGCCATGGCCTCGGCCCGCGCCCAGCCGGTGCTGGCCAGCGCCAATCCGAGCCCGGTGCGCGCGCCGAAAGCCGCCGCCGTCGCCGAGGCCGAGGTGACCCTTGCCCGCTTCGAGGACGTCGTCGCCCTGGCCCAGCAGAAACGCGAGCTGATGCTGAAACTGGCGCTCGAGCGCCAGGTCCGTGTCGTCAGCTTCGAGCCCGGCCGGCTGGAATTCTCGCCGACGGCCGACGCCGCCCCGGACCTTGCCCAGCAGCTTGCCCAGAAGCTGCGCGAATGGACGGGCCGCCAGTGGTTCGTCACCGTCTCGCGCCAGGAAGGCGGCGAGACCATCGCCGAGCGGCAGGCGGCCGAGCAGACCCGTCTCGTCAGCGACGTGCGCGCCGATCCGCTCGTTGCCCGCGCGCTGGAGCGCTTCCCCGGCGCCCGCATTGTCGACGTGGTGATTCACCAGCCGGCGGCGGCCGAGGGCGGCGAGGGCGGAGAGAGCGACGAACCGCTTGCCGACGAGCGCGGCACCGACGATATCTGACAGGAACGAAACCGGCCGGAACGGGTGCCGCCAGGGCTGCGCGCCCGCCGGAAATTGCAGTGAGGTGAATGAGGATGCGCGATTTCGGCAAGATGCTGAAGCAGGCCCAGGAACTGCAGGGCCGCATGGCCAAGCTCAATGAAGAGGTCGAATCCCTCGAGATCGAGGGCAAGGCCGGCGGCGGTCTCGTCACCGTCGTCCTGAACGGCAAGAACGAGCTGAAGACCGTGCGTATAGACCCGAGCCTGATGAAGCCCGAGGAAGTCGAGATCCTTGAGGACCTGATCGTCGCCGCCCAGGCCGATGCCCGCCAGAAGGCCGAGACCGTGCTGGCCGACCGCATGCGCGACCTGACCGGTGGCCTGCAGCTTCCCGCCGGCATGAAGCTGCCGTTCTGATCGGGGACGAACCGGAATGGCCGGCCGCATCGCGGGTCCAGAGATCGAAAGGCTGATCCAGCTTCTGGCGCGCCTGCCGGGGCTCGGCCCCCGCTCGGCCCGCCGCGCCACGCTCCATCTCATCAAGAAGAAGGAGCAGCTTCTGGCCCCGCTCGCCGAGGCGATGCGCGCCGCCCTCGAGGCGGTGACGGTCTGCTCGGCCTGCGGCAACGTCGACACGACAGACCCCTGCGCCATCTGCACCGACCCGGCGCGCGATCCCTCGGTCATCGTCGTCGTCGAGGACGTGTCCGATCTCTGGGCGCTCGAGCGCGCCCACGCCATATCGGCCCGCTATCACGTGCTCGGCGGCACGCTGTCGCCGCTCGACGGCATCGGCCCGGGCGATCTCAATATCGGCGGGCTCGTCGACCGGGCCGCCGATCCGGCGGTGCGCGAGATCGTGCTCGCCGTCAACGCCACGGTCGAGGGCCAGACGACGGCGCACTACATCACCGACCAGCTCGAGGGCGTCGACGTCCGCGTTTCGCGCCTGGCCCATGGCGTGCCGGTCGGTGGCGAGCTCGACTATCTCGACGACGGCACGCTCGCTGCCGCGATGCGCAGCCGCACGCCGTTCTGATCAACTCCTGAAATGACTATTCGGCCTCGCCGAAGCCGGACGTGACGAGCGCCGTCAGCGCCGCCATGACGGCCTCGGCCTCCGGCCCGCTTGCCTCGACATGGATGGTCGAGCCGACGCCGGCCGCCAGCATCATCAGTCCCATGATCGAGGTGCCGCCGACGGTGTGAAAATCCTTGGAGACGCGCACCTCGGCATCGAACTTCTCGACGCACTGGACGAACTTCGCCGAGGCCCGCGCGTGCAGGCCCCGCTTGTTGGGAATGAAAAGCTCGCACGACAGCGGCTCGGTCGGCTCGGGCGTTTCCTGCGTCATTTGCCGGAAAGCACCTGGCTCGCAACCGAGATGTACTTGCGGCCGGCCTCGCAGGCCGCCGCCGCCGCCTTGTCGAGGCTTGCCTCGCCGCGCAGCGATGCCAGCTTGATGAGCATCGGCAGGTTTACCCCGGCGACGACCTCGACCCGGCCCGCTTCCATCACCGAGATGGCAAGGTTCGAGGGTGTGCCGCCGAACATGTCGGTGAGCAGAACGACGCCGCCGCCGCTGTCGGCCTTGCCGATCGCCTCGACGATGTCCTGCCGGCGCTGCTCCATGTCGTCTTCCGGGCCGATGCAGACGGTCTCGATCTGATCCTGCGGTCCGACGACGTGTTCCAGTGCCGCACGAAACTCATGGGCAAGGTTGCCGTGGGTGACGAGAACCAGTCCGATCATGTTTGCTTCCGCTTGAGACGCACCTGCCGGCCGCAATGTCGACCGGTCCTTCGACGGGGACACCATCTTTGTGGCGTCCGGCGCCGCTTGCAAGCCTGAATTCGTTCTATGTGGCCGACAGCGGCTGAAGCGGGCGCTGAAAAAGAGCGCTTTCGATGATGAGGGCCGCATCTGGCGCGCCGATCATGACGATCTGGCGCGGCAACGTCAGTCCGAGCAGTTCGACCGTCTCATCCTCGGGAGCGGGCATCCGGGGGCAGTCTTTTCCCGGCAAAAGGTCGACGATGAGGCCGATCCGGGCCGGCGATTCAGGCCGAAGTTCGAGGATGCCGCGGCCGCGCAGCTCGATGAGCCCGAGCGTCGTCTCCGGTGCCCGCCCGATCAGCGCCTCGCCCTCCCGGCGGATGAACACCTGATCGTCGGCGACGAGCCGGGCGAACCGGCCGGCACCTTCCGCCCGCTCCAGAAGGCGGAGCGCCAGCGTCGACTTGCCGCTGCCCGAGGCGCCGCGGATCAGCACCGCCACGGGCCCGACGAGCACCGCCGTGCCGTGAACGAGCGTGCCGGCCGCGCTCATCCGGCCGGCAGCCTGACGACGAATCGGGCGCCGAGCACTTTCACCGGTGCGTCCGGCTCGGCCGCGGCGTCGGCAATGTCGGCGATCCGGTTCTCGGCATGGATGGTGCCGCCATGCGCCTCGACGATCTGCTTGGAGATCGAGAGCCCGAGCCCGGAATTGTTGCCGAAACCGTCCTGCTCGGGCCGGTCGGTGTAGAAGCGCTCGAAGACCCGCTCGAGCACGTCGTCGCGCATGCCCGGTCCGTCATCCTCGACCGCGATCTCGATGTCGCCCTCGTCGCGCCGTGCCTTGACGCGCACCGTGCCGTCCGGCGGCGAGAACGAGCGGGCGTTGTCGATGAGGTTGTTGATCACCTGGCCGAGACGACTGTCGTGACCCATCACCGTCAGCGGCCGCTTCGCCTCCGGATCGATCTCGAGCGTGATCGCCGGTCCATCGCCCCGGCCCACGTCGCGGGCAATGGCCGTCACCGATTCCAGCAGGCGGACGAGGTCGATCCTGGCCGCGTCCTCGCGGGCAAGCTCCGCATCGAGCCGCGAGGCGTCGGAAATGTCCGAGATCAGCCGGTCGAGGCGGCGCACATCGTGCTGGATGATGCCCATCAGCCGCTCCTTCGACACTTCGGTCCTGGCCAGCGGCAGCGTCTCGACCGCGCTGCGCAGCGAGGTCAGCGGGTTCTTCAGTTCGTGCGCGACGTCGGCGGCAAAGCTCTCGATGGCGTCGATCCGGCTGTAAAGCGCCGTCGTCATGTCGCGCAGCGCCCGGGAAAGGTGGCCGATCTCGTCGGTGCGGCCGGAAAAGTCGGGGATTTCCTCGCGCGCCTTGATCGAGCGGCGCACCCGCTCGGCCGCCGCCGCAAGCCGCCGCACCGGCCCGGCGATGGTGCTGGCGAGCAGCATCGAAAGGACTGTCGTGACCGCCGCCGCGACCAGCGCCACCCGGACGATCGCCAGCCGCTCGGCAGTGATGATGGCGTCGATGTCGCCGCCCTGGGTCGACAGCAGCAACGAGCCGACCACCGCCCGGAAGCGCTGGATCGGCACGGCTACCGAGACGATGAGCTCGCCCTTGTCGTTCACCCGCACGACCGAGCCCGGCGCCCCGCCGAGCGCCCGGGCAACCTCCGGATAGCCCTTGCCGTTGGCCCCGCCGAGTTCCTCGTAAATCGGCATCTCGCCGCGCCGCAGCCACAGCTTCACGCCCTGGATGGCGCGCTCGAGAATGGTCGGTCCCGGGCTGTCCGGCGGTGGCAGTTCGAAGCGCAGGATCTGGCCGCGCGAATAGAGATGCCGCGAATCGAGCAGCAGCACGCCGTCCCGGTCATACAGTCGGGCCCGTGTTTTCGTCGGCGAAATCAGCCGCCGGAGGATCGGCGCCACACGCTCCGGATTGATCGGAAACTCGAGCGACTGCAGCGTCTCCTCATAGGGAGCGATGCTCTGCCCGGCCTGCAGCTCGAGAAGCCGTTCCGGGTCGATGGTGATCGTGTCGGTCTCCACCGTCGCCGAGGCGGCGATCGCCCCGGCAATGATCTCGCCCTGGGTGAGCAGGCTCTGCACCCGCGCATCGGTGAGGCCGGCGCGGAACTGGTTGAGATAGAGAATGCCCGAAACGAGGACGATGAGGGCGGCGAGATTGAGGACGATGATCCGCCGCGACAGGCTGGAAAAGATGTAGACGCCAAGGCCGCGGCTCGTGCGCCGGAGCATGCGAAGGCCCCACCGGCGCTTCAGCGTCCGGCTGCGTTCCGCGTCACTGGGGCGTTTCTGTGCCGCCACGGCGTCCCGGCCCTCAGGCCTCCTTGAAGCGGTAGCCGACGCCGTAGAGCGTTTCGATCATGTCGAACGAGCCGTCGACCGCCTTGAACTTCTTGCGCAGCCGCTTGATGTGGCTGTCGATGGTGCGGTCGTCGACATAGACCTGATCGTCATAGGCCGCGTCCATCAGCGCGTTGCGGCTCTTCACGACGCCCGGGCGCTGGGCGAGGGACTGCAGGATCAGGAATTCGGTCACGGTCAGCGTCACCGGATGGCCGTTCCAGGTGCAGTTGTGCCGCTCTTCGTCCATCCGCAGTTCGCCGCGCTCGAGCACCTTGGCATCGGCTGAGCGCGCCGCGGCCGGCGAGGCCGCCGCCGCTTCCCGGTTCTGCGCCCGGCGCAGCACCGCCCGGACGCGCTCGACGAGCAGGCGCTGCGAGAACGGCTTCCGGATGAAGTCGTCGGCGCCCATCTTCAGGCCGAACAGCTCGTCGATCTCCTCGTCCTTGGAGGTGAGGAAAATGACCGGCAGCTCCGATTTCTGCCGGAGCCGGCGCAGCAGCTCCATGCCGTCCATGCGCGGCATCTTGATGTCGAAGATCGCCAGATCCGGCGGATCGGCCTTGAGGCCGTCGAGCGCCGAGACGCCGTCCGTGTAGGTCTGCACCCGATAGCCCTCGGCCTCGAGCGCGATCGAGACGGAAGCAAGAATGTTACGGTCGTCGTCGACAAGCGCAATGGTCGGCATCGATCGATCTCCTGGTCGCGGGAACCGTTCCCGGCGGGCAATTGAAGCACCGGCAAGAGGCTCTGAACACGCGAATCGGGCACAAAATGGGCCGCCTCACAATAAGATATGCACAAAGCCCCGGCAAAGCGGCGTTTCGCCGAATGTGGGGGCGCCGCCCCGCCTGACGAGGGCCGTGCCTTGCCAAGGCGCCTGCGGCGGCCGATTGACCACGGCAAAACTCATGAATGCGACCAGCTCGCAACAGGAGCGCGTCTCCCGGCTTACATCCGCCGGTATGTATTTGCCTATTTATTGGTCATGGATTGACTGGTATTTGTCCAGCATAAGGCGTCTCGGCACCAAGGTATTAACCGCAATTATACGCCGTCAGGTCGAAAATATCTTCACGCTGGCAGGATAGTGAGCCTGCGGGGGATGTTTTGGGAGCCTGAATGTTCGCGAATTTGAAAATAAAGCAGAAGATCCCTGCAGCCATCGTCGGATTTGCCGTCTTGATCGGCGCGGGCATCGGCTTTTCCAGCTATTTCACGGCATCTGTCGAAATGGAAAGGCTCACCGAGGAGAAGCTCGCCGCTCTCGTCGAGGACCGCAAGGAACAGCTTGGCAGCTATCTGACATCCATCGAGCAGGATATGCGCACTGTCGCCGTCCTGCCGATGACCGCCACGGCGCTGGCCGATTTCGGTGCCGCCTACAAGGCGCTCGGCAGCGATCCCGTCGGCTGCGTTGAAGACGACCTACATCAGGAACAACCCCAATCCGCTCGGCGAAAAGCACCTGCTCGACAAGGGGCCCGGCGACACAGGCTACGATGCCGTTCATGGCCGCTACCATCCCTGGTACCGCACCTTCCTGACCGAGCGCGGCTATTACGACATCTTCCTGTTCAATACCGATGGCGACCTCGTCTACACGGTTTTCAAGGAAGAGGACTTCTCGACCAACTTCGCCAGCAAGGGTGGCGAGTGGAGCGAGACCGATCTCGGCAAGGTCTATCGCGCGGCGCTTGCCGCCAGGCCCGGCGAACTCGTCTTTGCCGACTTCAAGGCCTATGAGCCGAGCCATGGCGTCCCGGCCTCGTTCATTGCGACGCCCGTGGTCGAGAATGGCAGGACGGTCGGCGTGCTCGCCTTCCAGATGCCGATCGATCGCATCAACGCCGTCATGAACGGCACCCAGGGCCTTGGCAAAACCGGCGAGACGCTGATTGTCGGCAGCGACGGCCTGATGCGCAACAATTCGCGCTTCACCGAGGTCGACGACATCCTGGCGACGCGCGTCGCCGGACCCGTGGTCGAGGCCGCCCTTGCCGGCAAGCCCGGCACGGGCTTCAGCGAGGACTATCGCGCGACCGGGATGATCGAGGTGTCCGTGCCGATGACCTTCAACGGCACGACCTGGGCGATTATTGCGGTCGAGTCCGCCGACGAGACCGCCGAACCGCTGGTCGAGATGCGCGATGCCATGCTGCTCGCCGCCGTCGTCCTGCTTCTCGGCGCTGTCGCCGGCGGCATCTTCCTCGCCCGTGGCATCTCCGGACCGATCGCCCGCATGGTCTCGACCATGACCGACCTTGCCCGTGGCAAGATCGACGTCGACCTCAGCGATGCCCGTCGTCGGGACGAGATCGGCGACATGGCAAAGGCGCTTGAAATCTTCCGCGAGAACGCCGTCGAGCGGCGCCAGCTTGAGCAGAAGGCCCAGTCCGAACGCGACCGCGAACGCCACCGCCAGGCCTATGTCGAGAACATGATCGGCGGCTTCCGCCAGGCGGTCGCCAAGACCCTTGCTGCCTTCGCCGCCGAGGTCGAGACGATGCGCGCCTCGGCCGGTCGCCTCAACACGGTCGCCCGTGCCGCCTCCGGCGATGCCGCCGCCGCCGGCGACGCCTCGTCCGGCGCCTCGCGCAACGTCCAGACCGTCGCCGCCGCGACCGAGGAACTGACTGCCTCGATCCGCGAGATCGCCGAACAGACCACCAAGGCGAACGGCGTCGTCAATGACGCGTCCGAAACCGCCTCCCATACAGACCGGCAGGTCGGCGCCCTTTCCGAGGCGGCCGACAAGATCGGCGCGGTCATCAAGCTCATCCGCGATATCGCCGAGCAGACAAATCTGCTCGCCCTCAATGCCACCATCGAGGCCGCCCGCGCCGGCGAGATGGGCAAGGGCTTTGCCGTCGTCGCCTCCGAGGTCAAGACGCTGGCCAACCAGACCGCCAAGGCGACCGAGGACATCGCCAGCCAGATCACCGGCATCCAGGATTCGACCCGTGGCGCCGTCAGTGCCATCGGCAGCATCAACCAGAGCGTCACGCTGATCCGCGAACTGACGACGGCCATTGCCGGCGCTGTCGAGGAGCAGCAGGCCGCGACCCAGGAAATCGCCCAGTCCGTGCGCTTTGCCTCGGATGGCACCGACGACGTCGCCCGCAATGTTACCTCGGTCAGCGGTTCCATCGACATGACCGCCCGGGAAGCCGAGGCCGTCGATCAGGCGACCGTTGCACTCTCCAGTCTTGCCCGGGAGCTCTCCGGCGAGATCGAGCAGTTCCTTGCCGACGTCAACAGCGAGGTGGCCGACCGCCGCGCCAGCATGCGCCGGCAGATGAACGAGGTCGCGGTCATCAATGTGCACGGTGGCCGCGAGGCCACCCAGGTGCTCGATGCCAGCGTCGAGGGCGCCCGCATCGCCCGCGTGCCGGGCGTTTCGGTCGGCGATCGCATCGCCATCGAGCTCGTAACCGGCCGTGCGCTCGAGAGCACGGTAATGCGCGTCGGCAACGACGATATCGGCGTCCGCTTCGAGCTGCGGCTCGGCTCGGTCGAAGAGTTGCTCGCCGCCTGACAGGGCGGGACGGCAGCGCACTGCCGGCAACGATCTGCAGTTTTCGGTTTTGGCGAAGGCGTCCCTCGTGGGCGCCTTTGTCTTTTGGCGCGGGGTTTTCGCGGGAAGGCGGCTGTTAGCCGAGATCGTTGAGGTCGCCGCGCAGCCGCTCCGGCTCGCCCTCCGGCAGGAGCGTATCGAGTGCGTCATGGGTCGCGCGCCAGACCGGCACGGCTTCTGCCAGCAGCGCCCGTCCGGCATCGGTCAGTCCGAGCCGCTTGGCCCGGCGGTCCGCCGCATCCGCCGTCACCTTGACGAGGCCGCGCCGCTCCAGCGGCTTCAGCGCCGCCGTCAGGGTCGTCCGGTCCATGGCGAGAAACGGTGCCAGATCGCGGATTCGCGGCGGCTCCGGCCGGTTGAGCGCCATCATCATCGAGAACTGCCCGTTGGTCAGCCCGAACGGCCGGAACGCCTCGTCGAAACGCCGGGCGACAACCCGCGCCGCGCGCTGCAGATGCAGGCAGAGGCACCGGTCCTTGACCTCGAGGGTCGTCGCGTAGGGAAGGAGGGAATCCGTCGCCATGATCTTATTATGTTGACATCAACCTAGTGGTCAATCTAGCCTTGCGGCCATGTTGTCGCAGGGGCCCATGGCAGGCGGAGGACTGAAGCGGATGGACATCAGGACCTACATCAACCTCCCTGTCGCTGATCTGGCGAGAACCCGTGCCTTCTATGCGGCGCTCGGTTTTTCGTTTGACGAAAGATGGTCGAATGAAAACGCCGCCGCAATGCCGATCGGCGGCACCGCCTTTGCGATGCTGCTGACCCGCGGGTTCTTCTCCGGCTTCATCCCGGGCCGGGCGATCTGTCCGCAAGGCGCGAGCGAGGCGCTCATCGCCATCGAGCTTGACAGCCGGGCCGCCGTCGATGCCATCGTTGCCGCCGCCTTGCAGCACGGCGGCGCATCCGTGCGCGCGCCGCAGGACCTTGGCTTCATGTACGGCCACGCCTTCGCCGACCCGGACGGCCATATCTGGGAACCCTTCTGGATGGACCCGAACGCAGTACCGCAGGGAGAGATGCAATGACCTCGCCGGTTGTCCACTTCGAAATGCCCTATGCCGATGCCGACCGCGTCGCGGCGTTCTACGCCGAGGCCTTCGGCTGGAAGATCCAGCAGCTTGGCACGGCGATGGCCGGTTACGTGCTCGCCGAGACGGCGGTGAGCGACAACGGCCGCTCGACCGTTCCGGGCACCATCAATGGCGGCTTCTTTCCGGTAAAGCCGGACTGGCCGGCGCAGGTCCCCTCGGTTGTCATTGCCGTCGACGATATCGAGGCTGCGATGACGATGGTCGCCGGGGCAGGCGGCACGGTTCTCGGCGAGCCGATGGAAATCCCCGGCGTCGGCACCTATGTCTCGTTCACCGACACCGAGGGCAATCGCGTCAGCATGCTCCAGACAAATCGGGGAGCCGCCTGATGTCCGCCGCCAGGGTCCGCACCTGCCTCTGGTATGATGGCAAGGCCGAAGAGGCCGCGACGTTCTACGTCTCGCTCCTGCCGGGCTCAAGGATCGAGCGGATGCAGCGAGTGGCCGGTGGTCGTATCGTCATCGTCGACTTCACGCTCGCCGGCACGCCCTATCAGGCCTTTGATGGCGGTCCGCATTTCGCCCTGAACGAGGCGGCCTCGATCTCGGTGCTGGCCGAGGATCAGGCCGAGACCGACCGGCTGTGGGCCGCTCTGACTGCCGATGGCGGTGCCGAGAGCATGTGCGGCTGGCTGAAGGATCGCTTTGGCCTCTCCTGGCAGATCGTGCCGAAGGACGCGATGGCGCTGCTTGCCAATCCCGATCCGGAATTATCCGGCCGTGCCATGAAGGCGCTGATGACCATGCGCCGGATCGATCTTTCCGCTCTCGAGCGAGCCGCCGCCGGCGCGTGAGGCACGGCCGTTCTGGTCGCGCCGCTTCAGGTCAGCCCGCGGCGGCGCGCCGAAACGGCGAGCATATTCCCGACTGAACTGGGTCGGGCTTTCATAGCCGACGGCGAATGCCGCACTGGACACCGTGGCGCCGGTCTCGACGATCAGGCGTCTTGCCTCGATCAGGCGGAGTTGTTTCTGGAACTGCAGCGGCGTCGTTGCCGTCATCGCCTTGAAGTGATCATGAAACGCCGAGGTGCTCATGCCCGCGTCCCGGGCAAGGTCGCCGACCCGGAGCGGTGTGCGGAAATCCCTCCGGATCCGTGCCGTCGCCGCCGCGATGCGCGCCGCGTGACCGTCGGCGCGCATCAATGCCCGCAGCATCGCGCCATGTCCGGCCGACAGCAGCCAGTAGTGAATCTCGCGAATGATCAGCGGCGAGAGGATTGGTGCCGCCTCCGGCCGGTCGACAAGGCCCAGGAGCCGGTGCATCGCATCGATGATTGCCGCGTCCGCCGCCGCGAGGGCAACCGGCCCGGTGGCACTCTTGCCGGCCGGAATATCTGGCATCCGTGCCGCCGTCTCGCGGAGCACCGCCATGTCGAGCCGTAGCGCCAGCGCCACGTAAGGCTCGTTCGGGCTCGCCCGCACCACGCGCGCCAGGGTCGGCAGCTCGAAGCTGATGATGACCGACTGCATCCTGTCGAAGACGACCGGCCGATCGCCGACGAGAACCTGCTTCGCACCCTGCAGCACGAGGCAGAACACCGGTTCATAGACGAGCGCCCTGAGCTCGCTCGGCCGGCGTTGGCGCAGCACCGTCAAGCCGGCAATGCCGGTCGCAAGCGGTGCGTCGCCGGCGCCATGCGCATCGGCAAAGGCAAGGGCGGCCGAGGTCAGTTCGTCTGCCAGCAAGCTGCAACTCCGGTTCCGGGGCGGATCGCTTCAGACTCTAGCGCACCGACGGGGGCAGACAACAGCATCGCAAGGCCCCTCTGGAGAATTGGGCAGATCATCCGGAGGATAGGGCAGGCGATCCCGGCGTCCGGCGCCATCTTTTGCGTATCGGAAACGAGCAAGGAAGTCCGGACATGGCATACGCACCGAAGATCGCCGTCATCACTGGCGCCAGCCGCGGCCTTGGCCGCAACACCGCCCTGCATCTGGCCGCGAACGGCGTCGACAGCATCCTCACCTATCACTCCCGCGACGAAGACGCCCGCGCCGCCGTTGCCGAAATCGAGGCCCTCGGCCGCCATGCCGTTGCACTCAAGCTCGACACCGCCGCAACGGCCACTTTCCCGGCCTTTGTCGCGGATCTCCGTGCGGCGCTGCGGGACATCTGGGGCCGCGACGGATTTGACTTTCTCGTCAACAATGCCGGCATCGGCATTCATCATGCCTTTGTCGATACCTCGGAGGCCGAGTTCGACAGGCTGATGAATGTCCACCTGAAGGGTGTGTTCTTCCTGACCCAGGCACTTGAGCCGCTGATTGTCGACGGTGGCCGCATCGTCAATCTCTCCTCAGGCCTCACCCGTTTTGCACTCCCCGGCTACATCGCCTACGCCACCATGAAGGGCGCCGTCGAGACCATGACGAAATATCTGGCAAGGGAACTCGGCCCGCGCCGAATTGCCGTGAATGTCGTGGCGCCCGGTGCCATCGAGACGGATTTCGGCGGCGGCCAGGTCCGCGACAATGCCGAGCTGAACCGGATGATCGCCGCCCAGACGGCGATGGGCCGGGTCGGCTTGCCCGACGATATCGGCGGCGCGATCGCAAGCCTGCTCGTTGGCGGGAACGGCTGGATCACCGGCCAGCGCATCGAGGCGTCCGGCGGTCAGGCACTCTGAGCAGGAGATGTCCGGGCAAAATGAAAAGGCGCCGCGCGGAGGGAAGAGTTCCCCCGTGCGGCGCCCCTGATCTGCGGCGCCGATGATCTGCGGTGTCCGCGCAGCGAGCGGGCGCGCGTCCAGGTCTTGGGTCCATTCGATCGCCGGAGACGTCGAGCCTCCCGCCGTGCACTACGCCCTGAGACTGCCGCCGGTCGACTTGCCGACGGCGGCGACGATCCTGGCCCCGACCGCCTCGATCTCCTCGTCCGTCATCGTCTTTTCCGTCGGCTGCAGCGTTACCTCGATGGCGACCGACTTCTTGCCCTCGCCGATCGCGGCGCCCTCGAAGAGGTCGAACACCGAGGCATCGACGATGAGCTTCTTGTCGGCGCCTCGTGCCGCCCGCAGGATCGCCGCCGCCGTCACGTCGCTGTCGACGACGAAGGCGAAGTCGCGCCGCACCGGCTGGAACGCCGGCGCCGCGAACGGCGGCTTGGCCCGCGTCGCCTTTGCCTTCGGTGCCGGCAGCGCTTCGAGGAAGAGCTCGAAGCCGACGAGCGGCCCGGCAACGTCGAGCGCGTCGAGCACCCGTGGATGCAGCTCGCCGAAATGGCCAAGGATCGTCTGCGGTCCAAGCTGCAGCGTGCCCGAGCGGCCCGGATGGAACCAGTCCGGCGCGCTCGCTGCGATCTGCACATTGCCCGCCGACATGCCGAGTGCCTCGAGAAGCGCAAGTGCGTCGGCCTTGGCGTCGAAGGCGCTGACCGTCGGGCTCGCGCCCTGCCAGTGCCGGCCGCCGCCGGAAAGACCGGCTGTACCGCGCCTGACGCCCGTCGCCGCCGTGAGCTGGTCCTTCGGCTTGTCGCCGCGATAGATCTGGCCGACCTCGAAGATCGCCACGTCGCCGATGCCGCGATCGGCATTGCGCTGCACCGCCAGCATCAGGCCGGGCAGCAGGCTCGGCCGCATGTCCGACATTTCCGAGGAGATCGGATTGGCAAGCTCGAGCGCGCGGGCGCCGCCGCCGAAGGCTTCCGCTTCCGACTTGGCGATGAACGACCAGGTCACGGCCTCGACCATGCCGCGCATGGCCAGCGCCCGCCGCGCCCGCCGGGTCCGCGTCTGGCCGAGCGTCAGCACCGGCCGGGCAACGCCGTCGAGACCGGGCGTCGGCGTCGGCACGATCTTGTTGACGCCGGCAATGCGCGCGACTTCCTCGACAAGGTCCGCCTTGCCGTGGACGTCCGGCCGCCACGACGGCACCGCGACCTTGACGACATCGCCCGAGCCCGAGACCCAGAAGCCGAGGCTCTGCAGGATGACCTTGATCTCGAGCGGCTTGATCTCGAGGCCGGACAGGCGCTTCACCTCGGCGAGCGGGAACTCGATGATCTTGTCGGCGATCGGTGCCGCGCCGGCAACGAAGACGTCGCCCGCCTCGCCGCCGCAGAAATCGAGCACCATCTGCGTTGCAAGCTCGAGGCCCGGCAGCATGAAGGCCGGGTCGACGCCGCGCTCGAAGCGATAGCGGGCGTCCGAGATGACGCCGGTGCGCCGGCCGGTCTCGGCGGTGCGCAACGGGTCGAACAGCGCCGACTCGATGAAGACGTTGGTCGTCCCGGCCGTGCTGCCCGTGGCCTCGCCGCCCATGATGCCGCCAAGGGCGAGCGGCCCGCTGTCGTCGGCGATGACGCACATCGCCTCGTCGGTCTCGTAGGTCCGCCCGTCGAGCGCCAGGAAGCTCTCGCCGCTCGTGCCGAGCCGGGCGTGAATGACGCCCTTGACCTTGTCGGCGTCATAGACGTGCAGCGGCCGGCCGCGGTCGTAGGAGATGTAGTTGGTGATGTCGACGAGCGCGTTGATCGGACGAAGGCCGATCGCCCTGAGCCGCTTCTGCACCCAGTCCGGGCTCGGCCCGTTGCTGACGCCGCGCACATAGCGCCCGGCAAAGGCCGGGCAGGCGTTCGCCGTCTCCGGCGTGAACCGCAGCTCGATCGAGATTGGGCTCTTGAACGATCCTTTCAGTGCTGGCAGCCGGTTGTCCTTCAGCTTGCCGATGCCGAAGGCGGCAAGGTCGCGTGCCACGCCATAGACGCCGAGACAGTCCGGCCGGTTCGGCGTGATGGCGATGTCGATCACCGGATCGTCAAGGCCCGCATAGGCCGGATAGGCCGTGCCGACCGGCGCATCCTCGGGCAGGTCGATGATGCCGTTGTGGTCGTTGGAAAGCTCAAGCTCGCGCTCGGAACACAGCATGCCGTGCGATTCGACGCCGCGAATGGTGCCGACCGCAAGGTCGATGCCGGTGCCGGGAATGTGCGTGCCGGCCGGCGCAAAGACGCCCTTGAGGCCGGTGCGGGCATTCGGCGCGCCGCACACCACCTGGATCGGGGCGCCCTTGCCGATGTCGACCATGCACACCCGCAGGCGGTCGGCATTCGGATGCTGCTTTGCCTCGAGCACGTGGCCGATGATGAACGGCGCGTATTTCGCGCCAGGATCCTCGACACCCTCGACCTCGAGGCCGATCATCGTCAGCGCCTCGACGATCTCGTCCAGCGAGGCGTCCGTGTCGAGGTGGTCCTTCAGCCAGGAAAGCGTGAATTTCATGAGCTCAGTCCCCCCGCCAGCGTCGGCAGATCGAGCGGCCGGAAGCCGTAGTGATTGATCCAGCGGACATCGGCATCGAAAAAGGCGCGCAGGTCCGGCATGCCGTATTTCAGCATCGCGATGCGGTCGATGCCCATGCCCCAGGCGTAGCCCTGGTAGCGGTCGGGATCGAGGCCGCAATTGCGCAGCACATTCGGATGCACCATGCCGCAGCCGAGAATCTCCAGCCAGTCATTGCCTTCGCCGAAGCGGATCTCGTTGCCGCGCCGGTCGCAGCGGATGTCGACCTCGAGCGAGGGCTCGGTGAACGGGAAGAACGACGGCCGGAACCGCATCTCGACGTGGTCGACCTCGAAGAACGCCCGGCAGAACTCCATCAGCACCCACTTCATGTGGCCGACATTGCTCTGCTCGTCGATGACGAGGCCCTCGAGCTGGTGGAACATCGGCGTGTGCGTCTGGTCGCTGTCGCAGCGATAGGTGCGGCCCGGAATGACGACGCGGATCGGCGGCTTTTCCGCCTCCATCGTGTGGATCTGCACCGGCGAGGTGTGGGTGCGCAGCAGCTTGCGCTCGCCCGCCTCGTCCGGATGGAAGAAGAACGTGTCGTGCATCTCGCGCGCCGGATGGCCGACCGGAAAATTCAGCGCGGTGAAATTGTAGTAGTCGGTCTCGACGTCCGGGCCCTCGGCGATGCGAAAGCCCATGTCGGCGAAGATCTCGGCGATCTCGTCCATCACCTGGGAAATCGGGTGGATGCGGCCGCGATCGGCCGGTCCCGGGCGCACCGGCAGGGTGACGTCGACCCGCTCGGCGGCGAGCCGCGCATCGAGCGCGGCCTCCTTCAGCACCTGGCGCCGTTCGGTGATCGCCGTGCCGATCTTGTCCTTGAGGCCGTTCAGCGCCGGTCCCCAGACCTTGCGCTCCTCGGCGCTCATGCCGCCGAGCGACTTCATCCGCTCGCTGACGGTGCCCTTCTTGCCGAGCGCGCCAATGCGCACGGCCTCAAGCGCCGCCTCGTCGCCGGCGGCGTCGATGGCAGCGAGAATCTCGTTTTCGAGACTGGAAAGTTCGGTCATCTCATTTCCTCTCGGCAGACCGCCTGCCTTTAACCGATTTCGGTCCGGGAGGAAACGACCCCGACGGACCGAAACGAAGCACCCGCCCGGGCATGCCCGGACGGGGTCGTTCTGTCTCGGCCTCGGGTAAGGCGTCAGGCGTTCGCCGGATAGGCCTCGGCGAGCGCGGCCTTCGCCTTCTCAACGAGCGCGGCCATCGCGTCCGGCTCGTGCACGGCGATATCGGCAAGCACCTTGCGGTCGACTTCGATACCGGCCTTCCCGAGGCCGTCGATAAATCGACCATAGGTCAGGCCGTGGAAGCGGACCGCGGCGTTGATGCGCTGGATCCAGAGCGCACGGAAATTGCGCTTCCGGTTCTTGCGGTCGCGATAGGCGTACTGGGCCGCCTTCTCCACCGCCTGCTTGGCGACGCGGATGGTATTCTTGCGCCGGCCGTAATAGCCCTTGGCGGCTTTGAGGACTTTCTTGTGCCGGGCGTGTGCGGTAACGCCGCGCTTGACGCGTGACATGGTGACTCTCCGTATTTCTTAAATGAGGCCTGGGGCTCAACCGTAGGGCAGGAAGTTCTTCTTGATGATCTTGGCGTCAGGCTCGGCCAGAACGGTCGTGCCGCGCGCGCTGCGGATGAACTTGGTCGTCCGCTTGATCATGCCGTGGCGCTTGCCCGCCTGCTGGCCGATCACCTTGCCGGTACCGGAGAGTTTGAAGCGCTTCTTGGCGCCCGATTTGGTCTTCAGCTTGGGCATTTTGCTTCCCTTCGTAAGTGGTTTGGCGGCACCTTGCGGCACCAAAGCATTCTGGAGCGGCCACGGCATGCCCTTGTCGCCGGGCGGCTCGGAACCGCGGGGTTATAAGGGCCCGCGCCCGGAAATGCAACGCTTGCCGGCCGCTTTCACGACATCGCCCGCTGTCCCTGGAAATCCGCCGCCCCCCGGCGTCCGGCCGGCAGCCGGGGTGTCCCCCGTAAGACTCTAATGACGCGCCGGCCGGCCGGTCGCGATTTTGCGCGCCGGCAGGCACGCAATGCGCTGCAAGGCCGTTGACGCGCCGCGCCGCGCCGACTATAAGCACGCCGATATCCCCGGTGGTCCGCTGCCGGGGCGAGTTAGGTTTCGCCCGCTGCCACTTGGTCCGTCGGGCCGGTCGAGCGGCGGAAGTCCGTCCCGTTCGCAGTCTCTGAGAAAGGCTTACCCATGGCCAATACGCCGTCGGCCAAGAAGGCCGTGCGCAAGATCGCCCGGCGCACCGCTGTCAACCGCAACCGTCGTTCCCGCATGCGCACCTATGTTCGCAAGGTCGAGGAAGCGATCGAGAGCGGCGACAAGGAAGCCGCTGTCGCCGCCCTGCGCGCCGCCGAGCCGGAGCTCATGCGCGCCGCCGGCAAGGGCGTCATGCACAAGAACACTGCATCGCGGAAGGTCTCGCGCCTTGCCTCGCGGGTGAAGGCCCTTGGCTGATCCTTCGCAACTGCAACGAATACTTGTAACGCCCGGCCATCTGGTCGGGCGTTTTCGTTTTTGGAAGGGCCTCCCGGCCGGTCGGAAATTCGCTGTTCATAACTTGCCGGAGCGGATTCATCGGTCATCGCGGAAATCGCGGAAAAGATGTAAAAAACGCGACGAATGGCAATGCGGTTGTGGTCTGCGCGGCCTAAAATTCGGAATCTCAAGGACTTGCCGGGAATCGCTTTTTTTGAACCGGACGGCCCCGTCGCATGACCGCGGGGTGACAGGAAAAGACGATAAAAATCATATAGTTATCTGGTAGTTGCCGAGTCCGTGGATGACCATCCTCGAATCCAGCGGAGTCAAGGGCCTCGCCCAAAAATTTTTCTGCGCTGTCATCTTCGGCTCATCCTGGCGCCGCCCGATCCGGTAACCGTATTGAGTCAAATAGGGTTACCCGACTCAAGCCCGCGCGAGTCGGTTTTCGACCTCCTCGCCGTTAACCTTTAATTCATTTCTCTCGGTTGCGCCCCCCGGAGGCGCTGTGTATCTTCGCCCTCAGATCACGGGTTCACCTGATCGCCAGCAAGAAGACCGATGGATTTCGGAAATCGTGCGCAAATTGCGCTCGGTAATTTTCTTCTTGTGGCCAAATAGACGAAAAGGTCTTTTGAGGTTCTTTTCGATGAAGTGCGGATGAAGGGGCTTGCGGACCAATCTCTTTAGCCGCCAGTGCAAGTAGGGTCCGGCATTCGTCAGAACGGGTGCCGGTGGGGCGATAAGAAGAAAACAGGAAGTGTGTGCGGTCGCGCGGGCATTCGCCGTGTTCGTGTGATGAGGAGACGTGCGCCTTCCGGCCAGCAAAAGGGGCTCTGTCTGTGATGATGCGGCACAGGACGGACAATGCTGAAATGATCGCGGTCGATGGCCGCTTCGAGGTGACGCCGGTGGCTGATGCCGCCGAGGCAGGTCGTCCGGCACGTGCCGGCCGCGATGCCGATCCGGCCACCGCCTGGGACCGGGTGCGGGCGCGCCTTCGCGCCGAGCTCGGCGAGGACGTCTATACGAGCTGGTTCGCCCGGGTCGATCTGGAAGAGGAAATCGCCGGCACCATCCGTCTTTCGGTGCCGACCCGCTTTCTGAAGTCCTGGATCGAGGGCCATTATCGCGATCGCGTCCTTGCCCTTTGGCGCGAGGAATTCGCCGCGACCCGTTCGATCGAGCTGTCCGTGCGCTCGCCGGCCCGCGTCGTGCGTCCGGCCCAGCCGGCCCGCGAGGTCGCTGCCGAGCCGGCCGAGACCGGCCTTGCCGCCGAACCGGCGATTGCCGCGCTGCAGACCGACGAGGACGCCACCGGCTCGCCGCTCGATCCGCGCCTGACCTTCGAGACCTTCGTCGTCGGTCGCTCCAATTCGCTCGCCCATGCCGCCGCCCGCCAGGTGGCGATGGCTGGCCCCGGCGAGGCCGCGACCTTCAATCCGCTGTTCATCCACGCCAATGTCGGCCTCGGCAAGACCCATCTCCTGCATGCCGTCGCCTGGGAGGCGCGCGCCCGCGACCCGCGCCGGCGGGTGCTCTATCTGACCGCCGAGCGTTTCATGTACCGCTTCGTCGCGGCGCTGAAGACGCAGTCGGCGCTCGCCTTCAAGGACTCGCTGCGCGACATCGACCTGCTGCTCATCGACGACATGCAGTTCCTGTCCGGTCGCTCGATCCAGCAGGAGTTCTGCCACACGCTGAATTCGCTGATCGACGGCGCCCGTCAGGTGATGATTGCCTGCGATCGTCCGCCGGTCGAGCTTGAGACGCTCGACGAGCGCGTCCGCTCGCGCCTTGCCGGCGGTCTTGTCGTCGAGCTTGGCGGCCTTGAGAACGAGCTGCGCCGCGAGATTCTCGCCAATCGCGCCACCGCCGCCCGCCGCCGCTATCCCGGCATCGCCATTCCCGATCCGGTGCTCGACTACGTCGCCCGCTCGGTCGCCAGCAATGGCCGCGATCTCGAGGGTGCCTTCAACCGGCTGATCGCCAACAACCAGTTGACCGGCGCGCCGATCACCCTGGAAATGGTCGATCGCACCATCCGCGACCTCGTCCGGGCCCGCGAGCCGCGCCGCGTGCGCATCGAGGACATCCAGCGCGTCGTCGCCAAGCACTTCAACGTCTCCAAGGCCGACCTGCTGTCGAGCCGGCGCACCCGCTCGGTCGTCCGGCCGCGCCAGATCGCCATGTATCTGGCCAAGTCGCTGACGCCGCGTTCGCTGCCCGAGATTGGCCGGCATTTCGGCGGCCGCGATCACACCACGGTGCTGCACGCCGTCCGCAAGATCGAGGAGCTGATCTCCGGCGACGTCACCCTGGCCGAGGAGGTCGCACTGCTTCGTCGCATGATCGACGAATGATCCCCTGGCGGGCGCGCTGGTCCCCGTCGCCGGAATCGGGCAGGATCGTATTTCTGCCGATACCGCGACCGGAGCGCGCCCGCGAATGACCGAACGACGCACCTTCTTTCCGCCGATCGAGCCCTATCGCACCGGGCGCCTCAAGGTCTCGGACCTGCACGAGATCTACTACGAGGAATGCGGCAATCCGCGCGGCAGGCCGGTCCTCCTTGTGCATGGCGGACCGGGCGGCGGCTCCAATCCGACCATGCGGCGTTTTCACGATCCGCAGCGCTATCGCATCATCCTGTTCGACCAGCGCGGCTGCGGCCGCTCGACCCCCCATGCCGAGCTCGAGGGCAACACCACCTGGGACCTCGTTGCCGACATGGAGCAGTTGCGCGCGCATCTCGGCATCGGCAAGTGGCAGCTTCTCGGCGGCTCCTGGGGCTCGACCCTGGCGCTCGCCTATGCCGAGACCCATCCCGATCGCGTCTCCGAGCTGATTCTGCGCGGCATCTTCACCCTGCGCCGCAAGGAGCTTGAATGGTTCTATCAGGAGGGCGCGAGCCGCGTCTTTCCCGACGCCTTCCGGCCCTATCTCGCGGAAATTCCCGAGGCCGAGCGCGGCGACATGATCGCTGCCTACTACAAGCGGCTGACCGGCGCGAACGAGGCCGAAAAGCTCTCGGCCGCCCGCGCCTGGAGCCAGTGGGAAGGCTCCACCCTGTCGCTCCTGCCCGATCCCGGCCGCATCGCCGCCTTCGGCGAGGACCGCTACGCCATCGCCTTTGCCCGCATCGAGGCACACTATTTCGTCAATCGCGGCTTCTTCGAGCGCGACGACCAGTTGATCGCCAATGCCGGCCGCCTGAAGGACATCCCGGCCGTGCTCGTCCATGGCCGCTACGACATGTGCACGCCGGTGTTCATCGCCTTCGACCTGAAGGCCGCCTGGCCCGAGGCCGATCTGCGCGTCGTGCCGGACGCCGGCCACGCGATGACCGAGCCCGGCATCGTCGACGAGCTCATCGCCGCGACCGAACGCTTCGCAGCCCTTGCATAGACGGGAAGGGATGAACGATCAGAAAGGGGAGGGCACCATGCGCCTCCTTGCAACAGCGGGTCTTGGCCTGGCGATCGCTGCCGGTCTCGCCCTGCCGGCCGCCGCCGAGAGTTGCCAGACCTTCGGCGCCGGCCAGTACTATGACGCCATTCATTTCTGCGTCAGTTCCGAGCTCGTGTCGAAAACGGGCGTGCGCTACGGACCGGAAAACCTCAATCGCGACGGCGCTGCCTGGTGCGAGGGCGCCAGGGGCCCGGGCATCGGCGAGACGATCACCATCCGCCTCGATGGCGCGGCGCCCTTCAAGCGGCTCTGGATCGTCAACGGCTATGACAAGTCGCAGAAATCGTTTCGGGAAAACGGCCGCGTCGCGCGGCTGAAGGTGACGACCGACACCGGTCTGCGCACCACCGTGTCGCTGCTCGACCAGACCGGCGAGCAGATGTTCTATCTGCCCAAGGAAGCACCCTATCGCTGGGTTCGCCTGACCATCGACAAGGTCTATGCCGGCGAGCGCTACGCCGACACCTGCGTGTCCGCCGTCTGGCCGGATTTCGAGTTCAGCGACAACGCCCCCTGGGCCGGCGGCAAGTGACGCCCTGTTCGCCAAGGCCGTGGCGGCCGGCATCCGGCCGCCCTGTCGCGGTCTTTGGTCAGTGCACGCTGACGGTGCGCAGGTCGTTCTCGAAGGCGTTCGCCTCGACCGCCGCCCGGCTGTCGGCAAGCAGGATCGGCGTGCCGTCCGCCGCCAGCAGCGCGAAGAGCTTCAGCCCCGGCGCGATCTCCGGCGCGCCCGGAAACAGCGAGGGAACCTCGGCCGCGTCGAGTTCGCGCACATAGGCGATCTCGTTGCCGCCGAGCCCGGCGAGCACTTCGACCGGAACGTTGAGCTTGTTGATCGGGAAATTCGAGGCCATCACTCAGCCCTCCTCTTGCCGTCGCATCCTGCGCCCGGCCACTCGTTAGTCCTGCACCGAAATATCGATGCGCCGCACCACGCGCTCCGGTTCCGGCCGCGCCAGGTCAATGGAAAGCAGGCCGTCCTTCAGTTCCGCGCCGAGCACCTCGATGCCCTCGGCAAGGACGAAGGCGCGCTGGAACTGCCGCGCCGCGATGCCGCGATGCAGGAACGTGCGCTCCTTGTCGTCGACCTGCCGGCCGCGAATGAAAAGCTGGTTTTCCTCGACGAGGATCTCGAGCTGGTCACGGGTGAAACCGGCGACCGCGAGCGTGATCCTGAGCGTTTCGGCCCGGCCCGGCGCTTCCGGCAGCTTCTCGATGTTGTAGGGCGGATAGCCGTCGCTCGTCGTCTTGGCGACGCGCTCCAGCACACGCTCGACATCGTCAAAGCCGAGCAGGAACGGGTTCTGGAAACCGGTCAGGCGAGACATCGCTCAGGGCCCTCGTTGACAAGCGACCTTGATACGGACCCTCCAGGAGGCATCCGCCGCCCGGGCGCCGTCTGCGCCCGGATGCGATGCATATGGGACCTTGGCTGATCCCGTTCAAGACCGCCGCGCCGGCGAGGGCACCGGCAGCGGCACATCCGGGTCCGGCAGCCGGCTCTCGCTCGCCGGTGGTGCCTTCGGCAGCGGCACCTCGGCCGGCATCGCCGGTGCCGGGGCATAGGCCGTCGGCACGACGCCGTCCTTGCCCGGCGCTGCCAGCACCTGGCGACAGGCCGCCGGCAGGTCGTTCATGGTGATCTCCGGCTTCGGCTTGGCCGGCTTGGCCGGCTTTTTCGGTGCCGCGGGCTTGGCCGGCTTCTTCGGCGGCGGCTTCAGCCAGGCATCGAGTTCGGCGCCGCAGCCGTCGCCGGCCGGCGGCGGCTTCTGGGCAACGCAATTGCCGCTGCTCGCCGGACAGTCGAGCCGGACATGGAAGTGATAATGGTGGCCGTACCAGGGACGCACCACCCGGAGCCAGTCGCGATCCTTGCCGGCGCCCTCGCAGAGCGCCTTCTTGATCGCCGGATTGACGAAGATGCGGGCCACCGCCGGATCGGTTGCCGCCGCCTTGATCACTTCGAGATGGCCGCGCGTCCAGATCTTCGGGTCGACCGACCGCTTGTCGGCGCCGAGCATCGAGACGGCCGAGATGTTCTCGCGCTCCTCCGCCGTCAGCCGCCGCGCCGGCGACGGATTGAGCCAGATGTCGATGTCGAGGCCGATCTGGTGGCTGGCATGGCCCGAGACCATCGGCCCGCCACGCGGCTGGGCGAGATCGCCGAACAGCAGCCCCGGCCAGCCCGCCGCCGCCGAGGCGCGGGCGGCCAGCCGCTCGGCGAAATCGATCAGCACCGGATGGCCCCAGTTGCGATTGCGCGACAGCCGCATCACCTGCCAGGTCGGGCCATCAATGGGCAGCGCCTCGCCGCCGCCAAGGCAGCCCTTGGCATAGGAGCCGATCGACACGGGCGCCAGCGCCGCCGGCGCGCCCTTGGCGCCGAACAGCGCCTTGGCCGGTGTCGCGTCTCCGGCGAGGGCCGGCCCGGCAAGGCACGCGGCGGCAACGAGGAGGGCGGCACGAACGGTCTTCATCTCGAAAATGGCTCCTTCGGGCATCCTGCCCATCGCGCCCGTGGTACGGGCATCGCTCGCCACTCTGCCACCGGGGACGTTTCCGGTTTCTTAACCTTCCCGCCGCCCCGCCGCCCCGCCGCGCCACCCGCCGCCGTCCTGCCGTCAGGCAAGCGGATCGACGCCGAAAAGCGCGACGTGCCAGCCGAGCAGCAGGCCCGCTGCGGCGGCAAGGCCGACAAGGCCGCCAATGACCATCGCCCGGTCGAGGGCCGGCCGGGTCCTGCCGGAGGCAATGGCGGCGAACGGCAGGTTGGCAGCGCCGCGGGTCATCTCCTGCCATTTCCTTTCGCCGAAACTGCGGCGCTTCTTGGCATCGACCGCGATCATGCCGACAAACGAGAAGAGCGCAAAGCCGCCGAAAAGGCTGGAGGTCGCAAGGTCGCCGTTCGGCAGCACATGCGCCGCCGACCAGAGCGCAAAGCCCCAGAGGATCGGGTGCCGGGTAATGCGCGCAATCGCCGGAACGGCCTCGGCATGCGCCGGACGGATGAACGACACCGACAAAGGATTGGCCGAGGCAACCCCGGCGCCGAGCAGGGCAAGGCTGAACGGCACGATGACGAGCGCCAGCGTCCGCGTCCACGGCGCCGCCTCCCAGAGCCCGACATAGGGCGCCCGCAGGGCGGCGACGATCAGCCAGACGAGCAGGCCGGTCGAGAGCAGCGAATACCCGATGACATAGCCGCGCTGGCCGGCAAGGCCGACGAGCCGACCCTTCAGCGCCGGCACCGCCGGGATGACGTGCGCTGAAAGGAAAATCGCATAGGCAAGGAGATATTCGCTCATCGATCCCGCCAGCACACCGCCGGCATGTCGCGCACCGCCGGCATGTCGCACGCCGGCGCTATCCCTGGCCTGAACGCCTGCCTGAACTCCGGCCCGAACCCCGGCTCAGCCATCGCTGGCAATCCCCGTGCCCGCCGGGCAGGAGACGCCCGTGCCGCCGAGACCGCAATAGCCGTTCGGGTTCTTGGCAAGGTATTGCTGGTGATATTCCTCGGCGAAATAGAACGCCGGGGCGGCGATGATCTCGGTGGTGATCTGCCCGCGTCCGGCGCTCGCGAGCGCCGTCTGGTAGGCCTTGGCAATGGCCGAGGCGGTCGCCCGCTGGGTCTCGTCGAAGACGTAGATGCCGGAGCGGTACTGCGTGCCGATGTCGTTGCCCTGGCGCATGCCCTGCGTCGGGTCGTGGTTCTCGAAGAAGTGCCTTACCAGACCCTCGTAAGCGACGGTCTTCGGGTCGAAGACGACGAGCACCACCTCGTTATGGCCGGTGAGCCCGGTGCAGACCTCGTGATAGGTCGGGTTCGGCGTCCGCCCGGCCGCGTAGCCGACGGCGGTCACATGGACGCCCGGCAGCTTCCAGAAGCCCTTTTCCGCCCCCCAGAAGCAGCCCATGCCGAACATCGCCGTCTCGAGCCCTTGCGGGTAGGGGCCCTTCAGCGGGTTGCCGTTGACGAAATGCCGCTCGGCCGTGGTGATTGGCGTGTCGCGGCCGGCGAGCGCCTCGCCGGCCCCGGGCAGCTTCAGTTTGTTGCCGAGCATGTTGAGCAGATACATCGCAAAGCCTCGTCCCGTCGCTCCGGTCCGGTGTGCGGGCCGAGCCGGTATCAGAAATCGTCGAGCCGGTGCCGCTTGCGTCCGGCATAGGTCAGCATCACGCCAATGACGCCCGCCACGACCCAGGCCGGCACCATCAGCAGCCATTGCAGGACCGGGTCCCAGACCACTGGGGAGAGATGGCGCTCGACCGCCGCCTGGGCAAGGTTCAGCGATGCCGGATCGAAATCGTACCAGAGTTCGCCGAGCGCGCTGAAGGTCGGGGTGCCGTCGGCGATCGAGCGCGTGCCGTCGACGACGAGGAACACGAAGGAGAGCGCCAGCAGCCAGAGGCCGAGAACGCGAATGAGAAAACGGAACATCTCGGTCTCCCCCGTTGGCGCACAATTGCCGCGCCGGACCGGCCTGTCCGGCCGGACGCTGCGGATTTCCGGCGCTAACGTTTAGTGGCTTTCGCCGCGATTGGGTATCGCTTTTCGCCGGATGCCCGCAGCCGCCCGTTTCGCGCCCGGTCGCCGCACGGCCTTTGCCACCGTCGTTGCCGCCGGCATCACCTGCCGTCGGGGCATTGCCCGTTCATTAGCTATCTGCCCGGTTTGACTGCGACAATTTGTGCGCCCGCCCCTTGCCGGCGCCGGGAGCGCTCGCTAACGTCTGCAGGAAACGTCGAGGCCTGAGCCCCGAGAACCTGCAGTTTTCGACAAGAGGTGCCTGCGATGGACATGAGTGGCGAATACCGGATCGCGGCCCCGCGCGAACGGGTATGGGAGGCCCTCAACGATCCCGAAGTCCTGAAAGCCTGCATTCCCGGCTGCGAATCGCTTGAGAAGCTCTCCGACACCGAGATGAAGGCGACCGTCGTCGCCAGGATCGGCCCGGTGAAGGCCAGGTTCAACGGCGCCGTGACGCTGTCCGACCTCGTTCCGCCCGAGAGCTATCGCATCGCCGGCGAGGGCTCCGGCGGCGTTGCCGGCTTTGCCAATGGCGGTGCCGATGTTCACCTCGCCGAGGACGGCGCCGACACGCTCCTGACCTACAAGGTGCACGCCAAGGTCGGCGGCAAGCTCGCCCAGGTCGGCTCGCGCCTCGTCGATTCGGCCGCCCGCAAGATGGCCGACGATTTCTTCGGCGCATTTACCGAGAAGCTGGCGCCGCCCGAGGCGCTTGATGAAGAGAACATCTTCGAGCGCGCCGAGCACATCGTCGAGGACGCCGCCCACGCCGTCGAGGAAACGGCCCATGCCGCCGAGGAGCGGCTGGAGACGGCGGCCGGTCGCGGCGCCTTTGGCGGTCCGGTCGTCTGGGCCTGGATCGCGCTGGCGCTGATGGCCGTCGGCCTGCTCTTGATGACACGCTGAATTCGCATGGCTGCCGGCCCCGGCCGGCGGCGATGCGCTGGAATGCGGCGAGGCGCCTCGAATGTGCCCGCCGAAAATAATATCAGGAGGAAATGCCAATGACGAAAGTGACCATGACCGTGAACGGCAGGTCGGTTTCGGGCGACGTCGAAGACCGCACGTTGCTCGTCGATTTCCTGCGTTCCAGCCTCGGCCTCACCGGCACCCATGTCGGCTGCGACACCTCGCAGTGCGGCGCCTGCGTCGTCCATGTCGACGGCCGCGCCGTGAAGTCCTGCACCATGCTCGCCGTCCAGGCGGCCGGTGCCGACGTCACCACCATCGAAGGCATCGGCACGCCCGATGCCCTGCACCCGGTCCAGGAAGCCTTCCGCGAGCACCACGCCCTGCAGTGCGGCTTCTGCACCCCCGGCATGATCATGGCGACCGTCGATCTCATCGCCCGCAAGGGCACCGACCTCGACGAGGCCACCGTCCGCCACGAGCTTGACGGCAACATCTGCCGCTGCACCGGCTACCACAACATCGTCAAGGCCGTGCTCTCCGCCGCCGAGAAGATGGGCGGGGCCAAGGTCGCCGCCGAGTGACGGACCGCCGGACGGCCGCGCCCAGGTCCTGCTGACCTTCGGCGTCCGCCGTCCCGATCGATCATCGAGTGCATTTCGACGCGTCGCAAAGAACGCGGGATGGAACTGTCCCCAAGGAGGAAGCCATGGGTATGGAAGGCATCGGCGCCCCGGTAAAGCGCAAGGAAGACCGGCGCTTCATTACCGGCCGTGGTCGCTACACCGACGACATCGCCCTGAAAGACACCACGTTCGCCTGGTTCGTGCGCAGCCCGCACGCCCACGCCCGCATCCGCTCGATCGACACCAGCGCGGCCAGGGCCGCCCCGGGCGTCATCGACGTGCTGACCGGCGCTGATCTCGCCGGCGACAAGATCGGCGGCCTCATCTGCGGCTGGATGATCCATTCAAAGGACGGCAGCCCGATGAAGGCCGGCGCCCATCCGGCGATCGCCGCCGAGGTCGTCAAGCATGTCGGCGACCAGGTCGCCGTCGTCATTGCCGAAACCCGCAATCAGGCGCGCGACGCCGCCGAACTCGTCGAGGTCGACTACGAGCCGCTGCCGGCGATCGTCGATCCGGCGAAGTCCTGCGATGCCGGTGCGCCGCAGGTGCACCCCGAGGCGCCGGGCAACCTCATCTACAACTGGGGCCTCGGCGATGAAGCTGCTGCCGACGCCGCGCTCGCCCGGGCGGCCCGGATCGTCAAGCTCGACGTCCGCAACAACCGCCTCGTGCCGAACGCCATCGAGCCGCGCTCGGCGATCGGCTCCTACGATCCGGCCGAGGAGCACTACACCCTCTACAACACCAGCCAGAACCCGCATGTCGCCCGTCTGGTGCTGTCCGCCTTCGTCGGCGTCGCGCCCGAGCACAAGCTGCGCGTCATCGCCCCCGATGTCGGCGGCGGCTTCGGCTCCAAGATCTTCATCTATCCGGAAGAGACCGTCTGCCTTTGGGCCTCGCGGCGCATCGGCGGCCGGCCGGTGAAGTGGACCGCCGACCGCTCCGAGAGCTTCCTTGTCGATGCTCACGGCCGCGATCACGTCACCCACGCCGAGCTCGCCTTCGATGCCGACAACCGCATCCTCGGCCTCAAGGTCCACACCATCGCCAATATCGGCGCCTACATGTCGACCTTCTCCTCGTCGGTGCCGACCTATCTCTATGCGACGCTGCTGTCGGGCCAGTACGACATCCCGGCCATCTACGCCGAGGTCGACGCGGTCTACACCCACACCGCACCGGTCGATGCCTATCGCGGCGCCGGCCGGCCCGAGGCGACCTATGTCGTCGAGCGGCTGATGGAGACGGCGGCCCGTGAACTCGGTGTCGATCCGGCCGAGCTGCGCCGCAAGAACTTCATTCGGGCCTTCCCGCACCAGACGCCGGTGATCATGGCCTATGACGCGGGCGACTACGAGGCGAGCCTCGATGCCGCCCTGAAGATTGCCGACTATGCCGGCTTTGCCGCCCGCAAGGCCGAGGCGAGGGCGCGCGGCAAGCTGCGCGGCATCGGCTTCTCCTGCTACATCGAGGCCTGCGGCATCGCCCCGTCCCAGGCGGTCGGCTCCCTCGGTGCCGGCGTCGGCCTCTGGGAATCGGCCGAGGTCCGCGTCAACCCGGTCGGCACGGTCGAGGTTCTGACCGGCTGCCACAGCCACGGCCAGGGCCACGAGACCACCTATGCCCAGCTCGTCAACGAGCGTCTCGGCATTCCGATCGACCAGATCTCCATCGTCCATGGCGACACCGACAAGGTGCAGTTCGGCATGGGCACCTATGGCTCGCGCTCCGGTGCGGTCGGCATGTCCGCCGTCCTCAAGGCGCTGGAAAAGGTTGAGGCGAAGGCCAGGAAGATCGCCGCCCATCTGATGGAGGCTTCCGAGGCCGACATCGTCATCGAGGGCGGCGAGCTGAAGGTTGCCGGCACCGACAAGACGCTGCCCTTCTTCCAGGTCGCCCTTGCCGCCTATACGGCCCACAACCTGCCGGCCGGCATGGAGCCGGGCCTGAAGGAAGGCGCCTTCTACGATCCGACCAACTTCACCTTCCCCGCCGGCACCTACATCTGCGAGGTCGAGGTCGATCCCGATACCGGCAAGACCGAGGTCTGCTCGTTCGTTGCCGTCGACGATTTCGGCAAGATCATCAATCCGATGATCGTCGAGGGCCAGGTCCACGGCGGCGTCACCCAGGGCCTCGGCCAGGCGATGCTGGAAAACTGCGTCTATGACATGGAAACCGGCCAGCTCCTGACCGGCTCGTTCATGGACTACGCCATGCCGCGCGCCTCCGACGTGCCGAGCTACAACGTCACCACGACCGAGACCGTCTGTCCGGGCAATCCGCTCGGCATGAAGGGCTGCGGCGAGGCTGGCGCCATCGGTTCGCCGCCGGCGCTGATCAACGCCATCACCGATGCCATCGGCAACAACGATCTCTCCATGCCCGCGACCCCCGAGGCTGTCTGGCGCGCCTGCCGCGCCGTCGCCTGAGGGTTTGTCGCTGACATGACGATGAGGAAGGATTGAGAGATGTACGAGACCACATACCACCGGCCCGGCTCGGTTGCCGAAGCCGCCGCGATGCTGGCCAAGGCCGAGGACGGCAAGCTGCTCGCCGGCGGCCAGACGCTGATCCCGACCATGAAGCAGCGGCTGGCAAGCCCGTCGGACCTTGTCGACATCGGCGCCCTTGCCGAACTGCGCGGCATCTCGGTGAAGGATGGCGCCGTCGTCGTCGGCGCCGGCACGCGGCACGCTGACGTCGCCGCGAGCGCCGACGTCAATGGCGCGATCGCCGCCCTTGCCGCCCTTGCCGGCGGCATCGGCGACCCGCATGTCCGCCACATGGGCACCCTTGGCGGCTCGATCGCCAACAACGACCCGGCCGCCGACTATCCGGCCGCCGTCGTCGGCCTTGGCGCCACGGTGATGACCAGCAAGCGCTCGATCGCCGGCGACGACTTCTTCACCGGCATGTTCGAGACCGCCCTCGACGACGACGAGATCATCACCGCCGTCTCCTTCCCGGTTCCCGAGAAGGCGGGCTACGCCAAGTTCCCGAACCCGGCCTCGCGCTACGCCATGGTCGGCGTCTTCGTCTCGCGCCGCGCCAATGGTTCGGTCCGCGTTGCCGTCACCGGTGCCGGCCCGAGCGTCTTCCGCGTGCCCGCGATGGAGGCGGCGCTCGCCGCCAACTGGAGCCCGGCCGCCCTCGACGGCCTGTCGGTCCCGGCCGACGGCCTCAATGCCGATATTCACGGTTCGTCCGAATACCGCGCCAACCTCGTGACCGTGATGGCCAAGCGCGCCGTCGCGGCCGCCGGCTGACGCGCGACGGTCTGCCATCTGCCGCGCACTCCGGCAAGCACCGGGCTGCGCGGCGGGTGGCCGTCAGAGCTGCGGCAAGATCAGAATTAAGGCGGGAATGACGCCCCTTCCTCGCCAGCGCGGGGGAGGGGCCTGTCGTTGGCGGGTGACGCCGTCAGCCGTAGACCCAGAGCCCGGCAAGGCCGGCAGCGCCGACGATGATCCGCCACCAGGCGAAGATCGAGAAGCCGCGCCGCGACACGAAGTCGAGCAGGCCGCGCACCACGAACACGCCGGCAATGAACGCCGCCACGAAGCCGGCACCGATCAGCGCGACGTCGTCGGCCGAGAGCAGGTCGCGGTTCTTGAAGAGGTCGTAGGCGAAGGCGCCGGTCATCGTCGGCATCGCCAGGAAGAACGAGAACTCGGCCGCCGAGCGCTTGTCGGTGCCCATCAGGAGCGAGCCGACGATCGTCGCCCCGGAGCGCGACGTGCCCGGCATCAGCGCCAGGCACTGGAACAGGCCGATCTTGAAGCAGAGCGACAGCGGATAATCCATCACGTCGGTGTAGCGCGGCTTGAACTTCATCTCGTCGACGACAAGCAGGATGAGACCGCCGGCGATCAGCACGCAGCAGATGAGGAACGGCTCCTCGAACAGCACCGTCTTGATGATCTTGTGGAAAAGCACGCCGAAAATCGCCGCCGGCAGAAAGGCGAGAAGGATGCCGAAAACGAAGCGCCGGGCCCGCGGATCGCTCGGCAGCGCCAGCGCCAGATTGACCAGCCGGGCCGAGTAGACCGAAAGGATCGCAAGGATTGCGCCGAGCTGGATGAGGACTTCGAAAGTCTTGCCCGTGCTCTGGAATCCGAGAAAGTGCCCGGCGAGCAGAATATGCGCGGTCGAGGACACCGGAATGAATTCCGTAAGGCCTTCCAGAAGACCGAGACCGATGGCCTCCACGATCGTGCCGTCCGCCATTTGCAGCCACTCCCGGAGCCGTTTGCGAATCAGATTGTTCGCGTATGATCGTGGCTCTATACCGGACGGCCGCGCGTCTCGCCACAAAGGCGGCGCGCGTCGGCTCCGGCTGTTGAACTGGAGCCTTGGCGAAGGCGCGAAACCGGCACGGCAATGCTGACCCTTTATCACCATCCGATGTCGCCTCATTCGCGCTTCGTCCGGCTTGCGCTCGGCGAATATCGCATCGCCGTGGAGCTGCGCGAGGAGGCGCCGTGGGAGCGCCGCCACGATTTCCTCGTTCTCAATCCCGCCGGCACGCTGCCGGTGCTGGTCGAGACCGACGGCGCGATCATCTGCGGCGCCGGCCCGATCGTCGAATATCTCGACGAGACCCGCGGCGGCGGCCTCTCCGAGCACCGGCTGATGCCGCGCTCGGCGGTCGAGCGCGCCGAGGTCCGCCGCCTGATTTCCTGGTTCAACGACAAGTTTTTCGCCGAGGTGACCGAGCATCTGGTGCTTGAGAAGGTCTACAAGCTGCAGATGCGCGAGATCGACGGCGACCGCGCCCCGAGCGCTTCGGCAATCCGCGCCGCCCGTGCCAATGTCCGCTACCACATGCGCTATCTCGGCTTCCTCGCCGGCCAGCGCAACTGGCTCGCCGGCGACCGCATCAGCAGCCTGCTGACCTCGCCGCTGCGGCCCACCTCTCTGTTGCCGACTATCTCGGCGAGGTGCCTGGACCGAGGACGAAGCGGCCAAGGAGTGGTATGCGCGGGTGAAGTCGCGGCCCTCGTTCCGGCCTATGCTCGGCGATATCGTGCGCGGCATGCCGCCGGCGGCGACCTATTCCGATCTCGACTTCTGATCCGGCCATGGCGATGACGCCCGAACGGCTGCGCCAGCTCGTCGAGCGCGAGGCCCGGGCCCAGGGTTTCGATGCCGTCGGCGTGACGACGCCGGCCGCGATCGCCGCCGCCCGCACCGGCCTTGCCGAATATCTCGATGCCGGCCACCACGGCGACATGGCCTGGATGGAGACGACCAGCGAACGCCGGGGCGACCCGCGCGTCCTCTGGCCCGAGGTCCGCTCCATCGTCGTCCTCGGCCTCAACTACGGCCCCGACGCCGACCCGCGTACCGGCCTTGCCGCCCGCGACCGCGCCAACATCTCGGTCTATGCCCGCAATCGCGACTACCACGACATCGTCAAGGGACGGCTGAAACACGTCGCCCAGAAGCTCGCCTCGGCCGGCGGCGCCGATGTGAAGGTGTTCGTCGACACCGCGCCGGTGATGGAAAAGCCGCTCGCCGCCGCCGCCGGGCTCGGCTGGCAGGGCCGCCACACCAACCTCGTGTCGCGTGAGTTCGGCTCCTGGCTGTTTCTCGGCGAAATCTTCACGACCGCCGAGATCGCGCCGGACGCGCCGGAGGTCGATCATTGCGGCTCTTGCCGCGCCTGTCTCGATGCCTGCCCGACCGGCGCCTTTCCCCGGCCCGGCCACATCGATGCCCGCCGCTGCATTTCCTATCTGACCATCGAGATGGGCGCGCCGATCCCGGCCGATCTGCGCCCGGCCATGGGCAATCGCGTCTATGGCTGTGACGACTGCCTTGCCGCCTGTCCCTGGAACAAGTTCGCCGTCCCGACCGTCGAGGCAAAGCTCGTTGCCCGCGACGAATTCCGCGCGCCGCCGCTCGCCGGACTGGCCGACCTCGACGATGCCGCCTTCCGGACCTATTTTTCAGGATCGCCGGTCAAGCGCGTCGGCCGCGATCGCTTCCTGCGCAACGTGCTGGTGGCGATCGGCAATTCCGGCGACCCGGCGCTTGCCGATGTGGCAAGGGCACGGCTGCGGGATGCCTCGCCGCTGGTCCGCGGTGCCGCGGTCTGGGCGCTGGCCCGGCTTGTCGACAGGGCGGAGCTGCGGGCCGAGGCGGCCGCGCGGATGCCCGCCGAGACCGAGGCGGATGTGATCGGGGAATGGCGGGCCGCGCTCGCCGCAATCGACGGGGAGACAGGCCGATGAGGCTGTTCGTGTTCGGCATGGGGTTCACCGCCAGCGCTTTCGTCGAGCTGATGCGCGAGCGCCTCGCCTGGCTCGGGGCAAGCGCCCGCACCGACGAGGCCGAGCGCGACCTGCGCGAGCAGGGCCTCGACACCGTGCATTTCGACGGCACCGCGCCCGCACCCGGCCTTGCCGCAACCCTGCAGGTGGCAAGCCACGTGCTCATCTCGATCCCGCCCGATGCCGGCGGCGATCCCGTCCTTCGCCATCACCGCGACGACCTCATCAAGGCCGCGCCCGGCCTCGCCTGGATCGGCTATCTGTCGACCGTCGGCGTCTATGGCGATCACCAGGGCGACTGGGTGAGCGAGGAGAGCGACTGCCGGCCGGTCAGCGCCCGCAGCCGCAACCGTCTTGCCGCCGAGGTCGAATGGCAGGCATTCGCTGCCGCGAGCGGCGTGCCGGTCGGCATCTTCCGTCTCGCCGGCATCTATGGTCCCGGCCGCAACACGCTGGAGAACCTGCGCACCGGCAAGGCCAAGCGGGTCGTCAAGCCCGGCCAGATCTTCAACCGCATCCACGTCGACGACATTGCCGCCGTGCTCGAGGCCGCTACCCGCAAGCCGGCGACCGCGATCTACAACGTTGCCGATGACGAGCCGGCACCGCCACAGGACGTCGTCGCCTACGGTGCCGAACTCCTCGGCCTCGCGCCGCCGCCGGAGGTCGCCTTCGAGAATGCCGGGCTGTCCGATATGGCCGGCACCTTCTGGGGCGAATCGAAACGCATCTCGAACCGGCGCATCCATGACGAGCTCGGCGTCACGCTGGCCTACCCGACCTACCGCGAGGGGCTTGCGGCCCTTGCAAAAAACGGGAAGCAGGGTTGACCTGCGCGCATCTTTCAGGCCGCCACGATCTCGTGATAGGAATTTTCTCATGCCCGGAGCGGGGGCGCCGGGAAGCTGCGGTTTGGCGGCGCTCTCAAGGTCTTCTCGAACACTGAACAGGTGACAAATGTCGAACGTCGTTCGCATCGTCTCGCCCGTGGACGGATCGGTATATGCCGAGCGCCCGGTCGCCTCGGCGGAAGCCGTCTCTGCCGCGCTTGCCTCGGCCCGCGCCGCCCAGGCCGAATGGCGCAAGGTCCCGATCTCCGGGCGCGCCAGCGTCGCCACCGCCGCCGTCGAGGCGATGCTGGCGATGCGCGACGACATCGTGCCCGAGCTCGCCTGGCAGATGGGCCGGCCGGTGAAGTACGGCGCCGGCGAGCTGCGCGGCTTCGAGGAGCGCGCCCGCTACATGATCTCGATCGCCGAAGAGGCGCTGGCGCCGGTCGATCCGGGCCCGAAGGAGGGCTTCCGTCGCTGGATTGCCCGCGACCCGCTCGGCCTCGTCTTCGTCGTCGCGCCCTGGAACTATCCGTTCCTGACGGCGGTCAACTCGATCATCCCGGCGCTGATGGCCGGCAATGCCGTCATCCTGAAACATGCCGCCCAGACGCTGCTCGTCGGCGAGCGCTTCCAGATGGCGCTCGACAAGGCCGGCCTGCCGAAGGGCCTGTTCACCAACCTCGTCCTCAGCCATGACCAGACCGCCGAGATCATGCGCAACCGGCTGGTCGATCAGGTGAACTTCACCGGCTCGGTGGCCGGTGGCCAGGCGATGGAAGCGGCCGCCTCCGGCACTTTCATGGGCCTCGGCCTCGAGCTTGGCGGCAAGGACCCGGCCTATGTCCGCCCGGACGTCGACCTTGCCCACGCGGTCGAGAACCTCGTCGACGGCGCCTTCTTCAATTCCGGCCAGTCCTGCTGCGGCATCGAGCGCATCTACGTCCACGAGGACGTTTACGAGCCCTTCGTCGAGGGCTTCATCGACCTCACCCGCCAGTACGTTCTCGGCAGCCCGCTGGAGACCGAAACCACCCTCGGCCCGATGGTCAAGGCGTCCGCCGCCGACTTCGTGCGCGGCCAGATCGCCGAGGCCCTGCGCGCCGGCGCAACGGCCCACATCGACACCTCGGCCTTTGCCCGCGAGGCGGCCGGCTCGGCCTACATGGCCCCGCAGGTTCTGACCGGCGTCAATCACCAGATGAGCGTGATGCGCGAGGAGAGCTTCGGTCCGGTTGTCGGCATCATGAAGGTGAAGGACGACGCCGAGGCGGTCACCCTGATGAACGACAGTCCGTATGGCCTGACCGCGTCGGTCTGGACCATGGACGAGGATGCCGCCCTGGCCATCGGCAACGATGTCGAGACCGGCACCGTCTTCATGAACCGCTGCGACTACCTCGACCCGGCCCTTGCCTGGACCGGCGTCAAGGACACCGGCCGCGGCGCCACGCTCTCCAGGGTCGGCTACGAAACGCTGACCCGGCCAAAGAGCTATCACTTCCGCACCATGAAGTGAGCCATCGGGCCCCGGACGGACCACCGTCCGGGGCTTTTTCTTCTCCCCTGCGCGTCATGCAAGGCTCGCAGCGGAGCCATGCGTTTCGCGCATGGAAAGCCGCCCAAATCGCAGGCATGATGGCGCCTGCCGATGACATGGGCGGCGGACCGGCGAAGGCCGGCCCGACATGCGTCAGCGACAGTTTCACGGCCAGCGCCCGCGACGAGGCGTCAAAGCACCCGAGGCATCCATGAGCGCCACCTCCTATACCGCCAACTGGAACTACCCGACCGCCGTCCGTTTCGGTCCCGGCCGCATCGCCGAGCTTGGCGCCGCCTGCAAGGCTGCCGGCATCGCGCGCCCGCTGCTCGTCACCGATCCGGGCCTTGCCGGCCTGCCGATGGTCGCCAATGCCCTTGCCGTGTGCAAGGAAGCAGGTCTCGGCGTCGGCCTCTTCTCCGACGTCCGGCCGAACCCGGTCGAGGCCAACCTTGCCGCCGGCCTCGCGGTCTATCGCGCCGGCAATCATGATGGCGTCATCGCCTTTGGCGGCGGCTCGGCCCTCGACCTTGGCAAGCTCGTTGCCTTCATGGCCGGCCAGACCCGCCCGGTCTGGGACTTCGAGGACATCGGCGACTGGTGGACCCGCGCCGACCCGGCCGGCATCGCCCCGATCGTCGCCGTGCCGACGACCTCCGGCACCGGTTCGGAAGTCGGCCGCGCCGGCGTCATCACCGACGTGACCACCCACACCAAGAAGGTCATCTTCCACCCGAAGATGATGCCGGCGATCGTCATCGGCGACCCGGAACTGACCGTCGGCCTGCCGCCGGTCATCACCGTCGGCACCGGCCTTGACGCCTTCGTCCACAATTTCGAGGCCTATTGCTCGCCCTTCTTCCATCCGATGGCGGCCGGCATCGCCGTCGAGGGCATGCGCCTCGTCAAGGAATACCTGCCGCGCGCCACCAGGGACGGCAAGGACATCGAGGCCCGCGCCAACATGATGGCCTCGGCCATGATGGGCGCGGCCGCGTTCCAGAAGGGTCTCGGCGCCGTCCATTCGATGTCGCACCCGGTCGGCTCGCTGTTCGACACCCATCACGGCATGACCAACGCGGTCTTCCTGCCCTATGTCGTCGTCTACAACCGTCCGGCCATCGAGGAGCGGGTGATCCGCCTCGCCGCCTGGCTCGGTCTCAAGGATGCGAGCTTCAAGGGTTTCCTCGACTGGATCCTCGAGATCCGCGCCGAGCTCGGCGTTCCCCATACCCTGCCGGAATTCGGCGTCGGCGATGACAAGATCGACCTTGTCGCGGAGATGGCCGTCGTCGATCCGACTGCCGGCGGCAACCCCGTTCCCCTCGACGTTGCTGGCGCCAAGGGGATCTACAAGGCGGCCATGGAAGGCCGCATCGGCTGAACGAGCCGCAACAAGCAAGCGCAATGACGAAGGCCGGCGAGGGCAACCCCGCCGGCCTTCGGTTTGTCCATTGGATGCCCGTTCGGTCAGGCCGCGATCTTGATGAGGAAGCGGGTGATCGCCTCCTTCAGCTCGCGCGCCTGCATGTCGACGTCGGACGCGGCCTTGCGCATCATGTCGGCGGTCTGCTGTGACTCTTCCGTGGCCAGATCGAGGTCGATGACGTTCAGTTGATGTCCTCGGCGCCGCCGGCCACCTCGTGGACGCTGCGCGAGATCTCGCTCGTCGCTGCGCCCTGCTCGTTGATCGCGCCGGCGATGCGGCGGGTGTGCTGGTCGATCTCGGACATGATCCGCACGATGCCCTCGATCGCCGCGACCGCCTCGCTGGTCGCGCCCTGGATGCCCGAGACCTGGCTCGAGATTTCCTCGGTGGCGCGCGCCGTCTGGCCGGCGAGCGTCTTGACCTCCGAGGCAACGACGGCAAAGCCCTTGCCCATCTCGCCGGCCCGCGCCGCCTCGATGGTGGCGTTGAGGGCGAGCAGGTTGGTCTGTTCGGCAATGTCCTGAATGAGCGAGACGACGTCGCCGATGCGGCTCGCTGCCGAGGCGAGACCCTGCACCCGGGAATTGGCGTCGCCCGCCTTGCCCGTCGCCTCGGTCACGATGGCGCCGGTCTCGGTCACCTGCCGGTTGATCTCCTCGATCGCGTGGGCGAGTTCGCCGGATGCATTGGCGACCGACTCCACATGCCGCGCCGACCGGTCCGAGGCCGAGCGGACATTGTTCACCCGCACGCCGTTCTCGCTGATGATGTCGGAAACGCTCTCGACCGTGCTCGACATGTCCTCGGCCGCCCGCATGACGATGTCGAGCGCCGTGCCGACCTCGATGCGGAAGGTCTCGGCGAGTTCGTGCCGTTCGGCGACGGCCTTGCGCTCCAGCCCGACCTTTTCGACTTCCAGTGCCCGCCGCTCGCGCGCGTGATCCTGAAAGATGGCGAGCGCCCGGGCCATGTTGCCGATCTCGTCGGCGGCTTCCGTGCCGGGGATCTGCACCTCGGTCTGGCCCCCGGCGAGCGTCGTCATCGCGCCGGTCAGCCTGGCCAGCGGCCGGGTGATCGAGCGGGCGATGCGCCAGCCGGCAAAGCCGGCAATGGCCGCGATCGCGAGGACGGCGGCAAGGATGACGGCGACGGAAATGGCCTGCGCCGTGGCAAAGCCGTCGCGCGCGGCATGCCGTGCCTCGGTCGCGATGTCGGCGACATAGTCGGTCTCCGCAACCGTTCCGGCGAGCGCCACATCGAGCTCCTCGACCGCGGCGACAACCGCCGAATTGGCCTCGGCCCAGGCCCGGAAGGCGGCGACATAGTCGTTGAAGCGCATGGCGAGCTCGCCGCGCTCGGCCGGCAGCACCATGGTGCCCTCGAGCGCCTCGCCGAACTGGGCAACGGCGGCATCGAACCGCTCCATCTGGTCGCTCGTGCCGGTCAGCACATAGCGCTCGTTGGCGTCGCGGATCTCGCCGAGCAGCGGCACCAGTCGCTCGACCCCGCCGGTCATGCCGACTGCGGCGACCATGTTGCGAAGGCCGGCCTGGACGCTCTGCACGGTGGTCGCGACGACGCCGTAAAGACCGGCGTCGTCCGCCGGCTGCACCTTCGACTGCATTTCGACGAGCTCGGAAAACAGCGTCCCCATGTGGTCGAAGGTCTCGACGAAACGGTCGACCGTGTCGATGATTTCGGGATGGGCGCCCGAGCCGCGCATGCGCTCCGCGATCTCGGAGGCGGCCAGACGGTGGCCGTCGAACTCCTCGACCAGATAGGCGTCGTGACCATGCAGGTATTTCTGCAGGTACACTTCCATCGACTTGGCCTCGTTGCGGATCGACTGCGCGTCGGAAAGGTCGCTCTCGGCCTTTTCGAAGCGGCTGAAGGCGCTGCTCATGCTGAACTGCGCCAGACCGAAGATGAGGCCGATGGTCAGGACGCCGGCAGTGCCGATGCCGGCAAGGACGACAATACGCGTCCGGATCGTCCAACCCGACAAATTGAACATGCGGGACTCCGAGGAACGTTAAGGGGGCAAACGTTTCACCCCATAACGCCGCCGGTAGCCTTTAATTTGGGTTAAACGAAAAGCTCGAATTTGGCGGAAATCTGCCAACCATGCCGCTTGATACCCGTTAAACAGGTCATTTGACGTCGAATGCTCGTCAATAATACGAAGGGTTGCTTCGCGGCATTTCGCCTCACCAGTAACGCATCGCGTCGCGATAGATGCCGGCGAGCTCCGATTCGGAAACGCTGCGCGGCGCCATCACCAGCGGCCGCTGCTGGGCAAAGGCGCCCCGGGCAAGGGCCGGCACGTCCGCCTCGCCATAGCCGAGCGCGGCAAGCCCGCTCGGCAGGCCGGTCCGCCGCATCAGTTCGATGAAGGCGCCGGCAAGCAGCTCGCCGGCCTCCTCTTCCGCCGCCCCAGCGACATCGGCGCCCATCGCCGCCGCCGCCTCGATGTGGCGGCCGGGATTGACCGGCGCGGTGAAGCGGAACGCCGCCGGGGCGTTGACGACGACGGCAATGCCGTGCGGCACCATCGGCGGCAGGGTCTCGTAGCCGGCCGCGACGTATTCGTGCCGCAGCGTCGCCACCGAATAGGACATCGCATGCGGGATGTGGACGCCTGCCGTGCCGAAGGCGAGCCCGGCAAGGGTCGCCGAGAACATCAGGTGATAGCGCGCCTCGAGATCCGAGGCGTCGGTGACGGCGCGCACGAGATAGCGCCCGCCGGCACGGATCGCCGCCAGCGCGCCGACGTCGTTGAACGGCGTTGCCCCCTGATAGGGCGGCCGCGCCGCCGGCGTATCCGGCTTCAGCCGGCTCGTGAACGGCCGCGCCGTGAAGGATTCGACCGCGTGCGTCAGCACGTCGAACCCGGTCGCCGCGACGACGCCGGCCGGCATCGACAGCGTCGTCGTCGGGTCGACGACCGCAAGGTTCGGCTTGAGGCGCGCCGAGGCGATGCCCGATTTCACGCCGATGCCGGTGAGATCGAGAATGGCGATGCCCGTGGTCTCGCTGCCGGTTCCCGACGTCGTCGGACAGGCGATATGCGGCTTCAGCGGCCCCGGCACCGGCTTTGCCCCGCCGATCGGCGCGTTCACATAGGCAAGGATCTCGTCCGGATAGGACGACAGAAGGTTCGCCGCCTTGGCCGTGTCGATGACCGAGCCGCCGCCGAGCGACACGAAACCGTCGACGCCCGCCTCGATGGCAAACGCCGCCGCCGCCTCGAACGAGGCGCTGTTCGGCTCGCAAAGGCTGTCGGCATATTCGGCAACCTCGATGCCGGCCGCCTGGAGCGCCCGCCGGGCAACATCGGCCGGCTCGGTCGCCGCCACCGCCCGGTCAACGAAGAAGCCGACACGGCGCATGCCGAGCGCCGCCGCGTCCGCCCCGAGCTCGCCGAGTGCCCCGACGCCGAACTTCAGGTTCGGGGTCGAGACCGTGAAGATGCTCTCGTGGCCGGCTTCGGCGACGAACGGATTGGTCATGGCGCGTGTCCTCGTCCTTGGGGCTTTGCCCGCCCGGGGTTCTTTGCCCCGGTGCCGCAGATCAGGGAGAGAGCGTGCCAGAACGGCGGCGGGCCGGCAATCGGCGTCAACCTTTCGTCAACCAATCTCGTCTTGGTTGACCCGCCGCCCGGCGAAAGCCCCGGAAACTTCGTTGAAAAGGCGCCTTGTAGGGCGAAAACGCGGCTCTTATATACGCCACGAAACCCGTGCCGGCGGCCTGTCGCGCCGGCCACATTCGAGAAAATTGGGGACCGGTCCCGAAGGACAACAGCCTTGGGGACGTTGCGCCGGATGCCTCCGACGGGTCCGGACGGTCTGCTGGACAAGGAGATTTGAGAATGACGAAAGTGATCGGCATCGACCTCGGCACGACCAATTCATGCGTTGCGGTGATGGACGGCAAGACCCCGAAGGTCATTGAAAACGCCGAAGGCGCGCGGACCACGCCGTCGATGGTCGCCTTTACCGAGGATGGCGAACGCCTGACCGGCCAGCCGGCCAAGCGCCAGGCCGTGACCAATCCGGAAAACACCTTCTTTGCCATCAAGCGTCTGATCGGCCGCACCTATGCCGATCCGATGACCGAGAAGGACAAGGGCCTCGTTCCCTACAAGATCATCAAGGCCGACAACGGCGATGCCTGGGTCGAGTCGCGCGGTACCAAGTACTCGCCCTCGCAGATTTCCGCCTTCATCCTGCAGAAGATGAAGGAGACCGCCGAGGCCTATCTCGGCCAGACCGTGACCCAGGCCGTCATCACCGTCCCGGCCTACTTCAACGACGCCCAGCGTCAGGCCACCAAGGACGCCGGCAAGATCGCCGGCCTCGAGGTGCTGCGCATCATCAACGAGCCGACTGCCGCGGCCCTTGCCTATGGCCTCGACAAGCAGGAAGGCAAGACGATCGCGGTCTATGACCTTGGCGGCGGCACCTTCGACATCTCGGTGCTCGAGATCGGCGACGGCGTGTTCGAGGTGAAGTCGACCAACGGCGACACCTTCCTCGGCGGCGAGGACTTCGACATGCGCCTCGTCAGCTATCTGGCCGAGGAGTTCAGGAAGGAGCAGGGCATTGACCTGACCAAGGACAAGCTCGCCCTGCAGCGCCTGAAGGAAGCGGCCGAGAAGGCCAAGATCGAGCTGTCCTCGAGCACCCAGACCGAGATCAACCTGCCCTTCATCACCGCCGACCAGAGCGGCCCGAAGCATCTGACGATGAAGATCACCCGCGCCAAGTTCGAGGCGCTGGTCGATGACCTCGTGCAGAAGACCGTCGGCCCGTGCAAGGCGGCCCTGAAGGATGCCGGTCTCTCGGCCGGCCAGATCGACGAGGTCGTTCTCGTCGGCGGCATGACCCGCATGCCGAAGGTCATCGAGACCGTGAAGCAGTTCTTCGGCAAGGAGCCGCATCGTGGCGTCAACCCGGACGAGGTTGTCGCGATGGGCGCGGCCATCCAGGCCGGCGTGCTGCAGGGCGACGTCAAGGACGTGCTGCTGCTCGACGTGACGCCGCTGTCGCTCGGCATCGAGACGCTGGGCGGCGTGTTCACCCGTCTCATCGACCGCAACACGACCATCCCGACCAAGAAGGGCCAGGTCTTCTCCACCGCCGAGGACAACCAGAACGCGGTCACCATCCGCGTCTTCCAGGGCGAGCGCGAGATGGCGGCGGACAACAAGCTGCTCGGCCAGTTCGACCTCGTCGGCATTCCGCCGGCACCGCGCGGCGTGCCGCAGGTCGAGGTGACCTTCGACATCGACGCCAACGGCATCGTCAATGTCTCGGCCAAGGACAAGGGCACCGGCAAGGAGCAGCAGATCCGCATCCAGGCCTCCGGCGGTCTCAGCGATTCCGACATCGAGCAGATGGTCAAGGACGCCGAGGCCCATGCCGCCGAGGACAAGGCGCGGCGCGAACTGGTCGAGGCCAAGAACCACGCCGAGGCGCTCATCCACTCGACCGAGAAGGCGCTTGCCGACTACGGCTCGAAGGTCTCCGGCGCCGACAAGTCGATGATCGAGGCCGCGGTCGCCGACCTGAAGAAGGCGCTCGAGGACGAGGACGTCGAGGCGGTGAAGGAAAAGACCAACGCCCTTGCCCAGGCCTCGATGAAGCTCGGCGAGGCCATGTACCAGGCCGGCGCCGGCGCCGAGGGTGAGGAGACCGCCGAGGGCGGCGCTGCCGACGATGATGTCGTCGACGCCGACTTCGAGGAAGTCGACGACGAACGCAAGAAGTAACACTTGCACGCCGGGGCAGGTGGCGGATCGGACGCCGCCTGCCCCGGTTTCTTGATTAGGATGAAATTATCGGTTTATATAAAGAATACGATATAAAGGGATAATTCATTTATATGGACCGAGTGCGCAACCCTTTCGCACCAGGTGCGGGCAACCCGCCGCCGGAGCTGGCGGGTCGCGACGGGTTGATCGAAGATGGCGCACCCTGCTGGGGCGTATCAAGGCAGGCCGGCCCTCGCAGGGAATGATCTGACCGGCCTTCGTGGTGTGGGTAAGACGGTGCTCCTTTCGGAAGTCCGCAGCATCGCGGAATCCGAGGGCTACTATGTCGTCTTCATCGAGGCACATGAAGGCAAGACGCTCGCCGAAATGCTGATCCTGCCTTTGCGCGAGACGCTGTTTTCATTGAACAGGATTGAGCATGCCAAACACCTGGCCGCACGCGGCCTCAGGGTGTTGCGCAGTTTCCTGAGCACCATCAGCGTCACCATCGAAGGTGTTTCCTACAGCCTCAGGGTGGACCCCGAAATCGGCACCGCCGACAGCGGCGACCTTGAGTCCGGATTGCCGCGCCCGCTCGAGGTCATCGCCGAAGCCGCGAAGGCGGCTGAAAAGCCGATTTTGTTGCTTGTCGACGAGATACAGTACCTTGTTTCGGCGGAATTCAGCGCCCTCATCATGGGCCTCCACCGCACCAGTCAGCGCCAGCTTCCGATGGTCATGATCGCGGCAGGATTGCCGCAAACGCTCGCCTTGGCGGGAAACTCGAAATCATACGCCGAAAGACTGTTTCGATACCCCGAGGTCAGGCCTTGACGAGGCCGATGCGCGGCTGGCCCTTGAAGTTCCGGCCAAATCCGAAGGTACCTTCGAGGCCGGCGCCATCAACAAGATCCTGCAGACCACCAAGAGGTACCCGTATTTTCTCCAGCAATGGGGATACGACTCATGGAATTGCGCAACGGGGCCGTCAATTTCCGAAGAAGACGTCGATCAGGCCACCAGGGATGCGCTTCGGGAGCTCGATCAGAGCTTTTTCAAGGTCCGGTTTGATCGTTGTACGCCCTCGGAAAAACGGTATATGCGTGCGCTTGCGGAATTGGGTCCAGGGAAGCAACGTTCTGGCGATGTCGCAGAAAAGCTTGGCCTGAAGGTCACTTCATTGGGGCCTGTCAGGAATTCATTGATAAAAAAAGGCATGATTTACTCTCCTGCGCATGGCGATACAGCATTCACCGTTCCATTGTTCGACGAGTTCATGAAGCGAATGATGCCGAATGCGGAAGGTAAATCCGGGGAAAATAATGGCTAAGCGTGACTACTACGAACTCCTGGGCGTCTCCAAGACGGCGGACGACAAGGAAATCAAGTCGGCGTTTCGCAAGCTCGCCATGCAGTACCACCCGGACCGCAATCCGGGCGACGAGAGCGCCGAGGCCAAGTTCAAGGAAATCAACGAGGCCTACGAGGTCCTGAAGGACGCCGACAAGCGCGCCGCCTACGACCGTTTCGGCCACGCCGCCTTCGACCAGTCCGCCGGTTTCGGACCGGGCGGCGGCTTCGGCAATGATTTCTCCTCGTCGATGTCGGACATTTTCGACGATCTGTTCGGCGAGTTCATGGGCGCCCGCCGGGGCGGCGGCCGGGGCGGCCGCCAGCGCGGCGCCGACCTGCGCTACAACATGGAAATTTCCCTCGAGGACGCCTTCCACGGCAAGACCGCGCAGATCCGCGTGCCGACCTCGGTCACCTGCGAGACCTGCTCGGGCTCCGGCGCCAAGGCCGGCACCAAGCCGGCCACCTGCCGGACCTGCGGCGGCGCCGGCAAGATCCGGGCAAGCCAGGGCTTCTTCACCATCGAGCGGACCTGCCCGACCTGTCAGGGACGTGGCGAGACCATCGAGGACCCTTGCGAGAAGTGCGGCGGCTCCGGCCGCATCACCCAGGAGCGCACCCTGTCGGTCAACATTCCGGCCGGCGTCGAGGATGGCACCCGCATCCGCCTGTCCGGCGAGGGCGAGGCCGGTGTGCGCGGCGGGCCGGCCGGCGATCTCTACATCTTCCTCTCGCTGAAGCCGCACGAGTTCTTCCAGCGTGATGGCGCCGACATCTTCTGTCGCGTGCCGCTGTCGATGACCCAGGCCGCGCTCGGCGGCCAGTTCGAGGTGCCGACGCTCGACGGCGAAAAGCAGCGCGTCAAGGTTCCCGAGGGCACCCAGACCGGCAAGCAGTTCCGCTTGAAGGGCAAGGGCATGCCGGTGCTGCGCTCCAGCCATTCCGGCGACATGTACATCCAGGTCGTCGTCGAGACGCCGCGCAACCTGTCGCGGCGCCAGCGCGAGCTGCTTGAGGAGTTCGACAAGGCCTCCTCCGAGCAGACCAATCCGGAATCGACCGGCTTCTTCTCCCGCGTGAAGGATTTCTTCGACAGCTTCGGCGATTGATGGCGGGGGGCCGGGAGGCGAACACGCTTGCCACCCGTTGCCATGATGCCGCCGCCGATTGTCGCAAGGATTGCGCCTCGCCCTGACTTTGCCGCGGCGAACCGATAGAAACGACGGTCATTGTCACCGAAACGTCACGAACGGCCATGACGACCGACAACGATCTGCTGCGAAAGCACCTGACGAAACGCTTCGGCAACGAGCTGCGCGCCATTCGCCGTCTGATCGACGGGCCGCAGAAGCGCGGCCGCATGGTCGGCGCCGACATGCAGCGCAAGCTCGCCGCGCGCATCGACAACCTGTCGACGAAGATCGACGAGATCACCGATCGCTTCGACGACGAGATGCAGCAGATGCGCCGCAAGATCGCCCGCCTGCCGGCCGCCGCCGAGGCGCATGAGGCGCGCCTTGCCGGCAAGCTGACCCGCAGTGTTGACGAAATGCAGGCAAAGCTCGACGATCTGGCCCTGCGCTTCGAGGACGAGGTGCAGCAGGTTCGCCGGCACATTGCCGAGCGCCCGCTCGGGCTGAAGGGTGTCGACGGCCAGAGCTTGCAGAAATTCGCCGATCGCTTCGACGACGAGCTGCGCTTCCTGAAGACCTGGGTCGACAATCCGCTGCTGCTCGGCGCCGTCTCGCCTTCCAGCCCCTTTCTCGGCCGCATGATGGCAAGCTTCGTCGAGGTCGAGCGTCCCGGCGTCGTCATCGAGCTTGGCCCCGGCACCGGCTCGGTCACCAAGGAACTGATCGGCCGCGGCATCGATGCCTCGCGCATCGTCGCCGTCGAGTTCGACCCGACCTTCTGCGAGCTCCTGTCGGAACGCTTTCCCGGCATCGCCGTCGTCGAGGGCGATGCCTATAACCTGAAGGCAACGCTCGGCCATCCGACCCTCGGCCCGGTCGCGGCCGTCGTCTCCGGCCTGCCGCTGTTCAACCAGCCGCTCGCCCGCCGCCTGCACCTGCTCCAGCAGGTCTTCCACTTCCTGCCGCCGGGCGCGCCGTTTATCCAGTTCTCCTATCACCTCGTGCCGCCGATCCCGCGCGAGGCCGGCCACTTCGCCCTGTCCGGCACGCGCCGCATCTGGCGCAACATCCCGCCGGCCCGCGTCTGGTGCTACCGCAAGCTCGCCGCCTGACGCCGCGGCGCGCCATCTCTGCTATAACCTCGGGGGAGACACCCGAGGAGACGCCGATGATCCCCCGCATACTCGTGCTTGCCGGCTCGGTCCGCGCCGCCTCGTTCAATCGCCGCCTCGCCGCGGTGATGGCCAAGGAGCTGGCCCTGCTCGGTGCCGAGGTGACGCTGGTCTCGGCCCTCGACTATCCGCTGCCGATCTATGACGGCGACTTCGAGGACGAAAAGGGCGTGCCGGAAGCGGCCGAGAAGCTCGCCCGGCTGGTGCGCGCCCATGATGGCGTCTTTCTCGCCAGTCCCGAATACAATGCCGGCGTCTCGCCGCTGATGAAGAACACCCTCGACTGGGTGTCGCGCATCGGCCCGCCCTATGCGCCGCGCGGCTCGGTCTTCTCGCGCCGCCCCTTCGCCATCGGTTCGGCCTCGCCCGGCATGGCCGGCGGCCAGCGCGGCCTGATGATGCTGCGCCAGGTGCTCGAGCTCGGCCTTGGCGCCTATGTGATTTCCGAGCAGGTGCTGATCCAGCACGCCACGAAAGCCTTCGACGAGGCCGGCGAACTGGTCGACCCGCGCCATCAGGGCCTGTCGCGCCAGGTGGCGCGCTGCCTTGTCGAATTCATCTCTGGCGAGGGTCTCGCAAAACGGTCATAAGCACCGCCGGAGCGAACGCCTGACCGCCGCAAGCCGAAAGGACATTCAATGACCGGGATCATCGACCCGCGCGACCGCATGATCGTCGCCCTCGACCTGCCGACCGTCGGCGAGGCCAGCCGCATGGTCGAAACCCTCGGCGATGCCGCGACCTTCTACAAGCTCGGCTATCAGCTCGTCTTCTGCGGCGGCCTCGAGCTGGCGCGCGACCTCGCCGCCGCCGGCAAGAAGGTCTTCCTCGACGTCAAGCTGCACGACATCGGCAACACCGTCGAGCACGCCGTCGAGAACATCGCCAATCTCGGCATGACCTTCGTCACCGTGCACGCCTATCCGCAGACGATGCGCGCCGCCGCCAGGGGGCGCGGCGATGCTCCGCTGAAGATCCTCGGCGTCACCGTGCTGACCTCCTACGATGAGGCCGATCTCGCCGAGGCCGGCTACACCGGCACCGTGCCGGCGCTGGTCGAGCGCCGCGCCGCCCAGGCCCGCGAGGCCGGAATTGACGGCCTCGTCTGCTCGCCGATGGAGGTGACGACCGTGCGCCGCGTCGCCGGCCCGGCGATGGCGCTGGTGACGCCCGGCGTTCGTCCGGCCGGTGCCGCCATCGGTGACCAGAAGCGTGTCATGACCCCGGCCGAGGCGATCCGCGCCGGCGCCGATCATCTCGTCGTCGGCCGTCCGGTCGTCGGCGCGGGCGATCCGGCCGCCGCCGCAAGGGCGATCGTTGCCGAAATCGCCGACGCCTGAGGGCGTCGCCAACAACGGCAGAACCTGCGGCTCGCCGGCGCTTCCGCAAGGTCTGGCTTCCGCCGGCGCGGCAGCACTGCTATACCGCAATGCGAAGAAGAACATCGGGAGAATGATCATGTCCGAGATGCGGCTCGTGGTTGTCGGCGCGGCCGGGCGGATGGGTCAGGCGCTGGTCCGCATGGTGGCCTCGACCGAGGGCGCGACCCTTGTCGGCGCCATCGAGCGCGAGGGCTCGCCGGCCCTTGGCGAGGATGCCGGGCGTCTTGCCGGCCTCGATGCCCTCGGTGTCGCGGTCAGCGACGATCCGCTGCCGGTCTTTGCCAGGGCGGATGGCGTTCTCGACTTCACCTCGCCGGCCGCGACCGTCGCCTTCTCGGCGATCGCCGCCCAGGCCCGTATCGTCCACGTCATCGGCACCACCGGCCTTTCCGCCGCCGATGACGAGCGTATCCGCGCCGCCGGCCGCCATGCCGTCATCGTTCGCTCCGGCAATATGAGCCTTGGCGTCAATCTCCTTGCCGCCCTCGTCCAGCGCGCCGCCAAGGCGCTCTCCGAGGAGTTCGACATCGAGATCGTCGAGATGCATCACCGCCACAAGGTCGACGCCCCCTCGGGCACTGCGCTCCTGCTCGGGAAGGCCGCCGCCAGCGGCCGGGGCATCGCCCTCGGCGAGCGTTCGGTGCGCACCCGCGACGGCCACACCGGCCCGCGCCCGGTCGGCGACATCGGCTTTGCCACCCTGCGCGGCGGCTCGGTCATCGGCGACCACACCGTCATCCTGGCCGGCGAGGGCGAGCGCATCGGCTTCACCCACCGCGCCGGGGATCGCACCATCTTCTCGCGTGGCGCCGTCAAGGCCGCGCTCTGGGGCCGGGGCCGCAAGCCCGGCGTTTATTCGATGGCGGACGTGCCCGGCCCGGCGAGGTGTTCGACCGGCCGCCATATCGCGCCGGCCCGCGCGTCAGGCCGCCGGCCTTTTGTTCCCGGAATTCACGTGATCGGCAGAGATGAACCGCTATGGATGGTTTCAGGAAGAACCCGTCTTACGCCGGCCCAGCGGGCCCGGTGGTCCTCGTCATCATGGACGGCGTCGGCATCGGCAAATACGCCGAAAGCGATTTGTGAAGATCGCCGATACCCCCAATCTCGACTGGCTGCGCGCCAACGCCGTCTATGCCGAGATCAAGGCGCACGGCAAGGCGGTCGGCCTGCCGGACGATTCCGACATGGGCAATTCCTGAGGTCGGCCACAACGCCATCGGCTGCGGCCGTCTTCGCAGGGTGCCAAGCTCGTCGACAACGCCATCTCGTCCGCCTGATGTTCAAAGGCAAGGTCTGGCAGGAGCCAAGTCGCCAACGCCAGGGACAACAAATCGACCCTGCATTTCATCGGCCTGTTCTCCGACGGCAACGTCCACTCCAACATCAATCACCTCGAGGCGATGCTGCTCCGCGCCAAGGCCGAGGGTGTCGCCCGGGTCCGCATCCATCCGCTGATCGACGGTCGCGACGTGCCGCCGACCTCGGCTCTCGAATATGTCGACCGCTTCGACAAATTCCTCGCCGATATCAACGCCGATGGCTCGGTCGACTACTGCGTTGCCTCGGGCGGCGGGCGCATGTTCATCACCATGGACCGCTACAACGCCGACTGGTCGATGGTCGAACGCGGCTGGCAGACCCATGTTCGTGGCGAGGGCCGGCGCTTCAAGTCGATGCGCGAGGCAATCGAGACCTTCCGCGCCGAAAAGCCGGGCATCCTCGACCAGAACCTGCCGGCTTTCGTCATCGAGCGCGACGGCGCCCCGGTCGGCCCGATCGTCGATGGCGACAGCGTCGTCTTCTTCAATTTCCGTGGCGACCGCGCCCTGGAGATCACCAAGGCTTTCGAGGCCGGGGCGCTGACCGAGTTCGCCCGTGGCCCGAAGCCGAAGGTCTGCTACGCCGGCATGATGCAGTATGACGGCGACCTGCAGGCGCCCGAGAAGTATCTGGTGTCGCCGCCGGCGATCGACCGCACCATGAGCGAATATCTCTCCAGGGCCGGCGTCAGCCAGTTCGCGATTTCCGAGACCCAGAAGTTCGGCCACGTCACCTACTTCTTCAACGGCAACAATTCCGGCAAGTTCGCCACCGAGACGTGGCAGGAAATCCCCTCCGACGTCTGTCCCTTCGAGGACGCGCCGCGCATGAAGGCCGACGAGATCACCGACGCCGTGGTCGCGGCCATCGCCGGCGGCGAATACCGCTTCATCCGCCTCAACTATCCAAACGGCGACATGGTCGGCCACACCGGCGTCACCGAGGCCGTCAAGCTTGCCGTCGAGGCGGTCGACGAGGGCGTCGGCAGGATCGTCGAGGCAGTCAGGAAGGCGAACGGCATCGTCGTCATTTCCGCCGACCACGGCAATTCCGACGACATGTACGAAGTCGACAAGAAGACCGGCACGCTGAAGGTCGATGCGAACGGTAAATTCCTGCCAAAGACCGCCCATTCGCTGAACCCGGTGCCGGCGATCGTCTACGACCCGTCCGGCAGTGCCCATGTCCGCCTTTGCCGGCATCGAGAACGCCGGCATCGCCAATCTCGCCGCGACCTGCCTGACGCTGCTCGGTTTCGTGCCGCCCGCCGACTATACGCCGAGCCTCGTCACGGTCGGCTGAGCGACGGGATGAGCTCGCGGGCGCCGGTCGGTCGCGCCGCGCCCGCAGCTCGCGAGGGCTTCACGAGCGAGCACCTTGCGTCCCTCTCCCCGTTGGGGAGAGGGTTAGGGTGAGGGCTGGCCCCAAGGGCGAGAGGTGAGGGGTCCAGGCCCTCCAGACTCCGCGTGCCTGCCGATTGAGGTGCATCTGCAAACCGGCTAATCGTTGAGCGGCAGACACATCGGCATCGTGCCGCGACCGTGCCGCTCGCCCGGAAGCAGCCTCCATGCGACGCATCCCCGCGCTGTTGCTGCCATCGCTGTCGGCCGGTGCGGCGCACTTGCCGCGTCCGACGACAGTCCCTATGCCCCGACCGCGGATCACATCCAGACGATCCATGATTGCCTCGAGGCTTCGGCCGGAGCCACGCGCCGCGATATCGCCCATGACTGCATCGGCATCGTCGCCGACCCTTGCCTTGAGGATCCCGAGAACCAGCATACCCACGGCATGGCCGGCTGCGCCCGCCGTGAGGAGGCGATCTGGGACGGGCTCCTGAATGACTGGTACGCAATGGCCCGCGACGCCATGCCGGCCGGGGTTGCCACGGAATATCGCGACGTCCAGCGCCTCTGGATCAAATGGCGCGATGCCAAATGCGGCTTCGCCCATGCCAGGTTCGAGGGCGGCACCGCCGGCATCCCGGCCTCTGCCTATTGCTCGATGGAGACGACCGCCGAGCGTGCCCTCGAGCTGCGCGATCTCGTCGAGGAATTCGCTGACCGCTGAGGCGGCCGGCAAAGGGCGGCCTCTCGGCCGGGGCATTGAGAGGCGAGGGGAAAAGCGCTAAGACCCGACGGGACCGGCGCTTCGCACCACGTCGTGCCCGGCCATACGGATTGACCCCGATGACGGACGGACCAATGACCGACGACGCCGAATCCCGCCGCGATATCTATGTCCGCGAAGCCCGCGTGCTGTCCGGCGCGCTGCCCTACATGCAGCGCTACGACAGTCAGACCGTGGTGGTGAAATACGGCGGCCACGCCATGGTCGACGATGCGACGGCCAACGCCTTTGCCCGCGACATCGCGCTCCTGAAGCAGAGCGGCGTCAATCCGGTCGTCGTTCATGGCGGCGGCCCGCAGATCGGCTCGATGCTGGAGCGTCTCGGCATCAAGAGCGAGTTCCGCGGCGGCCTGCGCGTCACCGACAAGGCCACCGTCGAAATCGTCGAGATGGTTCTCGCCGGCCTCATCAACAAGCAGATCGTCGCCTCGATCAATCATGCCGGCGGCCGCGCCATCGGCCTTTGCGGCAAGGACGGCAACATGGTGCGCGCCAGGAAGGCGACCCGCACCATGAAGGACCCCGATTCGAACATCGAGAAGGTCATCGACCTCGGCTTCGTCGGCGAGCCCGACACCGTCAACCGCAAGGTTCTCGACGTCATCGCCCATTCCGATCTCGTGCCGGTCATTGCCCCTGTTGCCTTCGGTGACGACGGCGAGACCTACAACGTCAATGCCGACACGTTCGCCGGCGCGATTGCCGGCGCGCTCGGCGCCCGTCGCCTGCTGTTCCTGACGGATGTCGCCGGTGTCCTCGATCGCGACGGCAAGCTCATCCGCGAACTCACCGTCTCCGAGGCCAAGGCCCTCATCGCCGACGGCACCATCTCCGGCGGCATGATCCCGAAGGTCGAGACCTGCATCCAGTCGCTGCGCCAGGGCGTCGAGGGCGTCGTCATTCTCGACGGCCGCGTGCCCCACGCCGTGCTGCTCGAGCTCTACACCGATCATGGCGTCGGCACCCTCATCAAGCACTGAGGCCGCCGCCGTGACCAGTTCCTCGGGCCTTGCGCCGCAAGAGGCCTTCGCCGGCATCGATAGCTGGGTGTTCGATCTCGACAACACCCTCTATCCGGAGCACGTCAATCTGTTTGCCCAGATCGACGTGAAGATCCGCACCTATGTCGAGCGCCTGCTCGACCTCGGACCGGATGATGCCTACCGGGTGCAGAAGGATTACTACCAGCGCTACGGCACCACCATGCGCGGCCTGATGATCGAGCACGGCATATCGCCGGACGCGTTCCTCGAGTTCGTTCACGACATCGACCATTCGCCGGTGCCGCCCGATCCCGCCCTCGGCGAGGCGATCGCCGGCCTTGCCGGGCGCAAATACATCTTCACCAACGGCTCGGTGTCCCACGCCGAGAAGGTCGCCGGCCGCCTCGGCATCGCCGGGCATTTCGACGACATCTTCGACATCGTTGCCGCCGACCACATGCCCAAGCCGTACCGCGAGACCTACGACCGCTTCATCGCCCGCACCGGCATCGACCCGAAGCGCGCGGCGATGTTCGAGGACCTGCCGCGCAATCTCGCCGTACCGCACGAGATCGGCATGCGCACGGTGCTCATTGTGCCGAGGCACCCGCCAGGTGTTTCGCGAGGAATGGGAACTGGAAGGCGCCGTCGACCCGCATGTGCGAGTTCGTCACCGACGATCTCGCCGCCTTCCTCGCCGGCCTCGCCCGGTGATATGACGGTGGCCACCTGACCCGACATGCAAAGGGCGGCACGAGGCCGCCCTTTGTCGTTGGTGAGGGGTCGCCGGCGCGCCACTCAGAAGCTGCGCTGCGCCTCGAACTGGCCGTGCGCCCGGAAGCGGTAGAGATAGCTCGGCTCGGCCGCCAGCGTTTCCGTTGTCAGTCCGAGACCGGCGAGCGTGCGCCCTTCCGCGATCGCCGCGTCGCTGACGACATTGTCCTTCTCGAGCATGATCAACTGGTCGCAGGTCAGCAGCGGCTTCGGCAGCAGCTCCAGCACCCGCGCCATGAGCTTTGCCGGAATGCCCGGCACCGGCACCAGCAGGCGCTTGCGGGCGATGACCTTCAGCATCAGCTCCATCAGTTCGGCGAAGGTGAAGACCTGCGGCCCGCCGAGCTCATAGACCGTGCCGGCCTTGGCCTCGCCCGAGACCGCCTTGGCAACGGCCGCCGCGACGTCGCCGACGAACACCGGCTGGAACCGGGTCTTGCCGCCGCCGATCAGCGGCAGCACCGGCGACAGCCGGGCCATCGCCGCGAAGCGGTTGAAGAAATCGTCTTCCGGTCCGAACACGATCGAGGGCCGCAGCACGACAGCGCCGGGCACCGCGTTGAAGACGGCGGTCTCGCCGGCCGCCTTGGTCTTGGCATAATCAGACTTCGAGCCGGCATCGGCGCCGATCGCCGAGATCTGCACGAAATTGCCGATACCGGCATCGCGCGCCGCCTCGGCGATTGCCTTCGGGCCGGTCGCCTGCACCGCGCCGAAGCGCTGCTTGCCGGTCTCGTAGAGAATGCCGACCGCGTTGACGACGGCGTCGGCGCCATCAACGGCCCGCGCCACCGAATCGGGATAGCGAAGATTGGCCTGCACGGCGTGGATCTGGCCGACCGCGCCGATCGGCTGCAGGAAGTTCGCCAGATCCGGCCGGCGCACCGCAACGCGCACCCTGTGGCCGCGCTTGACCAGCGCCCTGACGACGTGCCGCCCGACAAAGCCGGAGCCGCCGAACACCGTCACGAGTTTCGGATCGTTTGCCGCCATCGCTTCGCCCTCGCTGGAATAGGCCCCGATCATCCGGAACGCCCGTCATCGGCTGCGCCGCGCCGCCACGTTCCGCTCGTTTGAATAGCCGCTTGCGGCCGGCCTGTGAAGGGCCGGCGTCGCGCCATGGCTACCGCAATTCGTCGCTCGCCGTCGGCCACTCGCCGGGGCCGAGCGTCAGCGTGTAGATTTCTGTGCGCAGCGTCTCAAGGCCGCTGCCGGCAATCGAGGACGTCCGGATGATGACCGGATGCGCCGCCGGCCGCTTGGCGATCGCCTTGGCGACGGCCGCCTCGGTCTTGTCGAGATCGACACCCTTCGGCTTGTCGGCCTTGGTCAGCACGATCTGGTAGCCGACGGCGGACTTGTCGAGCAGGTCCATCACCTGCACGTCGGTCTTCTTCAGGCCGTGCCGCGAATCGATGAGCAGGAACACCCGGCGCAGCGTCGGCCGGCCGCGCAGATAGTCGAGGATGAGCTTCGTCCAGGTGTCGACCGTGTGCTTGGGCGCCTCGGCATAGCCATAGCCGGGCATGTCGATCATGGTCAGGCCCGGCGCGCCGGTGAACAGCACGAGACCCTGCGTGCGCCCCGGCGTGTTCGAGGTCCGCGCCAGCGACTTCTGGAAGGTGAGGGCGTTGATGAGGCTCGACTTGCCGACATTCGAGCGCCCGGCAAAGGCGATCTCGACGCCCTCGATCGCCGGCAGGTCTTCAAGATGCCGGACCTCGGTGCGGAACGCCCAGGGCACCTGAAATGTCCTGAGCGCTGCTTCTGCAAGGGCGGCGTCCCGCGCCGTGTCGGTCATGGGAAGCGTCCGCTCAGCCGGTCGTGTCCTTGGCGCCGCGTTTCAGCATCGCGGCGAGATTGTCCCAGAGCTCGATCTTGACCCCCTGCCGCTTCATGATCGTCATCTGCTGGACGATCGACAGGAAGTTGTTCCAGCTCCAGTAGATGACGAGGCCGGCCGGGAACGAGCCGAGGATGAAGGTGAAGATCACCGGCATCCAGGTGAAGATCGAAGCCTGCACCGGATCGGTCGGTGCCGGGTTGAGCTTCATCTGCAGGAACATCGTCACGCCCATGATCAGCGGCCAGATACCGATCATCAGCATCTGCGGCGGCGTCCAGGGAATGAGGCCGAACAGGTTGAAGAGCGTGGTCGGATCCGGCGCGGCAAGATCGTGAATCCAGCCGAAGAACGGCGCGTGGCGCATCTCGATGGTGATGAACAGCACCTTGTAGAGCGCGAAGAACACCGGGATCTGGACGACGATCGGCAGGCAGCCGGACAGCGGATTGATCTTCTCTTTCTTGTAGAGCTCCATCAGCGCCTGCTGCTGGCGCATCTTGTCGTCCTTGAAGCGGTCCTGCAGCTCCTTCATCAACGGCTGCACCTTCTTCATCCGGCTCATCGAGACGTAGGACTTGTTCGCCAGCGGGAAGAAGATCGCCTTCACCAGGACGGTGACGAGCAGGATCGCCACGCCGAAGTTGCCGAACATCTTGAACAGCCAGTCGATGATGTAGAACAGCGGCTTGGTGAAGAAGTAGAACCAGCCCCAGTCGATCAGGAGGTCGAAGTTCTCGAACTTGTACTGGGTTTCATAGCCGTCGACCGCCGCGACCTCCTTGGCGCCGGCAAAGAGCCGCGCCGTCGTCTCGCCTTTCTCGCCGGCCGCGATGGTGCGCGCCTTGCCGAGATAGTCGGTCTGGTAGGTCTCCACGCCATTGCGCTGGCGATAGGTGAAGCGCGCGTCGAACTGCGCCGTATCGTCCGGGAACAGCACCGCCGCCCAGTACTTGTCGGTGATGCCGATCCAGCCGCGACCGACGTCGCGATGCGTCTGCTCCAGCTTCTCCTTGATGTCCTTGTACTTGACCTCGGTGAGGCCCTCCTCGCCGAGAACGCCGATGAGGCCCTCGTGCAGGATGTAGTAGCCGGTGGTGTGCGGCGTGCCCTGCCGCGACAGCAGGCCGTAGGGATAGAGCGTCATCGGCTGGCCGCTGCCGTTCTCCACCGACTGGACGACGGTGAACATGTAACGCTCGTCGAGCGTGATGGTGCGCCGGAAGACGACGCCCTGGCCGTTGTCGTGGGCGATGACCAGCGGCTTGCCGGGCTCGAGCTTGTCGCCCGATTCCACCGTCCACAGCGTCTCCGGGCCGGGCAGGGCGACGGTCGTGCCGGTGTCGGCGACCCAGCCGAAATCGGCGTAATAGGGATTGGCGCTGCCGGCCGGCGACAGCAGCTCGATCGTCGGGCTCTTCGGGTCGACGGTCTCGTGGTAGTTCTTCAGCCGGATGTCGTCGATCCGCCCGCCCTTGAGGTTGAGCGAGCCCGACAGCGCCGGGGTGTCAATGACGATGCGGGCGTCGGCGGCCAGGGCGGCGGTGCGGTCGCCGGTCGTCGGCGCGTTCGCCGCCGGGCCGGCCGGAACCGCCGGAGCGCCGCTTTCGCCCTGCGCCTGCGGCACCGCCGAGGGGGCGGCTTCGCCGGTCTGGCCCTGCGGCGCGGGCGCCGCCTGCTCGTTCTGTTGCGCCTCGATGGCGGCGCGCTGGCGCTGCGCCTCGATCTTCGGTCCGGCAATGAAGAATTGCCATCCGACGAGGATCACCAGCGACAGGGCGATTGCGAGCAGATAGTTGCGGTTCTCGTCCATCCCGGATCACTCGGCTGCGAACAGGCCGGCCGTCCCTGCCGTCTGTTCTCTATCAAGTCAGTCCACGGTCTTCCGCGGGGCGCCGAAAGATGCCCGGATGCGGAAGGACTGCGAACGGCAAACAAAAAAAGGCGACCCCGGAGGCCTTGGCCCCCGCGATCGCCGTCACGTTGCTTTGGCCGGGCCGTGCGACCCGCCGAAACGCTGAAGGCATGCGACAATGTCCGCGACGATCGAGGCGAACGGAGCCTCGAGCGCCGGGCGCCGCGCGATCAGCACGTAGTCATGTCCGGCCGCGGCATGTTCCGGCGCAACCTTGCGGACGGCCTCGCGAAAGCGCCGCCGCATGCGGTTGCGCTCCACCGAGCATCCGGTCTTCTTGGTCACGGTATAGCCGAAGCGCGGCCCGCTCTCGTCGCCGTCGCGCCGCCGGCACTGCATGGTCAGCGTCGCGCGCGAACACCGCCGTCCCTTGGCGGCAGCGAGAAATTCGGCGCGCTTTTTCAATCGCATCGCAAAGAAGCTCCGCGCCGCCGGCCGCGCCTGCGAACCCCTGTCCGCCGGCGCCGTCCGGTCAGGCCGAGAGGCGCTTGCGCCCGCGAGCCCGACGGGCCGCGATGACCTTGCGGCCGCCTTCCGTCGCCATGCGGGCGCGGAAGCCGTGGCGGCGCTTGCGGACGAGCTTGCTGGGCTGATAGGTCCGTTTCATAGTTCTGTTCCGCCGGAAGCGGCTCCTCGAAATCTCTTTTTTCGGATGCGGCCGCGTGTCCGTGGTTGGCTAACCGACATCGTGCCCTGAACGGGCACTGCGGGACACGATCGTCCATTCGAGCGGGCTTATACGGAGTGGGTGGCGCAAAGTCAACGTGCGCCGGCTCTTCTCCCGCCCATCACGAAGCGGTGATGGCCTCGCCGTCAGCCTTCAAATGACGGTGAGAGCGGCCGAAATCGGGTGCCGAGGCCGGAGCGCCGGACTATTCTGGCAAAATCGATCAAGGCAAACCGGAAATTCGGAAAGTATCGGCAATGGCGAGCGAAAGCGCATATGGCAAGGAGCGGCGCACCGGCAGTGCCCTGTTGCGCGCCCTGCCGCTCGTCGTCATTCTCGCCGCGATGGTCCTGGCCTTCGCCATGGGCTGGCACCGCTACCTGTCGCTCGCCTCGCTCATCGAATATCGCGAGGCGCTGGCGACCTTCGTCGCCGACAACCGCTTTCTCGCCCTTGCCGTCTATTTCGCCGTCTATGTCGCGACCGTTGCCCTGTCATTGCCCGGCGCCAGCATCCTGACCATCGCCGGCGCCGTGCTCTTCGGCTGGGTCGTCGGCGCGCTCCTCACGGTCTTTGCCGCGACCATCGGCGCAACGCTTCTCTTCCTTGCAGCGCGCTCATCCCTCGGCGCTGTCCTTGCTGCCCGCGCCGGACCCTTCCTGTCGCGCCTTGGCGCCGGCTTTCGCGAGGATGCCTTCGGCTATCTCCTGTTCCTGCGCCTCGTGCCGGCCTTTCCGTTCTGGCTGGTCAATCTCGCCCCGGCGCTGCTCGAAGTGCCGCTGCGCACCTTCTTCCTTGCCACCTTCATCGGCATCATCCCGGGCACGGCGGCCTATTCCTTCCTCGGCGCCGGCCTTGATAGCGTCGTTGCCGCCCAGCGCGCCGCCAATCCCGAGTGCGCCGCCGATCCGGCCTACCGTGACGCTCGACCCCTCCGCCCTCGTCACGCCCGAGCTCATCCTTGCCTTCCTCGCCCTCGGTCTCGTTGCCCTTGTCCCGGTTGTCCTGAAGAAGTGGCGTCGCACACGCTCGAGGGCAGGTGAGGGGGTGAACTGATGGCAGCCGAGCTTCGCCCCGATATCTGCGTCATCGGCGCCGGCTCAGGCGGCCTGTCGGTCGCCGCAGCTGCCGCTGCCTTCGGCGTCTCCGTTGTCCTCGTCGAGAAGGACCGCATGGGCGGCGATTGCCTCAACCCCGGCTGCGTGCCGTCCAAGGCGTTGATATCCGCCGCGCGCGCCGCTGCCGCCATCCGTGCCGCCGGCCGCTTCGGTATCGACGCCGGTGAGCCGCAAGTCGATTTCGCGAGGGTCATGGCCCACGTCCACGGCGTCATCGGCGAGATCGCGCCGAACGATTCCGAGGAACGCTTTGCCGGCCTCGGCGTCCGGGTCATCCGCGCCGCCGCCCGGTTCACCGGCCCCGACACCGTCGCCGCCGGCGGCGAAACCATCCGTGCCCGCCGCTTCGTCATCGCCACCGGGTCGAGGGCCGGCATTCCCCCGATCCCCGGCCTAGCCGAAGTGCCGTTCCTGACCAACGAGACCATCTTCGGGCTCACCGAACTGCCGCGCCGCCTGCTCGTGCTCGGCGGCGGCCCGATCGGCATGGAACTGGCGCAGGCCTTCCGCCGCCTTGGCGCCGAGGTCGTGGTGCTCGAGGCCGCCGCCGCGCTCTCGCGTGATGATCCTGAGCTTGCCGCGATCGTCGTCGATGCCCTTCGCCGTGACGGGGTGGAGCTGCGCGAGGGCGTCCGCATCCTCTCGGCCCGCCGCGACGGCGCCGGCGTTGCCCTCGAGCTTGCCGCGGGCGACGGCGTCGAGACCCTTGTCGGCAGCCATCTGCTGGTCGCCGCCGGCCGCCGGCCCAATGTCGAGGATCTCGGCCTGGAGCTTGCCGGCGTCGCGCTCGGCGAGCGCGGCATCGCCGTCGACACTGGTCTTCGCACCACCAATCGCCGCGTCTACGCCATTGGCGACGTCGCCGGCAGCTATCAGTTCACCCACGTCGCCAACTATCACGCCGGCCTCGTGCTGCGCGCGATCCTCTTCCGCCTGCCGGTCAGCGAGCGCCGTGACATCATCCCCTGGACCACCTACACCGATCCCGAACTTGCCTTCGTCGGCCTCGGCGAAGCGGCGGCGCGCGAGCGGCATGGCGAGATCCGGGTGCTGCGCTGGCCCTTTGCCGAGAACGACCGGGCGACCGCCGAAGGCGACCGGCATGGCTTTGCCAAGATCATCGCGACGAAGCGCGGCCGCATCGTCGGCGCCGGTGTCGTCGGCCGCGATGCCGGCGAGCTCATCCCGCTCTATGCCATGGCTGTTGCCCGCAAGATGAAGGTCGGCGCGCTCGCCGGCCTCGTCTTTCCTTACCCGACCCGTGCCGAGGTTGCCCGCCGTGCCGCCATTACCTACTACACCCCGAGTTTGACGAGCCCCTGGACGCGCCGCATCATCGCGTTTCTGCGCCGCTTCGGCTGAACGATCTGGCGGCAATACGCCGAAAAGACCCGCGACAGGCATGACCGAAAGCCAAGATGCCATGACGAGCGAACGCCGGCGGCGGCCCTTCCGGGGGCTGTCCGTCAAGCTGCTCGTCCTCACCATCGTCTTTGTCATGGTCGCCGAAGTGACGATTTTCGTGCCCTCGGTCGCCAATTATCGGCTGACCTGGCTGCGCGACCGCCTCGCCACCGCCAATGTCGCCGCGCTGCTGCTCGAGCATGAAGGCAACGACCTGTCGCTGAACGAGGACATGCGCACCGAGCTGCTGAAGGCAATCGGCGCCGAGGCCGTCGCGGTGCGCAGCGAAGGCATGCGCCGCCTGCTCGCCATGTCGGAAATGCCGGCAATGATTGCCCGCGACGTCGATTTGCGCGATGCCCGGCCGCTGACCGCGATTGCCGACGCATTCGAGACGCTGGTCGTCGGTGGCGAGCGCACCATCCGCGTCATCGGCGCGCCGCCGCGCGGCGGCGAGTTCCTCGAGGTCATCCTCTCCGAAACGCCGCTGCGTCAGGCGATGATGCGCTATTCGCGCAATATCCTCGTGCTGTCGCTGGTCATCTCGCTGGTCACGGCGGCGCTCGTCTTCTTCAGTCTCAACGGACTTTTCGTGCGCCCGATGCGCCGGCTGACCGGCGCCATGGCCCGGTTCAGCGAGGCCCCGGAAGACCCCTCGCGCATCATCGTGCCGAGCCGGCGGGACGACGAGGTCGGCCTTGCCGAGGAACGTCTTGCCGCCATGCAGCGCCAGCTCGCCGGCACGCTGAAGCAGCAGCGCCGCCTGGCCGATGTCGGCCTTGCCGTCTCCAAGATCAATCACGACCTGCGCAACCTGCTCGCCTCGGCGCAGCTCTTTTCCGATCGCCTGACCGCCTTGCCCGATCCGACGGTGCAGCGCTTTGCGCCAAAGCTCATCGGCGCCCTCGACCGCGCCATTGCCTATTGCCAGTCGACGCTGACCTATGGCCGGGCCGAGGAGCAGCCGCCGGTTCGCCGCCTGCTCGCGCTCGACCGCCTCGTCGAGGACGTCGCCGAGGTTCTCACCTTGCGCGAGCATCCGACGATTGCCTTCGAAAATCAGGTGCCGGAGGGCCTTGAGATCGAGGCCGACCCGGAACAGCTCTTCCGCGTCCTCGTCAATCTCTGCCGCAATGCCGTTCAGGCGATGGAGGGCGAGGACGATCCCGCCATCATCCGGCGGCTGGCGATTGCTGCCGGTCGGGAAAGCCGTGGCGTGCGCATCGAGGTCACCGACACCGGCCCCGGCGTGCCGAAAAAGGCCCGCGAAAACCTGTTCCGGGCCTTCGAGGGCTCGGCCCGTCCTGGTGGCACCGGCCTTGGCCTGGCGATTGCCGCCGAACTCGTGCGCGCCCATGGCGGGACGCTCGCGCTGAAGGACGGAACCCCCGGCGCGACCTTCGTCATCCTGCTGACGCAGGAGGCCGGCACGGCGGCTGAGCCCTGAGCGGGAATGTAAAAGCGGGAAGGCGGGCGGCCGCGGCCGTCAGTGCGTGCCGGTCAGCTTGCACAGGCCGCAGATGTCGAGAATGCGCACCCGATCATGCTTTTCGGCGGTGATGAGACCGCGCCGGCGCAGGTCGGAAAACACCCGCGACACCGTCTCGATCGTCAGGCCGAGATAGTCGGCGATCTCCTGACGGGTCATTGCCAGCACGATGACCTTCTCGTCCGGCGAACCCTTGACCGGCCCCTCGCAGCCGATCGCACCGCGCTTCGGCACGAAGCGCATCAGGAACGACGTCACCCGTTCGAAGGCCGACTTGCGGCCGAGCAGCACCGCGTGCTCGTGCATCGTCTGCAACTGCCCGAGCAGGCAGCGGTTCACATGGGTTTGCAGTTCCGGATAGGTGTCAAGGTCGTTCCGGTCGATCGCCCGCAGCCGGCTGGGAATGAGCGTCTCGGCCGAGCAGTCGTAAAGATGCGAGGCTTGCAGGCCGAGCAGGTCGCCGCTGCCCAGGACCTCGACCACCTGCCGCCGTCCGTCCGGCAGCAGCTTGTAGAGCATCACCGCGCCGTCGGTGATTTCGAACAACCGGTCGGCCCGGTCGCCCTCGAAAAACACGGCTTCATGTTCGCTGAGCGCCAGGCGCTTCACGCGCGGCAAGGCCATGAAATCCGACCATGCCCGCTCGCCGCGTGTCGACTCGCTAAGTCCGTCGCCCTGTGTCGCCGTCTGCCGGTCGAGATAAGCCATTGTCTTTTGCCCTCTTAGGAACCGTTCTAGCCCATTTTTGGGGCAGTGACGATTCCGGAATCGGTGGTTCGACGCGACCGGAAGCGCTTTTCCGTGAAAAAACATAGCCAAACGTCCCGCGTCGAGACATTGGGGGACCTACTTACGTAAAAACACGTATGGAAAAACAAGAATAGCCGCCGAAGCATGCTCCGTCGGATCGGCCTGTCGGCAGCCGCACACGCCATCGGCGCGGGGAAACGATTCGAAAGCCGCCGCTGGGAGCCGGCAGCCAAGGATGGCACCGGAGAGGGCACTCCGATTCCGATGCTGAAATTAGGGGCAGTCGCGCGGTCGCGCGTTGACGCACGTCAAGGCCGGACGCGGATGGCGGAGCGCCGGCCTTCCGGCCTTCCGCGGGATTTGCCTCAGCCGGCCTTGCCGCCGGTCAGCGCGATGCGCACGAGGTCGGCGGCATTCTTGGCGCCGAGCTTTTCCATGATCCGGGCACGGTGCACCTCGACCGTGCGCGGCGAGATGCCGAGGCGCCGGCCGGCCTCCTTGTTGGAATGCCCGGCGGTGATCTGGCCGAGCACCTGCTGCTCGCGCGGCGTCAGCAGCGCCCGGCCCGGAAAATCGGGACAGGTCTCGTCCGCCGGCGCGCCCGCGCAATCGGCGAGCGCCGATCGCACCAGCTCGACGAGCCGCTCGCCGTCGATCGGTTTCTCGATGAAATCGCGCGCCCCTTCCTTGATCGCCGCGACCGCCGTCGGGATGTCGCCCTGTCCGGAGATGACGATGACGGGGCGTGCCACATCCTCGGCAACCAGCCGGCCGAGCGTCTCAAGGCCCGGTGTTCCGCAGGTTGCCGTTGCGATGTCGAGGACGACGCAGCTCCTTGCCGCCGTCCTGCCGGCCGCGAACAGGGCTTCGCCACAATCGAATGCCGCGACCGTGAACCCGGCCGCCGCGAACAGCGCTCCGAGCGTCTCGCGGTCATCGGCGTCGCTGTCGACGATGAAGACTGTGTCGCCGCCGGTCACGGGCAGGTCTCCCCGCCCCGTGACCGGGAGCGTGTCTGGGGGTCCGGTGCCGGCGCTCCTGTGTCGCCTTGCGGATCGCGGCTCATCGGCCCGACCCGCCCTTCGGCCGGCGCTCCAGCCATTCGACGAGCCGCCCGGTCGCGCGCGATAGGCTGTCGGCGGAACGGGCAAAGCAGAGCCGCAGGTAGCCGTCGCCGCCGGCCCCGAAGGCGGTGCCCGGCGCCAGGCCGATATTGGCTTCATCGACCAGCCTGAGCCCGAGCTTGCGCGTGTCCGGCTCCCCGTCGATGGCAAAGAACAGGTAGAACGCGCCGTCCGGCCGCTGCAGCCGAACCTGGCCCGTCGCCTCGAGCGCCGAGCAGACGATGTCGCGCCCGGTCGCTGCCCGTGCCACCTGTTCGGCAATGAATGCTTCGCCTTGATCGAGCGCGGCGATCGCGGCCCGCTGCATGAAGACCGCAACGCCCGAGGTCGAATACTGGATGAGGTTCTCGATCGTCGGCGCCAGTGCCTTCGGCGCGCCGAGCCAGCCGACGCGCCAGCCGGTCATCGCCCAGTTCTTGGAGAAGGTGTTGACGTAGAGAATGCGGTCGTCCGCCACGGCGACGTCGCGGAACGATGGCGACCGGTCGCGGCCATAGGAAAAGCGGGCATAGATCTCGTCGGCGATGATCCAGATGCCGCGCTGGCGGGCAAAGTCGAGGATCGCGACAAGCTCCTCGCGCGTCGCCGTCCAGCCCGTCGGATTGCACGGCGAGTTGAGGAAAATCGCTTTCGCCCTGGCGCCGCAAGCGGCAAAGAGCTGGTCGAGGTCGAGCTTCCAGCCGGCATTGCCGAGCACCATCGGCACTTCCACCGGCCGCGCCCCGAAAACGCCGACCGCTGCCGTGATGTTCGGCCAGGCCGGGCTCGGGATGACGACATCGTCGCCGGCCCCGGCAACAAGCTCCAGCGCCAGCTTGATCGACTGCATGCCCGAGCCGGTGACGAGAAACTCGGTCGGATCGAAAGTGCCGCCATAAAGGCGGCCGTGATAGGCGGCGATCGCCTCGCGCAGCGCCGGCAGGCCGCCCTGATAGGTGTAGAAGGTCTCGCCGGCGGCAAGTGAGTCCATCGCCGCCTTGCGGATGAACTCCGGTGTCGGCAGGTCGCCCTCGCCGGCCCAGAGCGGAATCATGCCGTCGCGGCCGAAGCCGTACGACATGACCTCGACGATGCCGCTGCCCGGCGCGTTGCGCGCCTCGGGGCGAAGGGCGGCGAGAAGTGCCGCGTCGCTCATTTCTTGAGAAGATCCCGGATTTCCTCGAGAAGCTGCTCGTTGCGCGGCGGTGCCGGCGGCTCGGCCGGCTTGGCCTCTTCCTCGCGCTTCAGCCGGTTGATGCCCTTGACCACGAGGAAGAGCGCAAACGAGATGATGACGAACTTGATCACCGCATTGATGAAGAGGCCGATGTTCCAGGTGACGGCGCCGGCATCCTTGGCCGCCTGGACCGTCGCATAGGGTCCTTCCGGCATGCCCTGCTTCAGCGTGATGAACAGTTCCGAGAAGTCGAAATTGCCGAGGATGAGGCCGATCGGCGGCATGATGATGTTGTCGACGAGCGTCGAGACCACGGCGCCGAAAGCCGCGCCGATCATGATGCCGACAGCCATGTCGATGACATTGCCCTTGACGGCGAATTCCTTGAATTCCTTGAACATCTGACGCTCCTGGTCGCCTGTTCCAAAGCTGCGGCCGGCGACTCGCCGGCCGGCCCGGCGGCACCCTAGCAGGAAATCCGATGGCCGGGATAGCCGTGCGGTATTTCCCTATCGCGCGAACAGGAGGTCGCGAACCAGCTCCATCGCATGGCCGAGCGCGGTGAGTGCTGCCTTCAGTTCGTCCGCCTCGACGCGGTCGAGATCCCGGACCCGGACCGAGCTGGACAGCGGATGGCCCTCGACGCTGTCGGCAACCTGCTGGCGCAGGATGAGCCGCAGCACCAGCTCGTGCGCGGCGTTGAGCCGGGCAAGGTCGGTCTCGCCGCCGATGTTCATGCTGCGCAGCGCATCGAGCCGGTCCTTCGTCGCCCGGCGCACGACATTGTGCCGGATCGCCAGCACCCGCGCCGCCGAGACCACGGGAAAGAGCCCGCCCTTCTTCAGGTCGAGCCGGCCGAACTCGGTCTTGAAGCCGCCGAGGAAATTGACCGGCGGCCGGTAGGCGTCGCCGATCTCCGCCAGCAGCTTGGCAAAGCCGGCCGCCCGGTGGCCGCGTCCATAGGCCTCCGTCAGCAGCTTGTGGCCAAGGCCGGCATCGCCGTGGACGACCCGGAGATCGAAGAAGATGTCGACGGAGAGCAGGTCTTCCGGCCGCGACCGCCGCACCCAGCCGTCGATCCGCTCCATCCAGGTCTGAAGGCTGCCGCGCCATTCCGCGTTTCGCGCCATCACGCCGCCACGGCAATAGGGCAGGCCGACCTCGTTCAGGATGTCGCCGACATGGGCCGAGAAGGTCGCGAACCACCTGTCCTCTGGCCCGTCCGGCACGCCGCTTTCATAGACGATGGCCGTGTCCTGGTCGGCGGAAAGGAGGCTTTCCCCGCGCCCGGCAGAGCCGAGCACCAGCAGCGCATAGGGCACCGGCGGCAGGCCCTGGCCACACGTTTCCATCCGCGCCTCGGCCATCGTCGCGGCCTTGCGCACGAGGGCGCCGATTTCCCGGCTGATGACGGCCGCGACCTCGCGCGCGCCGACGTCTTCCTCGACGAGGCTGCGCGCCACCATCGGCAGCTTGGCCCAGGCAGCGCCAAGCTCCGGTACCGAGGCCGCCTCGTCGATTTCGTCGCCGAGCGAAATCGCCTCGCTGGCCCGAAGGCGCAGCAGGTCGCGCGCCGACAGCGCCCCGACCAGTTCGCCGCGCTCGTTGGTGACGCCGAGATGGCGCACCTTGAGCCGGCTCATGCGGCCGACGGCGCGGTAGATGAACGCCTCTTCCGGGATGGCCGCGAGCGGCTTCGACATGAAGTCGCCGACCGGCCGCACGAGGGCGCCGGGGCCGTTGAGGGCGATCGCCCTGAGGACATCGCGCTCGGTGATGATGCCGGTTTTCCCCGCTTCCGGCGCCGCGCCCTCGGCCGGCATCCGCTCGCAGGCAAAGACCGAGGAGATCCGCCGCTCGACCATCTGCTGCATGGCATCGTTGAGGCTCGTGCCGGCCGCGATGATCGCTGGCGTCCGGCTCATCACGTCGCGCACCCGGTGCCGGTAGGGATAGCTGTCGAGCCGGGCGAGGGTACGCTCGGCATCGGCCCGGCTCGGCGGCGCGACCGGTTCCATCCAGCCGGCACGCTGGTGCTCCTCAAGCACTTCGGTGAGCTGGCGGCAGGCTTTCTCGGCCTCGGCGACGGTGCGGATGCCGCCCTCGCGCAGCTTCGGAATGAGCGCCTGGAACAGTTTCGCTGTCGCGATCGCATCGCCGAGCGCCGTGTGCCGGTCGGAGAGCTCGACGCCGAGCCACTTGCCGATCATCTCCATCGAGAAGTCCGGCAGCTTCGGGTTGGCGATTTGTGCAAGGAGGCGCGTATCGAGCGTGCGGGGCACCGCGAACATCAGCGTTGCCAGCTTGCATTCCCGCCGCAGCATCGCCAGGTCGAAGCCGATCGAGTGGCCGATGACGATCGAGCTGCCGATGAATTCGCGCAGCTTCTCGCGCACGTCCGGAAAGGTCGGCGCCCCGACCACCATGGCATCGTCGATGTGGTGGATCGCCGTCGTTGCCGGCGGAATCGGAATGCCGGGATCAATCAGCGTGTCGAACGTCTCGTCGGTCGCGATGATGCCGTTGCGCAGCCGGACGGCGCCGATCTGCACGAGACGGGCCTTGTTGGTGTCGAGGCCGGTCGTTTCCGTGTCGAGCACGACGGCATCAATGGCGATGAGCGGCGTGGTGCCGCTGGCGGTATGAATCAAGTGTCCCTCCCCCCGGGATTGACGAGGCCGCCCGCCGCCCGTTTCGGGCGATCCCCCGCCATTTTTGTTATTGCGATTGGAACTGCATCGCGCCCGCCAAATCAAGCCCTGCCGTGCGTCCCGCCTCGCTCAGGGCCTGTCCGCCGGGCCGCCGCTCCCGGCAAGGAGGGCGGCAAGAAGCGCCCGCCCGTCCGCTCTCGCCGAGAAATCCTCGTGGATCTGGCAGAGATTGGACCGCAGGTTGTTGCTGACGAGTTCGAAGTCCTCGCCACGCAGGCTTGGATGGATCGGCAACTGGTCGAAGAACCGCTGCGCCGTATCGAGCGGGATGTCCTTGACGGCCGGCCTTGCCGCGAGCGCTGCCGCCGCAATTCGCCCGACTGCGTCTTCCCTGGCACCGAGCCATTCGGCCTCGGCCAGCGCTGCCGGCACACCATGCCGATCGATGACCGACCGGGCGACAATGGCGATGGCGGCGGCAACGCGGCCCGCCTCGGCCTCGTCCGGCGGGCGAAGGCTTGCCTCGACCATCCGGCCGACATGGGCGACGCCGAGCGGATAGTTGCGCCAGCGCGCCGCATCGACCGCGGCAACGAACGCCTCTTCCTTGAAGAGTTTCTGCCAGAGGATGCCGGCCCGGGCGCGGGAATATTCGAAAACGCATTTCTGCACGAGAAACGCCGCGCGGCTGTCGAGAAAATCGCCAAGCGCCGCGATGTCCGCGATCCGCGAGCGGCGCCGGAAGCGGTCGAAAAGGCCCATCTTGCGCTCCGCCTCGTCCGGGCGCCTCGCATCGCCCCTTGCCCGATCCCTGCCCATGTCCTTCAGGTGGACTTTGCGGCGCTTATATGCTCGGATTTCCGACCATTGTCACCTGCATGGCGCCCGCTTCGAGAGGAGACGGCGCCGGCCGCAAGCGTCGGGAAAGGGCGAAAGCGGATGCTGCCAGGCTGGGTCATCATTGCCTCCGCCCTTGCCTATATCGGCTTTCTGTTCGCGGTCGCCAGCTTCGGCGATCGTCTTGCCGCGCGCCGCCGCAAGATCGGCCGCGGCCGGCCGCTGATCTACGCCCTTTCGCTCGGCGTCTATTGCACCTCCTGGACCTTCTTCGGCTCGGTCGGCTTTGCCGCCAAGAGCGGCCTCGATTTCCTCACCATCTATGTCGGTCCGCTGATCCTGTTCGGCCTCGGCTATCCGATCCTGCGCCGCATCGTGCGCCTCGCCAAGGCCGAGAAGATCACCTCGATCGCCGACTTTCTCGGCTCGCGCTACGGCAAGAACGAATGGGTCGCCGCCGTCGCGACGATCATCGCGGTGGTTGGTACCGTTCCCTACATCGCCCTGCAATTGAAGGCGGTGTCCTCGTCGCTGGCAACGAGCCTCGGCCAGACCCCGGCGGCCGGTTCCTCGCCGATCGGCGATATCGCCCTCGTCGTCGCCCTGTCGATGGCCGCCTTCGCCGTTCTCTTCGGCACCCGCCACATCGACGCTACCGAACACCAGGAAGGCCTGATGCTGGCGATCGCCGCCGAGTCGGTGGTCAAGCTCGTTGCCTTCCTCGCCGTCGGCTTTTACGTCGTCTACGGCATTTTCGACGGGCCGCAGCAGCTCTTCGCGATCGCCGACGAAGCCGGGATCACCGCCGACCTTCTTGGCCGCGACCTCAGCGGCGGCACCTGGATCACCATGACGCTGCTGTCGCTCTTTGCCGGCCTCCTGCTGCCGCGCCAGTTTCATGTGACGGTGGTCGAGAACAACGCGCCGAACGAGCTGCGCCGCGCCGCCTGGCTCTTCCCGGTCTATCTCGTCGCCATCAATCTCTTCGTCATTCCGGTCTCGGTCGCCGGTCTCGTCCATTTCGGCGGCGCGGTCGACGCCGATACCTTCGTCTTGCGCCTGCCGATGGCGGCGGGCAACGGCCTCGTCTCTCTCGCCGCCTTCATCGGCGGGCTCTCGGCGGCGACCGCCATGGTCATCGTTGCGACGGTCGCCCTTGCCATCATGATCTCGAACGATCTCGTCATGCCGCTGGTCCTGCGCCGCGGCACGCGCGAGCGCGACGATGCGAGCGACATGGGCACGTTGCTGCTCAACATCCGCCGCCTGTCGATCTTCGTCATCCTGCTGCTCGCCTATGCCTATTACCGGCTGGCCGGCAACACCGCCGCGCTCGCCTCGATCGGCCTTCTGTCCTTTGCTGCGATCGCCCAGTTCGCGCCGGCTTTCGTCGGCGGCCTGATCTGGCGGCGCGCCACCGCCCGCGGTGCCATCGCCGGCATGAGCGTCGGCTTCGCCGTCTGGGCCTATACGCTGCTGCTGCCGAACTTCGCCGCCTCGGGCATCGTGCCCGAATCGATCATCCACGACGGCCCCTTCGGCATCGGCCTCCTGAAGCCGCAGGCGCTCCTCTCCTTCGCCTTCGATCCGCTGACTCACGGCGTCTTCTGGAGCCTCACCTTCAACGTCCTTGCCTTCGTTGTCGTTTCGCTCGCCCGCATGCCGGAGCCGATCGAGCGGCTGCAGGCCAACCTGTTCGTGCCGGCCGAGTTCACCCAGGCGCCGGCCCTGCGCCTCTTCCGCACCACGACCACCGTCGGCGACCTGCGCTCGACGGTCGCGCGCTATCTCGGCGAGGAGCGGACCGAGCGCTCGTTCAACAGCTTTGCCGAGGCCCGCAGCCTGTCGCTCGAGCCCCATCGCGAGGTCGACGCCCACCTGCTGCGCTATTCCGAGCAATTGCTGGCAAGCGCCATCGGCGCGGCCTCGTCCCGCCTCGTCCTGTCGCTGCTCCTCAAGCGCTCCGATGCCTCGACCAAGGGCGCGCTGAAACTCCTCGACGACGCCTCCGCCGCCATCCAGTACAACCGCGACCTCCTGCAGACCGCGCTCGATCAGGTGCGCCAGGGCATCTGCGTCTTCGATCGTGACCTGCGCCTCATCTGCTGGAACCGCCATTTCCGCGACATGCTCGGCCTGCCGACCGAGTTCGGCCAGGTCGGAATTTCCCTGCACACGATCCTGCGGTTCAACGCCGAGCGCGGCGAGCTCGGCCCCGGCGATCCCGACGCCATCGTCGCCGACCGCATCGACCGCTTCGTCGTCTCCATGCAGACCTTCCAGGAGCGCATGCATTCGACCGGCGTCGTTCTCGAAGTGCGGCCGAACGCCATGCCCGGCGGCGGCATCGTCGCCACCTATACCGACATCACCGACCGGGTTGCCGCCGCCGATGCGCTCGAGCGCGCCAAGGAGACGCTGGAGGTTCGCGTCCGCGACCGCACCGAGGAGCTGACCCGGCTCAACCAGGAACTCGCCCGCGCCAAGTCGATCGCCGACGAGGCCAATATCGGCAAGACGCGCTTCCTTGCCGCCGCCGGCCACGACATTCTCCAGCCGCTGAACGCCGCCCGTCTTTATGTGACGAGCCTTGTCGAGCGCCATTCCGGCGACGAGGACCGCCGGCTGATCCAGAATGTCGATGCCTCGCTCGAGGCGGTCGAGGAAATCATCGGCGCCGTTCTCGACATCTCGCGCCTCGATGCCGGCGCCCTGAAGCCGGAGATCGGCACCTTCCGCCTCGACGAGATCCTCAACCAGCTTGCCGTCGAATACGCTCCGCTCGCCAAGGAAAAGAAGCTCGATCTGGTGATCGTGCCCTCCGGCCTCACTGTCCGCTCGGACCGCCGCCTGCTCCGCCGCCTTTTGCAGAACCTTGTCTCGAACGCCATCAAGTACACCGCCTCCGGCCGTGTTCTCGTCGGCTGCCGGCGCCGGCGCGGCAAGGTGCGCGTCGACGTCTTCGATACCGGACTTGGCATTCCGCTCGCCAAGCAGAAGGTGATCTTCAAGGAATTCCAGCGCCTCGAGGCCGGCGCCAGGGCCGCCCGCGGCCTCGGGCTCGGCCTGTCCATCGTCGAGCGCATCTCCCGCGTCCTCGACCATCCGGTGACGCTGACCTCGACGCCCGGTCGCGGCTCGAAATTCTCCGTCGAGATACCGCTCGCCGAAAGCCAGATTTCAGCTCGCACCGAGCCGACCGCCATGCCGACACCGGCAACCCAGTTGGCCGGCATGACCGTGCTCTGCATCGACAACGAGGCCCGCATCCTCGACGGCATGGAAGCGCTGCTGTCCGGCTGGGGCTGCACGGTGCTGAAGGCCGGCTCGACCCGCGAGGCGCTGAAACAGCTCCGCGATCGCGGCGGCTCGCCCGATGTGGTGCTTGTCGACTATCACCTCGACGAGGGCACCGGCCTTGAAACGGTGAGCTCCCTGCGCAGCCGGTTCGGCGCCGGCCTGCCGGCGGTGCTGATCACCGCCGACCGCTCGCCGAGCGTTCGCGACGCCGCCCGCGATCGCAATATCGGCGTCCTCAACAAGCCGCTGAAGCCGGCAGCATTGCGTGCCGTGCTGGCGCAATGGCGGGTGCAGCGTCCCGCGGCTGAATAGCCGCAATTCAGGATCCAGGCTGAATAGCCGCAATCAGGGTCCGGGCGGAGCAGCGGCCGGTCAAAGTCGAAGCAGAGTGGTTGCCAGCCGAGGGCCGGCGCTATTCGCTCCTGGCGTTCGGGAAGAAGAGCTGCTGGCCCTCGACGCGGAAGGCGGCGATCGCCGCCTGGCCTTCGCCGGAGATCAGCCAGTCGACGAACGCCTGCCCGAGATCGGACTTGACGTTCGAAAGCTTCTCCTTGTTGACGAGAATGACGCCGTACTGGTTGAAGAGCTTGTCGTCGCCCTCGACGGCGATGGTGAAGTTGCCCTTGTTGCCGAAGGCGACCCAGGTCGCCCGGTCGGTCAGCACATAGGCGCCCATCTCGACGCCGGTGTTGAGCGTCTGGCCCATCCCCGAGCCGGTCTCGCGATACCAGCCGCCGCTCGCCGCCGTCGGGTCGATGCCCGCCGCCTTCCAGAGCTTCATTTCCGCCTTGTGCGTGCCGGAATCATCGCCGCGCGAGGCGAACGGCGCACTCGCCCCGGCGATCTTCTGCAGTGCTGCGACAACGTCGTGCGAGCCGTTGATGCCGGCCGGGTCGGCGGCCGGGCCGACGATCACGAAGTCGTTGTACATGAGGTCGAAGCGCTTCACGCCATAGCCCTCGGCAACGAACTTCTCCTCCGCCGCCTTGGCATGGACGAGCAGCACGTCGCCGTCGCCATTGGCGGCGTTCTTGATCGCCTGGCCGGTGCCGACCGCCACCACCCGGACCTCGATCCCGGTCTTGGCCGTGAAGATCGGCAGCAGATAGTCGAGCAGGCCGGAATTCTGCGTCGAGGTCGTCGACTGGACGATGATGAATTTCCCGTCGCCGAGCGTTGCAAGGCTCTGCGCGATGAGAAGCGTGGCGGCAGCAACAATGGCAGCAAGGACGCGCATGGTTTTTCCCGTGGGGTCGATGGTCAAAGAACGAGTTCGCCGGCAAGGAAGCTCCGGGCTTCCGCCGAGCGCGGCGTATCGAAGAAGATCTCGGCCGGGGTATGTTCCAGAAGCCGGCCGCGATGCAGGAACAGGACCTCGTCGGCGAACCGTTTCGCCTGCCCGGGGTCGTGCGTGACGAGAACGATGCGGGCGCCGTCCTGCGCTGCCCGCGCGATCAGCATTTCCACCTTGAGGGTCGAATGCGGATCAAGGCTCGAGGTCGGCTCGTCGAGCAGCAGCACGTCCGGCGCAACGGCGATGGCCCGCGCCACCGCGAGGCGCTGCTGCTCGCCGCCGGAAAGCAGGCGCGCCGCCTGGCCGGCAAGATGGCCGAGCCCGGCCTGTTCAAGCGCCGCCGCCGCCCGCGCGGTCCGCTCCCGCCGGGCAACGCCATGGGCCTTGAGGGCATAGTCGATATTCGCCGCGACCGAGCGGCGCAGCAGCACCGGCCGCTGGAACACCATCGCCTGGGCAAGGCGGACATCACGCTCCGGCGGGCGGCCATTCCAGGTGACGCGGCCCGAGCTCGGCGCGATGAGACCGTGAATGAGCCTGAGGAACAGGCTCTTGCCGGCTCCGTTCGGGCCCATGATCGCGGTGCGCCGGCCAGCCTCGAGCCTGAGGCTGATACCGTCGATGAGCCGCCGCCCGCCGGTCGCGAAAACGAGGTCCTCGACGACGAGCGGCATCGAGGCGGTGCGCGCCGGCTGGCTGATGATCGGCCGCTCAAGCATGGGCGCCCCGCACCATGGCAAGCCGCAATCCGCCGACCGCGCCGTTGACGGCGATCGCCAGCGTCAGCAGCACGAAGCCGAGCGCCAGCGCCAGCGCCAGATTGCCCTTCGATGTCTCGAGCGCGATCGCGGTCGTCATCACCCGGGTGACGTGGTTGATGTTGCCGCCGACGATGATGACGGCGCCGACCTCGGCAACGGAGCGGCCGAAGCCGGCAAGCACGGCCGTGACGAGACTGGCGCGCGCGTCGAGCAGCAGCGTGCCGATCCGGGCAAGGCCGCTGACGGCAAAGGAATCGAGCTGTTCGCGGTATTCCGCGTCGAGATCCTCGATCACCTGCCGCGTCAGCGCCGTGATGATCGGCGTAACCAGCACCGTCTGGGCGATGATCATCGCCGTCGGTGTGTACAGCAGTTGCAGCACGCCGAGCGGCCCGGCATTCGACAGCATCAGGTAGACGAGCAGTCCGACGACGACCGGCGGCAGGCCCATCAGCGAATTGATGAGGACGACGATCGCCTGTCGTCCGGGAAAGCGCGCGACCGCCAGCGTCGCCCCGAGCGGCATGCCGATCGTGGCGGCGAGCGCCACCGCGCCGGCGTTGATCTTCAGCGACAGCCACACGATCTCGCCGAGCGTTTCGTCTCCTGAAAGGAGAAGTCGGCCTGCAAGGCCGACAGCTTCGCCGAAATCCTGCATTCCGCCTGCCGCTCCATCCTGCCGGGAGACTGCAAACTAAAGTAGGAAGAGGGCGCCGGCAACGCGCCATCGCGATCCCCCGCTGAAGCTGACGGGACGCTGACAGCGCCCGACAGCCGCGCGTCACGACCCCTTCGCTAGAACCGTCCGTGTCGATGCGGGATCGGCCCCGCCACCGCTGACGCATCCCCGGTCGCGGGGCCGCGCATCGACGGGTCGGCCGTCCCTCCCGGGAACCGGCCGATCGAACCCGGCGCCCCGTCCGTGGCGCCACCCGGAAGTGGCGTGCCGTGCCTGCCCTCGCAAAGCCCCGAAGCGGCACGGCACGTCCGGTTCCGGATTGGACGGCGAGCGATGGTGGAGACGGGAAGATGACGATTGGACGGGACGGCAGGAAAGCGGCTCAGCCGGTCGATACGATCGCCGTCTGGGATCGGCTGATCCGTCTCTTTCACTGGTCCCTCGTCGCGACCGTCGCCGTGGCGATGGTCTCCGGCTTTCTCCTTCCGGAAAACTGGCTGAACCTGCACCTCGTCGCCGGTGCCGCGATCGCCCTGCTGCTCGTCCTGCGCCTCGCCTGGGGCATCGCCGGCTCGTCCCATGCGCGCTTCAGCGCCTTTCTCTATGCGCCGGCCCGCACGCTCGATTACCTCCGCGCTCACATCGGCCATCGGGCGCCGCACTATCGCGGCCACAATCCCCTCGGCGCGCTGATGGTCTTCGCGCTGCTCGCCGTCCTCGCGGCACTCGTCCTGAGCGGCGTCATCGCTCTTGGCGGCGTCGAGAAGCGCGGGCCGCTGGCCTTCATCACGAGTTTTGCGGCAGGCAGCGTCGTCCGCGAGCTGCACGAAATCCTGGCGTTTGCCCTGCTTGGTCTCGTCGCCGCCCATGTTGCCGGCGTCGTGCTTTCCAGCCTTGCCGAGCGCATCAACCTCGCCGGCGCGATGGTCACCGGCCGCAAGCCGGCGCTTGTGCCCGCCGATCATCCGCGTCCGGCAACGGCAAGGACCGTCCCGGCGCTCGCCTTCGTCGCGCTTGTCGGCGGCGTGGGTGCCGCCGGCACCATGGCGTTCGCCAGCCTGCCGGGACGCGGCGTGCCGCAGGCGCCGCTCGATCCCGTCTATCGGACTGAATGCGGCGATTGCCATATCGCCTTCCATCCGAGCCTTGCCGGCGCCGCCGAATGGCAATCGATGCTGAAGGGGCTCGATCGCCACTTCGGCGAGGACGCCACGCTGCCGCCCGAGACCGTCAACCGCCTCGCCACCTATCTGCTCGCCAACAGCGCCACCGAATACGACACAAAGGCGGCTAACTGGTTCCGTCGCCGCGATCCCGCCGACCCGCTGCGCATCACCGCGACGCCGTTCTGGAAGCGCCGCCACGCTGGTATCGACGACGGAACATTTGCCGACTTAAAAGTCGGTGCTCGCGGCGCCTGCGGCGCCTGCCATGGCGACGCCGGGACCGGTCGCTTCGACGACGCGGCGATCGCCATTCCGGACCTGTCGAAACAATGAGGGAATGACACGAGATGAAAACCCGTTGCCGTCGAGCACTTCTGGCCCTGCCGCTCCTTGCCGCCATCACCCTGCCGGCCCTGGCGAACCCTGCAAGGGAGGCCGCGATCAACCATTTCGCCGCTGCGGCCAAGGCGGAAAACCCCGGTTTTTCCGGGTTTTCGGCCGCCCGTGGCGAGGCGCTCTATCGCACCCGTTTCTCAGGCGGCGAGGCTGAAACGCCGGCCTGCACCGCTTGCCACACCGACAATCCGGCGTCGGGCGGCCGCACCCGTGCCGGCAAGGACATCGCCCCGATGGCCGTCTCGAAGTCGCCCGATCGCTACACCGATATGGCCAAGATCGAGAAATGGTTCGGCCGCAATTGCAAGAGCGTCCTCGGCCGCGAATGTACCGCGACGGAAAAGGGCGACTTCATCACATTCATGTCTGGTAAATAAGCCGGCTAATTTGAAAGGAATTCACATCATGACGAGAACCATTCTGGCCCTTGCCGCCGTCGCCACCATCGGCTCGGCCATCGCTGCCGCGACCGTCACCGCCGCCCGCGCCGACCGTGACGGCGAGGGCCGGCGACTGGGTGCCGTGACCGATATGGCGACCATCGAGGAATGCGGCGCCTGCCACATGGCCTTCCAGCCGGCGATGCTGCCGGCCCGTTCCTGGACCGCCATCATGAACGGCCTTTCCGACCACTTCGGCGAGAACGCCGCGCTGCCCGATGACAAGGCGAAAGCCATCACCGGCTACCTCGTCGCCAATGCAGGTGACGCCAGCGGCCGCGACAACCATTTCATGCGCGGCCTCGGCGCGTCCGACACGCCGCTGCGCATCTCCGGGACGCCGTACTGGATCCGCGAGCATCGCGGCGAAGTCCGGCCGGGCGCTTTCGAGGATCCGCGCGTCAAGTCGAAGGCCAATTGCGTCGCCTGCCATCGCGGCGCCGAGATGGGCTATTACGAAGACGATTGATGCCGGCGTATTCTGGGCGTGTGGCGGCCGGCGGCGGGCGCCGTTGGAGAAGGGCAGGGGATTGATGTCGCGACCGGATAGCGCGCGCTGGATGAGCCGCAGGGCCGCCTTGCAGGCCCTCGTCGGCATGGCCGCGCTCGCTGCCGGGCCGGCCCTTGCCGATCGGCGCCACCGCCATCACGACGACGACCACGACGCCGACGATCACGATCTGGCCCATGAGGCGCTGGAGCGTGGCGAGGTCCGCCCGCTCGCCGAGATCCTCGGCAGGATCAAGCCGTCGCTGCCGGAAAACGCCGAAATCGTCGACATCTCCTTTGCCCGCCGCGATGGGCAGTGGCTTTATCGCTTCAAGCTCATCGACGGTGCCGGCGCCCGGTCCGTCATGCTGGTCGATGCCGCGACCGGCGAGATCGTCGAGACGAGGGAACACTGATGCGCGTGCTGGTCGTCGAGGACGATGCCCGGATCCGCGACGACATCGTCCGCGCCCTCGTCGCGGCCGGCTATGTCGTCGAGACCGCGAGCGAGGGCGAGGACGCCTGGTTTCGCGGCGACACCGAGGATTACGGCGCCATTGTCCTCGATCTCGGCCTGCCCGGCATGGACGGGCTCGCCATCCTGAAGCGGTGGCGCGACAACGGCCGCACGACGCCTGTGCTTGTCCTGACCGCCCGCGGCAGTTGGGCCGAGCGCGTCGAGGGCATCGATGCCGGCGCCGACGACTATTTGCCGAAACCCTTCCGCATCGAGGAACTGCTCGCCCGGCTGCGTGCCATCGTCCGCCGCTCCGCCGGCCAGGCGTCCTCGCGCCATGCCGTCGGCGATCTCGTGCTCGACGAGCGCCAGATGCGCGTCGCCATTTCCGGCGTGCCCGTTTCCCTGACCGCCCTTGAATACCGGCTGCTCGCCTTCCTGATGCTCAACCGCGGCCGCGTCGTGCCGCAGGCCGAGCTGCTCGAGCACGTCTATGGCGACGAGGACGCCCGCGACGCCAACGCCCTTGAGGTGCTGATCGGCCGCGTCCGCCGCAAGGTCGGCGCCGGCCGCATCGAGACCCGGCGCGGCTTCGGCTACCTCGTGCCGGAGGATGGCGCGTGACGCGCGGCTCGCTCCGCCTCCGCCTGCTTCTGGGCGGCGGCATCGTCGTCCTCGTCGCCCTGGCGGTCGCCGCCCTCGGCCTGACCATCCTTTTCGAGCGCCACGTCACCCGGCGCGTCGAGGCCGAACTGCTCGACCACATGCGCGAGCTTGCCGCCAATGTCGCGGTCGCGACCGACGGCACCATCACCCTTGTCGACGGGCCGGTCGATCCGGCTTTCGACGTGCCGCTCGGCGGCTTCTACTGGCAGGTCGGAGATGATGCCGGCCACATGCTCCGCTCCCGCTCGCTCTGGGACGCGGTCATTGCCGTGCCCGGGGGAGAAGGCGACGCTGCCGCCTTGCGCCGCTATCGGCTGCCAGGGCCGAACGGCGCCCGTCTCATCGCCGTGGCAAGGGACATTCGCGCCGGCGAGGGCGACGCCGCCCGCTGGCTGCATCTGGTGGTCGCCGTCGACGAGACGGAGGTTGCCGAGGCAACGGCCGACTTCCTGCGCGATCTCGTCCCGGCGCTTGCCCTTCTTGCGACGGTGCTCCTCGTTGCCGGCTGGCTCCAGGTCCGCATCGGCCTTGGGCCGATCGCCGATATCGGCCGCCGCGTCGCCGCCGTGCGCTCCGGTGCCAAGTCGCGCCTGCTCGATGACGTACCCGATGAGGTCGTGCCGCTGGTGCGCGAGGTGAACGCCCTGCTCGAGGCCCGTGACACCACCATTCGCGAGGCGCGCGGCCGCGCCGCCGACCTTGCCCACGGCCTGCGGACACCGCTTGCCGCCCTTGCTGCCGACGCCCGCCGTCTGCGCGAGAAGGGCGAGGCCGCCCTTGCCGATGATATCGAGGAGCTCGGCAATACCATGTACCGCCATGTCGAGCGCGAGCTCGCCCGCGCCCGCATTCGCGGCCGTGCCGGCGGTGGCGTCGAACTGACGTCTCTTGCCGGCCTGCTCGAACGGCTGGTCGCGACGCTGAAGCGCACGCCGGTCGGCGAGCGCGTCACCTTCGATCTGGATGTGCCGGCCAGTCTCGGCGTGCCGGTCGATCGGGAGGACCTTGCCGAAGTGTTCGGCAACCTGCTCGACAATGCCGCCCGCTTTGCCGCCGGGTGCATCACCGTCACGGTCGATCGCTCCGACCCGGCGAGCCTGCGCCTGACCGTCGCTGACGACGGGCCGGGGATTGCCGAAGCCGACCGCGTCCGCGTCCTCGAGCGCGGCGGCCGGCTCGACACCGGCGGCGGCGCCGGCCTCGGCCTTGCAATCGTCATCGATGTTCTGGCGGCCTATGGCGGCCGGCTGGAACTGGGCACCGCCGATACGGGCGGCCTTGCCGCGACAGTGGTCCTGCCGCGCGCCTGAGCCTGCGCCACCCGGTTTTGGGTGGATCAGGCGGCCGTCTCGGGCGGCAGCGCCAGCCGGAACAGCGTGACGGCCGCAGCCATTTCCTCGGCCCGCGCCCGCCGGCGCGCCATCGCCTCGCTGTCGACACCCCAGGTTTCGGCCTGATGGTCCTCGTCGACATGCGCCGCCGTCCAGGCGACCGTCTCGTCGATGGCGCCGGCAGCAAAGGCAAGGGCAATCACCGCCGAGCCGGTCAGCGTCGTGATGACATGCAGCGCCGCGAGCCGAAGGGGGCTGTCCATCGCCGCTTCGTCGACGGCACTGTGAATGGCCGCGAGCGTGTCCTCGTCCTGCTCGACATGCATGATGCCGGCGCCGAGCTTCAGCCGCGCCCCGAGCCGCTCGGCGGCAAAGGCAACGAGCGGGTCCCAGTGCTGGTTCTGCCGCGCGATCAGCGTGTCGGGCTCCTCGGCCCGGTAGCAGATGAGGTCCGTGCCGCCATACCGGGCGATCTCGGCCGCGACTTCCTCCATCCCGGCGGCAACCCCGTCGAGTGCCGAATTGGCAAGCTTCGTCAGTGGCATCGTCGCCGGATCGATGAGGTCGCCCTGGGCCGCCCATTCGGCCGCGACTGCTGCCGCGAGCGCGGCATTGGCAAAGGCCAGCGGCCGCTTTGCCGGCGTATGGGCGATGCGCCCGTCGAGCGCCACGGCATGCCCCGCTTCCGTTTCGGCCGTGCCGGCTTCCGTGTAGAAGCGCTTCGGCAGTGCCCGTCGCGCATGCGCCTGCGCCCGCTTGACCGGATCGGCTTCCTGCTCGGGGATTTCGAAAAGCTCGCGCATCACTGACCTTCCACAAAGAACGAGTGCTCGAGCAATGGCACGAGTTCGTCGAACCGCGCGATGATCCGCGCCGCGCCGGCGCTCTCGAGCACCGCCGGCGGATGATAGCCCCAGGCAACGCCGATCCCGGTCGCCCCGGCCGCCGCCGCCATTTCCATGTCGTAGCTGGTGTCGCCGACGACCACCACGTTTTTCATCGCAACGCCGGTTTCCGCGACCGCCTGGTGGACCATGCCCGGATGCGGCTTCGAGGGCGCATCGTCGGCGGTCTGGATCGTCGTGAAATGATGGCCGAGCCCGGTCGCCGCAAAGAGCGAGCGCACGCCGCGCTGCGATTTGCCGGTCGCGACCCCGAGAAGGACGTCGGCGCGCCGGCCAAGCGCCTCGATCGCCTCGCGCGCGCCGGGAAACAGCATCTCCCGGTGCACCGGGTCCGAACGCATCTCGAAATAGCCCGCCTTGTAGCTCTCGACGATGTCGTCGGCCGCCACCGCCGAGCCCTCCGGCAGGAGCCGGGCGATGGCGACCGGCAGCGACAGGCCGATGACGTCGACGACGGCCGCCCGCGCCGGCGCCGCAAGGCCGTGCCGCCCGAACGCCCGGGCCATCGCCTCGACGATCATGTGCTGGCTGTCGACGATGGTGCCGTCGCAATCGAAAAGAACGAGATACATGGCCGCCGCTTGGTTGCTGATGATCGCCCGGGGACGCCGCGTTTCGCCCCGATAGCATCCGGGCGCCTTGCCGAAAAGTGGACGCCGCCATTCCGCGCCGTCCCGCCACCGCTGGAGAAGGGTGAGGGCCGCTAGAGGCGCCGGAGCGCCACCGTCTCGACGCCGTGCGTTTCGGCCTTGGTCAGGATGAGATCGGCCCGCGGCCGCGTCGGCAGGATGTTGTTGATGAGGTTGACGTGGTTGATCGTCTTCCAGATCCGTGTCGCCGTTTCCTTGGCCTCTGCGTCCGAGAGCGAGGCATAGCGGTGGAAATAGGATTTCGGGTCGCGGAAGGCCGTCTCGCGCAGCCGCATGAACCGCTGGATGTACCACTTGCGGATCAGGTCTTCGTCGGCATCGATGTAGATCTTGAAGTCGAAGAAGTCCGAGACGAACGGCACGCCGCGCCCGTCGACCGGCAGCCGGCGCGGCTGCAGCACGTTGAGGCCCTCGACGATGAGGATGTCCGGCCGGTCGACGGTGACCGCCTCGCCCGGCACGATGTCATAGACGAGATGCGAATAGACCGGCGCCGTGACGCCGCGCTTGCCGCTCTTGATCTCGGCAAGGAACTTCAGCAGCGCGGTGACGTCGAAGCTTTCCGGAAAGCCCTTGCGGTTCATCAGTCCGCGCCGCTCGAGCTCGGCATTCGGAAAGAGGAAGCCGTCGGTCGTCACGAGATCGACCTTCGGCGTGTTCGGCCAGCGCGCCAGCAGCGCCTTCAGCACGCGCGACGTCGTCGACTTGCCGACGGCGACCGAGCCGGCGATGCCGATGATGTACGGCACCTTGCCGTCGGTCGCGCCAAGGAAGGTGCGGGTCGCGTTGAACAGGCCCTGCGTCGCCGCGACATAAAGCGACAGGAGGCGGGACAGCGGCAGGTAGATCTGCACGACGTCGTCGAGCGACACCGGGTCGTTGAGGCCCTGCAACGCGGCGATCTCCGCCTCCGTCAGGGTAAGCGGTGCATCGGCGCGAAGCGCGCTCCACTCGTCCCTGGAGAAGACCCGGTAGGGCGAAATCTCGGTCTGCGCCTGCTGATCCATGAAACGCTTGTCGTGCCGCGTGTTGCGGCTCCTGTTGGCCGGCGTCACATATTTGCCGCAATCCGGCCGGGTTGGGTATCAGCCTTTTGGCCGGGAGGCCTTTTCCTGAAGTCCCGTCTGGCCGGTTCGCCCGGCAAGCTCCTCGACGACGGAGGCATAGGAGACCCCGCTCGCCTCCAGCAGCACCAGCAGATGATAGAGCACGTCCGCCGCCTCGGCGCGGATCTCGTCGGTCTTGCCCTCGGCCGTCGCGATCGCCAGCTCGAAGGCTTCCTCGCCGAATTTCTTGGCGCAGCGCGCCGCGCCCTTGTTGAAGAGCTTGCGCGTATACGAGCCCTCGTCGTCGCTGTGCGCCCGCGCCACGATCGTTGCCGCCAGCGTCTCAAGGGAAAAGCCGCTCATCTCGTCTCGCTTTCTTCAGGAACCCGCTGATGCCGCCCGCTCACGCGTCGAGGCGAACCTCGACGCCCGCCGCCGCCATGTGTTCCTTCGCCTCGCGGATCGAATATTCGCCGAAATGGAAGATCGAGGCGGCCAGCACCGCCGTTGCATGGCCGTCGCGCACGCCGGCGACGAGATGGTCGAGCGTGCCGACGCCGCCGCTGGCAATCAGCGGCACCTCGACCGCATCGGCGATCGCCCGCGTCAGCGTCACGTCGAAGCCCTGCTTGGTGCCGTCGCGATCCATCGAGGTGAGCAGGATCTCGCCGGCTCCGAGCGCCACCACCTCGCGGGCATAGTCGATGGCATCGATGCCGGTCGGCTTGCGCCCGCCATGGGTGAAGATTTCCCAGCGGTCCGCCTCGCCCGGCGCCGAGACGCGCTTGGCGTCGATGGCGACGACGATGCACTGGCTGCCGAATTTCTCGGCCGCCCGGCGCACGAAATCGCGGTCGTGCACTGCCGCTGTGTTGATCGACACCTTGTCGGCGCCGGCATTGAGCAGCGCCCGGATGTCGTCAAGGGTGCGCACCCCGCCGCCGACCGTTACCGGCATGAAGCATTCCTCGGCCGTGCGCCGGACGACGTCGAGAATGATGCCGCGATTCTCGTGGCTTGCCGTGATGTCGAGAAAGCAGAGTTCGTCGGCGCCGGCCGCGTCATAGGCTTTCGCCGCCTCGACCGGATCGCCGGCGTCGCGCAGGTCGACGAAGTTGACGCCCTTGACGACGCGGCCGTCCTTGACGTCGAGGCAGGGGATCACACGCGCCTTGAGGGTCATGCTGGATACTCCGGATCAGCGGCGCACGAGGTCGATATGGACCCGCGCCCGCGTGAACACCTCGTCGATGCCGAGCGTCGAGGTATCAAGATAGAAGGCGTCCGCCGCCGGCACCAGCGGTGCCGAAGCCCGGTTCATGTCGCGATCGTCGCGTTTGCGGATATCGGCAAGGATGGTCTCGTAGTCGGCAGCCAGGCCCTTGCCGGCAAGCTCGGCCGTGCGCCGCCGCGCCCGCTCCTCCGGGCTCGCCGTGACGAAGAGCTTCACCTCCGCGTCCGGGCAGACGACCGTGCCGATGTCGCGCCCGTCGAGCACCGCCCCCGGCGCCATCGCCGCGAACCGGCGCTGCTGGTCGAGAAGGGCGGCGCGCACCGACGGGATCGCCGCCACCACGGAGGAGGCTTCCGCGGCCGCTTCCTCGCGAAGGCGCGGATCGGCGCCAAGCTGTGTGAGGTCGAGCGCCTCGGCTGCCGCCGTTGCCGCCGCAACGTTGGCCGGCTCGAGTCCCTTGTCGAGCACCGCCTGGCCGACGGCGCGGTAAAGAAGGCCCGTGTCGAGATGGTTGAGGCCGTAGTGGGTAGCAATGCGCCGCGACAGCGTGCCCTTGCCGGACGCCGCCGGTCCGTCGACCGCGATGATCATCGTGCATCCTCCGTCTGGCCGAATGAAGCGCCAAGCCCGGTCATCAGGCCGGCGAAATCGGGAAAGCTCGTGGCGATCATCGCCGTGTCGTCGACCGACACCGGCTTCTCGCTTGCAAGCCCCATGACAAGGAAGCTCATGGCGATGCGGTGGTCGAGATGGGTTGGCACGAGCCCGCCGCCGGCAACCTTTCCGGCCCCGCCCGTCACCGCCAGCTCCGCCTCGCCCTCGCGGGCGACGACGCCGTTCGCCGCAAGGCCATAGGCGACCGCGGCAAGGCGATCGCTCTCCTTGACCCGCAATTCGTCGAGCCCGAGCATCAGCGTCTCGCCGGTGGCAAATGCCGCCGCGACCGCCAGCACCGGATATTCGTCGATCATCGACGGCGCGCGCCCGGCCGGAACGGTGACGCCCTTGAGGCTGGAATGGCGCACCCGCAGATCGCCGACCCGCTCGCCGCCGGCCAGCCGCTCGTTCTCGATGGTGATGTCGGCGCCCATTTCGAGGAGCGTATCGATGAGCCCGGTGCGTGTCGGGTTGAGCATGACCCCGGTGACGAGGACATCCGAACCCGGCACGATCAGCGCCGCGACGATCGGGAAGGCTGCCGAACTCGGATCGGCCGGCACCGCCAGCGTCTGCGGCTTCAGCTCAGGCCGGCCGGTGAGCCGGATCGTCCGGCCGCCGTCCCCGGCGGTCTCGATCGACAGCTCGGCGCCATAGCCGATCAGCATGCGCTCGGTGTGGTCGCGGGTCGGCACCGGTTCGATGACGGTCGTCACGCCGGGCGCGTTGAGGCCGGCAAGCAGCACGGCCGACTTCACCTGCGCCGAGGCGACCGGCAGGCGATAGGTGAGGGGCACGGCACTGTCGGGGCCGCGCAGCGTCAGCGGCAGCCGCCCGCCCGACCGCGAGATGACTTCGACGCCCATGTCCTTCAGCGGATCGAGCACCCGCCCCATTGGCCGGCGCGACAGCGAAGCGTCGCCGACAAAGGTCGCCGCGATCGGATGGCCGCCGACAAGGCCCATGACGAGGCGCGCGCCAGTGCCCGAATTGCCGAAGTCGAGAACGGATTCGGGTTCGATGAGCCCGCCGGTGCCAACACCCGAAACGCGCCACTCGCCTGTCCCGGTCCGCTCGACGACGGCACCGAGAGCCCGCATCGCGGCGGCCGTGTTCAGGACGTCTTCCGATTCGAGCAGGCCCGAGATCCGCGATTCGCCGACCGCCATCGTCGAGAAGATCAGGGCACGATGCGAAATCGATTTGTCGCCAGGCACCGTGACCTGGCCCGAAAGGGCGCCGGAACGTCGGGCGGAAAGCGGTTCGGGGGCGGTGGTCTTCGTCACGGGCGTCACGCGAGTGTCATGGTGTCGAGGGCGCGGCCAGCCGGGAACTTCGGCGCAAAACGGCAGGGCGCAGGCCCCGCCGCGGGCCGCGCCGATCCGCAGCCGCAAGGCCGGCTCCTCCTAACACAGCCCGCCCCGTCCGTCATCCGCGCAGCGGCCGCTGATTTGCCAAGGATTCACCCAAGGAACACGAGCTCTGCGGAGAACTGACAAAAAACCGCGCCAAACGCTTTGACAGCGATCGATCCACAGTCTATGGAGCGCCCGATTGCTTGTCTGCGGGATCATCATCAAGAGGCGGAACCGTGGCAAAAACGGACCTTGGAACCAAGCGGATTTGTTCCGGCTGTGGTGCGAAATACTACGATCTGAACCGGTCGCCGATCCTGTGCCCGAAATGCGGCACGGTGTTCGAGCTTCTGGAGGTCGCGAAGGCTCGTCCCGAGACCTCGCGTGTGCGGCCGGAAACGGCCCGTCCGCGCAAGGAGGAGGTCGAGAACGAAGACGAGAACGAAGAGACGGATGCCGAGCTTGTCTCCCTCGAGGAAGTCGAGGATGACGAGGAGAGCACCGATCGCGGCGCCTCGCCCAACGTCGATGAAGACGAGGACGAGGAGACCGAGCTCGAAGACGACGACGAGGAAGCCGTTTTCCTCGAGGACGACGAGGACGACGACGTCTCCGATCTGATCGGCGATGTCGACGAGGACGAAGAAAACTGACGGCCGGCGAGCCGTTCGGCTCGCTGTGTCGGCGTCGCACCGCGCCGGCTTTGCCGCATCGCAGAAAATGCGATTTTAGGTGTTGATTATCGGAGAAGGGACCCCTATTGTCCCGCTCCGCCGCGGGGGCCAACCGAACCGGAAACGGACCGGCCAGCCATCGCAGGGACTACTGGGGCCGTAGCTCAGTTGGGAGAGCGCTTGAATGGCATTCAAGAGGTCAGGGGTTCGATTCCCCTCGGCTCCACCAGTTCCTTCTCTCGCCGAAATGGCGGGCTGAAATAGCAAAGACCAAAAATCAAAGAACTCCCGACAAGCCGCCGCAAGGCGGCTTTCGCGTTTCTGGCGGACCTGCCGATGCGAATCAGCGGCGAATCGCGAAGGCGGTTGCGCCGGCGCCCGAAACGGCGACAATCGCCACGACGAAACGAGCGCGCGCCGGCCGGCCTGCAATGGCAATGGCTTGCGCCAGGGGAGGCGTCCGGCCGGCCGGGCGGAACAGATGTCACGATCGGTGAAATTCGCGCTGCGAACCGTGGCCGTCCTCGTTCTGGTGGTCCTTGTCGCCCTCGTCTGGAACCGCGACCGCGTCATCCGGCTCTATCATGTGACGACGCTCTTCGATGCCGGCACCATCGTCCACAATTTCTCGCACATGGACGACATCTTCCTCTCGACGCCGGTCAAGGGCGCCGGAAGCGCCGCGCCCTGGCCGGTTGCCCTGCAGCCGCTGCCGCAAGCCTATGTCTGGCAGGGTGAGCAAAAGCCGCTGGCCGAAGCGCTGGCGAAGGCATCGACCACCTCGCTTCTCGTCGTCCATGACGGCAACATCGTCGCCGAGGACTACTTCCTTGGCACCGGACCGGACGACCGGCGGATTTCATGGTCGATGGCGAAATCCGTGCTCTCCGCCCTCTTCGGCATTGCCATCGGCGAGGGCGCGATTTCCTCGCTCGACGCCAATGTCGCCGACTACGTGCCGGCCCTGAAGGGCGGCGCCTATGACGGCGTTTCCATCCGCAATGTCCTCAACATGGCAAGCGGCGTCGCCTTCAACGAGGACTATCTGGATTTCAACAGCGACATCAACCGCATGGGACGCGTGCTGGCGCTCGGCAAGTCGATGGATGCCTTTGCCGCCGAGCTGAAGGCGCGCGAGCGGCCGGCCGGCCTCGCCCGCCAGTACGTCTCGATTGACACCCATATTCTCGGCATGGTGCTGCGCGCCGCGACCGGCAAGCGCGTGCCGGACTACCTCTCGGAGAAGCTCTGGACGAAGCTCGGCGCCGGCCCCGGCACCTATTATCTCACCGACGGCTACGGCGTCGCCTTCGTCCTCGGCGGTCTCGCGATGACCACCCGCGACTATGCCCGCGTCGGCCAGCTCTTCCTCGACGGCGGCCGCTGGCAGGGCGAGGAGCTGGTGCCGGCCGGCTGGGTCCGCGATTCGACGACGCCGAACGCCCCGCCGACGGTCAATCAGAACGACGTCTTCGGCTACGGCTACCAGTGGTGGGTGCCGACCGAGCCCGACGGCGAGTTCTACGCGGTCGGCATCTACGGCCAGTACATCTACATCAACCCGAAGGCGCGCATCGTCGTCGTCAAGACCGCCGCCGACCGCAATTTCCGCGCCGACGGCCATGACGGTCACGTCATCAAGCAGGAAAACATCGCGATGTTTCGCGCCATCGCCGAGCATTACAGCGATTGGCGCCATCCGGGCGCGGCACGATAGCGGCCGCAAAGGCGCGCCCGAACACTGGCGGCGCAGCGGCAAACTGCCCGCCTGCAACGGTTTGCAACGCTCGCGCGCGCTGTGATAAAGCCGGCCCGAAGGAAAGACCGAAAGACGAATTGGCGAGGTGAGTTCCATGCCGACCTATGACTATCGCTGCACCGGCTGCGGCGAGCAGCATCGCCTCCAGCACTCGATGTCGGCCGACAAGCCCGACTGCCCGGCCTGCGGCGGCGCGCTCGAGCAGATTTTCATCACCGCCCCGGCCATCGCCGGCGCGACTTCCGGCACGTCCGCTGCCGAGTTCGCCAGTTGCGGCGTGCCGGGCGGCGGCTGTGCCACGGGAACCTGCCCGTTCCAGTGAGCCGCGCGCGGCAAGCCCGGACAGCTCTCGAAACAAAGAAGGGCGCGACCGCCTCGGCGGGTCGCGCCCTTTTTGATTCTGCACCGGGAGGTTCGCGCCGCAGTCCTCAGACGTGCTGGCCGCCATTGATATGGATTTCGGCGCCGGTCACGTAGGAACTCGCCTCGGTGCACAGATAGAAGATCGTGTCGGCGACCTCGTCGGTCGTGCCGAGACGGCGCAGCGGGATTTCCTCGACGATTTTCTCCGTGCCCGGCGACAGGATCGAGGTATCGATTTCGCCCGGTGCGATCGCGTTGACGCGAATGCCGTGCGGGCCGAAGTCCGCCGCCATCTCGCGCGTCAGCGACGCAAGCGCCGCCTTGGAGGTGGCATAGGCCGTGCCGGCGAAAGGATGCACGCGCACGCCGGCGATCGAGGTGACGTTGACGACCGAGCCCTTGGCCGCCTTCAGCTCGCGAAACAGGCCGCGCGCCAGCATGATCGGCGCAAAGAAATTGACCTGGAACACCGTCCGCCAGACATGCATCGGCGTCGTCAGCGAATCGAGCCGCTGGCCGTCCTCGTTCTTCGGGCTGATGCCGGCATTGTTGACGAGCGCCTTCAGCTCGCCGCCCTGCGCCACGAGCCGGTTGCGGATCTCGGCAACGGCGACGCCGAGATTGTCCGGATCGGAAAGATCGACCTGGATGTGATCTTCCGGCCCCATCGGCCAGGGACACTTGTCCGAGAACGGGTGCCGCGAGCAGGTGATGACGCGCCAGCCGGCCTTCGAGAATCGCTTCACGGTCGCATGGCCGATGCCGCGGCTCGCGCCCGTAAGAACCAGTGCCGGTCTCGTGTCAGACATTGCGCTCCACCTTTTCAAACAGGTTGATTATGGCGTGCCGCGCGCCGCCGTCGATAGGGCATTTTCGCGAAGCCGCAGCCGGGCCGGGAGCCGTGCTGCACTGCATCAATACCACAGGCCGAGCGATCTGACACGAACTCGCGGGCGCCCGACTGCCGGAACGATGCTCTTGCCGACGACCACCGGCCGGTCGTCATAGCGCCCCTGCCGTGATTCGGTGGCAAGCGCCTCGAGCCGCGCGATCCGCTCTTCCGTCGCCGGATGGGTCCGCAGCAGCGAGGGATCGGGCAGCCGCCCGCCGGGAAGAACAAGGCCTTCCCAGAGCCGGCGCTGCGCCTGCTCGAGTTTTGCAAGCGCCGAGGCAAGGCCCGACGGGTCGTCGGTCAGCGCCACGGCGGAGAGGTCCGCGTCGTATTCCCGCGTCCGCGACAGCGCCAGTTGCAGCAGCCCGCCGACCGTCGGCGCGGCAACGAGCAGCGCCACGCCGAGCCAGGGAACCGTCGCCGAGCCGGTGAAGATCGCCGGCAGGTTGATGATCAGCGTCAAAATGCCGAGCGTCGACATCACGCTGGTCATCCGGCTCACCATGTCGGCAAGCGCCATGACCTTCACGTCCTCATTGGCGATGTGGCTGATTTCATGGGCAAGGACGCCGGCAAGCTCGCGCAGCGTCAGCCCGCGGAGCAGTCCGTCGGTGACGACGAGCGCCGCATCGTCCGGCCGCCCGACCGCGAAGGCGTTCATCATCCGGCTGTGCACCAGCCACAGCCGGGGCGCCGCCGGCAGGCCGGCGCGCACCGCCAGCGCCGAGGCAAGCTGGACGCCGTCGGCGAACTCGCCCGCCTCGATCGGCCGGGCCTTGTAGAGCCTGAGGATCAGCGCCGGCGACAGGTGCGTCGTCAGGTAAATCGAGATGCCGCCGGCAATGAGCGCCGAAACGAGCCCCGGCACGCCGGCGAAAACGGCTGCCGTTGCGCCAAGCAGGACGAGGCTGCCCCCGGCAAGGAGCCAGGTCTGCATCTGGTTGCGCATCCGGCCGGTGCGCATGACGGAAGCGGATAGAAGCGGCATCTTCCTGATATGGGGCCCGGTTGCCGGCTCCGCCAGCGCTGCGGACCGAAACCGCCGCACCTTGGCCTTTTTGCCGAAAGGCCGCATGGAAGGCGACAAAGAATAGGCTAATCAAATAGTTGCCGTGTATCTCGGGGAGCCGGACGGCAACCATGAACAATTTGTAAGTTGGCTTTTGGCGCACTCGGGCGCCTGTTGGTGGTGCAAATCCACCGGGCCGATGCGAGGCCCGGGTCCGATCCGGGGGCCTGCCTCCGGCCAGCCACACTCCCAGGGTGCCATGATGTTCAAGAGCCTGATTGCCAAATACGCAACGACCTTCACCACCACGCTGTTCGCCGTCTCGGCGGTCTCCGGCGTGTTCCTGTTTTTCCACACCGCGCAGGACATCTTCAAGGAGATGCACGAGTGGCTGAGCATGGTCCTGCTGCTGCCGGTCGCCTTCCACGTCTACAAGAACTGGCGGCCTTTCCTCGGCTATTTCCGCAACAAGGTGATCTACATGCCGCTCGTTGCCTCGCTGGTCGTCGCCGTTGCCTTCGGCTGGGCGACTGTCGGCGGCGGCGGCAGCCCGGTCGGCAAGATCTTCGGTGCGATGGAAAAGGCCTCGATCAGCGAGCTTGCGCCGATCTTCGACAAGACGCCCGACGAGGTTCTCGCCAGCCTGAAGAACGCCGGCTTCGAGGTGACCTCGGCCGACGAGACCCCGGCCGCGATCGCCGGCCGCGCCGGCACCGAGCCGATGCGCCTCATCATGGTGCTGACCAGCGCCAACTAGCCCAGGTCGGCCGCGCTGTCGGCGGCCCGGCAAGTGTCGGGTCGCCGGGGCAATCTTTTCGGCAGTGAATGGCGCCCCTTTCTGCTGGAAAGTCTTCTCCGTCGTGTAAACTCCCGCCCGATCTGGACGGGCAAGCGCGAAGGGGAACGAGATGGCCGACGACAGACAACTGGCGACGGCGCGCCGGGTAATCGCGGCGCTGCGCGAGGCGATCGACCTGCCGTTTTCCCTGCGCCTCTGGGACGGCTCGCTCGAGCCGCTGGGCCGGAACGTCACCGAAGGGCTGGTCGTGGCGATCCGCCATCCGGGCGTTGTCACATCCATCCTGCGCCGGCCCGGCCTTGAGCGCATCCTTCGTCACTATGCCAGCGGCATGATCGATTTCGAGGGCGGCACGCTCATCGATTTCGGCCGTCCGCTGGTTTTCATGCGCAGCCGCGCCGCCCTGAAGCGCCTGCCGAAGAAGCTGCTGTTCGACTTCGCCCGTGCCTTCTTCTTTGCCCCGCCGCTTCCGGCCGGCGAGAGCCGCGCCTATGCCGGCGACGAGACCGGCACGCCGAAGCGGCGCTCGAAAGACGATGACCGCCGCTTCATCGAGTTTCACTACGACCTGTCGAATGCCTTCTACGAGCTCTTCCTCGACGAGCGCATGGTCTACACCTGCGCCTATTTCACCGACTGGGAAAACTCCATCGACGAGGCCCAGCGCGACAAGCTCGAGATGATCTGCCGCAAGCTGCGCCTCAAGGAAGGCGACCGCTTCCTCGATATCGGCTGCGGCTGGGGCGCGCTCGTCTGCCATGCCGCCGAGCACTTTGGCGTCAATGCCAGGGGCGTCACCCTGTCCACCGAGCAGTACGAATACGCCCGGGCAAGGGTGAAGCGCCTTGGCCTTGAGGATCGTGTCACCATCGAGCTGAAGGACTACACCCACCTCGACGAGACCTTCGACAAGATCTCCTCGATCGGCATGATGGAGGCAATCGGCATCGCCAACACCGATGTCTATTTCGGCACGGTCCGTCGCCTGCTCGCCGACAAGGGCCTGTTTCTCAACCACGCCATCTCGCGCAAGGCCAAGAAGCACCAGACCCGCTTTTCCAGCCGGCCGGAGCAGCGCATGCTGCAGAAATACATCTTCCCCGGCGGCGAGCTCGACGATCTCGGCCATACCATACAGGCGATGGAACGCCACGGCTTCGAGGTGATGGACGTCGAGGGCTGGCGCCAGCACTACGAGCGGACGACGGAGCTCTGGTGCCGCCGCCTGACCGCCAATCGCGACAAGGCCGTCGCCGAGGTCGGCGAGGAAGCCTATCGCATCTGGGTCGCCTATCTCGGCGGCGTTTCGCTCGCCTTCACCCGCGGCTCGGCCCGGCTCTACCAGACACTCGTTTCGAAGAACCCCAAGGGTCCGACGAACCTGCCGCCGACCCGCGCTGACCTTTACCGCTGATGTGAGGGCGTGCCGCAGAGACGCCCGCAGCCGGCCAGCGACGACGAGCGTCGCGCCGCGCCGCGCTCAAGCACGGCCTCTGCCGTCCTTCCCGCGCCAGCGGGAATCCACGACGCCAAAACCGGTGCTGACGGCTGTCTGGTCAGGCGCTGCCGATGAGAATGCCGGCAAGGAACACCAGCGCGCCGCCGATGACGATCTGGAAGGCCGCCGCGAGAAACGGCGTATCCATGTATTTCCAGCGGATGAAGGCGATGGCCCACAGCTCGAACAGCACGATGACGACGGCGACCGAGGTCGCCATCATGAAATCGGGGATGAGATAGGGCAGGGCGTGGCCGAGCCCGCCGACAGTCGTCATGATGCCGGAGGCAAAGCCGCGAATCCACGGCGAGCCGCGCCCGGTCAGCGAGCCGTCGTCCGACAGCGCCTCGGCAAAGCCCATGGAAATGCCCGCGCCGATCGAGGCGGCAACGCCGACGAGGAAGGTCTCCCAGGTGTTGTGGGTCGCAAAGGCCGCCGCGAACAGCGGCGCCAGCGTCGACACCGACCCGTCCATCAGTCCGGCAAGGCCCGGCTGCACGATCTGCAGCAGGAAGCGCCGGTGCGCTGCGTCGTCCTCGCTCTTGCGCGCGTTCGGCGTCAGGTGCTCGCCCTCGAGCGCCTCGGCCTTGTGCTCGTGGTCGCGCTCGGCCTCGGCAAGGTCGCCGAGCAGCTTGCGGATGTCGACGTCGGTGCTGCGCTCGGCCGCCTTCAGATAGAAGCGCTGCGCCTCGACTTCCATGTCGGCGGCATGCCGGCGCATCGCCTCGGCGCCGCGCGCCCGCACCACCCACCACGGCTTGCGCCGCATGAAGCCGGCGACGTCCTCGCGCTTCATCGGCGGCAGATGCGTGCCGAATTTCTCGGTGAATTTCTCAAGGAGCCAGCGCCGGTGCTCGTTCTCCTCCGCCGCCATGTCGTCGAACATGCTGGCGGTCGCGGGAAATTCGGTCCGGACCGCGTCGGCGAACTGGGCATAGATGCGCCCGTCTTCTTCCTCGGCCGAGACGGCAAGCGCGAGCACTTCCCGTTCGCTGAGATCCGAAAACCGACGCTTGGTGCCGAAATCGAGCATTGCTGCGCTGCCCCCTTGTTCAAACCGGCGAAGGCTTGAGGATCGGGGCAGGGATGTCAAGGGAGGGAACGGAATTGGTCGGATGCTGCCAATGCAGGGCGCCGACCCTCGCCCTCAGGGAGAGGGCTGCCGAAGCTTCGATTTGGCATGCAATGCCCTCCAGACCTCCGTCATTCCCGCGCAAGCGGGAATCCATCTAAACTTCAGTCAGATATGGAACAGCCACGGCAGCGACGGGACTCCCGCTGGCGCGCCGCCGCGCTGCCGGATTCGTCCGCGAAATTCCCCTCGCGCATCCCAAGGGTCAGTCTAGACTGAGCCCCGGCGTCGTCCGCCAAAGGAGGTCCCATGCATCGCCCGTCGGTTGTCCCGGCTTTCGCTCCCGCTCTCATCGGCCTTGCCGCGCTCGCCGCCGGTCCTGCCGCCGCCGCCGAGATCTCGAGCGTCTACGAGCGTTTCTCCGTCGAGGAGTGTCCGGTTGCCGAGGAGACCGACCGCGAGCAATGGCGCCGCTGCGACATGAAGAACGGGCCGGATCTCGTCTTCATCCTGCATGAGCACGGCGTTGCCGTCCTCGTCGAGCCGGCCGCCTCCGAAGGGCGCTACGAGGCCGGTGATCCGAACTACGACATGGGCCGCACCGGCCATTTCGGCGATATCTTCGCCGACGACAAGGGCGTGACGACGCTCGAATGGCGCGTCGAGAAGGTCGGCGGCAAGTGGCAGCCCTTCGCCGCCATCTACCGCACGACCTACACCCTCTTTGGCGATGACGGCCAGCCGCAGAACCTCAATCGCCTCGACATTTTGAAGATCGGCGCCGACCACGCCTGCCAGATCGGCGAGGTCGGGAATGTCGCCGGCCAGAACGAAAAGGCCCGCGCCATCGCCGATGCCGCCCGCGATATAAATCCCTGCCCGGCGCTGAAACGCTGAACCGGGACAGGGTGCGACAGCGCCGTGCCGGTCGATGCGGGCGGCGCAGCAATTTCCCCCTCCCGTCCTTCCGCGTTTCGACTAAACTCCCGAGCCGACATCCCCGTCTCTCCATTCGAGGAGCATTTTGTGATGACGAAAGAAAACCTTGTCAGCCGCCGCAAGGCGCTTGGTGTTGCCGGTGCCGGTCTTGCCGGCGCCCTTGCCACTCCGGCGATCGTGCGCGCCGATACGCCGATGACCTGGAAGATGGCGACCTCCTGGCCGAAGGGCGCCCCCGGCGTCGGCGTCAATGCCCAGCGCGTCGCCGACATGATCACGGCAATGTCCGGCGGCCGCCTGACGGTGCAGCTCTATGCCGCCGGCGAGCTCGTGCCGCCCTTCGAGGTGTTTGATGCCGTGTCCTCCGGCACCGCCGAGATGAGCCATGCGACGCCCTATTACTGGCAGGGCAAGGACAAGGCGTTCCACTTCTTTACCGGCGTTCCCTTCGGCCTCACCGCCGACGAGCATGCCGGCTGGCTCTATTTCGGCGGCGGCCAGGAACTCTGGGAGAAGGCCTACGAGCCGTTCGGCGTCGTGCCGTTCTATGCCGGCTCGTCCGGTCCGCAGGCCGGCGGCTGGTTCCGCAAGGAAATCAACTCCGTCGACGACATGAAGGGCCTGAAGATGCGCATCGCCGGCCTCGGCGGCGAGGTCATGCGCCGTCTCGGCGTCAACGTCGTGCTGCTGCCGCCGGGCGAGATCTTCGCCGCCATGCAGGCCGGCACCATCGACGCCGCCGAGTGGGTCGGTCCGTGGAATGATCTGGCTTTCGGTCTCTACAAGGTCGCCAAGTACTACTACATGCCGGCCTTCCACGAGATCGGCGCCGGCCTCGAGGTCACCGTCAACAAGGCCGCCTTTGATGGCCTGCCGGACGACCTGAAGGCGATCATCCGCAACGCCGCCATGGCCTCGGCCGCCCAGTCGATCGCCGACTTCACCTTCCACAACATCCAGTCGCTGAAGCCGCTGCTGGAGAAGGATGGCGTCGAGATGAAGACCTTCAACGACGACATCGTCGCCGCCCTCGCCAGGGAGGCCGACGCCGTCCTCGCCGAGATCGCTGGTGCGAGCCCGCTCGCCAAGGAGGTCTATGACAGCTTCGTCGCTTACCGGGCCGAGGCGAATTCCTACGCCAAGGTCTCCGAGCTGGCCGCGCTGCAGATGCGCGCCAAGGCGCTCGGCTGAGCGCTGACGCGACCGGCAACAACAACCCCGGCGTCCATGGGCGCCGGGGTTTTCTGTTTGCGGCGCTGCCCGCCGTTCAGCGGCAGGCCGCCTTCACCGCCGCGATCGCCGGCCCGGCGCCATCGAGCGTGAAGCTGGCCGCGCTTTCAAAGCCGGCATAGGCCGCACCGGACCTGTCCGGCGCCATGTCGAGGCGGATTTCAAGCTCGCCGCTGCCGGACGCGATCGCCCCGATGAGCCGGTCCGAGACCCCGGCAAAACCGTCCGTCGCAATGTCGCTGAGCGCGAGGAAATCGCCTGCGCCGAGCGGGTCGACGTCGATCCGCGTGCCATTGATCTCGATGGTGGCGCCGCGCGCGTCGATATCCTCGGCGGCAACGCCGGCCGGGCCGATCGGTCCGTCTTCAGCCGGATAAAGCTGGAGCTGCCAGACCGGGCCGGGACCCTCGACATGGCATTCGAGCGCCAGTGCGCCGATATTGGCGTTGCTCGTGCCACCGTCGGCGATCGCATAATGATAGGCCGGGTTTTCGCCCTGGTTGAGGCTGGTCGACCAGCCCGCCTCGGCGGCGCCGATGCCGGCAAGGCCGAGCGTGAGAAACGCGCCGACGCGCGCCAGTGTGCGGTCCATGTCCGTCGCCTCGTTGCCGCGGGCGGCGACCCGCCGGAGCCCGCATCATTGGCAATGGGCGTCATTTTACCACCGCCTTGTGGGCGAAAAAGCGGCCGAACGTCTCAGCCGAGTTTCGTGGCGGGGACGAAGGCGAGGGTGACCGTCGCCTTCGAGACCAGCGCTTCCGTGCCGCCGGCAACCGCGAACACCTCGGCCTCGGCGACAACGATGCGCCGGCCGGGCTTCAGCACCCTGGCCCGGCAGACGAGACGCTCGCCGCGCGCCGCCGTCATCAGGTTGACCTTGAACTCGATGGTGAGGACGATTTCGTCCGCCCCGAGCAGGGTTGCCGCGGCCGTACCGGCGGTGTGATCGGCCATTGTCGCCTGCACGCCGGCATGGACGACACCGTCCTGCTGCAGGTGCCGCCCGGCAATGACGAGCGAGGAGACGGCAGCGCCCGGTTCGAGGTTGAGGAGCTGATAGCCGACGTCGCGGATGAATGGCGCCGCCTCGAAGACGGTGCGCGTCCGCTTCTGCCAGTCGGGATCACGCGGCGTCATGGCAATCACCTCGCGCGCCGGCGGGTGAGAATGACGACATTGCCGGCCAGCACCAGCATGAGACCGACGATCGCCGGCAATGTCCAGCGATAGCCTTCCGCGAAGGTCGAGATGGCGAGCGCGATGACCGGGAACATGACCGTGAGATAGCCGGCCCGGCCCGAGCCGATCCGCCCGAGCAGCGTCAGATAGGCGGCAAAGGCGATGACCGAGGCGATGACCGCCAGCCACAGCAGCGAGCCGATATAGCTTGGCGTGAATTCGATGGCGAAGCTGTCGCCGCGAACGAGCGCGAAAAGCCCGAGCGCCAGGGCGCCATAGGCCATGCCCCAGGCATTGGTCGAGACGACCGGCAGGCCGCGCTTCTGCCCCGCCGCCGAGACCATGTTGCCGAACGAGAACGACAGCGTGCCGGAAACGCAGAAGGCAAGGCCGATCAGCGCCTCGTGATTGAACTCGGTGCCGGCGATCTCCGGCCAGAAGACGAGCGCGATGCCGGAAATGCCGATCGCCGCGCCGAGCGCCACCCGCGCTTCCAGCGCCTGGCCGAGGAACAACGCCGCCAGCAGCATGTTGATGACCGAGGCGAGGGAGAAGACCACCGACAGGAGGCCCGAGGCGAGGTGCTGTCCGCCATAGTAGAAGAGCACGAAATTAGTCGAGAAGATGAGCACGCCAAGCGCCATGAAGCGCAGGTGATCGGCGAGCGGAAAGCGCAGCCGGTAGCCGGCAAGGCGCGCCCAGATGAAGACGATCGAGGCCGCGATGACAAAGCGCCAGAACACCGAGACGACCGGCGTCACCGTGCCGAGCTGCATCTTGAGGGCGATCCAGCTCGTGCTCCAGGCAAACAGCGTCGCCCCGTAGAGCGCGAGGTCGAACGCCGAAAGCGTCGGCGCGACCGGCCGCACCGATGTTCCGCCTGTCGGGGAAGGATCTGCCTGGCCAGAACTTGCTTGGCCAGAACTTGCCTGACTTGAACTGGCCGGTTCCGGACTTGCCGCGTCAGAAGGCATGGGCGGTGAACACCTTGTCGATGTCGCCGCCCCATTCGGTCGCGAACTGGCGCAGGAGCCGCTGCGCCGGCGTCACGCCGCTCGCCACCGTCTCCTCGACCGGCGCGAGGAAATGCGTCTCGTCCTCGCCATTGCGATTGCGCCGGTTGCGCCGATGCAGGCCATCGGCCGAGATCGCGACGACCTCGCGGGCCACCTCGAGCGCGCTGCGCCCGGCGATCGTCGCGGCAAAGCCCTTCTCGCCGATGTCGTCGCGAAGTCCCTGCCGCTCCTCCTCGGACCAGTCCTTGATGACGTCATAGGCGGCATCGAGCGAGGTCTGGTCATAGAGCAGGCCGACCCAGAAGGCCGGCAGCGCCGTGATCCGCCGCCACGGCCCGCCGTCGGCGCCGCGCATCTCGATGTAGCGCTTGAGGCGCACTTCCGGGAACAGCGTCGAGATGTGGTTGTCGAAGTCGCCAAGGTCGGGAACGACGCCCGGCAGCCGGTCCTTCAGCGCCCCGCCGAGGAACTGGCGGAAGGTCGTGCCGGTGACGTCGTGGTAGACGTCGCCGCGCTTGACGAAATACATCGGCACGTCGAGCGCCCAGTCGACATAGCGCTCGAAGCCGAAACCGTCCTCGAAGGCGAACGGCATCATGCCGGTCCGGTGCGGATCGGTGTCCCGCCAGATCTCGGCGCGATAGCTCTGGAAGCCGTTCGGCTTGCCGTCCATGAACGGCGAATTGGCAAAGATCGCGGTCGCGATCGGCTGCAGCGCCACGCCGACGCGCAGCTTGCGCACCATGTCGGCTTCGCTCGAGAAATCGAGGTTCACCTGGATGGTGGCCGTCCGGAACATCATGTCGAGGCCCTTGCTGCCGACCTTCGGCATGTAGTTCGACATGATGTCATAGCGGCTCTTGGGCATGCGCGGCGTTTCCGCCAGCGACCATTTCGGCGACATGCCGAGCCCGAGAAAGCCGATGCCGAGCGGCTCGGCCGCCTCGCGCACCTGCGAAAGATGGGAATAGGTCTCGACGCAGGTCTGGTGGATGGTCTCCAGCGGCGCGCCGGAAAGCTCGAACTGGCCGCCGGGCTCCAGCGAGATTGCGCCGCCGCCGACCGGGTCGACCATGCCGATGATGAGGCCGCGATCGAGGATCGGCTCCCAGCCGAGCATGCCGTTCATCGCCTCGAGCAGCTTGCGGATGCCGCGCGGCCCCTCATAGGGCACCGGCGAGCAGTCGGCGACGTAGAAGCCGAACTTCTCGTGCTCGGTGCCGATGCGCCAGCGCTCGCTCGGCTTGCTGCCGGATTCGAGCCGCTCCACGAGCTGGGCAAGGCTTTCGATCGGCGTCGAGTCGGATGTATCACGTGCCATGAAAGGCTCCGGTCCGGAGGCAGGATGCCGGAACATATAGGCGGGGTTTGCCGGTTACAAATGCCAATTGCGTGAAATTGCGGCACCGCGGCATACCCGGTTGGTGCTCTCGCAGGCACGCGCGGCCAGTCACGCGGCCAGTCACGCGGCAAGTCACGCGGCCAGTCACGCCCCCAGTCACGTGCCCGGTCTCGACCAGGGTCTGGCGGAAAATCTAGCGCCAGTCGCCGAGCCGCGCCTGGACGACGGCGAGCGCCGCGACGGCCGCCGTGTCGGCCCGCAGGATCCGCGGCCCGAGCGGAATAGCCGTGACGAAGCGCTTGGAATGCAGCACCGCCCGCTCGTCCTCCGAAAAGCCGCCCTCCGGCCCGATAAGCACCGCAAGCGGCCCGGCCGCAAGGCCGCCGAGCGTGGTCAGCGGATCGCCGCCCTCCTCGCCTTCGTCGCAGAAGATGATGCGCCGTTCCGGTTCGGCGCCGGGCCAGGCATCGAGCAGCGTGCGCAGCGGCACCGGCGCGTCGAGCTGCGGGATCGAGAGGATGCCGCACTGCTCGGCCGCCTCGATGATGTTCGCCTCGAGCCGCTCCAGATTGAGCTTGGTCACCTGGGTGTGCTGGGTGATGACCGGCGTCAGCCGGCCGGCGCCCATCTCCGTCGCCTTCTGCACCATGTAGTCGAGGCGCGCCTGCTTCAGCGGCGCAAAGAGATAGCGAAGCTCGGCCGCGGCCGGCTGCGGCCGCACCTGCTCGACGAGCGAGATCGATGCCCCCTTGCGGTCGGCGCGGCTGATCTCGGCGACCCATTCGCCGTCATGGCCATTGAACAACAGCACGCGCCCGCCCTCGCCGAGCCGCAGCACGTTGACGAGGTAGTTGGTCTGGCCACGGTCGAGCGTCATTGTTCCGCCGGCGCCAAGGCCGTGGCGGACGAACAGGCGCTGCATGCGGAACTCGTATCGGGCCATCGTCTGTCCGTCAGTTGCGGCAAGGTCAGGTGCGCGGCGTCTGTCCGGCGCGCCGCGGCAGCGCCAGCATGCCGAAAAGCGCGATGACAGTGAACCCCGCGCCGGCAAGGAAGGTCGCCGTCGGCCCGCTCATGTCCCAGAGGACCCCGGCAATGAGGCTCGCCGCCAGCATGGCAAGGCCGGTCGCAAGGTTATAGAGGCCGAATGCCGTGCCGCGCAGGTCGCTCGGCGCGATATCGGCGATGAGCGCTGCAAAGAGCCCCTGCGTCAGGCCCATGTGCAGGCCCCAGACGAGGACGCCGAGCCCGACCGCAGCGAGCGATCCCGTCATGGCGAGGAAGACATCGGCAACGATCAGCGCCAGCGTGCCGGCAATCAGGATCGCCCGCCGGTCGACGCCGTCCGACAGGCTGCCGGCCAGCGCCGCCGTGATCGAATAGACGATGTTCATGGCGACATAGACGAGCGGCGCGAGCGCGACGACGAGGCCGGCATGGTGCGCGGCAAGAACGAGGAAGGCCTCGGAGAAGCGCGCCAGCGTCAGGATGAAGGCAACGCCGAGCACGGCGAAATAGAGCCTCGGCAGCCGCCGCGCGGTGCGCCAGTCGAGCTTCGGCCGGCTGCCCTTTGCGGCCGGCTCAGGGTCGGTTTCCGAAACCCCGAAGACGACGAACAGCACCGAGATGAACGCCGGGATGACGGCGATCCAGAACACCAGCCGGAAATCATTGTAGAGCCACATCAGGAGGATGGCGGCGCCCGGCGCCAGGATCGCCCCGATCGTGTCCATCGACTGGCGCATGCCATAGGCCGCGCCGCGCGTCCCCGGTGTCGTCAGGTCGGCGATCAGCGCGTCGCGCGGCGCCCCGCGAAGGCCCTTGCCGAACCGGTCGACGAACCGGGCGCCGACCACCATCCAGGCGGAACTCGCCAGCGGGAACACCGGCTTGGTGATCGCCGCAAGGCCATAGCCGAGAAGCACCAGCGGCTTGCGCCGGGCGATGCGGTCGCTGATCGCCCCGGAAAAGACCTTGGTGATCGCCGCGATCGATTCGGCGACGCCCTCGACGAAGCCGACAAGCGCCGTCGAGGCGCCGAGCGGGCCGACGAGATAGAGCGGCAGCAGCGCGTGGATCATTTCCGAGGAAAGGTCCATGAACATGCTGACGAAGCCGAGCATGATGACGCCGCGCGGCACCGCGCCAAGGCGGCCTTTCAGCATCGCGAACGTTCCGGAAAGCGCCATTTGACGTTCGACTCCTCAACGGCGGCCACGGGCAGGATGGAACCGGTTCGGCCGGTTCAGTCGCCGAGCGCGGCGACCGTCGACAGCATCAGCTCGATGTCCTGCGGCCGCGACAGCCGGTGGTCCCCGGCCTTGACGAGGGTGAGAACGACATCGTCCTCGGCAAGGCGCGACACGAGGTCGAGGGACATCGACACCGGCACATCCGGATCGTCGACGCCGTGCAGGATATGCACCGGGCATCCGGCAACGATCGGCGCGTCGCCGAAAAGATGCGCCCGCCCTTCCTCGACGAGCGCCCGGGTGATCATCGTCGGCTCCGCGCAATATTGCGACGGCACCGAAAGATGGCCGGCCTCCGTGATCTCGCGCCGGATCGTGTCCGGCCAGCGCCGCCACATCAGGCTGTCCGTCATGTCGGTTGCCGGCGCGATCAGCACAAGGGCCTTGAGCCGGCCGCTTTCGCCGCGCGCCGCCAGCCGGCGGGCAAGCAGCAGGGTGAGCCAGCCGCCCATCGACGAGCCGACGGCGATCTGCGGTCCCTTGGTGAACGCGTCGAAGACGGCGGTCGCCTCGTCGAGCCAGCGCCCGATCGTGCCGTCGGTGAAGGCGCCGCCCGAGGCGCCGTGGCCGGAATAGTCGAAGCGCGTGACGGCGCGGCCGGCCCGCGCGGCATGCTCGGCAAGCGCCGCCGCCTTGGTGCCGGTCATCTCCGATCGAAAGCCGCCGAGCCAGATGATGCCCGGTCCGGCGCCGTCGCGATGGAGCACGGCGATGTCACGGCCGTAGCCGTCTGTCTCGACACGAAGCGTTTGCGGTTCCGTCTCGCTCATCCTACTGTCCGGGCCTCTGTTCGATGTCGGTGCGCGACGAATCCGAAAGAAGGGTCGCCCTTGCCCCTTGATCCCATAACCGGCGATGGACGAAAAGCCCGCCCTCTGACGATCCTGCAGGTGATCCCCGAGCTCGAGGCCGGCGGCGCCGAGCGCACCACGGTCGATATCGCCGCAGCCCTCGCCGCAAGGGGCGACCGGGCGCTGGTGGCAAGCGAGGGCGGCCGGCTCGTCGCCGAGCTTCAGGCAAGGGGCGGCGAGTGGTTCGATCTTCCGGTCGCGGCCAAGAATCCGCTCCGGATGGTTCTCAATGTCGGCCGCCTCGCCGCCCTCATCCGGCGCGAAAGGGTCGACATCATCCATGCCCGCAGCCGCGCCCCCGCCTGGTCGGCGCTCCTTGCCGCCCGCCGCACCGGCATTCCGTTCGTCACGACGTTCCATGGTGCCTACAAGCAGGTCGGTCGCCTGAAGGCGCTCTACAATTCGGTGATGGCCCGTGGCGACGCGGTGATCGCCAATTCCGCCTTCACCGCCGGCGTCATTGCCGAACGGTTCCCCTCCGCCCGCGATCGCATCGTCGTCATCCCGCGCGGCACCGACCTTGCCGCCTTCGATCCGGCCCGCATCACGCCGGAGCGTCGCAACAGGCTGGCCGCCGCCTGGGCGATTGCGGCCGGCGATCGCGTCGTGCTGCTGCCGGCCCGGGTCAGTCCGATCAAGGGTCACAAGGTGGCGATCGAGGCCGCCGCCCGGCTCGCCGGGCAGCACCCCGATCTCGTCTTCGTCATGGCCGGCGACGAGCAGGGCCGCGCCGGCTTTCGCGCCGAGCTCGATGCCGACGTCGCGGCGGCGGGGCTTGCCGGTCGCGTCCGTTTCGTCGGTCACTGCGCCGACATGCCGGCCGCCCTGTCGCTGGCGAGCGTCGTCATCGCCCCCTCGCTCGTGCCCGAGACGTTTGGCCGCGCCGCGGTCGAGGCCGGCGCCATGGGTCGCCCGGTCGTTGTCTCCGATCTTGGCGCCTTTGCCGAAACGGTGCTGCAGCCGCCCGAGGTCGACGCCGCGGCGCGGACCGGCTGGCGCGTCCCGGCCGCGGATGCCAACGCACTGGCTGAGGCGATCGAGGAAGCGCTGCTCGTCGCGCCGGACAAGGGTGCGGACTATGGCGACAAGGTCCGGGCTTTCATGCTCCGGCATTTCGATCTGCCGGTGATGACCGGCGCGACCCTTGCGGTCTATGACCGTCTCCGCCGGCGGGTTTCCTGACGTCATCCGGTCAAGAACCGTTTACCGGCCCATCAAGCGACGCTTGACGAAGCGCGGCGAGTTGGAGAATGTCAGGCCTCTGCCCGGTCGCCTCGCGAGGGATGTTCGATGCGGTCCGGACAGGCTTTCCGCGATTCCGCGCTGCCATCCGGGGCCAGAAACACCGAAAATCTGGAGAATCGGCGCGAAACAGGCTCTGGCGGGCTCGTTTTCGATTCCGTTCGGGCTCGTTTGGCATTAGGGTCGGGGAAGACGTGGTGGCCGAGGCTGCCGCGAACGGAATTTGTATCAATCGACTAGGAGACCCTGACCATTCGCCGTCCACACAGAGCCGCGCCCGTTCAGAAGGAAGGGCCCCGCGTGAATCGCGATATCCGCGAAGCACGGGTACAGCTGATCGACGCTGAAGGCGTCAATCTGGGCATCGTTCCGATTGATGAGGCCCTCAATCTCGCGGTCGAGCAGGGGCTCGATCTGGTCGAGATCTCGCCGAATTCGGCGCCGCCGGTCTGCAAGATCCTCGATTTCGGCAAGTACAAGTACCAGAGCCAGAAGAAGGCTGCCGAAGCGCGCAAGAAGCAGAAGACGGTCGAGATCAAGGAGATCAAGGTCCGTCCGAACATCGACACGCACGACTATGAGGTCAAGATGCGGTCGATCAAGCGCTTCTTCGAGGAAGGCGACAAGGTCAAGGTGACGCTCCGCTTCCGCGGTCGCGAGATGGCCCATCAGGAGCTCGGCATGCAGTTGCTCCACAAGGTCCGCGACGACACCGCCGACTTCGCCAAGGTCGAGGCCGAGCCGAAGCTCGAAGGCCGCCAGATGATCATGGTGCTGGCGCCGCGCTGATGCTCCTTGCTGGAAGACCGTAACCGGTTTTCCGGCAGGCATGGCGCAAGGGGCTGATAGCCCTGCCGCCTGCCGGCAGGCAATAGCGATTGAAAACCCTGCCGCCCGCCGGCAGGGACGCAAGATTGAAGACCGCGCCGGAGCGATCCGACGCGGTTTTGTTTTGCAAAAAGCTTTTTGCCGAAGGTCCTGGTCTGCAGCGAATTCAGCTAAGCTCCGCGTCGGCAAGTCCGCCATTGCCCGGAACCGCCCGCGCAAGGAGAAACCAGCATGTCGGTTTCGTCGATCCGACGAAAGAGACCTTCGGCGCATTCCGCGCCAATGACCGACCGGGTCCGATTCACATGCTCAACCTCGTGCGCTTTCGTGGCGAGGCAGCCTATCCGACGGGCGCGGGGCGACCGGCGCCGAGGCCTATGCCGCCTATGGCCGTGAAAGCTATCCGGTCTTTGCCCGTCTCGGTGGCCGCATCGTCTGGCGCGGCTCCTTTGAGCTGATGTTGATCGGGCCGGCCGAGGAGGCTTGGGACGAGTGCTTTATCGCCGAATATCAAGCGTTGCCGCCTTCATCGAGATGCTGCGCGATCCGGTTTACCGCGAGGCCGTCAAGCATCGCCAGGCGGCGGTGCTTGATTCACGCCTGATCCGTCTCGCGCCCTCGCCGGCCGGTGCAGGTTTTGGCGGGCAAGGCTGATATCCCCGGCAAATGCCGGTCGAAGCGCGGACCGCGTTGCGGCCGGCACGCGGCTCAGGATGAAAGCCGCGCCGCCGCCGCCTCCGCGTCCTGCCGTCGCCCGGCGGCGGCCTGATCGAGGCGCGCCTTCAGCAAGGCGACCGTCGCCGCCGGTGCCGTCTCCGGCCGGCCGGAATTGAACGGCGGCTCGGGGGCGTATTCGAGGCCGAGCTGCAGCGCCTCGGCGACGTCTCTGCCGGCAACTTCGGCAAGCACCGTCAGCGCGAAGTCGATGCCGGCCGTCACGCCGCCGCCGGTGATGATGTTGCCGTCGCGCACGACCCGTGCCGGGTCGGGAATGGCGCCGTAGATCGGCAGAAGCTCGCGCCAGGCCCAGTGGCAGGCGGCGCGCTTGCCCTTCAGAAGCCCGGTCGCGCCGAGGATGAGCGAGCCGGTGCACACCGAGGTGATGTAGCGCGCCCCGAGCGCCAGCCGGCGGATCTCGCCGATGAACGCCTCGTCGAGGCCGATCCGCGCCGCCGGCACGCCGCCCGGAACGCAGATGAGGTCGCAGGACCCGACATCGGCTATCGCCGCCGTGCCGGCAAAGACGAGGCCCTCGGCGGCAACGTCGCCGCCGGCCGGACTGGCGACGATCGTCTCGCTCCCCGGCAGGCGGCTGAGAAACTGGTGCGGCCCGGTGAAGTCGAGCTGCGTCATGCCCGGATAGATGGCGAATACGATGCGAAACGGCGCGTCTGTCATGGAAGGCTCCTGAAGCTCGGTTGACGACGACAGGATTTCCGGTTTCAATTCTGGCAGCAATGACCTATTTCCGGCAAAAACTGCCACACATTCCGCAAAGAGCCGTCATGACCCGCACGATCGCCGTTCTCGTCTTTGAAGGCTTCCAGTTGCTCGACGCCGCCGGCCCCATCGCCGCCTTCGAGATGGCGGCGCGATATGGCGTGCCCGGCGCTTACGAGATCCGGCTGGTCTCCCGGAGTGGCGGCCACATCGAGAGCTCGTCCGGCGCAATCCTGCGCACGCAGCGGATGGCGCTCGATATGCCCGTCGATACGCTGGTGGTGGCCGGCGGGCGGGGGACGCGCGCGGCCGCCACCTGTCCGCGCACGCTCGCCTTCGTGCGCCACATGCATGGCCGGGCCCGGCGGGTCTGCAGCGTCTGCACCGGCGCCTATGTGCTTGCCGCCGCCGGTCTGCTCGACGGCCGGTCGGCGACGACCCATTGGGAACAGACCGCCGATTTTGCCCGCACCTTCGACCGGGTGCATACCGAGCCGGACCGCATCTACACCCGCGATGGCGATGTCTGGACCTCAGCCGGCGTGACCGCCGGCATCGACATGTCGCTGGCGCTGATTGCCGACGATCTCGGCGAGGCCGTTGCCCGCGCCGTCGCCCGCCAGCTCGTCGTCTATTACCGGCGCACCGGCGGCCAGTCGCAGTTCTCCGCCCTGCTCGAGGAAACGCCGCCGGCCGGCCGTTTTGCGCCGTTGCTTGGCTGGATGCGGGAGAACATCGGCGACGACCTGCCGGTCGAGCGGCTGGCGGCGGAAGCGGGCATGAGCCCGCGCAATTTCGCCAGGAGCTTTGCCCGCGAGGTCGGCACGTCGCCGGCCCGCATGGTCGAGAAGATCCGCCTCGAGGCGGCGATGGAGCATGTCGAGGAAAGCGATGCGCCGCTCGATGTCGTCGCCCGGCGCATCGGTTTTGGCGACCCGGATCGCATGCGCCGGGCCTTCCTGCGTGTCTACGGCCAGACGCCGCAGGCCCTCAGAAGGTCCCGCCGCCTCAAACGTCCAGATTGGCCACCGACAGCGCATTGTCCTGAATGAACTCGCGCCGCGGCTCGACCTCGTCGCCCATCAGCCGCGAGAACACCTCGTCGGCCTCGTCGACTTCGCGGATCTTCACCTGCAGCAGCGAGCGGACTTCCGGATCGAGCGTCGTTTCCCAGAGCTGCTCCGGGTTCATTTCGCCAAGACCCTTGTAGCGCTGCATCGAGATGCCCTTGGCACCGGCCGCGAACACCGCGTCGAGCAGGCCGCGCGGCCCGAAGATCGCCGTCTCGTCGTTCTTGCGCCGCAGCGTCGCCGGCTTGCCGTAGATCTCCTGCAGCCGCGCCGCCCGGGCATCGAGCTTGCGGGCATCGGCCGAGTGGATGAGCGCCGTGTCGATCGACCATGCTTCCTTGACGCCGCGCACCGTCCGCTCGAACGCGAGGCCGCCATCGTCCGTCGCCTTGCCTTCCCAGCCGCGCTCGGTCTCGTCCGACACCGTGTCGAGCCGGCGGGCGATGTAGTCGGCCGCGCCCTGCGCCTTCTCGAGGTCGGCCAGAACCTCCGGCGACAGCGCCCCGGCGATCGCGGCCTGCTCGAGCACCATCCGGCGATAGCGCGAGTGCAGCCCCTCGAGCACGCTCTTGACCAGCCGCGCCTCGTCGACGATGGCCCGAAGGTCGGCGCCGGCGATTTCCTCGCCCGTCGCCAGCTTCAGCACGCTGTCGTCGAGCCCGGCGTCGATGAGGAAGTCCTCCAGCGCCCGCTCGTCCTTCAGGTAGCGCTCCGACGAGCCGCGCTTGACCTTGTAAAGCGGCGGCTGGGCGATGAAGAGGTGGCCGCGCTCGATGATCTCCGGCATCTGCCGGAAGAAGAACGTCAGCAGCAGCGTGCGGATATGGGCGCCGTCGACGTCGGCGTCCGTCATGATCACGATCTTGTGGTAGCGCAGCTTGTCGATGTTGAAATCGTCCCGGCCGATGCCGGTGCCGAGCGCCGTGATCAGCGTGCCGATTTCGTTCGACGACAGCATCTTGGTCGAAGCGGGCCCGCTCGACATTGAGGATCTTGCCGCGCAGCGGCAACACCGCCTGGGTTCCCCGGTCGCGGCCCTGCTTGGCCGAGCCGCCTGCCGAATCGCCCTCGACGATGAACATTTCCGACTTCGCCGGATCGCGTTCCTGGCAGTCGGCAAGCTTGCCCGGCAGCGAGGCGACGTCGAGCGCGCCCTTGCGCCGCGTCAGCTCGCGCGCCTTGCGCGCCGCCTCGCGGGCCGCCGCCGCCTCGACCACTTTCGAGACGACCGTCTTTGCCTCGCTCGGATGCTCCTCGAACCACTGGCCGAGCATCTCGTTGACGATGCCCTCGACCACCGGCCGAACCTCGGAGGAGACGAGCTTGTCCTTCGTCTGCGAGGAGAACTTCGGATCGGGCACCTTGACCGAGAGCACGCAGGAAAGCCCCTCGCGGCAATCATCGCCGGTCAGTGCCACCTTCTCGCGCTTCGAGATGCCGGCCGATTCCGCATAGCCCGTCACCTGCCGCGTCAGCGCCGCCCGGAAGCCGGCCAGATGCGTGCCAGTCGCCGCGCTGCGGGATATTGTTGGTGAAGGCAAGGACGTTCTCGTGATAGCTGTCGTTCCACCACAGCGCCGCCTGACCGAGATGCCGTCGCGGCCTGAGCGCACGGCGATCGGCGCGCCGATCAGCGGATGGCGGTTGCGGTCGAGATAGCGCACGAACGCCTCGAGGCCGCCGTCATAGTGCATTTCCTCGGACTTCGGCTCGACGCCCCGGTCGTCCTTGAGCAGGATCGTCACGCCCGAATTGAGGAAGGCGAGCTCGCGCAGCCGGTGCTCCAGCGTCGCATAGTCGAACTCGATCCTGGTGAAGGTGACCGGACCTCCGCAGGAAGTTCACATGCGCCGGTCTGGCTGCCCGCCTCGCCGACGACGGCGAGCGGCGCATCGGCGACGCCGTCCGTGAAGCTCATGAAGTGCTCGCGGCCATCGCGGAACACCCGCAGCTTCAGGTGCGTCGAGAGCGCGTTGACGACGGACACGCCGACGCCGTGCAGGCCGCCTGACACCTTGCAGGAATTCTTGGTCGAATTTGCCGCCGGCATGGCTGGTTATGATGACCTCGGCCGCCGAAACGTTCCTCGCCGGGATGAATGTCGGTCGGCACGCCGCGTCCGTCGTCGGTGACCGTCACCGAGCCGTCCGCTTCCAGCGTCACCGTCACCCGCGTCGCATAGCCGGCCAGCGCCTCGTCGATCGCGTTGTCGACGACCTCATACACCATGTGATGCAGGCCCGAGCCGTCGTCGGTGTCGCCGATATACGCCGGGGCGTTTGCGAACCGCGTCGAGGCCCTTTGAGAACCTTGATGGAATCGGCGCCGTAGCCGCTGCTGCCGCCCGCCGGGCTCTGCCGCCATACCTGCTCGTCTCTTTCGGTGATTCGCTCGTCTGCCGAATATAGGGTAATTGTGCTGTCGTTGATTTCATGCCGAAACCGCGCTTGTTTCTGACGGTTCGGCAAAGACTTAACAGCTTGCTGAAAGCGGCCGGCTCAAGGCTTGATGGCAAGCGTTGCCCGCACCCGGGCGATGGTCTCGGGCTGGAGGTAGTGCGTTACCCGCTCGGCGACGTGGGCAATGAGGGCCGCCGCGCTCTTTTCCTCCGACCAGTCCTCGGCATTGGCGCTCGTCTCGGCCGCTTCCTTCGCCGTCTCGCCGGAAAGCACTTGCCACTTGGCGCACCAGGTCGCCGACCAGAGCCAGAAGACCGTCGCCGGCTGATTTCGAGGAACGGCAACGTGCTGTTCCGCGTCATCGCCCATTGCCGCGATCCAGGCACGATAGAAGGCGAGCATCTCCTCGCCCGAGAGCACCGCCGAGGTGTTCGGGTCCCAGGTCGTCGAGGTGTAGAGCGTCGTACGTGCGCGAGGTCGGCTGGGCGAGGAAAGCAGCATCTTGTCGAGATCGACGAGAACGGCGCGCGGGGCCTCGTCGGCCCGTTCCTCGATGAGGAAATTGCCCGGATGGGCGTCGAACGAGATCAGTGTCCGTGGCGGCCGGCCGAGCCGTTCCACGTGCCGGAACACCTTGTCGAGCTCGGAGCGGATGTCGAGCCATGACGTCGTCGATATCGGCCGGCTCGAGGAATTCCGCCTGTCGCGAACCCTCGAGCAGCATCGCCGTCAGCGGATTGGCGGCATCCGCTTCAGCCCGCTTGCTGGCTCCTCGATCGGGCAGCGGTGCAGCGCCGCGAGCGCCAGCGATGGCCGCAAGGTCGTCCGGCAGGCGCGGCACCCGGCCCTCGATCGCCTCGACGATGAGCGCCCCGAGCAGTTCCTCGGTCGGCGCCACGATGTCGATGAGCTTCGGCGTGTGCCTCGGAAGTGCTCGGCGGCCGCGAAAGGAATTTGCCTGATAGAAGGTTTTCGGCGGCGCCGAGCTTCATCTGGCTTTACGGCATGCGCGCCAGCCAGCCGGTCTCGCCAATCCGGGCATGCCAGTGCGCAAGGCCCGTGTCGGCAAGCGGTCGGATGTCGGCCGCCGTCACCGCTGCCGTGTCCGGCCGGTCGGCGAGCGCCCCGGCAAGTGCGCTTCGATCGGTGCGGTGCCCTTCGTCGGCGAACCGCATTGCTCGAGACCGTGCCGGAACGGCATGCCCGCCCGTCGGCGGAAATCACAGCCGCCTCCGGAAACCGTGTCTTGACGCTGCCGGCCCGGTGCGCTCCAAAGATGGCAAGGGAACCGGCGGCAGGAGCCAAAAGCAGCGCTGCAGGCCGGAAACGGAGGAAATCGATTTGACCATCGCACGTTGGTTTGGCGCGCTGGCGCTGTCTGCCGGAACCGTCTTTTCAGGCGCGGCGCTTTGCCGACCCCGATCCCGCGAAATGGGATGCGTTCCCGCAGAAGCAAAGGGCGAGACGGTCTACTGGCATGCCTGGGCCGGCGAATCGCGCATCAACGACTACATCGCCTGGGTCGGCGCCGAGGTCGAGAAGCGCCTGGCGTCAAGCTCGTCCACGCCATGCTCTGACACCGCCGAGGTGGTCGCGGCGGTTCGGCCGAAAAGACCGCCGCGGCGCGAGCGGCGGTTCGGTCGACCTCAGTTCGATCAATGGCGAGAACTTCGCCTGCCATGAAGCGCGAGGACCTGCTCGCTGCCGCGCCCTGGTCGACCGCGCTGCCGAATTATGCCCTCGTCGATGTTGCCGGCAAGCCGACCGTGACGAGCGATTTCACCGTGCCCGTCGACGGTCTCGAGGCGCCCTGGGGCATGGCCCAGCTCGTCTTCTATCACGACACCGCCCGCACCCCGGACGTGCCGAAGTCTGCTCCGGCGCTCCTCGACTGGGCGGCGAGCCATCCCGGCCGCTTCACCTATCCCCAGCCGCCCGATTTCACCGGCTCGACCTTCCTGAAGCAAATGCTCTACGAGCTCGTCGCCGATCGCGCCGTTCTTGAAAAGCCGGCCGAGGAGACCGATTTCGACGCCGCGACCGCGCCGCTCTTTGCCTATCTCGACAAGCTCCATCCGCTGATGTGGCGCGAGGGCCGGGCCTTCCCGGAAAATGCCTCGGCGCTGCGCACCCTGCTTGCCGACGGCGAGGTCGAGATCGCCTTTTCCTTCCACCAGACCGAGGCGAGCTCCGCCATCGCCAAGGGCGAGCTGCCCGACACCGTCCGCTCCTACGTCATGGACATCGGCACCATCGGCAACACCCATTTCGTGGCGATGCCGTTCAACGCCAATGCCAGGGCCGGCGCGATGGTCGTCGCCAATTTCCTGATGTCGCCGGACGCCCAGATCGAGAAACAGAAGCCGGACGTCTGGGGCGATTTCACCGTGCTCGACGTGGCAAGGCTCTCGCCGGAGGATCGCGCCCGCCTCGATGCCATCGACCTCGGCATTGCCACCCTGTCGCCGGCCGAGCTCGGCGCCGTGCTGCCCGAGCCCCATCCCTCGTGGATGGTTCGTCTCGAGGAAGCCTGGAAAAAGCGCTACGGCGCCTGAGCCGAAGGGGAGGCGCGACACCGCCATGCTGCGTCTCGCGCCGCCGCTCACCATCCTCGTCCTCATCGGCCCGGTCGTTGCGGGGCTTGTCGGCGTTGCCCTGCCGGCCTTCGGCTATCTGCCGGTGCTCGGCTCTGACGGCTTTTCGCTGCAGCCCTTCGCCGATCTCTGGGCGACGCCGGGCATAGGCCGCTCCGTCGGCCTCAGCCTTGCTTCGGGGCTGCTGACGACGCTTGCCGCCCTTGCCGTCGTCGCCTTTTTCGTTGCCGGCTGGCTTGGCACGCCGTTCTTCAACGGACTGCGCCGCCTCGTCTCGCCGCTGCTGTCGGTGCCCCATGCCGCCGCGGCGTTCGGCATTGCCTTCCTCATTGCCCCCTCCGGTTGGCTTGTCCGCCTCGTCTCGCCCTGGGCGACCGGCTGGCGCTACCCGCCGGACCTGCTCCATCGTCAATGATCCCCTCGGCCTTGCCATGATGGCCGGGCTCGTCGCCAAGGAGATCCCGTTTCTCTTTCTGATGGCGCTCGCCGCCCTGCCGCAGACCGATGCCGCCCGCCCGCCGGCAATGTCGCCGCAAGCCTCGGCTATGGCCGCGTCGCCGGCTTCTTCCTGGCGATCTTTCCCCGGCTTTATCGCCAGATCCTGCCGGTCTTTGCCGTCATCGCTTATGCGTCCTCCGTCGTCGATGTCGCGCTGGTGCTCGAACCGACCAATCCGCCGCCGCTCGCCGTCGAGCTGGTCCGCTGGATGAACGATCCCGACCTTGCCATGCGGTTCCGCGCCTCGGCCGGTGCGCTGCTGCAATTCGCCGTCACGCTCGGCGCCATCGGCCTCTGGCTCATTGGCGAGCGCCTCGTCGCCCGCCTTGGCCTTATGGCCGCCGCGAGCGGCCGTCGCGGCGCTGCTGATCGGCCGGTGCGCCTTGCCGCCGGCGCGGCAATGGTGCTGGCCATCGCCGCCGTGCTCCTCGGCCTTGCCGGGCTCGCCGTCTGGTCGGTCGCCGGGCCGTGGCGCTTCCCCGATGCCTTGCCCGATGCCGGCGCTGGATGGCTGGCGCCGGTACCGCGACCGCGCTCGCAGCGCCGCTCGCCGCCACCATCGCCGTCGGCGGCATCGCCACCGCCATCGCCCTCGTCCTCACCCTTGCCTGCCTGGAGAATGGCGACGCACCGGCCGGGATGGCGGCGACCGTTCTTTGCTCGTGCTCTATCTGCCATTGCTCGTGCCGCAGGTCGCATTCCTCTACGGCCTTGAGGTGCTGTTCTTCCGCTTCGGGCTCGACGGCACCGTCGCCGCCGTCACCTTCGCCCATCTCGTCTTTGTCCTGCCCTATGCCTTCCTCGCCCTCTCCGATCCCTGGCGGGCCTTCGACCGGCGGTGCTGATGCGAGTCGCCGCAAGTCAGCGCCTCGCCGGCCCAGGCCTTCTACGCGTCCGCGCGCGATGCTTCTGGCCGCGATCCTCGTCGCCGCGGCGGTCGGCTGCCGTCTCGGCGGTCATGCCGCCGACGATCCTTGTCGGCGGCGGCCGCGTGCCGACCGTGACCACCGAGGCGATCGCCCTTGCCGCCGGCCGCAGCCGGCGCGTCATCAGCGTCTATGCCATCGACCAGATGGTGCTTCCCTTCGTCGGCTTCCTGGATTTAGCGCTCTTCCTGCCGGCCGTGCTCTACCGCCATCGAAGTGCTGCAAATGAGAGCGACGACGTGAACCGCATGTCGAGGATAGACGCGAAGGGATTGGTGCTGGACCGGGTGCACATCGCCCGCGCCGGCCGGCCCCTCCTCGACCTGTCGCTCGCGGTCGCGCCCGGCGAGGTCGCAACGGTGATGGGCCAGGCGGCGTCGGCGAAGTCGACGCTCCTTGCCTGTCATCAGCGGCTTCTTGGCGCCGGCCTTCTCATCCCGGCCGCGTGCTCCTGAACGGCGAGGACGTTTGCCTGCCGCCGGAAGCGCGGCGCACCGGCATCCTCTTTCAGGATGACCTCCTCTTCCACCTCTCCGTCGCCGGAAATCTGCTCTTTGCCCTGTCGCGCGAGGTGCGGCCGCGACGCCCGGCGCGCCATCGTCGAGGAGGCGCTCGGCGAGATCGGCCTTGCCGGCTATGGCGAGCGTGACCCTGCCACCTGTCCGGTGGTTGGCCGCGCCCGCTGTCGCCCTTGCACCGGATGCTGCAGCGGCCTGCGCCGGCTGCTCGACAAGGTGTTCTTGCGCCTCGATTCCGGCCTGCGCGGACCAGATCGCGCCGCTGGGCCACGGCGGCGACGAGCCGAGCATACCCGTGCTCCTCGTCACGCTGATGCCGACGACGCCCGCGCCGCCGCCGGACCGGTCGTCGTGCTCGCGGCGGGAGCAGGCGCGTGACGGCTGAAGACAACTGCGATCGAGGCGGTCCTGCCGGACCTTCTTGCCGCATTGGCGAGGGGCGATGCTGTGCTCGTCGCTCCGCCCGGTGCCGGCAAGACGACGCGCGTGCCGCTCGCCCTCCTCGGCGAGCCCTGGCGGGCGGATGGCCGCATCCTCGTCCTCGACCGCCGCCTTGCCCACCGGCCGCGACCCTTGGCGACCGGTCGGCGAGACCGTCGGCTATCGCGTCCGCCTCAGGCGAAGGTGTCGGCGCGAACCCGCATCGAGATCGTCACCGAGGGCGTCTTCACCCGCATGGTCCTCGACGATCCCGACCTTGCGGGCGTCGCTCGCGTGCTCTTCGGCGAAATTTCCATGAGCGCAGCCTCGATGCCGATCTCGCTCTTGCCTCGCGCTCGGTCGTCGGGCGCGCTCGGCCGGACCTGCGCCTTCTGGTGATGTCCGCCACCGCCGATGGCGCCCGCGTCGCCGCCCGTGCTTGGCGGCGCCCCGGTCGACTGCAGTGAAGGCCGCGCCTTCGGTCGAGACGTGCTATCTCGGCCGCGATGCGGCCAAGGCGCATCGAGGACGATACCGCCGCTGTGCGCAGGCGCTCGCCAGGGACGACGGCGGCCTCCTCGTCTTCCTGCCGGGCATGGGCGAGATCGCGCGCACCGCCGGCCTTCTTGCCGAGCGCCTGCCGGCAAATGTCGAGCTGGCGCCGCTCTATGGCGCTGTCGCCCGCCGAGCAGGACCGCGCCATCGCCCCGGCGCCGGCCGGCCGGCGCAAGGTCGTTCTGGCGACCGCTATTGCCGAAACCAGCCTGACCATCGAGGGCGTCTCGGTGGTCGTCGATTGCGGCCTTTCCCGCGTGCCGCGCTATGAGTGGCAAGCGGCCTGACCGATCTTGAAACGGTACGCGTGACCCGCGCCGCCGCCGACCAGCGCCGCGGCCGCGCCGGCCGCGGGCCGGGCGTCTGCTACCGGCTCTGGGACGAGGCGCAGACCCAGGCGCTCGCCCCGCATGGCCGGCCGAGATTCACCGATGCCGATCTCTCCGGCTCGTTCTCGACCTCGCTGCATGGGGGAGCACGGACGCCGGATGCCCTGCCATTCGTCGATGCGCCGCCGCGCGCCTGGGACGAGGCGGTCGCGCTGCTGAAGGGCTGACGCGCTCGGCCCCGATGGCGCGATCACGCCGGAGGGCGAGACCTTGCGCCGCCTGCCGCTGCCGCCGCGCCTTGCCCATATGGTGCACCGGGCCGGCCTTGTCGGGCGCGGCCTCGCCGCCGAGATCGCCGTCGTCCTGACCGAGCGCGGCACGAGAGGCGGCAATTCCACCGATCTGCGCGACCGCATCGCCGGCCTGCGCCGGGATCCGGGGCAGCCGTGGCGAAACCCTGCGCGGCCTTGCCCGCCGCTGGGCCGCCCTTGCCAGGGCGGTGATGAGGAGACCTCCACCGAGCTTGCCGGCGCCGTGCTCGGCCTTGCCTATCCCGACCGGATTGCCAGGGCGCGCGGCCGCGACGGCACGTTTCTCCTCGCCGGCGGTCGCGGCGACACGGCTCGACCCGGCCGACCGCCTCGCCGCCGAGGAATTCCTCGCCGTCGCCGAGTTGCAGGGCGGCGGCGCCGATACTTCCCGCATTCTCCTTGCCGCACCGATCGGCCGCGACGGGATCGAGGCCGGCTTCCCGGGCCATATCTCCGTCGAAAACGACATTGTCTTCGACCCGTCCGCCCGCGCCGTGCGCGCCCGCCGCCGCCGCCGGCTCGGCCGCATCATCCTTGCCGAGGAGCGGATCGCCGACCTGATCCGGCCGCGGTGACCGCCGTGCTCGTCGGCGGCATCCGCGCCCTCGAACCGTCGTCCTGCCGTTCACCAGAATCGCTGTCGCAATGGCGCGGCCGCATCGCCTTCATCGCCGAGCATGCCGGCGGCGACTGGCCGGACCTGTCGGACGCCGCGCTCCTCGCCAGCCTCGACGACTGGCTGGCGCCCTTCCTTTCGGGCCGCAGGGCAATTGCCGAAATCACTCCGGACGATTTGCGCGCCGCCCTCGAAAGCCTCGTTCCCTGGCACCTCTCCCGCGATGTCGAGCGCCTGACGCCGAGCCATTTCGAGGTGCCGACCGGCTCGCGCATCGCCATCGACTATGACGCGCCCGCCGGGCCGACGATTGCGGTGCGCGTGCAGGAGCTTTTCGGCCTCGATGTCCATCCCGCGATTGTTGACGGCAAGGTGCCGCTCGTCGTCGAGCTGTTGTCGCCGGCGCACCGGCCGGTGCAGGTCACCCGCGATCTGCCCGGCTTCTGGCGCGGCTCCTATCAGGCGGTGAAGGTCGACATGAAGGGCCGCTACCCGAAGCACCCCTGGCCGGACGATCCCGTCGCCGCCGCGCCGACCCGCCGGGCAAAACCGCGCGGCACCTGATCGTCGGATGGACGCGGCAGGCGGAGTTGGCTAGATGAGGCCGATGAAGATCGCCATCGTCGCCACCCGCAGGATGTTCATGTCGCCCGCCCGGGCGACCTCGATAGATCTTTGCATCCACGACTTCGTCAGCTTCAGTTCGGTGAAGCACACGACCCGGATTTTCGCGATGCCGGTCGAGGAACCGTTCAAGGGCCTCGACATTGAGTTCGTCGAGCCGGCCTGCGGCCATCGGGCCCACGCCAACAAGGTCGCCGACGCCATCGCGGCCTGGCGGGCCGATTGCGTCGTCGTGCACCAGCACCTGCCGACCGCCGGCCGCATCGCCGCCCGCCTGAAGCCGCTGCCGGTGCTCTACCACACCCACAATTTCGAAAAGCCGCCGCGCGGCCTCTTCCATCGCCTCTGGCGCGAGCGCCTCTATCGCCGCCTCGCCGGCATCATCTTCGTCAGCGACAATTGCCGCGACGATTTCCGGCGCCATTGGGCCGGTGTCGACCGGCCGCTGCATGTCGTGCACAACGCTCTCGATTTTGCCACCTGGCATCCGGCAGAGGTCCGCGAGAAGGTGATCTTCTATGCCGGCCGGCTCGCGCCCTCGAAGGGCGTTCGCGAAATTGCCGGGGCGCTGCCGCCGCTGCTTGCCGCCCATCCGGACTGGCGCGCCGAATTCCTGTTCACCGAGCGCGACGCCTATCCCGACTATCGCGACGAGGTGCTGCCGCGGCTTGCCGCCCTTGGCGACCGGGCGAGCGTCGATTTCGACAAGACCCATGGCCATGTCCGCGAGCGGCTGGAGCATGTCGCCATCGCGCTGACGCCGTCCCTGCACGAGCCGTTCGGCCGCGCCGCGCTCGAGGCGCACGCCGGCGGTGCCGCGCTGGTGACGAGCGCCGCCGATGGCCTTGCCCATGTCTCGGGCGACGCCGCCCTTGTCGTGCCGAAGGGCGATGCCGCCGCGCTGCAGGCGGCGATCGGGCGATATCTCGACGACGCGGCACTACTCGCCGACTATGCCCGCCGCGGCCGCGCGCGCGCCGAAAGCCTTTTCGACATCCGTCGTTCGGCCGCGACGCTCGATGCGATCTATGCCGAAACGGTCGCGGCAACCGGCCGTTAACCGCTTCCGGCGCTTCGCCGGCCTGTTTCAGTTCGCCTTAATGATGCAACGCTAGCCTGCCCGGAATTGCAACTTCTGGGGAGAGTGGCAGTGCTTGCCGGAAAAAGGCTGCTTTGGGCGGTAATGACCCTTTTTTCCAGCGTCTCGATGGTCGGCTATCTGGAAAACTGGGCCGAACGGCCGGAGTTCCGCGCCGCCAGGGTGGCAGCCGTGCGCTTTCTCGGTGTCGGCACCGCCGAGGAGCCAAAGGCAAGGGTTGCCGCCGCTGCCGGCCGCACCGTGACCCTTCAGGCCGATGAGAGCGGTCATTTCACCGCCAGCGGCACCGTCAACGGCCGCCATCTGCGCATGCTCGTCGACACCGGCGCCACCAATGTCGTTCTGACCGGCGAGGACGCCCAGCGCCTCGGCATCAGGCTGCGCGCCGAGGATTATGTCGTGCCGATCTCGACCGCCAACGGCCGCATCGGCGCCGCCGCCGTGCTGCTTGACGAGGTTCGGATCGGCTCGATCGCCGTCAAGACCGTCCCCGCCCTCGTCCTCCAGCCCGGCCTCATGGACGGCAGCCTGCTCGGCATGAGCTTCTTCAGCCGCCTGCGCTCGGTCGAGATGCGCGGCCGCGACCTCGTGCTGAAGAACTAGCCGGCAAAAGAGACCGGCACCGCCGCGCCTCGCGCGCCCTCGCAAAAACCCTCGGGGTGCTTCGACACGCGCACTTGCGCAGCGCCCGCCTTTCCCGCAAGAAAAGAACGATGATGTTCGCGCCG
>JAWKVW010000005.1:0-205884 GCA_041397845.1 Hyphomicrobiales bacterium | reverse complement strand
TCGTTCCGGTCACCGACAACTTCTATGCGACGCTGAATTCGGCGGTCTTTTCCGACGGCTCCTTCGTCTACATCCCCAAGGGCGTGCGCTGCCCGATGGAGCTGTCGACCTATTTCCGCATCAACGAGCGCCAGACCGGCCAGTTCGAGCGCACCCTCATCATCGCCGACGAGGGCGCCTATGTGAGCTATCTGGAAGGCTGCACTGCACCCCAGCGTGACGAGAACCAGCTTCATGCCGCCGTCGTCGAGCTCGTCGCCCTCGATGATGCCGAGATCAAGTATTCCACCGTCCAGAACTGGTATCCCGGCGACAAGGACGGCAAGGGCGGCATCTACAATTTCGTGACGAAGCGCGGCGATTGCCGTGGCGCCCGCTCGAAGATCTCCTGGACCCAGGTCGAGACCGGCTCGGCGATCACCTGGAAATACCCGAGCTGCATCCTGCGCGGCGACGACTCGCGCGGCGAGTTCTATTCGATCGCCGTCTCCAACGGCCACCAGCAGGTCGACAGCGGCACCAAGATGGTCCACCTCGGCCGCAACACCTCGAGCCGCATCATCTCGAAGGGCATTTCCGCCGGCCACTCGTCGAACACCTATCGCGGTCTTGTCTCGGCCCACCGCAAGGCGACCGGCGCGCGCAACTATACCCAGTGCGACTCGCTGCTCATCGGCCACGACTGCTCGGCCCACACCGTGCCCTACATCGAGGCGAAGAACTCCTCCGCCTCCTTCGAGCACGAGGCGACCACATCGAAGATCTCCGAGGACCAGCTCTTCTATTGCATGGCGCGCGGCATCGACGAGGAGGCGGCCGTCGCCCTCATCGTCAATGGCTTCGTGCGCGAGGTCATCCAGCATCTGCCGATGGAATTCGCCGTCGAGGCCCAGAAGCTGATCGGCATCAGCCTCGAGGGGAGCGTCGGGTGATGGAGCAAAAGAGCGGCTACGATTTCTGGAACATTGCAACGCCCGTGACCGGCCTTCTGTTCGGCTTCGGCGTGGCGACGCAGACCGAGGGCTTCTGGCCGCCGGTCATTGCCGCCTTTGTCGGCGCCGGCCTCGTGCGCGGCGTCCAGCACCTCGCGGTGAAGAACGGCGCCGAGAGCGGGGACACCGAAAGCTGATCAGGCAGCTCTGATCCAACGAATCCATGAATTTCGCGACAGCCTGGTCGATGGCTGAAGGGACAGGGAAAGACAGATGCTCGAAATCAAGAACCTCCACGTGACCGTCGATGGCCGCGAGATCCTGAAAGGCATCGACCTCGTCGTGCCGACCGGCGAAGTGCACGCCATCATGGGCCCGAACGGCTCGGGCAAGTCGACCCTCAGCTACACCATCGCCGGCCGCGACGGCTACGAGGTGACGGAAGGCCAGATCCTGTTCAAGGGCGAGGACATTGTCGGCATGACCGCCGACGAGCGCGCCGCCAGGGGCGTCTTCCTCGCCTTCCAGTATCCGCTCGAGATCCCGGGCGTCGCCACCATGACCTTCCTCAAGACCGCGCTCAATTCCCAGCGCAAGGCGCGCGGCGAGGGCGAGATGTCGACGCCGGACTTCATGCGCCTCGTGCGCGAGAAGTCGGCGCTGCTGAAGGTCACCCAGGACATGCTGAAGCGGCCGCTCAATGTCGGCTTTTCCGGCGGCGAGAAGAAGCGCAACGAAGTGCTGCAGATGGCGCTGCTCGAGCCCTCGCTCTGCGTCCTCGACGAGACCGATTCCGGCCTCGACATCGATGCACTGAAGGTCGTCTCCGATGGCGTCAACGCCCTGCGCTCGCCCGACCGGTCGATGATCGTCATCACCCACTATCAGCGCCTGCTCGATCACATCGTCCCCGACGTCGTGCACGTCCTCTCCAAGGGCCGCATCGTCAAGACCGGCGGCAAGGACCTCGCCCTCGAGCTCGAGGCCAGGGGCTATGCCGACTTCGTCGAGGATGCCGCGTGATGGCGGGCGAGCGCACCATCCGGCGGACCGCCGCCGAGGAGGCGATCCTGGAGCGCTTCGGCGTCGCCGGCGCCGACCTGCCGGGCAATGATGCCGTTGCCGGCTGGCGCCGCACCGCGCTTGATGCCTTTGCCGAAAAGGGCCTGCCGACCCGCCGCGTCGAGGCGTGGAAATACACCGACCTGAAGCGCCTGATGACGAGGGCCGCGCCGATCGCCGCGCCGGTCGCCGATGCAACGGCGGTTCTCGGTCACGACCCGCTGGAAGGCGTCGAGCGCCACCGTCTCGTTTTCGTCAATGGCCGCTACTCGGCCGAGCTGTCCGATGCCGGGCTGCCCGAGGGCGTGAAGGTGATGACCGTTGCCGAGGCGCTGGCCTCGGGCGATGCCGCCATCGCCGATGCCCTCGCCGAGGCGAGTGCCGGTCTTGCCGGCGACGCGGCAGTGTCGCTCAACTCCGCCTTCCTCACCGATGGTGCGGTCATCCGCATCGCGCCGAAGGCGAAGATCGAAAAGCCGATCGAGCTTGCCGGTCTCTTTGCCGGTGACGAGGCGGGCGCCGTCGCCCTTCGCCACCTCGTGCTGGTCGGCGCCGATGCCTCGGCCGATATCGTCGAGAGCTGGTTCGGCCCCGACGTCGCCTACGAGACCAACGCCCTGACGGCGCTCGTCCTCGGCGCCGGCGCGCGGCTCGGCTACACCCGGCTGCAGGCCGAGGGTGCCGCTGCGGTCCATCTCGGCACGATCGCGGCCTCGATCGCCGCAAGCGCCAGTCTCGAGCTCTTCAACCTGATGCTCGGCGCCGCGGTCTCTCGCGCCCAGCTCTTCCTCGCCTTCGAGGGCGAGGGTGGCAATGCCGATGTCCGCGGCGCAACGCTCGGCGCCGGCCGCCAGCATGCCGACGTGACGATGATGGTCGACCACGCCGTGCCACATTGCACCAGCAGCGAGACGCTGAAGGCGGTGGTCGGTGGCGAGGCGCGGGCCGTCTTCCAGGGCAACATCCTCGTGCGCCAGCATGCCCAGCACACGGATGCGCGCATGATGCTGAACGCTCTCTTGCGCTCGCCCGATGCCGAGTTCGACGCCAAGCCCGAGCTCGAGATCTACGCCGACGACGTCCAGTGCGCCCATGGCGCGACCTCTGGCGCCCTCGACGAGAACCTGCTGTTCTATCTGCTGTCGCGCGGCATTCCCCGGGCCGAGGCCGAGGAACTGCTCATCGTCGCCTTCCTTGGTCAGGTGCTCGCCGGCATTTCGAACGAGGCGGTCGCCGGTGCCGCAACCGCGATGGTCGAGGCATGGCTTGCCGCCGGGAGGGGGGCGAAATGAGCCTCGAGACGCTCTCCCGCAGCACCACCGCACCTTACGACGTCGAGGCGATCCGCCGCGATTTCCCGATCCTTGCCCGCGAGGTCTATGGCAAGCCGCTGGTCTATCTCGACAATGGCGCCAGCGCCCAGAAGCCGCGTCAGGTCATCGACGCGGTGGCCAACGCCTATTCGCACGAATACGCCAACGTCCATCGCGGCCTGCACTATCTCTCCAACACCGTCACGGACCGCTTCGAGGATGCCCGCGAGGCAGTGCGCGCCTTCCTCAATGCCGCCTCGACCGACGAGATCATCTTCACCCGCAACGCGACGGAATCGATCAACCTCGTCGCCGCCTCGCTCGGCGGCATGCTGCTTGGCGAGGGCGACGAGATCATTCTTTCGGTGATGGAGCACCACTCCAACATCGTGCCCTGGCATTTCCATCGCGAGCGCCGTGGCGCGGTGCTGCGCTGGGCGCCGGTCGCCGATGACGGCAGCTTCCTTCTCGATGAGTTCGAGAAGCTCATCGGCCCGAAGACGAAGCTCGTGGCGATCACCCACATGTCGAACGTTCTCGGCACGGTGGTGCCGATCAGGGACGTGGTGCGCATCGCCCATGCCCACGGCATTCCGGTGCTCGTCGACGGCAGTCAGGCGGCGGTGCATCTGCCCGTCGATGTCCGCGATCTCGATGCCGATTTCTACGTCTTCACCGGCCACAAGGTGTACGGCCCGAGCGGCATCGGCGTGCTCTACGGCAAGCGCGAGTGGCTGGAGAAGATGCCGCCCTATACCGGCGGCGGCGAGATGATCAAGGATGTCACCTTTGATGGCGTGACCTATGGCGAGCCGCCGCACCGGTTCGAGGCCGGCACGCCGCCGATCGTCCAGGCGATCGGGCTCGGCGCCGCGCTGAAATACATGGACGCGATCGGCCGCGACCGCATCGCCGCCCACGAGGCCGACCTTGGCGACTACGCCCATCGCCGCCTCGCCGAGCTGAATTCGGTGCGCATCATCGGCACGGCGCCCGGCAAGGGCGCGATCGTCTCCTTCGAGATGGTCGGCGCCCACGCCCACGACGTCTCGACGATCATCGACCGCGAGGGCGTCGCCGTCCGCGCCGGCACCCACTGCGCCCAGCCGCTGTTGTCGCGCTTTGGCGTCACCTCGACCTGCCGTGCTTCGTTCGGGCTCTACAACACCCGGGCCGAGGTCGACCGGCTGGTCGAGGCGCTGATCAAGGCGCAGAGGTTTTTCGCATGAAGGACGAGACCATGCACGAAGACGCCGCCGTGAAGGAAGGCGAGGCCGCCGGGACAGAGACCGCTGGCGAGATGTTTGTCGACGGCGCCAAGGCCGAGACGATCGCCGGCGCCTCGATCCCGCAGGAAGAGATCGACCGGATCACCGGCGACATCGTGTCGGCCCTGAAGACCGTCTACGACCCCGAGATTCCCGTCGACATCTACGAACTCGGCCTTATCTACCGGATCGATATCGACGATGACCGCAACATCGCCGTCGACATGACGCTGACCGCGCCGGGCTGCCCGGTCGCCGGCGACATGCCTGGCTGGGTCGAAAACGCCATCTCGACCGTGCCCGGCGTCGCCGACGTCAAGGTCAAGCTGGTGTTCGATCCGCCCTGGAGCCCGGACCGCATGTCGGACGAGGCCCGTATCATGCTTGACTGGTACTGATCGCGGCACACCCGCCAAGGAGACGCCAGATGCTGAAAGCCCGCAGTGTGATGTCCGTCACCGATGCCGCCGCGGCGCGCATCCGGGAAATCATCGAGAACACCGACCGCCCGGTCGCCGGCATTCGAATCGGCCTGAAGACCTCGGGCTGCGCCGGCATGGCCTACAAGGTCGACCTCGTCGAGACGCCCGACCCGCGCGACGACGTCGTCGAGGACAAGGGCGTCAAGGTCTTCATCGACCCCGCCGCGATCCTCTACGTCATCGGCTCGACCATGGATTTCCAGACCGGCAAGCTGTCGTCCGGCTTCGTTTTCGACAACCCGAACCAGACATCCGCCTGCGGCTGCGGCGAATCGGTTGCCCTGACGCCGGCCAATCCCGCCAATGTCGGCTGAGGCGTCGCCGGCCGGCTCGCTCTTTGCGCGCCTGAAGGCCGCCGCCGCCCCGGCGTGGGCCGAATATGTCGGCCATCCCTTTGTCGAGGGCATGGCCGACGGTACGCTCCCGGAAGCGGCGTTCCGGCACTATCTGGTGCAGGACTATCTGTTCCTCATCCATTTCGCCCGCGCCTACGCGCTCGCCGCCTACAAGGGCACGAGCCTTGCGGAAATCCGTGCCGGCGCGGCGGGGCTGTCGAACATCGTCGACAACGAGATGGGCCTGCATGTGAAGCTCTGCGCGAGCTGGGGGCTGTCTCCGGAAGATCTCGAGGCGGCGCCCGAAGCGCGCGCCACGATGGCCTACACCCGCTTCGTGCTCGAGACCGGCCTGCGCGGCGACCTCCTCGACCTCCACGTTGCGCTCGCCCCCTGCATGGTCGGCTATGCCGAGATCGCCAGCGCCCTTGCGGCCCGGCCCGGCGCACTCTCCCCGGAAAACCCCTATGCCGTCTGGATCGGCGAATATGCGAGCGATGGCTATCAGTCAGTCACCGTGGCGGCGATCGACAATCTCGACCGCCTCGCCGGCGAGGTCATGACCGAGCGGCGGTTCCCGAAGCTTGCCCGCATCTTCGAGGAGGCGACCCGGCTCGAAGCCGACTTTTGGCAAATGGGCCTCACTCTGGCAGTCTGAGCGCCTGTTGACGTGACGGACCGCGGGGAGGGGGCATGACCAACGAGTTCGACGCATTCCTGCTGGAGCAGTTCGCCCCGCTCGGCGATATCCGCATCAAGCGGATGTTCGGCGGCCTCGGCGTCTTCAAGGGCGAGCTGATGTTCGCCCTCGTGGCTTATGACGTCCTTCATTTCAAGGCCGACGAGACGACGATCCCGGCCTTCGAGGCCGAGGGCTGCGGTCCTTTCGTCTACGAGGGCAAGGGTCGCACCGTCACCATGTCATACTGGAAGGCGCCGGAACGATTGTTCGACGAGCCGGACGAGTTCCGGCAATGGGCGGCGGACGCCTATGCCGTTGCGCTCCGGGCGAGCGCCGGCAAGCAGAAAAAGCCGAAGGGCGCGAGACCAGGGAAGGCCGGATAGCAAAAAACCGCCCGAAGGCGGCCTTTTGGCAAATCGGTCCGGTGACGGCTCAGGCCGCCACTTCGATATCGTCGGCGTCGCTCTTGGTCATGTTGCGGCCGCCGCGCTTGGCGGCATAGAGGCAGCTATCCGACCGTTCGATCAGCGATTGCACGGTGTCGCCCTCGCGGAAGGTGGCTGCGCCGATCGAGATCGTGATCCGGCCGAGGTTCTCGCCGGTGGAGCGCTTCACCAGTTCCTTCGACATCACCGCCGTGCGGATGTGCTCGGCAACGGCGACGGCCTGCTCGGAATTGGTCTTCGGCAGGATCACCGCGAATTCCTCGCCGCCATAGCGGCACGCGACGTCCCGGCCCTTGACGTTCTGCTTCAGCGCCAGCGCCACGAGGCGCAGCACCTGATCGCCGGTCTGGTGACCCCAGGTGTCGTTGAACTTCTTGAAATGGTCGATGTCGGTCAGCAGCAGCGACAGCGGCTCGCCGGTCTCGCTCGCCTGCGCCAGTTCGCGATCGATCGACAGGTCGAAGCACTTGCGGTTGGCCAGCGTCGTCAGCGGGTCGGTCAGCGATTCGAAGCGGATCGCCTCGAGATTCTGCTGCAGTTCGTCGATCTGGCGCTTCGAATCGGCAAGCTTGCCTTCGAGCTTGCGGTTGTTCGCCTCGACGTCCTTGGTCGTCTTGATGAGATCGGCGACGATCGCCTTGATCGCGTCCCGGTCCTCGGTGCGCGACAACTGCTTGGTTGCGCCACGCAGGGACTGGTTGAAGGTGAGGGTGTCACCAAGCGCCGATTCGACGAGGGCGAGGATCTCCGTGACCTCGTCCGACATGCGCGTGCTGACCTGCTCGACCCGGTCGCTGACCTTCATCGGCGACAGGTACTTGTCGTAGAGCTTGTTGACTTCTTCGTTCGTCAACTTGCCGCGGGCGCGCAGGATCTCGTTGATCGCCTTGTTCAGCTCGTGATTGAAGCCGGCCGCGTAGGTGTACCAGAGCTCATAGTTCCGCGGATACGCGGGTAGCTCGCTCACCTTAAGCTGGCCGAGCGCATTCTCGGCGTAGGACAAGGTTCTTTTGAGTTCGGTCGCGTCGAGCATCTCGTTCCCCTCGGCGTCATCCTGATCGTGCCTAAACCCCCGGTCACACGGGTGCGGCGGCGCGGTCGAGTGAACGCTCGTAATGGAAAGTGCGGGAAAGCCGTGAACGCACGGTTAAAAATACCGAATCGACTAAAACTTTCTGCGATGCCGCATCTTTTATGAAAAGGGGCGCCGGAAGCGCCCCAGAACTCACTCGTCTGTCTTGGCCGGTCGAACCGGCCTGAGCAGGAAGGCCGGCACGTGATCGCCAAGCCCGACCACCGGCGGCTCGCGATCGCCGCCGCGATCCCGGCGGTTCCGGTCGCGCCGCGAATTTTGCGACTGATCGTTGGACGGGCGCGGGGCAGGGCGCTCGACCGGCCGCTCTGCGGCTTTGGCGGGCTGCCGCTCGACCGGCGCCGGCTTCGGTGCCGGGGCCCGTTCTGGGGCCCGCTCAGGCGCCCTTTCCGAAGCGGCATCCGTCGCCGGCTCGGCTGCCGGCGCGGACGCTTTGCCGCGGCCGCCACTGCGCTTCGCCGGCCGGCGGTCGCGCCGCCGATCGTTGCGCGGCCGCTCTTCGCCGGCCTCGCCGTCGCTTTCGCTCGGCATTTCGCTCGACCAGACGATTTCCTTGCCGATCAGCTTTTCGATCGCCGAGACGTATTTCTTCTCGTCTGGCGTCACGATGGTGAACGCCGTGCCGCTGCGGCCGGCGCGGCCGGTGCGGCCGACGCGGTGCACATAATCCTCGGCGTGAGTCGGCACATCATAGTTGAAGACATGGCTGACATCGGGAATGTCGAGGCCGCGTGCCGCGACGTCGGAGGCAACGAGCAGGGTGATCTCGCCTTCCCGGAACTTGCCGAGCGTCGCCATGCGGGCGTGCTGGTCCATGTCGCCGTGCAGGGCGCCGACATTGAACTCGTGCCGCTCGAGCGAGCGGAACACGGTCGCGACGTCGCGCTTGCGATTGCAGAAGACAATGGCGTTCTTCAGGTTCTCCGCATCGCGGATGAGCGAGCGCAGGGTCTGCCGCTTGAAATGCGGCTCGCGCCGCGATCCGGTGAGGAAATGCGTGACGGTCGTCGCCATCGACGCCTGCCGCGCCACCTCGATCTTGACCGGCGCCTGCAGGAATGCATCGGCGAGACGCTGGATTTCCGGCGGCATCGTCGCCGAGAAGAACAGGGTCTGGCGCGTGAACGGGATGAGCTTGCAGATTCGCTCGATGTCCGGAATGAAGCCCATGTCGAGCATCCGGTCGCCCTCGTCGATGACGAGGATCTCGACGCCGGTCAGAAGCAGCCTGCCGCGCTCGAAATGATCGAGCAGCCGGCCCGGCGTCGCGATCAGCACATCGGCGCCGCGCGTCAGCTTGCGGTCCTGCTCGTCGAACGAAACACCGCCGATGAGCAGCGCCACATTGTATTTGTGCTGCGCGCCATAGGTGATGAAGTTCTTCTCGACCTGGGCGGCGAGCTCTCGCGTCGGCTCGAGGATCAGCGTGCGCGGCATGCGCGCCCGCGCCCGGCCGCTCTCCAGCAGCGTCAGCATCGGCAGCACAAACGACGCCGTCTTGCCGGTGCCGGTCTGGGCGATGCCGACAATGTCGCGCCGCTCGAGGACGTGGGGGATCGCCTGCTCCTGGATCGGAGTAGGATTGGTGTAGCCACTGGCCGCAACAGCGGCGAGGACCTTTTCGCTAAGTCCGAGTTTGTCGAAGCTCATGCCGGTAGGGACGTGTGTCCTGATCCATCCGTTCGCCGGAAGGTCACGGCAATCCGGTCGATTTTTGATGATGCCGGGGCACCATACGATTGCCCACGGCTTTGTCAATGATACGCTGGTGTTCCGCGGGGAAATGCCCGGCAAAGAGGGAGGAAGCGATGACCGAACCGCTCGTGCTCGTTCCGGGGTTGAACTGCACCGCCCGGCTGTGGAGCGACCAGATTGTCGCCCTCGGCGGCGGCCGCGCCATGGAAGTCGCCGATCATCGCGGCCACAACACCGTTTCCGCGCTCGCCGCCGCCATCCTTGCCGATGCACCGCCGAAATTCGCGCTCGCCGGGCTCTCCATGGGCGGCTATGTCGCATTCGAGATCCTGCGCGGCGCCCCGGGGCGGGTCACCCGTCTGGCGCTGCTCGACACGACCGCCAGGCCGGACACAGAGGAGCGCACGGCGGCCCGCCTCGCCCAGATCGAAATGGTCCGGGGCGGGAGATTCGACGAAATCCCCGATCTGCAATACCCGATGCTGGTGCACGAGGATCGCGCCGGCGATGTCGGCCTCAAGGCCATCGTCCGTCAGATGGCCGAGGAAACCGGGGCGGAAGCCTTCATCCGCCAGGTGACGGCGATCATGGGCCGGCCGGATTCGGTGCCGCTTCTGGCGGCGATCAAATGTCCGACGCTGGTGCTCGTCGGCGAGGGCGACCGCCTGACGCCGCTGGAAGACGCGATGATCATGCACAGGGGCATTCGCGGCAGCCGGCTGGCGGTCATCCCCGAGGCCGGCCACCTCTCGACGATCGAACGGCCGGACGCGGTCTCGGCCGCCCTTGTCGATTGGCTCGCCTGAACCGGCTCAGTTGCTGATCGGCTGGAAGAGGTAGTCGTCCGGCGCCTTCAGGAACAGCTCGTAGGCCGCTTCCGAACCGTTCGCAGGGTCGAAGGCATCGATGAACAGCGACAGGCCCTCGTTGTCGCTCTCATAGGTGAAATCGAACACGACGACGCCAAGCTGCCCGAGTTCGGCGATCTCGACCGACTTGTCGACGGTCGGGGCGGGCTCGGCCGTCTTCATCCACTGCACGAAGAGACGGGACGTGCCCCCGGCATCCGGATCGCTGACGATGACGACGCGATAGACGCCGCTCGTGTCGCCCGCGCTCCACTCGCCGACCAGCCTGACATCCGACACCGCCGGCGCAACCGCGCCGACCATGTCACTTGCCGTATCGGCAAGTGGAAGCGCCGCTGTTTGTAACAAGATCACTGCGGCAGCAAGACACTTCGTTATTTTTCTCAAGATCCCCCTCCCGTCTCTTCCAGCGTCGGGAACGCTACACGAAAACATGGAAAAACAGCAAGATAGGCTTTTTTTACCCTGTTGACTAAAATGCGGCCGCGGGTGCCTGGGTTAGACTAAAGTCGATTTCGCTGGTCTGATCCATGGTGTATGAGAACTCGTAATAATTCCCAATAGCAAAGAATAACAAGAAGGAAGCCGGCAATGTTTTCTTGGCGCTATCATGGCGCAACACGTGCTGTTGCCAGGAAACAATCGCGCGTGTGCGCCGACTGCAATCTGGTCGAGGCACTGGCGGAGATCGTTTCGGCGACGGCCTTTGTCGACCTTCTGAAGGCCGGCGGCCTTTGCGCGACCCTGTCGCGGCCGGGACCGCTGACGCTGTTCGTGCCGTCCGACACGGCTCTTTCCCGGCTGCCCGTCGGCTTGCTGGAAAGCCTCTGCCATCCGGACGCGCACAGCCACCTCGTCGGTTTCCTGACCCGCCATTTCATCCTGGGCAGCCATTCGGTCCGGGATTTCGCCGGCATCTGGCGCAATTTGCCGACGCTTTGGGGCGACACCGTCGCTGTCTGCGGCACGACGATGCCTGCGACCGTCGACGGCGTGCCGCTGTCCGGCGAAAGCTATCGCTCCGCGAACGGCGTCATTCATATGATCGGCGACGTCCTGCCCTTTCGCGTCTGATCGCGAGCGCGCCGGCCGGGCAGGGGATCAGATATCGAGATCGTGCGCGAACTCGGCCCGGTCCTGAATGAACTGGAACCGCGCTTCCGGCTTGTTGCCCATCAGCCGCTCGACGACGTCCTTGGTCGCGTCGCTTTCGGCCTCGACCACCTCGACCCTGAGCAGGGTTCGCCGGCTCCGGTCCATGGTCGTTTCCTTGAGCTGGCCCGGCATCATCTCGCCAAGGCCCTTGAAGCGGCCGACCTCGACCTTGCCCTTGCCCTTGAACTCGGTTTCGAGCAGTTGCGCCTTGTGCGCGTCGTCCCGCGCATAGGCCGTCTTGCCGCCCTGTGACAGCCGGTAGAGCGGCGGTACGGCGAGGAAAAGATGGCCCTGCCGGATGAGGTCGGGCATCTCGCGATAGAAGAAGGTGATGAGCAGCGAGGCGATATGGGCGCCGTCGACGTCGGCGTCGGTCATCACGATGACCTTCTCGTAGCGCAGGTCCGCCTCGCGATAGTGACCGCGCGTGCCGCAGCCGAGCGCCTGGCTGAGGTCGGCGAGCTGCTGGTTGGCCTGCAGCTTGTCGCGACCGGCGCTGGCGACATTGAGGATCTTGCCGCGCAGCGGCAGCACCGCCTGGGTCGCCCGGTCGCGCGCCTGCTTGGCCGAGCCGCCGGCCGAGTCGCCCTCGACGATGAAGATTTCCGAGCCCTCGGCGGATTTCTGGCTGCAGTCGGCGAGCTTGCCGGGCAGGCGCAGCTTGCGGACGGCGGTCTTGCGCCCGACTTCCTTTTCCTGGCGCCGCCGTACCCGGTCCTCGGCCCGCTCGATAGACCAGTCGAGCAGCTTCTGCGCCTGCTGCGGCGCCGCCGCCAGCCAGTGGTCGAAGGCATCGCGCACTGCGGTCTCGACGATGCGTGACGCCTCGGCGGTCGCCAGCTTGTCTTTCGTCTGGCCCTGGAATTCCGGCTCGCGAATGAACACCGAGAGCATCGCGCCGGCCGAGGCGAGGATATCGTCGGCGGTGACCTGCGCCGCCCGCTTGTTGCCGGTCAGCTCGCCATAGCCCTTCAGCCCGCGCAGCAGCGCCGAGCGGAGCCCGGCCTCGTGCGTGCCGCCCTCCGGCGTCGGAATGGTGTTGCAGTAGGACGAGACGAAACCGTCGTCGTCGGCGATCCAGCCGACCGCCCATTCGACGCCGCCATGGCCGCCGTTCCGGCCGGTCTTGCCGGAAAAGATCGTGTCGGTAACGAGCGTGTTCCCGGCGACCGCTTCGGCCAGATAGTCCTTGAGGCCGCCCGGGAAGTGGAAAACCGCCTTTTCCGGAACCTCGCTGCCGGCCTCGATCAGTTCCGGCGCACACGACCAGCGGATCTCGACGCCGCCAAAGAGATACGCCTTCGACCGCGCCATCCGGAGGAGCCGGGCCGGCCGGAACCGCGCCGCCGCACCGAAGATCTCCGGGTCCGGCCGGAACCGCACCCTGGTGCCGCGCCGGTTCATGACCTCGCCGAGGTCCTCCAGCGGCCCGATCGGCCGGCCGCGCTCCAGCACCATGCGATAGAGCCGCCGGGACCGTGCCACCTCGACCTCGAGGCGCTCGGCAAGCGCATTGACGACCGAAATGCCGACGCCATGCAGGCCGCCCGAGGTCTCGTAGACCTTGGAGTCGAACTTGCCGCCGGCATGCAGCGTCGTCAGGATGACCTCGAGCGCCGACTTGTCCTTGAACTTCGGGTGCGGGTCGACCGGAATGCCGCGGCCATTGTCGGTCACCGACAGAAAGCCGTCGGCCTCGAGCGAAACCTCGATCCAGTCGGCATGTCCGGCGACCGCCTCGTCCATCGAGTTGTCGATGACTTCGGCAAAGAGGTGATGCAGCGCCTTTTCGTCGGTGCCGCCGATATACATGCCCGGACGGCGCCGGACGGGCTCCAGCCCTTCCAGAACCTCGATGTCGGCCGCGGTATAGCCGGCGTCGGCGGTCTTGACCTCGGCGGCGAGCGCCTTCGTCTTGGCCGCTTTCGCCGCCGCCGGAGACCGCGGTGCCGCGTTCTCGCCGCCCATCGCGGCAAACAGATCCTGCGTCTTCGCCATGAGCCCTGCAGCGAACGTTGCGTGTCAACTGAACGAGATAGCCTCCCGAATCACCGGAAGCGCCCCATATTGCCATGGTCGCCGCCCCGGCGCGACCCGCCGGGTTCGCGGAATGTTCGCTTGAACGGGGCGCCAGACGCCGCGACAATCGTTTAAAGCGCGTCGGCGCACCCGCGCCGCGCAAGACCTGAGGAGACGTCCCATGGCCGCCGTGCCCCCGCCGCCGGAACTCGGCATTCCCGCCCCGGATTTCAGCCTGCCGGGCATCGACGGCCGTACCTGGTCGCTCGCCGACGTGCGCGGAACGAACGGTACGGTCGTCGTCTTCATCTGCAATCACTGCCCCTATGTGAAGGCGATCACCGCCCGCCTCGTCGCCGCCGCCGACGCGCTGCGGCCAAGGGGCGTTTCCCTCGTCGCCATCAATTCCAACGATGCGGTTGCCTATCCCGAGGATTCCTTTGCGGAAATGGCGCCATTCGCGAAAGCGGGCGGCTTCACCTTTCCCTATCTCTTCGACGAGACGCAGCAGGTCGCCCGCGCTTACGACGCCGTCTGCACGCCGGATTTCTTCGGCTATGACCGCGACCTGAAGCTCGCCTATCGCGGCCGCCTCGACGAAGGTCGCCGCGACCCGCCGCCTGCCGGCGCCCGGCCGGAACTCGTCGAGGCAATGACCCTCGTTGCCGAAACCGGCAAGGGGCCGGCCGAGCAGATCCCGTCCATGGGCTGCTCGATCAAGTGGAAGATGGACTGAAGCGAAGCCCGTGGCCCGAGGCCGCAAGCCGCGGGCCCGTTCGGGTCTTCCACAGGAAATCCGGATAACTGACCGGAGCGGCCGACCGGGGCCGCGCCGCCTTGACTGCAAGGTGATTTCAGCGGGCTTCATGCAAGCGGCCAATCGCGGGCGCCAAGCCGGCGGCCGGCATGGCGGCGGCCGGTCATTTTCCGCAGCCGCCGTCCAGGAAGGCCGTCGGCCCGGCTCCCGTCTCGGCGCATCCCGACAACAGCGCCCGATCGAGCCGCATTCCGAGGCAGCATCGATGCAAGGGCGGCATCGGTACAAGCAGACGGGGCACAGGCAGACGGCCCGCACAAAGGCCCGGATGGTCGATGGCCGTGCCCGCACCGGATATGGGGAGAGGAAAGCAGGAGAGGGGTCAAACAGGAAGCCCCGCGCCGTTGCCGGGCCGCGGGGCTTGTTTGGGTTCGGGGAGATTCAATCTTGGTCTGGCCGCCTTTGCGCGCCGACGCTAGCCCCGATCAGGTCAGTCCTGTCCGTACGACCGATCTTCATTCTTGCGAGCCTCCGATAACCGCATATCCCTTGGCGGACTTATCGAGCTCCCAGTCAATTTCCATCAGTCGTTCAAGAAAATCAGATGTATCCTTTGAGGTTCACCTTCATCATGTCGTGTATCCGACCTCAGAGAGGTGTTCCAAACTGCTCCGGCGGTGTCATTTTCGTAGACCTCCGTGCTGGATTTGCTTGAAGTGTGAACCTGATTTGCTTGTCCGTCAATCCACTTTCTGAAATCTTGCGCCTGCTTGGTTTAGGAACGGTAACCTTGCACTGCACAAACGGGCGGCTCTCGATTTTTCGTCTCCGGCGGTCCTGTTTGCCGCGGCGTCGGCCGTCTCCTCCGGCCGTTGCCGGGGTCTCACGTCTTTAGATGGGGCAGGGCGCAGGCGCCGGCAATTGCCGGCCGCGATACGGAACGTTTACTGCCTGTCGCTCATCCTTTGCCTGCCGGGTTGGCCTCCTGCCGCGTTCCGGTGAGTGAAGGTTGTTGCGTATGAGTAGCTTGTCCACGAGCGCGGTTCGCGCTGTCGAGCGTGCGACGCTCGTTGTCATGCTCGCCGCCGTCTTCCTTGTCGCCTGAGGGCGAGGAGCAGCGCGAGCCGCGACCGAGATCGCAAAACAAAACGGGGCGCCGCAGGGCGCCCCGTCTCGTATTGATGACTGCTGTCGCGATTACGACGAGTAGTACATGTCGAACTCGATCGGATGCGGGGTCATCTCGTAGCGGTAGTTCTCTTCCCACTTCAGCTCGAGATACGCATTGATCTGGTCGTCGTCCATGACGCCGCCGGCCTTCAGGTAGTCGCGGTCGGCATCGAGCGAGTCGAGCGCCTCACGCAGCGAGCCGCAGACGGTCGGGATTTCCTTCAGCTCCTCCGGCGGCAGGTCATAGAGGTTCTTGTCCATGGCGCTGCCCGGATGGATCTTGTTCTTGATGCCGTCAAGACCGGCCATCAGCATCGCGGTGAAGCCGAGATACGGATTGGCCAGCGGATCCGGGAAACGGATCTCGATGCGCTTCGCCTTCGGCGAGGTCGAGTACGGGATACGGCAGGAAGCCGAACGGTTGCGGGCCGAGTAGGCGAGCAGAACCGGAGCCTCGTAGCCCGGGACCAGACGCTTGTAGGAGTTGGTCGTCGGGTTGGTGAAGGCGTTGATCGACTTGGCGTGCTTCAGGATACCGCCGATGTAGTAAAGGCAGGTCTCGGAGAGATCGGCATACTGGTTGCCGGCGAAGGTCGGCTTGCCGTCCTTCCAGATCGACTGATGCACGTGCATGCCCGAGCCGTTGTCGCCGAACACCGGCTTCGGCATGAAGGTCGCGGTCTTGCCATAGGCATGGGCAACCTGGTGCACGACGTACTTGTAGATCTGCAGCTTGTCGGCGTTGCGGGTCAGCGTGTCGAACTTGAGGCCAAGCTCGTGCTGGGCCGCGGCCACTTCGTGGTGGTGCTTCTCGACGGTGACGCCCATCTGCGCCATGACGGTCAGCATCTCGCCGCGGATGTCCTGGGCGCTGTCGACCGGCGGAACCGGGAAGTAGCCGCCCTTGGTGCGCGGACGGTGGCCGAGGTTGCCGCTCTCGTACTCCGAGCCCATGTTGATCGGCAGCTCGGAAGAGTCGAGCTTGAAGCCGGTGTTGTACGGATCGGCGCTGAAGCGCACGTCGTCAAACAGGAAGAACTCGGCTTCCGGGCCGACGAACACGGTGTCGCCGACGCCCGACGACTTCACGAAGGCTTCGGCCTTCTTGGCGGTCGTGCGCGGGTCGCGGTTGTAGGCCTCGCCCGTCGACGGCTCGAGCACGTCGCAGAAGATCGCCATCGTGGACTGCGCGAAGAACGGGTCCATGTGGGCGGTGTCGGTGTCGAGCGCCAGCACCATGTCCGACTCGTTGATCGCCTTCCAGCCGGCGATCGAGGAACCGTCGAACATCACGCCTTCCGCAAACATCTCCTCGTCGACGAGCGAGATGTCCATGGTGACGTGCTGCAACTTGCCGCGCGGATCGCTGAAGCGCAGGTCGAGGTATTTGACGTCATTGTCCTTGATCTGTTTCAGGACGTCGTTGGCAGTGGTCATTTGAGCTTCCCTTGGCAGCTTACGAGTTTCAGACAGGTAGCGAGGGTTCCAGTTGCGGCGAGCCGGTTATTCCGGACGCGGCTGGAGGCTTTTTGTGAGGGCTGTGACTGAGGCCTCAAACGGCATCGAGGCCGGTTTCGCCGGTGCGGATGCGCACCGCTTCCTCGATGTTGGAAACGAAAATCTTGCCGTCGCCAATGCGGCCGGTCTGCGCCGCCTTGCGAATGGCCTCAAGGGCGCGGTCGACCATGTCGTCGCCAATGACGATCTCGACCTTCACCTTCGGCAGGAAATCGACGACGTATTCGGCGCCCCGATAGAGCTCGGTGTGGCCTTTCTGACGGCCAAATCCCTTCGCCTCGGTGACGGTGATGCCCTGCAGGCCGACTTCCTGCAGCGCTTCCTTCACCTCGTCGAGCTTGAAGGGCTTGATGATGGCTTCGATTTTTTTCATAGCCTCCGCTTCTCCGCTCAGGTTCGAAACCGGCCCGGGTCCGGTTCGTGCCATCCGTAAGCACGGTTCATGCCATCTAACCTGCTTCTCGCATTCGCAGCAAGATTGGGTGTTTACCGTTGCGCAAGCATTTTGGCGCAGGGCAGCTTTTGTTTTTCGTGTCCACAAAATAGGCAAAATGCCTAATTTGTAGACACGGAAATGGTCGCAGGTGCGGCGGTGATTTCATCGATCTGTCTTAACCGGCTGCCCGTCTCGGCCTAGACTTGCCACGGCGCGGCACAGGCGGGCGGGTGTGTCTTGCGCCATATTGCCGGCATTGCGCGGGCCTGAAGGCGCCGCGCCCCGGCCGGGGAGGATGAGGTGCACGAGCTTCTTTCAACGGCCGAAATGGGCCGCGCCGACAGCCTTGCCATTGCCGGCGGCATGCCCGGCATCAGGTTGATGGAGGTGGCGGGCAGGGCGGTTGCCGACGCGGTCGCCGGCCGCTTCCCGCTCTCCTGCCGCGTCGCTGTCCTTTGCGGGCCGGGCAATAATGGCGGCGACGGCTTTGTCGCCGCGCGCATCCTGCGCGAGCGCGGCTACCGCGTTCGCCTGGCGCTCCTTGGCGAGCGCGGTGCCTTGAAGGGCGATGCCGCCGAGGCGGCCGGCCGTTGCCCGCTCGAGGCTGAACCGATGACGCCGGCAGTGCTCGAGGACGCCGGCATCGTTGTCGATGCGATCTTCGGCGCCGGCCTTGCCCGGCCGCTCGAGGGCGCCGCCGCCCGGATGGTCGAGGCCGTGACGGCGGCCGCCATCCCGGTCATCGCCGTCGACCTGCCGAGCGGCATTTCCGGCGATACCGGCGAGGTCCTCGGCTGTGCCTTCGATGCTGTCGCCAGCATCACCTTCTTTCGCCGCAAGCCGGGGCATCTGCTGCTGCCGGGCCGGCTGCGCTGCGGCGCCGTGCGCGTCGTCGACATCGGCATCCCCGATGCTGTGCTGGCCGGGATCACGCCGCGCACCTTCGTCAACGTCCCGGCCCTCTGGCGACCGGTTTTCCCGGTCCCGCGCATCGACGCCCATAAATATGACCGTGGCCACGCCGTCGTCGTTTCCGGCCCGGCCCACCGCACCGGCGCTGCCCGCCTTGCCGCAGCGGCCGCCTTGCGCGCCGGCGCCGGCCTCGTGACCCTTGCCTCGCCGGGCGCCGCGCTCGCGGTGAACGCTGCCCATCTGACCGCCGTCATGCTCCGCCCGGTCGATGGTGCCGATGAACTGGCGCGGATGCTTGAGGACAGGCGCTTCAACGCTGTCGCTCTCGGCCCGGGCCTTGGCGTCGGCGAAGAAACGAAGGCGCTGGCAGGGGCAGCCCTCGGCGAGGGACGAATGGTCGTGCTCGATGCCGATGCCCTGACGAGCTATGCCGGTGCGCTCGCCGGCCTTGCCGGTGATATTGCACGGTCAGCCGGCGCCGTGCTGACGCCCCATGCCGGCGAGTTCGCCCGCCTCTTCCCCGACCTTGCCGGCGGCTCGAAGCTCGAGCGGGCCCGTGCCGCAGCAAGCCGGGCAGGGGCCGTGGTCGTGCTGAAGGGGCCCGATACCGTCATTGCCGCGCCGGACGGGCGGGCCGCCATCGCCGAAAATGCCCCGCCCTGGCTGGCGACGGCCGGCTCCGGCGACGTCCTTGCCGGCATCGTCGCCGGTCTTCTGGCCGCCGGCATGCCGCCCTTCGAGGCGGCCGCTGCCGCCGTCTGGATGCATGGCGAGGCGGGCAACGCCGTCGGGCCCGGCCTTGTCGCCGAGGATCTGGCGCCGGCGCTGCGCGGCGTTGTCGCCGGATTGGCCGGCGCCTGAGCTCCCGGCGGGCCTGGCAGCGGGATTGCGAGGTATCGGCAACAGGACGCATCGGCGTCCCGATCCGGTACAAAGAGGTCCCGCCATGATCCGCCTCGCTCTCCTTCTCGGCGCCGTCGCCCTTGCCGTGTTCTATTTCCAGACCGGCCGCATCGATGTCGTGCCGCTGCCGATCATGCTTTTTGCCGGCACCACCGGTCTGACCCTATGGGCGATCGCCCGCCTTTGACCCGGCGCAAGGGCAGGAGGCGCACTCCCTGCGCGCCTCGCGGCAAAAGTCGCCGCTTTTCCCTTTGATGCGCCGCATGCGGGTGTTATAGAGGCGCCGCCCCGGCCGCGGCCGATCGGGCCGTCCGAACGCGCGGGCGTGGTGGAATTGGCAGACACGCTGGATTTAGGTTCCAGTGCCGAAAGGTTTGAGGGTTCGAGTCCCTCCGCCCGCACCATGTCCCGGAAATCGCGTCGAAGACGGCCCCAGGATCGGCAGAGGCGGCAGATATGAATTGAAAAAGATACGAAGGCGCGACTGATGCAGGTGACCGAGACCCTGTCCGAAGGGCTGAAGCGTGAGCTTAAGATCGTCATTCCGGCGGCCGAGCTCGAAGAGCGACTCCAGAACCGACTGAACGATCTGAAGGATCGCGTTCAGATCCGCGGCTTCCGGCCGGGCAAGGTTCCCATGGCGCATCTGCGCAAGGTCTATGGCAAGCCTGCCATGGCCGAGATCATCCAGGAGACGGTGATCGACGCGAGCCGCAAGGCGCTCGAGGAGCGCGGCGAAAAGGCCGCCATGCAGCCCGAGCTGGCCCTGCCGGCGTCCGAGGACGAGGCCGAGGAGGTCGTGACCGGCAACGCCGATCTCGCCTTCACGATGGTCTATGAGGTCCTGCCGCCGATCGAGCTCGGCGACTTCACGACGATCGCGCTCGAGCGCCCGGTGGCCGAGGTCGCCGACGCCGAGGTCGAGGCGCGTATCGAGGAGATCCGCACCGGCCACATCCATTATCATGACAAGGGCGAGGCCGCGGCCGAGATGGGCGACAAGCTCATGGTCGGCTTTATCGGCAAGATCGACGGCGAGCCCTTCGAGGGCGGCACCGGTTCCGGCGTCGAGGTGGTGATCGGCTCCGGCCAGTTCATTCCCGGCTTCGAGGCCCAGCTTCTCGGCGCCAAGGTCGGCGAGCAGCGCACCGTCGAGGTGACCTTCCCCGAGGACTACGGCACCAAGCGTCTGGCCGGCAAGCCGGCGACCTTTGATGTCACCATCGAGGGCGTTGCCGCTCCCGAGGAGCAGCAGCTCGACGATCATTTCGCCTCCCATCTCGGCGTCGAATCGCTTGAGAAGCTGCGCGAGATCGTCCGCGAGCAGATCGGCATGGAGTACACCGCCCGCAGCCGCCAGAAGGTGAAGCGGTCGCTGCTCGATGCGCTCGACGAGATGCACAAGTTCGAGCTGCCGCCGAAGATGGTCGAGGAAGAGTTCAGCAATGTGTGGCGTGAGGTCGAGGCTGACCTCGCCCGCACCGGCAACAGCTTCGAGGACGAGGGCACCGACGAGGCCAAGGCCCGCGAGGAATATCGCGGCATTGCCGAGCGTCGCGTTCGCCTCGGCCTGGTTCTCGCCGAGGTCGGCGAGAAGAACGAGATCAAGGTCAACGACGACGAAGTGCAGCGCGCCCTTGTCGAGCGCATGCGCCAGTTCCCGGGCCAGGAGCGGCAGGTCTACGACTTCTACCGCAACAATCCGGAGGCGCTGGCCAGCCTGCGCGCACCGATCTTCGAGGAAAAGGTCGTCGACCACATCCTCGGCTCGGTCACGATGACCGATACGCCGGTCTCGAAAGACGACCTGTTCGCGGATCCCGACGACGAGTGATCCTGAAAATCGAGCCGCCCGGGTCCCCGCCCGGGCGGTTTTGTATCTGAACGACCGTTAGCGGCGGCACTGGCTCGGAGATCTACGGTTCACCCGCACCGAACGCAGCCCCGTCTGTCATCCGGAGGTGTTGCAATGCGGGTCACGGCAGCCAGCCTGAAGGGCGACATTTTTGGCGGCATCACCGCGGCTGTGGTCGCCCTGCCGCTGGCGCTGGCCTTTGGCGTCGCCTCCGGCGTCGGGCCGATCGCCGGTCTTTATGGCGCCATTGCCGTTGGCTTCTTTGCCGCCATCTTCGGCGGCACTCCGGCCCAGGTGTCCGGCCCGACCGGTCCGATGACAGTGGTCATGGGCGCCGTCGTCGCCGAGCACGCCGGCAATCTTGGCGAAGCCTTCACCATCGTCATCCTCGGCGGCGTGTTCCAGATGGCGCTCGGCTTCCTGCGCGTCGGCCGATACGTCTCCTACACCCCGTTCTCCGTCGTCTCGGGCTTCATGTCCGGCATCGGCGTCATCATCATCATCATCCAGACGCTGCCGTTTCTCGGCATGCCCGCCGCAACTGGCGGCCCGCTCGGCGCAATTGCCGCCTGGGGCGGCATCCCGGCCCAGATCAACGTCAACGCGACACTGATCGCCTGCCTGTCGCTGGCCGTCATGATCTGGTGGCCGGCGCGCCTCAAGGCCGTGCTGCCGCCGCCGCTCGCCGCGCTCATTCTCGGCACGCTCGTCGGCATTTTCCTGTTGCCGGGCGCCCCGGTCATCGGCGAGGTCCCGACCGGCCTGCCATCCCTCCATCTGCCGGTCTTTTCCGCCAATGTCCTGCAGATGATCCAGCCGGCGTTCATTCTGGCGCTGCTTGGCTCGATCGACAGCCTCCTGACCTCGCTCGTCGCCGACTCGATCACCCGCACCCGGCACAATTCCAACCGCGAACTGATCGGCCAGGGCTTCGGCAATCTCGTCGCCGGCCTGATTGGCGGCATCCCCGGCGCCGGCGCCACCATGCGCACCGTGATCAACGTCCGCGCCGGCGGCCGCACGCCGATTTCCGGTGCTCTCCACGCGCTGGTCCTGCTCGCCCTCGTCCTCGGCCTCGGCCCGCTCGCCGAGCGGATCCCGCACGCCGTTCTGGCCGGCATTCTCATGAAGGTCGGCTGGGACATCATCGACTGGGGATATCTGAAGCGCGCCGGCCGCGCCCCGCGCGAGAAGGTCGTCGTCATGCTGGTGACGCTGGTGCTCACGGTCTTTGTCGACCTGATCACGGCGGTCGCCATCGGCCTCATTCTGGCGAACTTCGTCACCGCCGAGTGGATGGAGCGCGAGGAGCTGAAGGGCATCACCCATATCGCCCTGCCGGAGCATGCGCCGCATCTCTCCGAGGCCGAGCGCGACATGCTCGCCCGCTTCAACGGCTCCATCGGCCTGATTTTCCTGCGCGGCCGGTTTTCCCATTTTTCGGCCCGCGAGATGGTCCAGCGCGCCCGCGGCGTCGGCTTCGGCTACAAGGCGATCGTTTATGATTTCGCCGAAGCGGCCCACGTCGACACCAGCGCCGCCCTCGCCATCGACGAGATGCTGCAGATGGCCCGCGACGAGGCCATGCAGGCCTATCTCGTCGGCCTGTCCGGCGCTGCCGAGGCGACCCTGCGTTCCCTCGGCGTGCTCGAGAAGATCCCGGCCGATCACATCGTCCCGACCTTGCTCGACGCGCTGTCGCTGGCCGGCAAGGAGCTGGAGCTGACCTGAGAGGCGTTGCCAAAGGGGGCGGCGCAGGACGGTGGCCGCAAATGAATGCTATGCCGAAAATCAATGAATAGCCTAGTTCATTCAATGGGTTGAACAGGTTATAGATGGCCGTCCCGAAACCCGGTGGTCATCCATGTCGCCCCTTCTTCTCGCGCCGCTGAGGCTGTTCTTCGCCGTAACCAGCCGCATCGTGCCGCCACTCGCGGTGCGGGTGGCGGAGCGGCTGTTCACGACGCCGCCCCACTCGCGGCGGCGCGACATCGAGCACGAGATGCTGGCCGACGCCACGCGCTTTGCCATTCCGATGGACGGCGGGCCGGAACTCGCCGGCTATAGCTGGGGACGTCCGGGCGACCCCATCGTCCTCCTGGTCCACGGCTGGACCGCGACCGCCACCTGTTTCGTCAACTTCATCAACCCGCTGGTCGATGCGGGATTTCGGGTGGTCGCCTATGACGTCCTCGCCCACGGCAACTCGCCGGGCCGCACGGTCTCCGTCACTGAGTGGGCCGACACGATCCTGGCGGCGCTCGCGACGGTCGGGCCGGTCGACTGCATCATCGGCCACTCGATGGGGGCAGGGGGCGTGGTCATCGACAGCTGGATGAGCCGTTTCAGGCTCAATGATCTGAAGACAGGCGGTTTCGACACCGGATCAAGCTGTCGCGATTCTGGTGCAGCCAATCGCGATACATGCTCATGTCTCCGATCCGCATTCAGGCTTCGCGACAAAAAGCGAGTTGCAGGACGAAATTCGGAAGCTTCGAGAAGAGGTTGATCTTTTCGTAAGGTGCTCTACCGGCTCGTCGGTATCGCGACAGCGGTCATATCTGCGGGCAGTGATTACATTTGCGCCAACCGTGCACTCTGGCTCAAAGTCCCTAGCTAGCACCATTGCTGGCTTCAGGTCAGTGGGCAGCGTGAACTTCACTCTCCTACCGCACGAAGCCAACCGTCTGGAACGGTTTGCGCAGGGTTGCGATCGGCCACGATCAAGGTCGCTTTCCCGGCTTCCGCGAAGTCCCGCGGCGATGAGGAGGGCAATCACCTGCATGTCCATGGCGTCATAAGGGTAGAGACAGAGATTGCCAGCGACCGTGACCAAATGCCCACCGACAGCGACTCCGCTTCGCAACCGCGAGCCGGTCGATGTCGATAGACATGTGCGCCTCTGTCGAACGGAACCGGATGGATCTAAGACCGACAAGATCGCGGCACCGGCTGCGTGATGGGTCACACGGCTTCCTGCCTCTGGACCGAACGTCATGATCGTGTCGCCCGGCTTCGTTGTCGCAAGGAAGGCATACAGACTGGCGTGATGGCGTCGGGCGGCGCCCGCAGCACGGCAACGCGCGCGCCGAATAGCCGCCGGACCAGTCCCTCGGCGTCCTCGAGAAGATCCCGGCTGATCACATCGTGCCGACCTTGCTTGACGCGCTGTCGCTGGCCGGGAAGGAGCTGAGCTGACCTGAGAGGCGCTGCCAAAAACGGGCTGCGCCTGACGATGGTTGCAAATGAATGCTATGCCGAAAATCAATGAATAGCCTAGTTTATTCAATGGGTTGAACAGGGTATAGATGGCCGTCCCGAAACCCGGTGGTCATCCATGTCGCCTCTTTTTCTCACGCCGCTGAGGCTGTTCTTCGCCGCTGCCAGCCGCATCGTGCCGGCTCTCCTCGCGGTGCGGGTGGCGGAGCGGCTGTTCACGACACCGCCCCACTCGCGGCGGTGGCGCGACATCGAGCACGAGATGCTGGCCGACGCCACGCGCTTTGCCATTCCGATGGACGGCGGACCGGAACTCGCCGGCTATAGCTGGGGACGTTCGGGTGACCCCATCGTCCTCCTGGTCCACGGCTGGACCGCGACCGCCACCTGTTTCGTCAACTTCATCAATCCGCTGGTCGATGCGGGATTTCGGGTGGTCGCCCATGACGTCCTCGCCCACGGCAACTCGCCGGGCCGCACGGTCTCCGTCACTGAGTGGGCCGACACGATCCTGGCGGCGCTCGCGACGGTCGGGCCGGTCGACTGCATCATCGGCCACTCGATGGGGGCAGGGGCGTGGTCATCGCGTCCTCGATCCTGCTCGCGACGCAGATCGCCTTCCTGTCGCCGGCACTCGACATCGTCACGGTGACCGAGCAGGAAGTTCGCCGACGCCCTCGCCATCCCGCGCCGGACGATCGCCGCCATGCGCCGCTATGCCTCGACAAAATATGCGGCGAGCGCCGGCAACATAGGGCGCGACTGGGATGACGTCTTTCGTTCCGATTTCGCGGTGCCGACGCTCATCATCCCACGATCGCGACGACAAGGAAATCGACATTGCCAACGCCCGCCGGCGCTCGCGGAGCGATGGCCCTGGCACGACTCATCGAGACTGAGCGGCTGGGGCATCGCCGGATCCTGCTCAACCCCGGGGATGTCGTCGCGGCGGTCAGGGGCGTTCATCCTGTCACCGGAGCTGGAGGGCCGGCGTTCGGGCCCGTCGGTTCACTGAGCGATTCGCCGCCGGAGCGTGGTTATCGAAACAGTTTGACCACGCCTGTCGGCATTTATGCCTGCCGGAACGATTTCCCCGCCTACCGCACGAAGCCGACGGTCTGGAACGGGTGGCGCAGGGCGATGACGTCGGCCGCGATCGCGGCCGCTTCCTCGGCTCCCGCGAAGCCCTGCGGCGATGAGACGGGCAATCGCCGGCATGTCCGCCGGCGTCATGCCCCAGCGGGCTGACGCGTGCCGAGCCGCAGTCCGTTCATGTCGCCGTCTATGGCCGCGATCGGCAGCCGGATGCCGCAGAGATAGATCCGCGCTTCGGCCAGCCGGGCAACGGCAGCGCGTTGGCGCCGCCGAAATTGGCTGAACGGATCGCCAGATGGTGCGAATCCGTGACCTCGCGGCCTTCGGCGAAATGCACCGGGATGTTCTCCTCGAGCAGCCGCCTGAGCGCCCGGGCATTGGCAATGACATCTGCCCGTAAGCCGCGCCATGCTCGATGAGGTCGAGCGTCGCGATCGCCAGTGCCGCCGTGCGCGCAAGGTCCGTGTTGGCGGTAAGGCCGGGAAAGGCGATGGCGTCGAGCTTTCCGGCAAGGGCAGGGTCGCTGGTCAGCACCAGCCCTGGACGGCGGCCCGCCGGGCCTTGTAGGTCGACATCGTCATCAGATGGGCACTTTCGGCGAGCGGCGCCTGGAACATGCCGCCGGTACGAGACCGCCCATGTGCGCGGCGTCGTAAAGCACCCTGGCGCCGACCCGGTCGGCGATCTCGCGCACCGCCGCGACGTCATAGGGATAGAGCAGAGACTGCCGGCGACCGCGATCAGTGCCGGCCGCAATCGCTCCGCGTCAACCGCGAGCCGGTCAATGTCGATCGCCATGCGCGCCCGTCGAACGGAACCGGATGGGTCTTGAGCCCGACGAGGCCGGCGGCACCGGCCGCGTGATGGGTCACATGGCCGCCCGCCTCGAGGACCGAACGCGATGATGGTGTCGCCCGGCTTCGTCGTCGCAAGGAAGGCATAGAGATTGGCGATGGCGCCGGACGGCACCCGCAGCTCGGCAAAGCGCGCGCCGAACAGGCGCCGCACCAGCCCTCGGCAATCACCCTCGAGGCGGTCGCCGTCCTCCATGCCCGGCTCGTATTTGGCGCCGGATGGCCAAGACTCGGCCGCGTGCCGAGCGAGCTGGAAAGGAACGCCGCGGCCTTCGGGTTCATGACGTTGGCGGCCGCGTCGAGACCGAGCGATCTGCGGTCCCGCCGCAGCTCCTGCGCCAGACGGCAGCCCGTACAGCGGCCTCGAGCGCGTCGCTGCCGGCCCCCGCGACCGATGCCTCGACCGTGCCGGCGACGGTCATCGTCGCATGCGCGCTCGCCCCGGAAATCCGGGTTTTGCCGCAACCCTCCATCTCGCTTTCTGGAAAATCGACCCTATCTGAGGCGTGCCGACGATGGCTCGGGCTGCCAGTCAGCCTTGCGCGCCGATGGACGCGGGCTATTGTCACGAATCGAAACGGTTTGACAACGCGTGTCGGCTTTTATGTCCGCCGAACGATTTCCCGCCCGCCGCAACGGCGACCACATCAGGAAAGAGCCCCATGAAGGATCCGGTCGACATTCTCACCAACCAGCTCGTGCCGATGGTAGTCGAGCAGACCAATCGCGGCGAGCGCGCCTACGACATCTTCTCGCGCCTGCTCAAGGAGCGCATCATTTTCGTCACCGGTCCGATCGAGGACCACATGGCGAGCCTGATCGTTGCGCAGTTGCTCTTTCTGGAGGCAGACAATCCGAAGAAAGAGATCAACATGTACATCAACTCGCCGGGTGGCGTGGTGACGTCCGGCATGGCGATCTATGACACGATGAAGTTCATTCGCCCCGCCGTCTCGACGCTCTGCATCGGCCAGGCCGCGTCCATGGGTTCGCTGCTGCTGTGCGCCGGCGAGAAGGATCACCGCTTCGCCGTGCCGAATGCCCGCATCATGGTCCATCAGCCGTCCGGCGGCTTCCAGGGCCAGGCGTCCGACATCGAGCGTCACGCCGAAGACATCGTCAAGATGAAGCGTCGCCTGAACGAAATCTATGTCGAGCACACCGGTCAGAATTACGAGACGATCGAGCGCACGCTCGACCGTGATTATTTCATGACCGCCGACCAGGCCAAGGAATTCGGCCTCATCGACGAGGTTATCACGACCCGCGCCGCGCTCGAGGATGGCGGCGAGGCGGAAAAGAACTGAGTCTGTGACGTCTTTGCGACCAATGAAACGGTGTCGGCGCGGGCTCTTCGCGCCGACATTCTTTTCGGGCTGGAAAACCGGCCGCCGGTCGTTAAGTATCTCTTGAATCTTTGTCCGATACGATTGTTCGGACCGACTCTCGTCCGACGGGGCGGAGCAGGAAGGGCGGCTGGCCCGGAACATGCTTCGGTGGTGATCGACGAGAGAGGCATTAAATTCTATAAACGGGGTATTCGACCCCGAAAGGGAGCAGTCTCGCTTCCCTCAGGAAACGGAGTCCGATCGAATGAGCAAGTCCGCCGGCAGCGACTCGAAGAACACGCTCTACTGCTCGTTTTGCGGCAAGAGCCAGCACGAGGTGCGCAAGCTCATCGCGGGTCCGACTGTGTTCATCTGCGACGAGTGCGTCGAGTTGTGCATGGACATCATCCGCGAGGAGAACAAGTCTTCGCTGGTCAAGTCGCGCGATGGCATCCCGACGCCGCTGGAGATCTGCCGCGTCCTCGACGACTATGTGATCGGCCAGGCCCACGCCAAGCGCGTCCTCTCTGTCGCCGTGCACAACCACTACAAGCGCCTGAACCACGCCGCCAAGAACAACGACGTGGAACTGGCCAAGTCGAACATCCTGCTGATCGGCCCGACCGGTTGCGGCAAGACGCTGCTCGCCCAGACGCTCGCCCGCATCCTCGACGTGCCTTCACGATGGCTGATGCGACGACGCTGACCGAGGTCGGCTATGTCGGCGAGGACGTCGAGAACATCATCCTGAAGCTGCTGAGGCCGCGGATTACAATGTCGAGCGTGCCCAGCGCGGCATCGTCTACATCGACGAGGTCGACAAGATCAGCCGCAAGTCCGACAACCCCTCGATCACCCGCGACGTGTCGGGCGAGGGCGTGCAGCAGGCGCTCCTGAAGATCATGGAAGGCACGGTTGCCAGCGTCCCGCCGCAGGGCGGCCGCAAGCACCCGCAGCAGGAATTCCTGCAGGTCGACACGACCAACATCCTGTTCATCTGCGGCGGCGCCTTCTCCGGCCTCGAGAAGATCATTTCCGATCGCGGCCACACCACCTCGATCGGCTTCGGCGCCAAGGTCAGGCGGAAGAGCGCCGCACCGGCGAGCTGTTCCGTGAGGTCGAGCCCGAGGATCTGCTGAAGTTCGGCCTCATCCCGGAATTCGTCGGCCGTCTGCCGGTGGTCGCCACCCTTGGCGATCTCGACGAAGTGGCGCTGATCCAGATCCTGACCGAGCCGAAGAACGCGCTCGTCAAGCAGTACCAGCGCCTGTTCGAGATGGAGGACGTCAGCCTGTCCTTCCCGAGGATGCCCTCAAGGAGATCGCCAGGAAGGCGATCGAGAGGAAGACCGGCGCCCGTGGCCTGCGCTCGATCATGGAAGCGATCCTGCTCGACACCATGTTCGACCTGCCGAGCATGGAAGGCGTGAGGAAGTCGTCATCTGCCGATGTCGTGCTGGGCAAGGCCCGTCCGCTCTACATCTATGCCGATCGCGCCGAAGAAACCGGCACGAATGCCTGATCGAACGCCGGCGGTATCGACCTTGACACCGCCGGCGCCCCGACCCACGTAAGGTTGGCTCCAGAAGGGCGCAACCGGCCGGCGGGCCGGGGCGTGACACATGTTTGTGCGCCGCGTACCGGCGTGTCGAGTTCGAGCGCCGCGTAGCCTGTACCCTTCGCGTCAGCCTCTCCGGCATGGGCAATCGAGCCGTGTCAGGGTGGCGTGAGAACAAGGAAACGAACATGACCGACACTCCGCGTTCGACAGGGATCCCTCGCGATGGCGAGGTCTTCCCCGTGCTGCCTCTGCGGGACATCGTCGTCTTTCCGCACATGATCGTTCCGCTCTTCGTCGGACGCGAAAAATCCATTCGCGCGCTCGAGGAAGTCATGCGGGCGGACAAGCAGATCCTGCTCGCGACCCAGATGAACGCCGGTGACGACGATCCCGCGCCCGATGCCATCTACAGCATCGGCACGCTGGCAACCGTCCTGCAGCTCCTCAAGCTGCCCGACGGCACCGTCAAGGTGCTGGTCGAGGGCATGGGCCGCGCCGAACTCCTGCGCTACACCGACCGCTCGGAGTATTTCGAGGCCCAGGCCCGCTTCATTCCCGAGGAGGACGGCGACAAGGTCGAGATCGAGGCGCTCGCCCGCTCGGTGGTCGCCGAGTTCGAGAACTATGTGAAGCTCAACAAGAAGGTGTCGCCGGAAGTTCTGGGTGCCGTCACCCAGATCGACGATCCTTCCAAGCTCGCCGACACCATCGCCTCCCATCTCGCGATCAAGATCGCCGAGAAGCAGGAGATCCTTGGCGTCGTCAGCGCCGCCGAACGCCTCGAGCGCGTTCTCGGCCTGATGGAGAGCGAGATTTCCGTCCTGCAGGTGGAAAAGCGCATCCGCTCGCGCGTCAAGCGCCAGATGGAGAAGACCCAGCGCGAGTACTACCTGAACGAGCAGATGAAGGCGATCCAGAAGGAGCTTGGCGACGGCGAGGAAGGCCGCGACGAGCTCGCCGAGATGGAAGAGCGCATCGCCAAGACCAAGCTCTCCAAGGAAGCCCGCGAGAAGGCTGGCGCCGAGCTGAAGAAGCTGCGCCAGATGTCGCCGATGTCGGCCGAGGCCACCGTCGTGCGCAACTATCTCGACTGGCTGCTCGGCATTCCCTGGGCCAAGAAGTCGAAGATCCGCATCGACCTCGACTTTGCCGAGAAGGTGCTCGATCACGATCACTTCGGCCTGGACAAGGTCAAGGAGCGCATCGTCGAGTATCTCGCCGTGCAGCAGCGGGCCAACAAGCTGAAGGGGCCGATCCTCTGCCTCGTCGGCCCTCCGGGCGTCGGCAAGACCTCGCTCGGCAAGTCGATCGCCAAGGCGACCGGCCGTGAGTTCGTGCGCATGTCGCTCGGCGGCGTGCGCGACGAGGCCGAGATCCGTGGTCACCGGCGCACCTATATCGGCTCGATGCCCGGCAAGGTCATCCAGTCGATGAAGAAGGCCAAGAAGTCCAATCCGCTCTTCCTGCTCGACGAGATCGACAAGATGGGCATGGACTTCCGCGGCGATCCCTCGTCGGCCCTGCTGGAGGTGCTGGATCCCGAGCAGAACTCCTCGTTCATGGATCACTATCTCGAGGTCGAATACGACCTCTCGAACGTGATGTTCGTGACGACGGCGAACACGCTCAACATCCCGCCGCCGCTGATGGACCGCATGGAGATCATCCGCATCGCCGGCTACACCGAGGAAGAGAAGGTCGAGATCGCCCGCCGGCACCTGCTGCCCAAGGCGGTCTCCAACCACGGCCTGAAGTCCGGTGAGTTCGAGATCGACGACGCGGCCCTGAAGACCGTGATCCGGCGCTACACCCGCGAGGCGGGCGTGCGTAACCTCGAGCGCGAGGTCTCTAACCTTGCCCGCAAGGCGGTCAAGGAGCTCCTGACCTCGGGCATCAAGGAGATCCGCGTCACCGAGGAGAACCTCGAAACCTTCCTCGGCGTGCCGCGCTATCGCTATGGCCAGGCCGAGCTTGAGGATCAGGTCGGCGTCGTCACCGGTCTTGCCTGGACCGAGGTCGGCGGCGAGCTTCTGACCATCGAAGGCGTCATGATGCCCGGCAAGGGCAAGATGACGGTGACCGGCAACCTGCGCGACGTCATGAAGGAATCGATCTCCGCTGCGGCCTCCTATGTCCGCTCGCGCTGCGTCGATTTCGGCATCGAGCCGCCGCTCTTCGACAAGCGGGACATCCACGTCCACGTGCCCGAGGGCGCGACCCCGAAGGATGGTCCCTCGGCCGGCGTTGCCATGGCAACGGCGATCGTCTCGATCATGACCGGCATTCCGGTGAACCGGAACGTCGCCATGACCGGCGAGATCACCCTGCGTGGCCGGGTCCTGCCGATCGGCGGTCTGAAGGAGAAGCTGCTGGCGGCCCTGCGTGGCGGCATCGAGAAGGTGCTGATCCCGGACGAGAACGCCAAGGACCTCGCCGACATTCCCGAGAGCGTCAAGAGCGGCCTCGAGATCGTGCCGGTCTCGCGCATGGACGAGGTGCTGGCCCATGCCCTCGTGCGCGTGCCCGAGCCGATCGAGTGGACCGAGCCCGAGGAGAGCTCCAAGACGCCGGCGTCCGAGGACGATGCGGCCTCGGCGCTCACCGCGCACTGACTAAATGGTCGCGCCGCCGGCGGAAATCGCCGCCGGCAGTCGTTTCGGGCTTGCGCCGGCCGCAGGCTCGGGTAAAAGGCGGATCGGTTTGGACGGGCGTCGTCGATGAGACGGCGCCCGTTCGATCTGCAAAGCACCAAACGGCCTGCCGGGGCCACTCCCGGGACTTCGGTTCCAAAGGTCTCCGGGCTGGAAAAAAGCGCGGAATTCCGCCATTTTCAGCTTGCTTTCGGATCGGAAACCATCGAATTTGCGCAAATCCTCGAGCGTGGTCGAATCGAGAGCCGCGTTCGTCCGAATAGGGATGTTGAAAGATGAACAAAAGCGAACTCATTGCGGCTGTCGCCGACAACGCCGGCGTGACCAAGGCTGATGCCGGCAAGGCCGTCGACGCCGTTTTCGACGCGATCACCGCTGCCCTGAAGGGTGGTGACGAGGTCCGGATCACCGGCTTCGGCAACTTCTCGGTGGCCACCCGCGCCGCCAGCCAGGGCCGCAATCCGCGCACTGGCGAGCCGATGCAGATCCCGGCTTCCAAGTCGCCGAAGTTCAAGGCCGGCAAGGGCCTCAAGGACGCGATTGCCTGATCTGGCAAGCGTTTTCGGCGTTCCCCGTCCCGGATTGCCGCAACCCCCGGCGATCCAGTGGATGCGACGGGGCAGGGAAGGCCAGTCGGAATTCAGAAGGCCCCGCGCCATGGCGCGGGGTTTTTCTTGGCGCCGAGCCCTGTTCTGCGCAGGTGGTGGCGCGGTCTCGCCCGCGGCGCCGAAATCGCCGCCAGGTTGCCGTTTACGCATTCCCATGTTCCGGAAAACCCACTAGATTTCCGGCCCGTCGGGCGGTTAGCTCAGCTGGAAGAGCATCTGGTTTACACCCAGAGGGTCGGCGGTTCGAACCCGTCACCGCCCACCAGACCCCCGGTCTCCGACTCGTTTTCCCTGAAGCACAGCCGTTTAAGCAGCCGTCCCGGCGCGCTCCACCTCGTTGTGTGACATTTTCTTTTCGCCGATATGAAGGTTTTCCGGGCGATCCGGACGCCCGTCCGCAGCGATCGGAATTTCCTTGTTCCGGAACGCTTGACTTGGGCGCCGACGTGCCGTAATTCACCGCCACTTCACGGCGGCAACGCCGCCCGTGCGGGGGTGTAGCTCAGTTGGTTAGAGTGCCGGCCTGTCACGCCGGAGGTCGCGGGTTCGAGCCCCGTCACTCCCGCCATTCCTTCTCCTGAAAATTCAGAATGATCGAATGGCGCCGCCCGCTGCGCGGTTGCGGCATGGCGCAATGGCGCCGTCGCCGGCCATGCGCCAGATGCGTTCCTCCGGTCGTGCCAATGCCCTTGCGCCCCGCCGGTGCCGTTCTTAGGCTCTGGCCAGTACGGAGCGTGCAGGGGCAGGGGACCGATGTTCGCAGCAACGACGATTCGCGACGCGGTGTTCGCCGTCTTGGTCATGCTGGTGATCGTCATCGCCGGTGTCGGCGCAGCCCAGGCCGAACGGCGCGTCGCGCTGGTCATCGGCAACAGCGCCTATCAGGCGACCCGGCCGCTGCCCAATCCCGCCAATGATGCAAGGACCATCGCCGAGACGCTGAAAGCGATCGGCTTTGACGCCGTCGAGGTCCGGCTCGACCAGACCTTCGCCGACCTGCGCGAGACCTTGCGCACCTTTGCCCGCACCGCCCGCGATTCGGATGTCGCGCTGGTCTTTTATGCCGGCCACGGCATGGAGGTCGGCGGCGTCAATTACATCGTGCCGGTCGATGCCAGGCTGCAGAGCGATCAGGACGTGCCGTATGAGGCGCTGCCGCTCGACTGGGTTCTTTCCGCCATCGAGCCGGCCCGCCGCCTGCGCCTCGTCATTCTTGATGCCTGCCGGGACAACCCGCTCGCCGCGCAGATGGCCGTCACCTCCGGCTCGACCCGCTCGATCGGCCGCGGCCTTGCCCGCGTCGAGCCGGCCGGCGACACCCTCGTTGCCTATGCCGCCAAGGCCGGCTCGGTGGCCGAGGACGGCGACGGCGCCAACAGCCCGTTCACCCGCGCCCTCGTCGCCAACCTGCCGACACCCGGGCTTGATATCCGCCTGATGTTCGGCCGGGTTCGCGATGCCGTCCTCGAGACGACGGGGCGGCGTCAGGAGCCCTTCGTCTATGGCTCCTCGGCGGTGGCGAGCCTCGCTCGTCCCCGGCGCGAGCACGCCGCCGGCCGCGACGGCAGTGCCGGCGACGGATGCCGCCAGCCAGGATCTGGCGTTCTGGACGAGCGTCGAAAGTCCGGCAGCGCGCGCTTACCGCAGCTACCTGAACGAGTTCCTCGAACGGCCGCTTCCGCGTCATCGCCGAGGCCCGCCTTGCGGAACTTCGAGAACGCCTCCGGGGGCTCCGGCCGGCCGGGTACCGCCGCCGTCCGCCGCCGCATCGCCGGCCGTCTCGCACGCCCCGCCGCCGGAAATCCAGTGGCATGGCCTGCGCCCGCACAGCAGCGGACCGATCGCCAATGTCTGCTTACGACGGTCCTTTCCGGCCAGCAGGGCAACAGCTACGGCCCGGCCAACGTCCTCGACGGCCGCGACCGCACCGCCTGGGTCGAGGGCGTGCGCGGCGACGGCAGCGAGGGATGCGCTTCGTCTCCAACGGCGAAACGCGTCGATCGCGTCGTCATCGCCAACGGCTATGCCAAGTCCGCCGATATCTACGGAAAAACAACCGCGTCCGCGACGACTCTGGAGTTCTCCAGCGGCGATATTGTCGAGATCACGCTCGACGACGACAGCACGCCGCAGGCTTCCTCGATTTCGACCGGACGATCGTCGCGACATGGATGCGCCTCGACATTCGCTGGTCTATCGCGGCTCGAAATATACCGATACCGCGATCAACGAGGTCCGCGTCGACCGCCCGCTAGGGCGTTTCGACAGGCCGATTCGGGGCCGTGCCGCCGGCCGGGGCGGCATTTCCGCGCAAATCGGAAATTTGTGCATTAGCAAAGCCTTATAAACCCCTGTGAAGGCGTCTGCAAAAACCGGTGAGGGTCTGGCAACCTCGTCAAAATGAGGATGCTCTTGGCACTTGCATGGACCGTGGTGGTGGGCTAAGGCTGCCCCCGGTTCGGCTGTCCGTCATGCCGCGTTGATCCGTGCGGCGTGTCGTCTACACTCGGGCTCGAAGCGTCCCGGCGAATCCCGCCGTCGCATGCCGCGTGCCGATCGAGCGGGCGCGGTGGCCTGGACCGGAATCGGAGGTGGAAGAGTGGACCTGCTCCAGAATTATCTTCCGATCGTCGTCTTTATCGGCGTAGCCCTCGTCATCGCGATCGCGCTTCTGGTGGCGCCGTTCCTCGTCGCCTATTCCAAGCCCGATCCCGAGAAGCTGTCGGCTTACGAATGCGGCTTCAACGCGTTCGACGACGCCCGCATGAAGTTCGACGTTCGATTCTATCTCGTCTCGATCCTCTTCATCATCTTCGACCTCGAGGTCGCCTTCCTGTTCCCCTGGGCTGTGGCCTTCAAGGCGGTTGGCTGGTTCGGCTTCTGGTCGATGATGGTCTTCCTTGCGATCCTGACCATCGGCTTCGTCTATGAATGGAAGAAGGGAGCTCTGGAATGGGATTGATTGAGGGCTCCAAGCCGCTGGTTGCGCCGGCCGCCAAGGGCATCGTCGATCCGCGCACCGGCAAGCCGGTCGGCGCCGACGATCCGTTCTTCCTCGACGTCAACGACCAGCTCGCCGACAAGGGCTTCGTCGTCACCGCGACCGACGAGCTCATCAACTGGGCCCGCACCGGCTCGCTGATGTGGATGACCTTCGGCCTTGCCTGCTGCGCGGTCGAGATGATCCAGGGCGCCATGCCGCGCTACGACTTCGAGCGCTTCGGCTTCGCCCCGCGCGCCAGCCCGCGCCAGTCCGACGTCATCATCGTCGCCGGCACGCTGACCAACAAGATGGCCCCCGCCTTCCGCAAGGTCTACGACCAGATGCCGGAGCCGCGCTACGTCATCTCGATGGGCTCCTGCGCCAATGGCGGCGGCTATTATCACTACTCCTACTCGGTGGTTCGTGGCTGCGACCGCGTCGTTCCGGTCGACATCTACGTTCCGGGCTGCCCGCCGACCGCCGAGGCGCTGCTCTACGGCGTGCTTCTGCTGCAGAAGAAGATCCGCCGCACCGGCACCATCGAACGCTGAACCGGCTCATCTGAAAGGCCGCGCGAATTATGGACGAGACGCTCACCGAACTCGGCGAATACATCGCCCAGAAGCAGGAAGGGCGCATCGACGCCTGGTCGGTGGCCCATGGCCAGCTCGTGCTCGAGGTGGCGGCCGGCGACATCGTCACCATCGCCCGCTTCCTGCGCGACGATGCCCGCTGCCAGTTCGTCAGCTTCACCGATGTCTGCGGCGTTGATTATCCGGCCCGCCCGCGGCGCTTCGACGTCGTCTATCACCTGATGTCGCCGAAGCAGAACCTGCGCGTCCGCATCAAGGTCACCGCCGACGAGACGACCCAGGTTCCCTCGATCACCGGCGTCTTCCCGGGCGCCCTCTGGTTCGAGCGCGAGGCCTACGATCTTTACGGCATCCTCTTCACCGGCCATCCCGACATGCGCCGCATCCTCACCGACTACGGTTTCGAGGGGCATCCGCTGCGCAAGGACTTCCCGCTCACCGGCTTCGTCGAGGTCCGCTACGACGACGAGCTGAAGCGGGTCGTCTACGAGCCGGTCAGGCTGGCCCAGGAATTTCGCAATTTCGACTTCATGTCGCCGTGGGAGGGCGCGGACTACCTGCTGCCCGGCGACGAGAAGGCGAGCAAGTGAAGGACACCCTGAAGCCCGGCCTGAAGCATCGCTTCGAGTTCCGGGTGGACGGCACGAAGACGGTCCCGGCGCTTTATCCGGAATCCGCGCATTTCCGCGCGATGCCGGAAGTCTTCGCGACGGGGTTCATGGTGGGGCTTCTGGAGTGGGGCTGTGTCCAGCTCCTTGAGCCGCATCTGGAGGCAGGCGAGGGCAGCCTTGGCACCCACGTCGATGTCTCGCATCTGGCGGCCACGCCGCCCGGCCATCTCGTCGTCGTCGACGCCGAGGTGGAGCGGGTCGAGGGTCGCAGGGTTTGGTTTCGAGTGAGCGCCCACGACGGCGACGATCTCATCGGCGAAGGCCGGCACGAGCGCGCCGTGGTCGTCTGGGACAAGTTCAACGCCCGTGTGGCGGAAAAGGCGCGCCGGCGATCGTCCGGCGCCTGAGGATGGGGCAAAGAAGTGGCTGAGAGCGAGCTCCGCAACTTCCAGATCAACTTCGGACCGCAGCACCCCTCTGCGCACGGCGTTCTGCGTCTCGTGCTGGAGCTGGACGGCGAGGTCGTCGATCGCGCCGATCCGCATATCGGGTTGCTTCACCGCGGCACCGAGAAGCTGATCGAGGCGAAGACCTACCTTCAGGCGATCCCCTATTTCGACCGGCTCGACTATGTCGCGCCGATGAATCAGGAGCACGCCTTCTGCCTCGCCATCGAGAAGCTCGTCGGCATCGAGGTGCCGCGCCGCGGCCAGCTCATCCGCGTGCTCTATTGCGAGATCGGCCGGCTGCTGAACCATCTGCTCAACGTCACCTCGCAGGCGCTCGACGTTGGCGCCCTGACCCCGCCGCTGTGGGGTTACGAGGAACGCGAGAAGCTGATGATCTTCTATGAGCGGGCGTCGGGCGCGCGCATGCATGCCGCCTTCTTCCGCCCCGGCGGCGTCCATCAGGACCTGCCCGAGCAGCTCATCGACGATATCGAGGCGTTCTGTGATCCGTTCCTGGGTGTCTGCGACGACATCGAGGGCCTTCTGACCGAGAACCGCATCTTCAAGCAGCGCAACGTCGACATCGGCGTCGTCAGCCTCGAGGATGCCTGGGCCTGGGGCTTCTCCGGCGTCATGGTTCGCGGCTCCGGCGCGCCGTGGGATCTGCGCAAGAGCCAGCCCTACGAGTGCTATTCCGAGCTCGATTTCGACATTCCGATCGGCAAGAACGGCGATTGCTACGATCGTTATCTCATCCGCATGGAAGAGATGCGCCAGTCGGTGAAGATCATGCGCCAGTGCATCGCGCTGCTGCGCGAGCCGTCCGGCAAGGGTCCGGTCACCTCCATCGACCGCAAGGTGGCGCCGCCCCGCCGTGGCGACATGAAGCGCTCGATGGAAGCGCTCATCCACCACTTCAAGCTCTACACCGAGGGCTTCCACGTTCCCGAGGGCGACGTCTACGCCGCCGTCGAGGCCCCGAAGGGCGAGTTCGGCGTCTACCTCGTCTCCGACGGCTCCAACAAGCCGTATCGCTGCAAGATCCGCTCGCCGGGGTTCGCCCATCTGCAGTCCATGGACTTCCTGTGCAAGGGTCACATGCTGGCGGACGTCGCCGCGATCCTTGGCTCGCTCGATATCGTGTTTGGAGAGGTCGACCGCTGATGACCGCGCTGCCGCGCCCGCATCGCTTCGCTGCCGCTTCCGCCGCCCGGCGGGAGAGGGGCGTTGCTGCGCGCCGGCGCCGGGCGCTTGCGTTCGGTCGTGCCGCCGGCCTTGCCGGCGCGCTCCTGCCGGCCGTGGCGTTCGCCGCCCCGGCCCTCGAGCAACCCCTCGCGACCTTGCTCGACGAGGGTTATGAGGTCATCGCCGTCACTGATGCCGGCGATCGCAGTTTCGATCTTGTCTACCTGAAAAAGGGCAAGTCGCACGTCGTCTGCCGTTTCGTGCCGTTCTCGCCTGACTGGACGCCGCTCGGCGAGTCGACCTGTCTGCCGATGAACTACGCGACGGAGTGAGTGGAGAGAAGAATGTCAGTCCGCCGCCTCCATCACGAACAGCCCGAGAGCTTCGCTTTCACGCCCGAAAACGAGGCGTGGGCGAAGGATCAGCTGAAGAAGTATCCGCCCGGACGTGAGCAGAGCGCGGTCATTCCGATCCTGTGGCGTGCCCAGGAGCAGGAAGGCTGGGTGTCGAAGCCGGCGATCGAGTGGATCGCGTCCTTCCTTGGCATGCCGCCGATCCGCGTGCTCGAGGTTGCGACCTTCTACACGATGTTCCAGCTCCAGCCGGTCGGCAGGAAGGCCCATATTCAGGTCTGCGGCACGACGCCCTGCATGATCCGTGGCGCCGACAAGATCATCAAGATCTGCAAGAGCCGCATTGCCGAACATGCCCATGAGCTGTCGGCCGATGGCGACTTCTCCTGGGAAGAGGTCGAGTGCCTTGGCGCCTGCGTCAACGCGCCGATGGTTCAGGTCGTCAAGGACACCTACGAGGACCTGACGCCGGAGACCTTCGAGGCGCTGCTCGACACCTTCGCCCGCGGCGAGAAGCCGACCCCCGGACCGCAGTCGAAGCGGCATTTCTCCTGCCCCGAGGGCGGCGCGACCAGCCTCACCGACGCGGCGCTTTATGATGGCAAGGCTGCCACGCCGGCGCCGGCCGCAGCTTCCGCCCTTGCCTCCGGCCTCGAACTGACGCCGGACGAGGAGGAGGCCGCCCTTGCCGCCGCCATCGCCGAGCTGCCCAAGGACGCAAGCGCCGAGGAAAAGGCCAATGCCGTCGGCAGCCGTCCGGCCGGTCTTGCCGCGCCCGAGGGCATGGCCGACGACCTGAAGCGCATTCGCGGCATCGGCAAGGTCAACGAGGCCAAGCTCGCCGAGCTCGGCATCTTCCACTTCCGCCAGATCGCTGCCTGGACCCGTGCCGAGATCCGCTGGGTCGGCACCTACCTGTCCTTCCCCGGCCGCATCGACCGGGAAGACTGGGTCGCCCAGGCCGCGGTTCTTGCCGAGGGCGGCAACACCGATTTTTCGAAGCGCGTCGACTCCGGCGACGTGCCGTCGAGCCAGGATTGAGACGAGGGACTGAAGAATGCTCCAGGACAAGGACCGCATCTTCACCAATCTCTACGGCTTCCATGACTGGGGGCTGGAGGGCGCGCGCGCCCGGGGTTCGTGGGACGGCACCAGGGCGCTGATCGATCGCGGCCGCGACTGGATCATCGATCAGGTCAAGGCCTCGGGCCTGCGCGGCCGTGGCGGCGCCGGCTTCCCGACCGGCCTCAAGTGGTCGTTCATGCCCAAGCAGTCCGACGGCCGCCCGAGCTATCTCGTCATCAATGCCGACGAGTCCGAGCCCGGCACCTGCAAGGACCGCGAGATCCTGCGCCATGACCCGCATCATCTCGTCGAGGGCGCGCTGCTCGCCTCCTTCGCGATGAATGCCCACACCTGCTACATCTACGTTCGCGGCGAGTTCATCCGCGAGCGCGAGCGCCTGCAGGCCGCCATCGACCAGGCTTACGAGGCCCGCCTCATCGGCAAGGACAACCTCAACGGCTGGGATTTCGACTGCTACGTCCATCACGGCGCCGGCGCCTACATCTGCGGCGAGGAATCGGCCCTGCTCGAGAGCCTCGAGGGCAAGAAGGGCCAGCCGCGCCTGAAGCCGCCGTTCCCGGCGGCGGTCGGCCTCTATGGCTGCCCGACGACGGTCAACAATGTCGAGTCGATCGCCGTCGTGCCGACCATCCTGCGCCGTGGCGGCGACTGGTTCGCCGGCTTCGGCCGCGCCAACAACACCGGCACCAAGCTGTTCTGCATCTCCGGCCATGTCGAGCGTCCCTGCACGGTCGAGGAGGAGATGGGCATTCCGTTCCGCGAGCTCATCGAGAAGCATTGCGGCGGCGTCGTCGGCGGCTGGGACAACCTGCTTGCCGTCATTCCGGGCGGCTCGTCGGTGCCCTGCGTGCCCGGCGCCCAGTGCCCGGACATGATCATGGACTTCGACGGCCTGCGCGCCGTCGGCTCGAGCCTTGGCACTGCCGCGGTGATCGTCATGGACAAGTCCACCGACATCATCCGGGCGATCGCGCGGCTGAGCTATTTCTACAAGCATGAATCCTGCGGCCAGTGCACGCCGTGCCGGGAAGGCACCGGCTGGATGTGGCGGGTGGTTTCCCGCATGGCCGAGGGCAGGGCGCACAAGAGCGAGATCGACCTCTTGTTCGACGTGTCCAAGCAGATCGAGGGCCACACCATCTGCGCGCTCGGCGACGCGGCGGCCTGGCCGGTGCAGGGGCTTATTCGCCACTTCCGGCACGTTATCGAAGAGCGGATCGACGAGTATTCGCGCAACAATCAGGGCGACCGTCTGGTCGCGGCGGAATGAGTTTGGGGGCGCGGACGATGACCAAAGTGAACATCGACGGCTTGGAAATTGAGGTTCCGCCGGACTACACGCTGTTGCAGGCGTGCGAGGAGGCGGGGGCCGAAGTTCCGCGCTTCTGCTTCCACGAGCGCCTGTCGATCGCCGGCAATTGCCGCATGTGCCTCGTCGAGGTGAAGGGCGTGCCGAAGCCGATGACCTCTTGCGCGCTGGCGGTCAAGGATCTCCGGCCGGGGCCGAACGGCGAGGCGCCGGAAGTCTCGACCAAGTCGAAGATGGTCAAGCGCGCCCGCGAGGGTGCCCTCGAATTCCTGCTGGCCAACCATCCGCTCGACTGCCCGATCTGCGATCAGGGCGGCGAGTGCGACCTGCAGGACCAGGCCATGGCCTATGGCATCGGCTCGAACCGCTTCGAGGAGAACAAGCGGGCGGTCGAGGACAAGAACATGGGGCCGCTGGTCAAGACCGTGATGACCCGCTGCATCCACTGCACCCGCTGCATGCGCTTCATCACCGAGATCGCCGGCATTCCCGAGATCGGCCTCATCGGTCGCGGCGAGGACGCCGAGATCACCACCTATCTGGAAGCCTCGCTGACCTCCGAGCTGCAAGGCAACATCATCGACCTGTGCCCGGTCGGCGCGCTGACCTCCAAGCCCTATGCCTTCACGGCCCGCGCCTGGGAACTGGCCAAGACCGAGACCGTCGACGTCATGGACGCGGTCGGCTCGGCCATCCGCGTCGACAGCCGTGGCCGCGACGTGATGCGCATCCTGCCGCGCCTCAACGAGGTCGTGAACGAGGAGTGGATCTCCGACAAGTCGCGCTTCATCTGGGACGGCCTCAAGGTTCAGCGTCTCGACAAGCCCTACGTCAGGAAGGACGGCCGCCTCACCGCCGCCTCCTGGGGCGAGGCTTTTGCTGCCGTCGCCGCCAGGGCGAAGGGTACCGCTGCCGACCGGATCGGCGCCATCGCCGGCGACGTCTCGAGCGTCGAGGAAATGTTCGCCCTGAAGGATCTCGTCACCCGCCTCGGCTCGGCCAATGTCGATTGCCGTCAGGACGGCAGCCGTCTCGATCCGGCGCTCGGCCGGGCGAGCTACATTTTCAATTCGACGATCTTCGGCATCGAGGACGCGGACGTCGTGCTTCTCGTCGGCGCCAATCCGCGCCTCGAGGCGACGATCATCAACGCCCGCATCCGCAAGAACTACTATCGCGGCCGCCTCAAGGTCGGCGTCATCGGCGAGGCCGCCGACCTGACCTACGCTTATGACTACATCGGCGCCGGCCCCGAGAGCCTTGCCGAGATCGCCGAGGGCCGCCATCCCTTCGCCGACGTGCTGAAGAACGCCAGCCATCCGATGATCATCGTCGGCCAGGGCGCGCTCTGCCGGCCGGACGGTGCGGCCGTGCTTTCGCTCGCCGCCCGCGCCGCCGTCAATGTCGGCGCCCTGAAGGACGGCTGGAACGGCTTCAACGTGCTGCACACCGCAGCCGCCCGCGTCGGCGGTCTCGATCTCGGCTTCGTGCCGGGCGAGGGCGGCAAGGACGTCGCCGCCATGACCTCTGGCGGTGTCGACCTGCTCTTCCTGCATGCCGCCGACGAGATCGACATGGCCGCAATCCCGGCCTCGACCTTCGTCGTCTATATCGGCAGCCACGGCGATGCCGGCGCCCATCGCGCCGACGTCATCCTGCCGGGTGCCGCCTATACCGAGACGACCGGCACCTACGTCAACACCGAGGGACGCGTCCAGCGCGGTTCGCGCGCCGTCTTCCCGCCCGGCGAGGCGCGCGAGGACTGGGCCGTGCTGCGTGCCCTGTCCGAGGCGCTCGGCCAGAAGCTGCCTTATGACTCGCTGGCCGCCCTGCGCACCGCGCTCGTCGCCGCGCATCCGGCGATGGCCGGTCTCGACGACATCGCCGCAGGCGATGCCGCCGACGTCTCGGCCCTGGCCGATCGCGGTGGCAATGTCGACGGCAAGGCCTTTGCCGGTGTCATCGACGATTACTACCGCACCAATCCGGTCACCCGCGCCTCGGCCGTCATGGCCGATCTCAGCCGCCGGGCAAGCGAACGCCGCGCCGCGGCGGCGGCCGAGTAAGGGGAGGGGGGAGCAATGACTTTGGGCAATGTCCTCTGGTACCTGCTCGGCGTCGGTATCTCGCCGTTCCATCTCGGCGTCGTCTGGCACGCGCTGATCCTGCTGGTCGTGCTGCTGGTCCTCATCGCGTTCATTCTCTACGCCGATCGCAAGATCTGGGCGGCGGTGCAGTTGCGCCGCGGTCCGAACATCGTCGGCCCCTGGGGTCTGTTCCAGTCCTTCGCCGACATGCTGAAGTTCGTCTTCAAGGAGCCGACGGTTCCCTCGGGCGCCAACAAGGGCATCTTCCTGCTCGCCCCGCTGGTGTCGACCACCCTGGCGCTGGCCGCCTGGGCCGTCGTGCCGGTCGCCGAGGGCTGGGCCGTCGCCGACATCAATGTCGGCATGCTCTACCTCTTCGCGATCTCCTCGCTCGGCGTCTACGGCATCATCATGGGCGGCTGGGCGTCGAACTCGAAATATCCGTTCCTTGGCGCCCTTCGCTCCGCCGCGCAGATGGTTTCCTACGAAGTCTCGATCGGCTTCGTCATCATCACCGTGCTGCTCTGCGTCGGCTCGCTGAACCTGACCGACATCGTCAAGGCGCAGGAGACCGGGCTGGCGACCGCCGTCGGTCTCGGCTGGCTGTCATTCCTCGACTGGTACTGGCTGCCGCTGTTCCCGATGTTCGTCATCTTCTTCATCTCGGCCCTTGCCGAGACGAACCGGCCGCCGTTCGACCTGCCGGAAGCCGAGTCCGAGCTCGTCGCCGGCTTCATGGTCGAGTACGGCTCGACGCCGTACATGATGTTCATGCTCGGCGAGTACGTCGCGATCATGCTGATGTGCTCGATGACCACGATCCTGTTCCTCGGCGGCTGGCTGCCGCCGGTCGACCTGCCGCCGTTCAACTGGCTGCCGGGCGTGTTCTGGTTCGTGGCCAAGGTCTGCATGGTGTTCTTCATGTTCGCCATGGTGAAGGCAATGGTGCCGCGCTACCGCTATGACCAGCTCATGCGCCTTGGCTGGAAAGTCTTCCTGCCTCTGTCGCTTGCAATGGTGGTCGTGGTGGCAGCGGTGCTCCAGATTACCGGTTGGGCGCCGTAAGAGAGGCTTGGCGGTGATGGACATATCACTGGCTGGCGTGGTCGGCGCCCTGATCGGACTGCTTGTCGCGATAGTCGACTATCGCGTCATCACGGGGATAGTCCGGGGAAAGCTGAGAGAGAGGAGGAGGTTCGCGAGCATCGAGGAGAACGAGAGGGCCGAACGGCGACTTGACCTGATCTTCCAGGGCATTTTCGTCGTCACCGTCATCGCCATGATGGCTATCGGCTACTGGTTCGGCCTGACGATCGGCGGTTGATCCGCCACGCGAAGCTCTTGTTTGAACGGAACGACGATGAAACTCGATCAAGCCGCCAAATCGCTTTTCCTGAAGGAGTTCGTATCGGCGTTTTTCCTGTCGATGCGCTATTTCTTCAAGCCGAAGGCGACCATCAACTATCCCTTCGAGAAGGGCGCCGTGTCGCCGCGTTTCCGGGGCGAGCATGCGCTGCGTCGCTATCCGAACGGCGAGGAACGCTGCATTGCCTGCAAGCTGTGCGAGGCGATCTGCCCCGCCCAGGCGATCACCATCGAGGCCGGCCCGCGCCGCAACGACGGCACCCGCCGCACGACGCGCTACGACATCGACATGGTGAAGTGCATCTACTGCGGCTTCTGTCAGGAGGCCTGCCCGGTCGATGCGATCGTCGAGGGGCCGAACTTCGAGTTCGCCACCGAGACGCGCGAAGAGCTCTACTACACCAAGGACCGGCTGCTCGCCAACGGCGAGCGCTGGGAGCGCGAGATCGCGCGCAATATCGAGATGGACGCGCCCTACCGCTGACAGGCGGCATGGCGCATGCGACCGCTGCAGGGTGAGCGGCGGTCGAAAAGGATGACACGGGGGCTTAAGGCATGATCCTTCAGGCGGCCTTTTTCTACATTTTTGCCGGCGTGCTGATCGCCGCGGCCTTCATGGTCATTGCCGCGAGGAACCCGGTTCATTCGGTGCTGTTCCTCATTCTGGCGTTCTTCAACGCCGCCGGCCTGTTCCTTCTGGCCGGCGCGGAGTTCCTCGCCATGATCCTCGTCGTCGTCTACGTCGGCGCGGTGGCGGTCCTGTTCCTGTTCGTCGTGATGATGCTTGACGTCGATTTCGTCGAGCTGCGGCAGGGCTTCCTGCAGTACATGCCGATCGGTTCGGTGATCGCGGTGGTGCTGGCCTGCGAGATCATTCTCGCTGTCGGCGCCTATGCGCTCTCGCCGCAATTGACGGCCGAGGCGGTCGCGCCCATTCCGGCGCTCGACATCGCCAGCAACACCAAGGCGCTGGGTATGCTGCTCTATACCCGCTACGTCTACTTCTTCGAGGCTGCCGGCATGGTGCTTCTCGTCGCCATGATCGGTGCCATCGTTCTCACGCTCCGCCATCGTCCGGCGATCAAGCGCCAGAGCATCCCCGCGCAGAACGCGCGCGGGCCGGCGACCGCGATCGAGGTGGTCAAGGTTGAATCGGGCAAGGGCATCTGAACGCTCGCCGTTCTGGTGTCCCACGGGGGATAGGCCACATGGAAATCGGACTTGGACATTATCTGACCGTTGCCGCGATCCTGTTCACGCTCGGCATCTTCGGCATTTTCGTGAACCGGAAGAACGTGATCGTCATCCTGATGTCGGTCGAGCTGATGTTGCTGTCGGTCAACATCAACTTTGTCGCCTTCTCCACGTTCCTCGGCGATCTCGTCGGGCAGGTGTTTGCGCTCCTGGTGCTGACGGTCGCCGCCGCCGAGGCCGCCATCGGTCTTGCCATCCTCGTCGTCTTCTTCCGCAATCGCGGCTCCATCGCCGTCGAAGACATCAACATGATGAAGGGCTGACGCCATCATGTATTCGGCCATCGTCTTCCTACCGCTCCTCGGCTTCCTGATTGCCGGCATGTTCGGCCGCGCGATCGGCGCCAAGGCTTCCGAATACGTGACGACCGGACTGCTGCTCGTCTCGGCGGTGCTGTCCTGGATCGCGTTCTTCTCCGTCGGCTTTTCCGAGGCCGAGCCGATGCGCGTCGAGGTGATGCGCTGGATCGTCTCGGGCGACCTCGCCATCGACTGGGCCTTCCGCATCGACACGCTGACCGTGGTCATGCTCGTCGTCGTCAACACCGTGTCGGCGCTCGTGCATGTCTATTCGATCGGCTACATGCACCACGATCCGCACCGGCCGCGCTTCTTTGCCTATCTGTCGCTGTTCACCTTCGCCATGCTGATGCTGGTGACCTCCGACAACCTGCTGCAGATGTTCTTCGGCTGGGAAGGCGTCGGCCTTGCCTCCTATCTGCTCATCGGCTTCTGGTACCAGCGGCCGTCGGCCAACGCCGCCGCGATCAAGGCCTTCGTCGTCAACCGCGTCGGCGATTTCGGCTTTGCGCTCGGCATTTTCGGCGTCTTCGTGCTGTTCGGCTCGATCTCCTTCGAGACCGTCTTTGCCAACGCGCCCTCGATGGTCGGCAAGTCCATCCACTTCCTTTCCTGGGAATTCGATGCGCTGACGACGCTCTGCCTGCTGCTGTTCCTCGGCGCCATGGGCAAGTCGGCCCAGTTCCTGCTGCACACCTGGCTGCCGGACGCCATGGAAGGCCCGACCCCGGTCTCGGCCCTCATTCATGCCGCGACGATGGTCACCGCCGGCGTCTTCATGGTCGCCCGCCTGTCGCCGCTGTTCGAGCTGTCGCCGGTCGCGCTCAACGTCGTCACCCTCGTCGGCGCGACGACCGCCTTCTTGCCGCAACCGTCGGCCTCGTCCAGAACGACATCAAGCGCGTCATCGCCTATTCGGACCTGCTCGCAGCTCGGCTACGTTCGTCGCCCTCGGCGTCGGTGCCTATGGCGCGGGCGTGTTCCACCTGTTTACCCACGCCTTCTTCAAGGCGCTGCTGTTCCTTGGCTCCGGCTCGGTCATCCATGCCATGTCGGACGAGCAGGACATGCGCCGCATGGGCGGCCTGCGCAAGATGATCCCGGCCACCTACTGGATGATGGTGATCGGCACGCTTGCCCTGACCGGCTTCCCGTTCACCGCCGGCTACTTCTCCAAGGATGCCATCATCGAGGCGAGCTTTGCCGGGCATAATGCCTTCTCCGGCTATGCCTTCGGCCTCACCGTCTTTGCCGCGCTGCTGACCTCGTTCTACTCCTGGCGCCTGATCTTCATGACCTTCCACGGTCGCAGCCGCGCCAATGCCGACGTCGTCAAGCATGTGCACGAGTCACCGATGGTCATGCTGGTGCCGCTGTTCGTGCTTGCCACGGGCGCCATCTTCGCCGGCTTTGCCTTCTCCGGCGCCTTCATCGGCCATGGCACCGAGCATTTCTGGCGCGAGGCGCTGTACCTCTCCGAGGAAAACAAGATCCTCGAGGAGATCCAGCCCACGTCCCGGCCTATGTGAAGTACGCGCCGTTCGTGATGATGACCCTCGGCCTGCTGACCGCCTGGTACTTCTACATCGTCTCGCCGGACGTGCCGAAGCGGCTCGCCGCCCGCCACGACCTCCTGTACCGGTTCCTGCTCAACAAGTGGTACTTCGACGAGCTCTATGACGTCCTGTTCGTCCGTTCGGCGAAATGGCTCGGCCGCTTCCTGTGGAAGAAGGGCGACGGCTGGCTATCGACGGCCACGGCCTCGGACGGCGTCGCAGCCCGCGTCAGCGCGGATGTCACGGCCCGCGTCGTGCGTCTGCAGACCGGCTATCTCTATCACTACGCGTTCGCGATGCTGATCGGCATTGCCGCGCTCGTAACCTGGTTCACCTTCTCCGGGGGGGCGCACTGATGACCTGGCCGGTTCTTTCGACCGTCACTTTCCTGCCGCTCGTCGGCGCGGCGGTCATTCTCTTCATCCGTTCCGATGACGAGGTGTCGCTGCGCAACATCCGCAACGTCGCCCTGTGGACGACGGTCGTCACCTTCATCGTCTCGCTGCTCATCTGGGTGAATTTCGATCCGGCCAATCCGGGCTTCCAGATGGTCGAGAAGACCGACTGGCTCGGCGGCGCGATCGGCTACCACATGGGCGTCGACGGCATCTCGATGCTGTTCGTCATCCTCACCACCTTCCTGATGCCGGCCTGCATCCTGGCCTCGTGGGAGTCGGTGAAGAAGCGCCTCAAGGAGTACATGATCGCCTTCCTCGTGCTCGAGACGCTGATGATCGGCGTCTTCTGCGCCCTCGATCTCGTGCTCTTCTACGTCTTCGAAGGTGTACCGGTCCATGTTCCTCATCATCGGCGTGTGGGGCGGCGCCCGGCGCGTCTATGCGAGCTACAAGTTCTTCCTCTACACGCTGCTCGGCTCGGTGCTGATGCTGGTCGCCATCATGGCGATGTACTGGCAGGCCGGCACCACCGACACATCCCGACGCTGATGGAGCAGAACTTCTCCGTCGAGATGCAGAAGTGAAGTCGTGGTGGCTGCTCTCGCCTCTTCACGTCAAGATGCCGATGTGTTTGTCCGACACCTGGCTTCCTGACGCCCACGTCGAGGCGCTGACCGCCGGCTCTGCCTTCATCATCCCGGCTGGCATCCCCCGCGTTTGCGCCGGCGGCTACGGTTTCCCGCGTTCTGCCGTTGATGTTCCCCGTCGCCAGCCGACTTCGCGCCCTTCGTCTTCACCCTGTCGGGTGGTTGCCATTGTTCGGCAACCTCGTCGGTCGCGCCGGTGAAGAAGCTCATCGCCTATTCGTCCGTCGCCCACATGGGCTTCGTGACCATGGGCATCTTCACCATGACCACACAGGGCATCCAGGGCGGCATCTTCCAGATGCTCTCGCATGGCATCGTCTCCGGCGCGCTCTTCCTTTGCGTCGGCATCATCTATGACCGGATGCACACCCGCGAGATCGCGGCCTATGGCGGCCTCGTCAATCGCATGCCGTTCTATGCGATGACCTTCATGATCTTCACGCTGGCCAATGTCGGCCTGCCGGGCACCAGCGGTTTCGTCGGCGAGTTCCTGACGCTGATCGCCGCCTTCAAGGTCAACACCTGGGTCGCCTTCTTCGCCGCCTTCGGCGTTATCCTCTCGGCGGCCTATGCGCTCTGGCTCTATCGGCGGATCATCTTCGGCCTCCTCGAGAAGGAGACGCTGAAGGACATCCTCGACATGAACCGCCGCGAAGTGGCGATCATGGTGCCGCTGATCGTGCTGACCATCTTCTACGGCGTCTATCCGATGCCGATCCTCGATGTGACCGCGACCGCGGTCGATCATCTCCTTGCTCAGTACAACGCGGCGCTCGCCGCGGCCGACATCGTCAACGTGGCGGCCAACTGAGCCTGTCCGCCCACGGGCGGACGCCGAACGACGAAACCAGACGAGGGCGGACAAGGGCCTTGTGCCCGACGCCGCGACAAGACCAACGGGACGACCGAGACCATGCAGCCCGAGATGACGTTCCCCGACCTGATGCCGGCGTTTCCCGAACTGATGCTCGGCATCGGCGCCCTCGTTCTCCTGATGCTCGGCGTCTTCAAGGGCGAGCGCTCGACCCCGGTCGTCACCGGCGTTGCCGTGGCGCTCATTGCCGCCGCCGCCATGCTGCTGATGCTGCTGCCGGGCGAGGGGGCGACCTTCAACAACGCCTTCGTGCTCGATCCCTTCGCCCGCTTCATGAAGGTGCTGGCGCTCATCGGCTCGGCCGTCGCCATCGCCATGTCGGTCGGCTATGCCCGCGCCGAGAAGTTCGAGCGCTTCGAGTATCCGATCCTCATCGTGCTGGCGACGCTCGGCATGATGATGATGATCTCGGCCAACGATCTCATTTCGCTCTATCTCGGCGTCGAGCTGCAGTCGCTGTCGCTCTACGTCGTCGCCGCCATCAATCGCGACAGCAGCCGCGCCACCGAGGCCGGCCTCAAGTATTTCGTGCTCGGCGCGCTGTCGTCCGGCATGCTGCTCTATGGCGCCTCGATGATCTACGGCTTCACCGGCCAGACCGGCTTTGCCGAGATCGCCCGCGCCATCGGCCGCGATGGTGTCGGCCTTGGCCTGACCTTCGGCCTCGTCTTCTTCCTCGCCGGCCTTGCCTTCAAGGTCTCGGCCGTGCCGTTCCACATGTGGACGCCGGACGTCTACGAGGGCGCCCCGACGCCGGTCACCGCCTTCTTTGCCGCCGCGCCCAAAGTCGCCGCCATGGCGATGTTCGTGCGTGTCGTCATCGTCGCCTTCGAGCCGGCGACCGCCCAGTGGCAGCAGATCCTGATCTTCGTCTCGGTCGCCTCGATGCTGCTCGGCGCCTTCGCCGCGATCGGCCAGAAGAACATCAAGCGCCTGCTCGCCTATTCCTCGATCGGCCACATGGGCTTTGCCCTTGTCGGCCTTGCCGCCGGGTCGAAGGCCGGCGTCTACGGCGTCATTCTCTACATGACCATCTATATGGCGATGACCCTCGGCGCCTTCGCGCTCGTGCTCGCCATGCGCCGCCGCGAGGGCATGGTCGAGGAGATCTCCGATCTCGCCGGCCTGTCGCACACCAATCCGGCGATGGCCTACCTCTTCGCCATCCTGCTGTTCTCGCTCGCCGGCATCCCGCCGATGGCCGGCTTCTTCGCCAAGTTCTACGTCTTCCTCGCCGCCGTCGAGGCCGAGCTCTACACGGTCGCCGTCATCGGCGTGCTCTCCAGCGTCGTCGGTGCCTACTACTACCTGCGCATCGTCAAGATCATGTTCTTCGACGAGCCGGCCGCCGGCTTCGAGAAGATGCCCGGCGAGCTGAAGATCGTCCTCGGTGCGTCCGGCCTGTTCGTCCTGTTCTTCTTCTTCATTGCCGGCCCGATCGGCGGCATTGTCGAAGCCGCAGCCCGGACCTTCTTCTAAGGGATGCCGCAAACGATCGTTCAGGCGCACGCGCACGCCCGCATTGCTCTTGCCGAGGTCGATTCGACCAACGCCGAGGCATTGCGGCGCCTGAACTCTGGCGAAACGCCGCCCTTCTGGTTGACGGCGGACCGTCAGATCGCCGGCCGCGGCCGGCGCGGCCGGGGCTGGACGTCAGAGCCCGGCAATCTCTATTCCTCGCTCGTTCTCCTTGATCCCGCGCCGCCGGCCCATGTCGGCGAGCTGCCGCTGGTGATCGGCCTTGCCGCCCACCGGGCGGTCTCCCGCGTTGCCGGTCTCCCGGCTGACGCGCTCACCGTCAAATGGCCGAACGACCTCCTTCTCGGCGGCAGCAAGATCGCCGGCATCCTCATCGAGGCCGTGCCGTTCGCCGGCCGCCGCGCCGTCGTCATCGGCATCGGCATCAACGTTGGCCACCATCCCGCCGGCACCGAGTGGCCGGCGACCGATCTCGCCACGGCCGGTGCGGCGATCGATACAGAGGCCATGTTCGGCCTGCTCGCCGGGGCGATCGGCGAAACGCTTGCCAAATGGAACGAGGGTGCCGGCTTTGCCGCCATCCGCCGCGCCTGGCTCGATGCCGCCTTCGGTGTCGGCGAGCCGATTGTCGTCCGCCTGCCGCAAACGACCGTCTCCGGCCATTTCAGCACCATTGACCGCGACGGCCGGCTCGTCCTTCGCCACGCCGATGGCGCCGAGGAGCGCATTTCCGCCGGCGATGTCTTCCTGCTCGGGGCCGATGCGCCCGCAAGCGGCGAGGGGGCCGCATGAAGAAAGCCGAACTTGTTTTCGTGCCGCTCGGCGGCGTCGGCGAAATCGGAATGAATTTCGGCCTTTATGGCTACGGGCCGGAGGGCCGCCGGCGCTGGATCATCGTCGATTGCGGCGTCGCATTCGCCGACGACCAGCTTCCGGGCGTCGACCTCGTTCTGCCCGATATCCGCTTCATCGCCGAGGAGCGCGCCAATCTCGAGGCGATCCTTCTCACCCATGCCCATGAGGATCACTTCGGCGCGCTCGCCGAGCTTTGGCCGCGCCTGCGTGTGCCGGTCTATGCCACGCCGTTCACGGCCGGCCTGCTCGAGGCCAAGCGCCTGTCCGAGCCGGGCGCCCCGACCGTCGAGATCCGGACAATCGCCTCGGGCGATCGCATCAAGGTCGGACCGTTTGACGTTGAATACGTGCCGGTCGCTCATTCAATTCCGGAAAGCCACTCGCTGTTCATCCGCACGCCGGCCGGCAATGTGCTCCACACCGGCGACTGGAAGCTCGACCCCGATCCCGTCCTCGGCGGCGTCACCGACCCGGCCCGCTTCACCGCCCTTGGCGACGAGGGCGTCGACGTCCTGCTCTGCGATTCCACCAATGCCCTGCGGGACGGCACCAGCCCCAGCGAGGCAGACGTTGCCGTCAACCTTGCCGACATCATCGGCAAGGCCACCGGCCGCGTCGCCGTCACCACGTTTGCCTCGAATGTCGCCCGCATCCGCTCCGTCGCCGAGGCGGCGGCCAGGGCCGGCCGCGAGGTCGTCACGGTCGGCCGCGCCATGGACCGCGTCATCCGCGTTGCCCGCGAACTGGGACTGCTCGACGGCATTGCCGCGTTCCGTGACGAGAGCGCCTTTTCCTATCTGCCGCGCGACAAGGTGCTGGCCCTTTGCACCGGCAGCCAGGGCGAGGCCCGCGCCGCGCTGGCCCGCATCGCGACCGGCGATCATCCGCGCGTCGCGCTGAGTCCCGGCGATCTGGTGATCTTTTCCTCGCGCACCATCCCCGGCAACGAGCGTTCGGTTTACCGCATCATCAATGGCCTCGTCGGCCAGGGCATCGACGTGCTGACCGACCGCGACGCGATGATCCACGTTTCCGGCCACCCGCGCCGCGGCGAGATCGCCGAGATGTACCGCTGGACGAGGCCCAGGGCCCTCGTTCCGGTTCATGGCGAGATGGCCCACCTGACCGCGCACGCCGCTTTTGGCCGCAAAAGCGGCATTCCAGACGTCGCCGTGATCCGCAATGGCGACATGCTGCGCCTGCTGCCGTCGCCGCTTGCCGTCATCGACGAAGTGCCGAACGGCCGCCTCGTAAAGGATGGCGCGCTCCTGCGCGTGCCTGAGGAATCCGGCGTCCGCGATCGGCGCCGCCTGTCCTATGCCGGCGTCGTCGTCGTTTCCTTCTCCCTCAGCGGCAAGGGCGAGATCGTCGATGATCCACAGGTAGCCCTTGTCGGCCTGCCCGATGAGGACGATATCGGAACACCGCTCGGCGTCATCGTCGAGGACACCGTGATGGGCACGCTGGAGAGCATTCCCCGGCCGCGCCGCCGCGACCCCGAACTGGTCGCCGACGCCGTCCGCCGCGCTGTCCGCGCTGCCGTCAATCAGGTCTGGGGCAAGAAGCCCCTGTGCAAGGTGCTTGTCAGCCGCATATGACGCGGCAGGATTTGCTGCCCCGGGAAAGGGCAGGGAAAGGGAGAGACAAATGATCGGACGCCTCAATCACGTGGCGATCGCCGTCAAGGACATCGCCGCCGCCACCGCAACCTATCGCGACGTGCTCGGCGCCAAGGTGTCCGCCGCCGTTCCGCAGCCGGACCACGGCGTCACCACCGTTTTCATCGAGCTGCCGAACACCAAGATCGAGCTGCTCGAGCCGCTCGGCGAGAACTCGCCGATCGCCGCCTATCTCAGCCGCCACCCGGACGGCGGTATCCACCACGTCTGCTACGAGGTCGACGATATCGAGACGGCGGTCGAGAAGCTGAAGGCGACCCATGCCCGCATTCTCGGCCAGCCGAAGATCGGCGCCCACGGCAAGCCGGTGATCTTCCTGCACCCGAAGGACTTCAACGGCACCCTCGTTGAACTCGAGCAGGCCTGAGCGGACCGGCGATGAGCATTGCGAGCGCGCTGGCGATCTTCTTCATCATCTGGTGGCTGACGCTGTTCGCGGTCCTGCCGTGGCGGGTCAGCACCCAGGCCGATGAAGGCGAAATCGTCCCGGGCTCCAATCCGAGCGCGCCCGCAAGGCCCCGCATTCTCGTAAAGCTGGCCGTGACGACCGTCGTCGCGGCCGTCATTTTCGGACTTTTCCTCTATTTCAAGCTGGTCGTCGGCCTCACCCTCGACGATCTTCCACTGCCGAAATTCTCCGCTGGCGCGTGACGGAAATTGCTGCGGCGCACAATAGTTTTTGCAGGGCAAAACAGCCGTCGCGCAATTTGCTTTGCCGTCTACCCGTGAAAATTCACGGAGGCCGCCTCGGAGGTTTTCCGCCGGCATCACGCGATATTCCCGGAATCGTCGAGGCAATTCCGGACATGGCGGGCCGGGCAGGGCATTCCGGGACAGGAATGCCGACGCCTGTATGCCTGGGTTTTCCCGCCGATGCGGGGATCTGAACGGAGGATAACTGGCCTGCGGGGTCCGGCCCGGGGCAGCATCGGCGCTATCAAGAACAAGTGCTTTTTATTACGCCGGGAAAGTCTTTTTCAGGCAAAAAAATAGCAAGGCCAAGGCCTTGCTTTTTTAGTTCCGCGTCTCGATCCGTTATGCGCTGCTATGGTGATGCGAAACCACGCTGCGCGAACACTGATGCGTTCTCCGGATCCTTCCTCCCAAGACTCAGACCGCGATGCCTTTTGGGCTGGGTATTTCCCCGTCGCCCTTGCTCTTCTTCTGAGGCGTACAATCTAACAAAACGATTTCCCTTTGTCATCATATTGTGCATGTTTTGCTCAATTCCACGGCAACTTTTTTTCGTCGCCCCGGTTGAGATATGCGCTGGCAAATCCGCGAAAACCGCCGAAAACCATGTTGCATTGCAGCATTTCTTGTCGCGGCCATGTTTAGCCTGCCTTCGCCCGAGGCGGCGCATGCCCAGTATTCGAACCGGACGCATCTGCCGGCAGGCGAGGTGCCTGTCATGCGCGCACTTGATCCGGTCGTCTGTGCCGGGCTGCTGCGCCAGTATCCAGAGCCGCCTGACTATTCCGCCGGCAGCCTCGCCGACGCCCCGCCGGCCGATCTTCCAGGCGGCACGCGCTATACGCCTGAGGCGCTTCAGGGCTGGGCGACCGCCGGCGGCCGCCATGGCGAGGTCGGCGGCGCCATGGTTTTCTCCGTCGAGCCCGGCGACGATGCGCCGGGGATGACGCTCGCTGAAGCGCTGGCCGCCTGCCGTGCCCTGGCGGTCGAGGAAGAGGTTCCGCAAAAATAGGCCGGCCGGCCTCGAGGTCTTGTCTTTTCGCGCTCTTTGCGGTTTGACTGCCGCCGGCGCGGATTGGCGCCTGGATTCGAGATGAAGAGCTGTACCCATGCGCCTGTCACGCTATTTCCTGCCCCTCCTCAAGGAGACGCCGAAAGAGGCCGAGATCGTATCGCACCGGCTGATGCTGCGGGCTGGCATGGTCAAGCAGGAGAGCGCCGGCATCTATGCCTGGCTGCCGCTCGGCTATCGCGTGCTGCGCAATATCGAGAAGATCGTGCGCGAGGAACAGGACCGGGCAGGGGCCATCGAGCTCCTGATGCCGACCATCCAGTCGGCCGACCTGTGGCGCGAAAGCGGTCGTTATGATGACTACGGCAAGGAGATGCTGCGCATCACCGACCGCCGCGACCGCGAGATGCTGTTCGGCCCGACCAACGAGGAGATGATCACCGAGATCTTCCGCTCCTTCGTGCGGTCGTATCGCGACCTGCCGCTCAATCTCTATCACCTGCAGTGGAAATTCCGCGACGAGGTCCGCCCCCGTTTCGGCACCATGCGCTCGCGCGAATTCCTGATGAAGGATGCCTATTCCTTCGATCTCGACGCCGACGGCGCCCGCCGCTCCTATCACCGCATGTTCGTCGCCTATCTGCGCACCTTTGCCCGCATGGGCCTGACGGCGGTGCCGATGCGCGCCGATTCCGGGCCGATCGGCGGCGACATGAGTCATGAATTCATCATTCTCGCCTCGACCGGCGAGAGCGCTGTCTTCTGCGATTCCGATCTGCTCTCCCTGCCGATCCCGGCCGAGGACACCGATTTCAACGGCGATCTGTCGCCGATCGTCGAGGCCTTCACCTCGATGTACGCCGCGACCGAGGAAAAGCACGACGAGACGGCCTTCGCCGCCGTGCCCGAGGACCGGCGCATTTCCGCCCGCGGCATCGAGGTCGGCCACATCTTCTATTTTGGCACCAAGTATTCCGAGCCGATGAATGCCCGCGTCGCCGGTCCCGATGGCGTCGAGCGGCCCGTCCACATGGGCTCCTACGGTATCGGCCCGAGCCGTCTTGTCGCCGCGATCATCGAGGCCAGCCACGATGACGCCGGAATCATCTGGCCGGATGCCATCGCGCCGTTCTCGGTCGGCATCATCAACATGAAGCCGGGCGATGCGGCCACCGACGCTGCCTGCGAGGGGCTCTACGGCAAGCTGCGCGCCGCCGGGGTCGAGGTCCTCTATGACGACGTCGACAACCGCGCGGGCGCGAAGTTCGCCACGATGGACCTCATCGGCCTGCCCTGGCAGGTGGTCATCGGCCCCAAGGGCCTTGCCGCCGGCGAGGTCGAGCTTCGCCGCCGGGCAACCGGCGCCCGCGAGAACATGTCGATCGAGGCGGTGCTGAACCGTCTTCTTGGCTGACGCTGCGCCGGCGGGGCGCGGGGTCGGCGGGCCAGCGGCTCCCCGGACTATCGGATCGGGTCGCGACTGCGCGATGATGCGCCTGAATGCGGCGGTCCCGGCGATTCGCGCCGGCCGCGCGATCGCCGATGGGGAACGGTCATGAGCGAGCCGACGGCAACGCGGCCCTTTGCACGTTTCGAATGGATGCTGGCCGGACGCTATCTGCGCGCCCGCCGCCGCGAGACGTTCATCTCGATCATTGCCGGCTTTTCCTTCCTCGGCATCATGCTGGGCGTGGCGACGCTCATCGTCGTGCTCTCGGTGATGAACGGCTTTCGCACCGAACTCATCTCCAAGATTCTCGGCATCAACGGTCATCTCGTCATTCAGCCGATCGACGCGCCGCTGACCGACTATGACGCGGTCTCCTCGCGCGTCGCGCGCGTTCCCGGTGTCGTCATGGCCATTCCCTTCATCGAGGGGCAGGTGCTGGCCGCCGGCAGCAGCCAGTCGAGCGGCGCGCTCGTGCGCGGCATCCGCGCCGCCGACCTGCTCAAAATGAAGACGGTTGCCGACAATCTGCGCCAGGGAACGCTCGACGGCTTCGACGAAAGCGAGGGCGTCGCCCTCGGCCGCCGGCTCGCCCAGCAGCTCGGCCTGCAGGTCGGCGACAAGGTCACGCTCGTCTCGCCGAACGGGGTGACGACGCCGTTCGGCGTGACCCCGCGCACCAAGGTCTATCCCGTCACCGCGATCTTCGAGATCGGCATGTCTGAATACGATGCGACCTTCGTGTTCATGCCGCTCGCCGAAGCGCAGCTCTATTTCAACGAGGACGAGACCGTCTCCGGCATCGACGTCTATATCGACGATCCGGACGACGTCGCCGCCTTCTGGCAGCCGGTCGAGGCCGCCGCCGACCGGTCGATCCTCCTGTCCGACTGGCGTCAGCGCAACATCACCTTCTTCTCCGCCCTCGAGGTCGAGCGGAACATGATGTTCATGATCCTGACGCTGATCGTGCTCGTCGCCGCGCTCAACATCGTCTCCGGCCTCACCATGCTGGTGAAGGAAAAGGGCCGCGACATCGCCATCCTGCGCACCATGGGCGCGACGCGCGGCGCCGTGATGCGCGTGTTCTTCATCACCGGCGCCAGCATCGGCACGGTCGGCACGATCGCCGGCCTCATTCTCGGCACCGTCATCTGCCTCAATGTCGAGAGCATCCGCCAGTTCGTTTCCTGGCTGACGCGCACCGAGCTGTTTTCGCCGGAACTCTATTATCTCAGCCGTCTGCCGGCCGAGATGAACTTCGGTGAGGTCGTCACCATCGTCCTGATTTCACTGGTGCTTTCATTCCTTGCCACTCTTTATCCGGCATGGCGGGCAGCCCGCCTCGATCCGGTCGAGGCCCTCAGATACGAATGACCGACTACATCGACACACACGGCGCCACGGCAGCGGAAGCGGCCGCCGGCGGCCGTCATGACCCCCACGCCGGCCGTCGCGAGGCGCTGCGCCTTGCCGGCATCGAACGCTGGTTCCCGGAGGGCGCCGGTGGTCGGCTGGAGATCCTGCGCGGTGCCGACCTCGTCGTCCGCGAGGGCGAACTCGTTGCGCTCGTCGCGCCCTCGGGCGCCGGCAAGTCGACGCTGCTGCAAATCGCCGGCCTGCTCGAGCGCCCGGACAGCGGCGAGGTCTTCGTTGCCGGCACCGCCTGCAGCGGTCTCTCTGACGCCGGGCGCACCATGAAGCGCCGCCTCGAGATCGGCTTCGTCTACCAGTTCCACCACCTGCTGCCGGAATTCAGCGCCCTTGAGAACATCATGATGCCGCAGCTCATTCGCGGCCTCGATGCCCGCGAGGCCCGCACCCGCGCCGAGCAGCTCCTCGCCTATCTGCGCCTGCCGGATCGTGGCCATCACCGCCCGGCGGAACTCTCCGGCGGCGAGCAGCAGCGCGTCGCCATCGCCCGTGCCGTCGCCAACGCGCCGCACCTGCTTCTCGCCGACGAGCCGACCGGCAACCTTGATCCGCATACCGCCGACCACGTCTTTGCCGCCCTTGCCAAGCTGGTCAGGGCGTCCGGTCTCGGCGCGCTCATCGCCACCCACAATCTCGAGCTCGCCGACCGCATGGACCGCATCGTCACCCTCCATGAAGGCGTGATCTACGAACTGCCGCACGCCTGACCGCCCGCCGTCGGCCGCTCCCTGCCTGCTATCGCTTTGATTCCCGGACGCGCGCCGCCGACGCCGCGGCGCCGATCGATCAATCATCTTTGCGATCGATCAATTTCGCGATTGACTCTCGCATGAAACGGGTACAAAAAAAGAACAAATAAAAAACATGTGGACAGGGTGTGTGATATCCACAGGCCGAGGAGATGTGGAATGAGCATCAGAGCCATTGTGTCCGACCTCGTGCATGATATTGCTGCGGCAGGCGCGATCATGCTTTTCGTGTCGACGGTTTGCGTCTGGCTCGAGCTTGCCGCCTGACGCCGGACCCCGGCCCGGCATCTGCCGGGCGGCGGCCGGGTGCGGCGGTGATCGCTCGGGAGGGGGGACGGCATGTCGGAACTGGCGACCGATCCGGGGTTCGTGCATCTGCGCGCCCACAGCGCCTACTCGTTGCTCGAGGGGGCCCTGCCGGTCGGCAAGCTTGTCGATCTCGCCCGCAAGGACGACATGCCGGCGCTCGGCCTCGTCGATACCGGCAATCTCTTCGGCGCACTCGAGTTTTCGCAGAAGGCGGCCGGTGCCGGCATTCAGGCGATCGTCGGCTGCCAGCTCGCGGTCGAGTTCGCCGATCAGGAGCCGAGCCGCAAGCCGGGCGGCGGCGCACCGGTCATGCCGGGCCTCGTTCTGCTCGCCGCGACCGAGGCCGGCTATAGCGGCCTCATCCAGCTTGTCAGCCGCTCCTTCCTCGATACCGACGCGGCCCTGCGCCCGCATGTCGGCATCGATCTCCTGCGCGAGCATTCCGACGGCATCATTGCCCTGACCGGCGGCCCCGGCGGGCCGGTGGACATGGCGCTCGCCGCCGGTCTCCCCGATCTTGCCCGGGCCCGGCTGGAGCGGCTTGCGGCAATCTTCGGCGATCGGCTCTATGTCGAGCTGCAGCGCCACGGCACCGACACCGAACGGCAGGTCGAGGCGCCGCTCGTCGATCTTGCCTATGAGCTCGATCTGCCGATCGTTGCCACCAACGAGCCGTTCTTTGCCGAGCGCGGCGATTTCGAGGCCCATGACGCCCTGATCTGCATTGCTGAAGGGCGGGTCATTGCCGAGGAGAACCGCCGCCATCTCACGCCCGAGCACGGCTTCAAGACCCGCGCCGAGATGGTCGCGCTCTTTGCCGACGTGCCCGAGGCGATCGAGAACACCATCGAAATCGCCCGACGCTGCGTCTACCGGCCGAAGACGAGAGCGCCGATCCTGCCGCGGTTCATCGGCACCGGCGAGGATGCCGAGCGCGAGGAGGCAAGGGAACTGCGGACGCAGGCCGCCGAGGGTCTCGCCCGCCGGCTCGCCGCCCAGCCGCCCTCCGATGGCTTCACCGTCGCCGACTACGAGGCCCGCCTCGAATTCGAGCTCGACGTCATCGAGCGGATGAAGTTCCCCGGCTACTTCCTCATCGTTGCCGACTTCATCAAATGGGCGAAGTCTCAGCGCATCCCGGTCGGTCCGGGCCGCGGTTCCGGCGCCGGCTCCGTCGTCGCCTGGGCGCTGACCATCACCGACCTCGATCCGTTGCGCTTCGGCCTGCTGTTCGAACGCTTCCTCAATCCGGAACGCGTCTCGATGCCTGACTTCGACATCGACTTCTGTCAGGAGCGTCGCGACGAGGTCATCCACTACGTCCAGCAGCGCTACGGCCGCGACCACGTCGCCCAGATCATCACCTTCGGAACGCTGCAGGCGCGCGCCGTCATGCGCGACGTCGGCCGCGTCCTGCAGATGCCCTACGGCCAGGTCGACCGCCTCGCCAAGCTGGTGCCCAACAACCCGGCCAACCCGACGCCGCTCGGCAAGGCGATCGAGGAGGAGCCGCGCCTGCAGGCCGAGCGTGACGAGGAGCCGATCGTCGCCCGCCTGCTCGATATCGCCCAACGCCTCGAGGGGCTTTACCGCCACGCCTCGACCCACGCCGCCGGCATCGTCATCGGCGACCGGCCGCTCGCCAGCCTCGTGCCGCTCTACCGCGACCCGCGCTCGGACATGCCGGTCACCCAGTTCAATATGAAGTGGGTCGAGCAGGGCGGCCTCGTGAAGTTCGACTTCCTCGGCCTGAAGACCCTCAGCGTCATCCAGCGCGCCGTCGATCTCATCGCCCGCAATGGCGGCCCGACAATCGACATATCGGCAATTCCGCTCGACGACGAAAAGACTTACGCCATGCTGCAACGGGCCGAGACGATCGGCGTGTTCCAGTTTGAAAGTGGCGGCATGCGCGACCTCATGCGCCGCGCCCATCCGACCAACATCGAGGACCTCATCGCCCTTGTCGCCCTGTTCCGGCCGGGGCCGATGGAGAACATCCCGAAATACCTTGCCTGCAAGCACGGCGAGGAACAGCCCGAATTCCTGCACGAGACGATCGAGCCGGTGGTGCGCGACACCTATGGCGTCATCATCTATCAGGAACAGGTGATGCAGATCGCCCAGGTCTTCGCCGGATATACGCTCGGCGAAGCCGATCTTCTGCGCCGCGCCATGGGCAAGAAGATCAAGGCAGAAATGGACGCCCAGCGCTCGCGCTTCGTCGAGGGCGCCGTCGCCCGCGACGTCGAGCGCGCCCGCGCCGAATTCGTGTTCGACCTTGTCGACAAGTTCGCCGGCTACGGCTTCAACAAGAGCCATTCGGCCTGCTACGCGCTCGTCGCCTACCACACCGCCTGGCTGAAGGCGAACTACCCCGGCGAGTTCATCGCCGCCTCGATGACCTTCGACATGGGCAACACCGACAAGCTGGCGATCTTCCGCCGCGAGGCCATGCGCCTCGGCATCCGCGTCGCGCCGCCCTCGATCAATGCCTCGGCCGTCGAGTTCGACGTGCGCGACGGCACCATCTTCTATTCCCTCGCGGCGCTGAAGGGTGTCGGCCGGCAGGCCGTCGAGCACATCGTCGAGCACCGCGCCGAGGCGCCGTTCCGCGACCTTGCCGACTTCGCCGCCCGCATCAGTCCGCGCACCGTCAACAAGCGCACGCTGGAAAGCCTCATCGCCGCCGGTGCTTTTGATGATTTCGAGCCCGACCGGGCCCGCGTCTTCGCCGGCATCGACTTCATCCTCGGTCATGCCGCCCGCACCGCCTCCGACGCCGAGCTCGGCCAGGGCGACATGTTCGGCGAGGGGGGTGGCGGTTCGGCCGAAACCATCGACCTGCCGCGCGTCGAATCCTGGCTGCCCTCCGAGCGGCTGCACCGCGAGCAGGATTCCGTCGGCTTCTATCTCTCCGCCCATCCGCTCGACGGCTACGGGCCGATTCTGGAAAAGATGCGCGTCCAGTACTGGGCCGATTTCGTCCGCGCCGTGCGCGCCGGCGCCGTCGCTGGCCGGCTCGCCGGCACGGTGACCATCCGCAACGAGCGCAAGACCCGCACCGGCGGCCGCATCGGCATCATCCAGCTCTCCGACCCGACCGGCGAATACGAGGCGGTGATGTTCTCCGAGGCGCTGAACCAGTATCGCGACATGCTCGAGCCCGGCCAGTCCGTTGTCGTCCTGGTCGCGGCCGAGGAGCGCGACGAGGAGGTGCGCGTCCGCATCCAGACGGTCGAGCCGCTCGACAAGGTCGCCAGCCGCGACGTCAAGTCGATGCGCATCTTCCTGCGCGATCCGGCGCCGCTCGACAGCATCCATCGGCGCCTCGCCGCGAAGGGCGAGGGCGATGTCAGCCTCGTCCTCATCCTTGAGGATGGCGCCAAGGAGGTCGAGGTGCGCCTGCCGGGCCGCTACCTCATCTCGCCGCAGGTCGCCGGCGCCGTGAAGTCGGTGCCCGGCGTCGTCCAGGTGCAGATGGTCTGACCGGCAACAGCGCCTCGCAAAGAGCGGCGCGCACCGCGACGAAACCGGCGGCGGGCCTTGCATTCCCGCGCCGCCGACCCTATAAGGCCGCCATCCCACACGCGGGACGTTCGGCCGGAGCGGGCGCATATGTCCGTTTGCCGGCCTTCCGGTGCTTTCCGTCAATTCGAGCGATCGGCTTGGCGAAGTAACCGTTCCGCGGAGGCAGAAACCGGTAAAGGAGACAAGGGAAATGGCTCTTCCCGATTTTACCATGCGCCAGCTTCTTGAGGCAGGCGTGCACTTCGGTCACCAGACCCACCGCTGGAACCCGAAGATGGACCAGTTCATCTTTGGCGCCCGCAACAACATCCACATCATCGATCTCGCCCAGACCGTGCCGATGCTCTATCGCGCGCTGAAGGCAGTCAGCGACACCGTCTCCGGCGGTGGCCGCGTGCTCTTCGTCGGCACCAAGCGTCAGGCGTCCGACATCATCGCCGACGCCGCCCGTCGTTCGGCCCAGTATTACGTCAACGCCCGCTGGCTCGGCGGCATGCTGACCAACTGGAAGACCATCTCGATCTCGATCCAGCGCCTGCGCAAGCTCGAGGAGATGCTCGGCGGCGACATGGCCGGCTTCACCAAGAAGGAGCGCCTGTCGCTCCAGCGCGAGCGCGACAAGCTCGAGCGCGCCCTCGGCGGCATCAAGGACATGGGCGGTCTGCCGGACCTCCTGTTCGTCATCGACACCAACAAGGAGTCGATCGCCATCCAGGAAGCGCGCCGCCTTGGCATTCCGGTCGCCGCGATTCTCGACACCAACTGCGATCCCGACGGCATCACCTTCCCGGTTCCGGGCAATGACGACGCCGGCCGCGCCATCGCCTTCTATTGCGACCTGATCGCCCGCGCCGCCATCGACGGCATCGGCCGCGCCCAGGGCGACATGGGCATCGACCTCGGCGCCTCCGAAGAGGTGATCGAGGAGCCGGCGCTCGACGAAGTCGCCTCGGCCGCCAACGAAGGCTGACAACGGGCAGGGGCGGGGGCAGGTTGCCGCCCGCCCGCAAGCCCGGCCGGGGCAAGGTCCGCGCGGCGGCGCTCCGGGACAATGATTTGAGAGGCAGGGCGACGGTCGCGCGATCGTCGCCAAATGCCGTTAGAAGAACCTGATTCGACGAACAAGCGAGGCTGTGATGGCGACGATTTCTGCCGCGATGGTGAAAGACCTGCGCGAGAAGACCGGCGCGGGCATGATGGATTGCAAGAACGCGCTGACCGAGAACGACGGCGACATGGAAGCCGCGATCGACTGGCTGCGCAAGAAGGGTCTGGCCAAGGCCGCCAAGAAGGCCGGCCGCGTTGCCGCCGAGGGTCTGGTTGGCGTTGCCGTTGGCGACAAGGCCGCGGCCGTTGTCGAGGTCAACTCCGAGACCGACTTCGTTGCCCGCAACGACAAGTTCCAGGAGATGGTCCGTGACATCGCCGGTGTCGCTCTCGCCGTTGGCGGCGATCGCGAGGCCGTTGGCGCGGCCGGCTATCCGGGCTCCGTGAAGACCGTTGACGGCTACGTCACCGAGATGGTCGGCAGCATCGGCGAGAACATGAACCTGCGCCGCGCCATCCGCCTCTCGGTCGAGAACGGCGTCGTCGCCAGCTACGTCCATTCCTCGATCGCCGACGGCCTTGGCAGCATCGGCGTGCTCGTCGCTCTCGAGTCGACCGGCGACACCGACAAGCTCGCCCAGATCGGCCGTCAGGTCGCCATGCACGTTGCCGCCGCCAACCCGCTGGCCGTGACCGCCGCCGAGATCGACGCCGCGACCGTCGAGCGCGAGAAGGCGATCTATGCCGACCAGGCCCGCCAGTCCGGCAAGCCGGAAAACATCATCGAGAAGATGGTCGAGGGCCGCGTCCGCAAGTTCTTCGAGGAAGTCGTGCTGATGCAGCAGGTCTTCGTCATCGACGGCGAGAACACCGTCGAGAAGGCCCTGAAGGCCGCCGAGAAGGACGTTGGCGGCGCCATCAAGGTGACCGGCTTCGTGCGCTTTGCGCTCGGCGAGGGCATCGAGAAGGAAGAGAGCGATTTCGCCGCCGAGGTCGCTGCGGCCGCCGGCCAGCAGTAATCGCTTTTACACCGCTTGCGCAGGGCGTCGGGTGACATCCCGGCGCCCTTCGTGTATCCAGATCGACATTGGCCGTGCGGCGAGTCACTTTCGCCAGTCCCGCAAAGGACAATAAAGCGCGGCAAAAAGAATAACTTGCGGGCGATTTCTCGCGCAGCCATGACGGCCGCACGACGCCCGTCTTCAGGGAACCGCCGCCATGCCGAACGCCCCCCGCTACCGCCGTATCCTGCTCAAGGTTTCCGGCGAGGCGCTGATGGGCAGTCAGGGCTATGGCATTGACCCGGCCGTCGTCTCGCGCATCGTCGGCGACATCGCCGGCATCGTGCAGTCCGGCGTCGAGGTTGCCGTGGTCGTCGGTGGTGGCAACATCTTCCGCGGCGTGCAGGTTGCCGCCAAGGGTGGCGATCGCGTCACCGGCGACCACATGGGCATGCTGGCGACCGTGATGAACGGCCTGGCCCTGCGCGATGCCTTCGGCCGCGAGGGCATTGCCGCCCGCGTCGTCTCCGGCGTCGCCATGCCGACCGTCTGCGAGCCCTTCGTCCAGGCGCGCGCCCTGCGCCACCTCGAGAAGGGGCGGGTGGTCATTTTCGTCGGCGGAACCGGCAACCCGTTCTTCACGACCGACACGGCCTCGGCCCTGCGTGCTGCCGAGATGGGCTGCGATGCCCTTTTGAAGGCGACCCAGGTCGACGGCATCTATTCGGCCGACCCGAAAAAGGACCCGAACGCCACCCGGTTCGACCGCCTGACCCATCAGGAAGTGCTCAATCGCGGTCTTGAGGTCATGGACGCAGCAGCGATTGCGCTTGCCCGCGACAACCGGATACCGATAATCGTCTTCTCGATCCACGAACCGGGCAGCCTTGCGGCGGTTGTCGCCGGCACCGGCCGGGCAACGGTCGTGGAGGGATGACAATGCCGGCCAGGATGGTCGGCCCGAGGTTTTGCCGTGACACTGCCGGAATTCGGGTGCACTGGATTTCGGCGGGAAACGGCATGTGAGTGGGGCGTGGCACGCCGCAAGGGGCGCCGCGCCGGACAATAACAGCAAGGGCAGGGCAGGACGGTCGGCATAAGCCCGGCTGGCGATGAGCCCGGGGGAAGCCCTTCGGAGTTGAGACGAGGCGGGACGAAATGACCGAAGCGACACTGGACATCAAGGATCTGCAGCGGCGTATGCATGGCGCCGTTTCGGTGCTGAAGGGCGAACTGGGCGGTCTGCGCACCGGCCGCGCCTCCGCCAGCCTGCTCGATCCGATCGTGGTCGAGGCCTATGGCTCGCCGATGCCGCTGAATCAGGTTGCCACCGTCAGCGTGCCCGAGCCGCGCTCGATTTCCGTCCAGGTCTGGGATCGCGGCGTCGTCAACGCCGTCGACCGCGCCATCCGCGAATCGAGCCTTGGCCTCAATCCGGTCGTCGAGGGCCAGCACCTGCGCATTCCGATTCCGGAGCTGAACGCCGAGCGCCGCGCCGACCTCGTCAAGGTCGCGCACAAATACGCCGAGCAGGCCCGTGTCGCCGCCCGCCATGTCCGCCGCGACGGCATGGAACTGCTGAAGAAGCTCGAGAAGGACGGCAACATCAGCCAGGACGATCATCGCGTCCAGTCCGACAAGGTGCAGAAGCTGACCGACGAGACCATCGCCGAGATCGATCAGGCGCTGGCTACCAAGGAAGCCGAAATCATGCAGGTGTAACCGGCGCCGATCGGGGCGGCGGGAAGGCGACGCGGGGAGCCGATGACGACGGGCCAGAAGGCGGCGGTGCGGGACGATCAGTTGCGCGACGAGGATCGCCATGTGCCCCGCCACATCGCGATCATCATGGACGGCAACGGCCGCTGGGCCGCTGCCCGCGGGCTTGATCGCACCTTCGGCCACCGCAAGGGCGTCGAGGTGCTGCGCACCACCGTCCGTCATGCCGACGAACTCGGCATCGAGTACCTGACGCTTTTCAGCTTTTCCTCCGAGAACTGGTCGCGTCCGCCGACCGAGGTGCGCGAGCTCATGGGGCTCCTGCGCCTGTTCATCCGGCGCGACCTTGCCGATCTGCACAAGGCCAATGTCCGGGTCCGAATCATCGGCGCCCGCGACGACCTGTCTAAGGACATTCGCGGCCTCCTCGACGAGGCCGAGGAGCTGACGAAGGCCAACACCGGCCTCAATCTCGTCGTCGCCTTCAACTACGGCGCCCGTAACGAGATCGAGCGGGCCGTGCGCCGCCTCGCCGAGGATGTCGAGGCCGGCCGCATCCGGGCGGCCGATATCGATGCCGCGGCGATCGTCGGCCGTCTCGACACCGCCGACATTCCGGATCCCGAGCTGATCATCCGCACCAGCGGCGAGCAGCGCCTGTCGAATTTCCTGCTCTGGCAGGCAGCCTATTCCGAATTCGTGTTCCTGCCGGTGCTCTGGCCGGATTTCACGCCGGAGGACCTCGAGCGGGCCATCGACGAATACCGCGGCCGCGACCGCCGCTTCGGTGGCGTGACTTCGAAGGGGCGGGCAGCCACGTGACCGAGCCAGGATCCGCCGCCGCCCCCGCAAAGGGAAAATCCGAGCTCTTCCTGCGTGTTGTTTCGGCGCTGGTGCTTGCACCGATCGCCCTCGGTGTCACCTGGGCCGGCGGTGCGGCTTTCGGCCTTTTCATGATCGTGCTCGCCGTTGCCGTTTTCTATGAGTGGGCAACCGTGTCCGGCCATGATGCCCGCCATCCCGAAACGCTGGCCGGCTATGGCGGCGTTGCCGCGATCGTCTTCATCGCCGCCCTCGGCGAGGTCGACATGGCGCTCGTCTTCATTGCCGCGCTGGCCGCGGCCTCGGTCGGGCTTTGGCTCTCCGGCGGGCGTCTTCGCTGGCACGCCGCCGGCATGCTCTACGCAAGCCTCATCGGCGTAGCCCTCGTCGCCCTTCGCGCCGACGAAGGCTACGGTCTCCTCGCCGTGGTCTGGATCTTCTTCGTCGTCTGGGCAACCGATATCCTCGCCTATTTCGTCGGCCGCTCCGTCGGCGGCCCGAAGCTCTGGCCGAGGGTTTCGCCGAAGAAGACCTGGTCCGGCTTTCTCGGCGGCCTCGCCGCCGCCATCGTCTTCGGCGTTCTCGTCGCCCACTACGGCGGCGTTGTCCGCCTCTGGCCGGTCGGCCTTGCCGCCGCCGTCCTCTCCGTCGTCGCCCAGGAGGCGACCTTCTGGAATCCGCCTTCAAGCGGCATTTCGGGGTCAAGGATCTGAGCCGCCTCATCCCCGGTCATGGCGGCGTCATGGACCGGGTTGACGGCCTCGCCGCCGCCGCCGTCGGCGCCGCCATCATCGGCTGGCTGCACGCCGGCCTTGCCGCCCCGGCCGAGGGGTTGTTCGCATGGTAGCCGACAGTGGAATGAAGCCCGTCACCGCAGCCGGGCCGCGGCGATTGACCGTTCTCGGCGCCACCGGCTCGATCGGCGCCTCGACCCTTGATCTCGTCAAGCGTGAGCCGGATCGCTTCGTCGTCGAGAACGTCACCGCCAACCGCAATGCCGCCGATCTGGCGAGCGAGGCCGTCGCCCTCGGCGCCCGCCGGGCCGTCGTCGCTGATCCCGCCGCCTATGGCGAGTTGAAGGAGCGCCTCGCCGGCACCGGCATCGAGGTCGCCGCCGGCGCCGAGGCGCTCGTCGAAATCGCCGCCGAACCCGTCGATCTCGTCGTCGCCGGCATCATCGGTGCCGCCGGCCTGCCGCCGGCCATGGCCGCGATCGAGGCCGGCAGCGCCGTTGCCCTTGCCAACAAGGAAAGCCTCGTGTGCGCCGGCGGCCTCTTCATGGCGCGGGCGCGGGCGTGCGGCGCGACCGTCCTGCCGGTCGATTCCGAGCACAACGCGATCTTCCAGGTTTTCGAGGCCGAGCGCGCCGAGCGCATCGAAAAGGTCATCCTGACCGCGTCGGGCGGGCCGTTCCGCACCTTCACGCGCGAGCGCATGACCACCGTCACGCCGGCCGAGGCGCTGCGCCATCCGAACTGGAAGATGGGCGCCAAGATCACCATCGATTCCTCAACGTTGATGAACAAGGGCTTCGAGGTCATTGAAGCCTTTCATCTTTTCCCGGTGACGGCGGACCAGCTCGACGTCCTCGTCCATCCCCAGTCGATCGTCCACGGCCTCGTTTCCTATTCCGATGGCTCGGTACTCGCCCAGCTCGGCAGCCCGGACATGCGCACCCCGATTTCATATTGCCTCAACTGGCCGGCGCGCGGCCCGGCGCCGAGCGCCCGGCTCGATCTTGCCGCCATCGGCCAGTTGACCTTCGAGGCGCCGGACATGGAGCGCTTCCCGGCGCTCGGGCTGGCGCTTGCCGCCCTGCGGCGCGGCACCGCCGCGACCAACGTGCTCAACGCCGCCAACGAGATCGCCGTTGCCGCCTTCCTCGAGGGGCGGCTGCCCTATTTCGGCATTCCGGCCCTTTGTGAGGAAACGCTGTCGCGGCTTGAGGCCGAAAACGCGCCGGCCGAATTCTCCTCGCTCGCCGATGTGCTGGCACTCGATGCCCATGCCCGCGAGACCGCCGCGGCGCTGCTGCCGGGGATTGCCGCCGCCATGACGGTCGCCTGAAGCGGGCAGGGCCGCCAAACCGTTCGCAGCGCCAAGGGAAACTTAAGCGTCCCGCTGTATATCGGGCATTCTGCCCCTATATTGGGGGCGCAGCGGCTGCATTGCGCGAGGTGAGTTGATGAGTTTTGTCGATGGCATTTCCGGTCTTGGCCACTGGCTCGTGACCGGTGCCCCGGCCTTCCTGTTCGTCCTGACCGTCGTCGTGTTTTTCCACGAACTCGGCCATTTCCTCGTCGCCCGCTGGGCCGGCGTCACGGTCGAGGTCTTCTCGGTCGGTTTTGGCCGCGAAATCGTCGGTTTCAACGATCGCCACGGCACCCGCTGGCGCCTGTCGATGATCCCGCTCGGCGGCTACGTGAAGTTCCTCGGCGACGAGAACGCCGCGAGCGTGCCCGATGCCGACGCCATCGCCGCCATGCCTGAGGACGTGCGCCGCAACAGCCTTGCCGGCAAGTCCGTCGGCTGGCGCTCGGCGATCGTCGCCGCCGGCCCGATTGCCAATTTCATCCTCGCCATCGTCGTTTTCACGATGCTTTTTGCGGCCTATGGCCGGCAGTACACCGTGCCGCGGGTCGATTCCGTCGTGCCGGGCAGCGCTGCCGAAACGGCCGGTTTCAAGGCCGGCGACCTCATCCTGTCGATCGACGGCAGCCCGATGAAGGCGTTCACCGACGTTCAGGCGATCGTCACGCTGGCCGCCGACACCCCGCTCTCGATCGTCGTCGATCGCGGTGGCGTCGAGACCAGCCTGACCGCAACCCCGCGCCGCCAGGAAATGGTCGATCCCTTCGGCAACAAGAATCGCGTCGGCGTGCTCGGCATTTCCCGCTCGGTCTCGGCCGACGACATCATCACCGAGCGCTATTCGCTGCCCTCCGCCCTCGTCGAGGGCACGGTGCAGACCTGGCGCGTCGTCGAGCGCTCGATGGTCTTCCTCGGCCGCCTCGTCTCCGGGCGCGAATCCGCCGACCAGCTCGGCGGCCCGGTTCGCATTGCCAAGACGTCCGGCGACGTTGCCGAAATCGGCTTTGCCGCGCTCGTCAACATGATCGCGGTGATTTCGGTATCGATCGGCATCCTCAATCTTCTGCCGGTGCCGATGCTCGATGGCGGTCACCTCGTCTACTACGTCATCGAGGCCGTCAGGGGTCGCCCGCTCAGCGAAAAGACCCAGGAATTCGGCTTCCGCGTCGGCTTTGCCCTGTTGATGATGCTGATCCTTTTCGTCACGGGGAACGATATCCTCCGTCTTGTCTCCTGATTCTCCGGCCACAAGCGATGACGGGCCGTGGCGCCTCGGCAACTGTCCGCCAGAAAATGGCCGGTTAGCCGTTTCGCGACCTTGCGCATGGCTGAAAACACTGTAAAAGCACGGTGTTCGGGTGAGGGAATCCGGACCCCGACAGCGCCGCCGGGGGATGCCAAAACAACACAAAGGTGCGCGAGCCTCATGAGAGTCTTGTCGAAATTTTCGAAATGGGCAGCGTTTGCCGCCGCCGTCATGATCCTGGCTCCGGTTATGCCGGACGTCGCCGGGGTCTCCGGAACGAGCGCCGCATACGCTGCAACAGCGAGCCGGATTGTTGTGAATGGCAACAGGCGCGTCGAGGAGGAGACCGTTCGGTCCTACCTGACGATCAAGCCCGGTCAGTCCTACGGAACCGCTGATATCGACGAATCGCTGAAGGCCCTGTTCGCGACCGGGCTGTTCTCCGACGTCCGTATCGCGCCGTCGGGCGGCTCGCTGGTCGTCACGGTCGTCGAGAACCCGACCATCAATCGCGTCAGCTTCGAGGGCAACAAGAAGCTGAAGGACGAGGCGCTGCTCAGCATCGTCGAATCGAAGCCGCGTTCCGTGCTCACCCGCGCCAAGGTGCAGGGCGACACCCAGCGCCTGCTTGAGGGCTATCGCCGGTCCGGCCGCTTCGGTGCGCATGTCGAGCCGAAGGTCATCGAGCTTGATGATGGCCGCGTCAATCTCGTCTTCGAGATCGACGAGGGCGACAAGACCGCCGTCGCGCGCATCAATTTCATCGGCAACAGGTCCTATTCGGACGGCAAGCTGCGCGATGTCGTGCAGACCGCCCAGAAGAACTGGCTGAGCTGGCTGAAGAACACCGACACCTATGACCCGGACCGTCTGGCTGCCGACCAGGAGCGCCTGCGCCGCTTCTACCTGAACCATGGCTATGCCGACTTCCGCGTCGTTTCCGCGGTCGCCGACCTTGATCGCGAGCGCAACATCTTCTTTGTGACCTTCACGCTCGACGAGGGCGAGAAGTACACCTACGGCGACATCGTCGTCGACAGCGCGCTCTCCGAGATCGACGCCGGCTCGATGGCCTCGTCCGCCCGCACTCGCACCGGCAAGACCTATAGCGCCGAGGAAGTGGAAAAGACCCTTGAGGATCTGACCATTGCCGCGGCCGAGAAGGGCTATGCCTTCGTGCAGGTTCGCCCGCGTGGCGAGCGTGACTACGAGAACCACACGATCTCGCTGACCTACACGATCGACGAAGGCCCGCGCGTCTACGTCGAGCGCATCGACATCCGCGGCAACAGCCGCACCCGCGATTACGTCATTCGCCGCGAGATCGATCTCGGCGAGGGCGATGCCTATAATCGCGTGCTGGTCGATCGCGCCGAGCGCCGCCTGAACGAGCTTGGCTTCTTCGAGAGCGTCAGCGTCTCGACCTCTCCGGGCACCGCTCCCGATCGCATCGTCCTCAATGTCGATGTCGTCGAGAAGGCCACCGGCGAGCTCTCCTTCGGTGTTGGTTATTCGACTGGCGATGGCGTCATCGGCGACGTTCGTCTCTCCGAGCGCAACTTCCTTGGCCGTGGCCAGTACGTGAAGCTGCAGGTCGGTGGCGGCGAGAACAAGCGCACGATCGACTTCTCGTTCACCGAGCCGTACTTCCTCGGCCAGCGCATCTCGGCCGGCTTCGATGCCTACCGGCGCATCTCGGAGAGCTCGAGCACCTATTCCTACGACTCCGAGACAACCGGTGGCGGCATCCGCTTCGGTTTCCCGATCACCGACCATCTTGGCCTGCAGGTGAACTACCAAATTTTCCGGCAGGAAATCACCATCCCGGCAGCCCTGAAGAACAATGTAGCAAGTGATGGCGAGGCGTCGTTGGCGCTGAAGCAGGCCGAAGGCAAGACCATCGTTTCGTCGGTCGGCTACTCGCTGGTCTATGATACACGCGACAACAAGCTCGACCCGCGCTTTGGCTACTATGCCGATCTGACCCAGGACTTCGCTGGCGTCGGTGGCGATGTGCGGTACGTCAAGACCACGGTCGAGGCGCGCGCCTATCGCGAGCTGGTTCCGGACTGGGGTATCGTCGGCGTCGTCAAGGCCAAGGGCGGCATGATCAATGGGCTTGGTAGTGATGATGTCCGCATCATGGACAGCTTCTTCAAGGGCGGCGAGACCATCCGCGGCTTCGACTCGGCCGGCTATGGCCCGCGCGACCTGACCAAGGGTTCCAATGGCGACGCCCTCGGCGGCACCATGTTCTGGTCGGCCACGGCCGAGCTGCAGTTCCCGATCTGGGGCCTGCCGCCGGAGCTCGGCCTGCGCGGCGCGGTCTTTGCTGATGCCGGTTCGCTCTACGATGTCGGTGATATCGGCACCCTCAACCCGGCGAACGTTGCTGACGACAGCTCGGTCCGCTCGTCGGTTGGTGGCTCGATCATCTGGAAGTCGCCGTTCGGTCCGCTGCGCGCCGACTTCGCCTATGCCACGTCGAAGGAAGACTACGACCAGACGCAGATCTTCCGCTTCAGCGGCGGCACCAACTTCTGATCCCGGCGGCGGGTGGCTTAGCGGCCGCTCGCCGGACGGACCCGGAATTGGCTTGGGAGTTCAGGCTTTGCCGCTTTCGGCAGCTCTCTCGGGTCTCCGGTTTGGATAATGCGGGCCGCCGGGGAAACTCGGCGGCCTTTGCTTGTCAACGACCTGTCCGGCAGCAAGCCGGGCTGCCGATCAGCCGCCGGCCTTGTTCCGCCGGACCGAGCTGCCCGCGCACACATGTCGGTTTGACCGGCTTTCGCTGCAAATTCCCGTCGACTGGAACTGTCATCCAGCCGGATTTGCGATAAAACGAACGAAGGCGTGGCCTCGGCCTTTCCCTTGATCGGGAAACGGTTTGCGGCCGAGAAAGTGGAGTGGCGTCCGATGAGCGACCCCGTGTTCTTCCGGCCGGCAGCGCCGGTTTCCGTGGCAGAGATCATCGAGCTGACTGGCGCCCGTCTCGTTGCCGGCGACGAGACCGCGACCATTGCCGGCGTGGCCCCGCTCGAGCATGCCTCTGATGGCGACCTCGCCTTCCTCGACAATCCGAAATACGCCCCGGCACTGGCAACGACAGGCGCCTCGGTCATCATCCTCGGCCGCAGATATGCCGACAAGGCGCCGGCCGGCAAGACGGTGCTGGAGGCGGCCGATCCGTATCGCTCGTTCGCCAGGGTCTCGGCCCGCCTGTTCCCCGCCGCCGTCCGTCTCGAGGGTGCGTTTGGCGGCGAGGCCGGCGTCGCCGCCGGTGCGCATGTCCATGAGAGCGCCCGCATCGAGGACGGTGCGACGATCGAGCCGGGTGCCGTCGTCGGCGCCGGTGCCGAAGTCGGCCGTGGCACGGTCATCTGCTCCGGCGCCGGTGTCGGTGCCGGCGTCCGCGTCGGCCGCGACGGCTATGTCGGCCCGGGCGCGACGCTCATTCACGCGCTGCTCGGCAATCGCGTCATCATCCATCCCGGCGTGCGCGTCGGTCAGGACGGCTTCGGCTTCGCCATGGGCCCGCAGGGTCATCTGAAGGTGCCGCAGGTCGGCCGCGTCATCATCCAGGATGACGTCGAGATCGGCGCCAACACGACGATCGATCGCGGCGCCAACCGCGACACCATCATCGGCGAGGGAACGAAGATCGATAACCTCGTCCAGATCGGCCACAACGTCGTCATGGGCCGTCATTGCGTCATCGTCTCGCAGACCGGAATTTCCGGCAGCACCACGCTGGAGGACTTCGTCGTCCTCGGCGGCCAGGTCGGCTGCATCGGTCATGTCCGCGTCGGCATGGGCGCGCAGATCGCCGCCTCCAGCAACATCGCCAGCGATGTGCCGCCGGGCGCCCGCTGGGGCGGCTCGCCGGCAAAGCCCGTGCGCGAGTGGTTCCGCGAGATTACCCTGTTGAAGAACCTTGCCGCCGAAAAGGCACGCAAGGACGGGCCGGCAAAGAGCTGAGGTCGGCGTTCGTCTGAATTCGGATAGAGGCATGTGTATTCGGCGCCGTCCGCCTCGCGGCGCGCTCTTGCAGGATGGAAAGGGCCGGGGGCCATGGCCGAGGAAGAAAAGCAGGAACTGCGCAGCGTCGATCTCTTGCAGATCCTGAAGCTGCTGCCGCATCGCTATCCGTTCTTGATGGTCGATCGCATCATCAACATGGACGGCGACCGGTCCGGCATCGGCATCAAGAACGTCACCTTCAATGAGCCGCATTTCCAGGGTCATTTCCCGGAAAACCCGGTCATGCCGGGCGTGTTGATCATCGAGGGCATGGCCCAGACCGCTGGCGCAATGTGCGTGACCTCGCATAAGGGCTCCACCAAGCCGAAGGTCGTCTACTTCATGACCATCGACAAGGCGAAGTTCAGAAAGCCGGTCGTGCCGGGCGATACGGTGGAGTACCACCTGACCAAGGTGAAGAACTGCGCCAACATGTGGTGGTATCGCGGCGAGGCGATGGTTGCCGGTGTGCGCATCGCCGAGGCCGAACTGAGCGCCATGCTCATTGCCGACAAGGACTGACAGATGTCTTCTCAGATTCATGCCACGGCGATCATTGCCGATGGTGCCCGCCTCGGCGAGGATGTCCGCATTGGCCCTTACTGCGTCGTCGGACCGAAGGTCGTGCTCGGCGATCGCGTTGCTCGAGTCCCATGTCGTCATCGATGGCGACACGACCATCGGCGCGGAAACCCACATTTTTCCCTTCGCCAGCGTCGGCCACATCCCGCAGGACCTGAAGTTCCACGGCGAGAACAGCCAGGCTGGTCATCGGCGCGCGCAACCGCATCCGCGAATACGTGACGATGAACCCCGGCACCGAGGGCGGCGGCCTCGTCACCACCATCGGCGACGATTGCCTGTTCATGGCCGGCGCCCATGTCGCCCATGACTGCCACATCGGCAATCACGTCATCCTCGTCAACAACGCCACCGTCGGCGGCCATTGCACGATCGGCGATTTCGCCATCCTTGGCGGCATCACGGCGATCCACCAGTTCGTGCGCATCGGCGAACATGCCTTCATCGGCGGCATGTCCGGTGCCGAGAACGACGTCATTCCGTTCGGCACGGTGATCAGCGCCCGCGGCGGTCTTGCCGGCCTCAATATCGTCGGGCTGAAGCGTCGCGGCTTTGATCGCGAGCACATCCATGCCTTGCGCCATGCCTACAAGAAGCTGTTTGCGCCGGAAGGCACGCTGACCGAGCGCGTCGAGGCGGTCGCCATCGAGTTTGCAGGCGAGCCGCTCGTCCAGAAGGTCATCGACTTCATTCGCGCCGACCTGGTCGTGCCCTGTGTACGCCGCGCAGCGTCGACGACTGAGCCATGACTGACGCGCCCGACGTCGCGGCTGCCGGCGCGCCTCTCGCCATCATCGCCGGCGGCGGCAAGGTTCCCTTGATCGTCGCCGACGCGGCCCGGCGCCTTGGCCGGCCGACGCTCGTTCTCGGCATTGTCGGCGAGGCCGACAGCGGCATCGAGGCCTTTCCGCATGCCTGGCTGAAATGGGGCGAGATCGGCCGGATGTTCGACATGGTCGCCCGCCATGGCGCCCGCGAGGTGGTGCTCGTCGGCGCCATTACCCGGCGGCCGGATTTCACCTCGATCCGTCTCGATTTCGGCGCCATCCGCAGCCTGCCGGAGATCCTGTCCATCGTCATCGGTGGCGACGACACGGTGCTGACCGGCACCGTGCGGTTTTTCGAGGCGCGCGGCCTTGCGATCGTCGGCGCCCATGAGATCGCCCTGGGCTTGTCGCCGCGAGCGGCCCGGTCGGCCGCCTGTCGCCCGGCCGCAAGAACGAGGGCGATGTCGCCGCCGCCATGGAAGCGGCCCGCACCATCGGCCGTCTCGACGTCGGTCAGGCGGCGATTGCCGCTGGCGGCCGCGCCGTCGCGCTCGAGGGTGTCGAGGGAACCGACGGGCTCATCGCCCGCGTCGCCGACCTGCGCCTGTCGGCCGGCTGTCCTGAAGGGCAAGGCCGGCGTCCTCGCCAAATGCGCCAAGCCGCAGCAGGATCTGCGCGTCGACATGCCGGCGATCGGCGTGCGCACGGTCGAGGCGATCGCCGCTGCCGGTCTTGCCGGCATCGTTGTCGAAGCCGGCCGCGTCATGATTGTCGACCGGCCAGAGGTCGTTGCCGCGCCGATGCCGCCGGCGTCTTTGTTTGCGGTCTCGCCGGTCCGGCGAACGGGTGAGGGCAGTCTGATGCTCCACGTCTTTATGGTGGTCGGCGAGGAATGGGCGATCAGCTCGGCGCCCGGCTGATGGCCGCGCTGAAGGATCGCCTCGGCGACGAGGTGCGTTTTTCCGGCGTCGGCGGCGAGCGCATGGCGCGCGAGGGCCTGCAGTCGATCTTTCCGCTCTCCGATATCGCCGTCGGCGGCATCACCGCCGTGCTCGCCCGCCTGCCGCTCATCATCCGGCGCATCCGCGAGACGACCGCCGCCGCGCTCGCTGCCGCGCCAGACGTGCTCGTCGCCATCGACAGCCCGGAGTTCACCCACAACGTCGCCAAGCGCGTCCGCAAGGCCAATCCGGCGATCCCCGTCGTCGACTATGTCTCGCCGAGCGTCTGGGCCTGGCGGCCGGGCCGGGCGAGGAAGATGGCGGCCTATGTCGACCATCTCCTGGCAATCCTGCCCTTCGAGCCGGAGGTGCACCGGCGCCTTGCCGGACCGGCCTGCACCTATGTCGGCCATCCGCTGATCGAGCGCCTCGACGTCCTGCGCCCGGCGTCGGGGGAGCGGCCGGACCTTGCCGCGCCCGGCGCCCGGCCGACGCTGCTCGTCCTGCCCGGCAGCCGCCATGGCGAGGTCAAGCGCCTGATGGCGCCGATCGGCGAGACCCTGCGCCTGCTCGTCGGGCGCGGCCTCGACTTCGAATTGCTGCTGCCTGCCGTGACGCATCTGCGCGCCGAGATCGAGGCCGCCGCCGCCGATTGGCCGGTGCAGCCGACCATCCTTGCCGGCGAGGAGGCAAAGTTCGGTGCCTTCCGCCGCGCCCATGCCGCGCTCGCCGCCTCCGGCACGGTGACGCTCGAACTCGCGATCGCCGGCGTGCCGATGGTCGTGATGTACAAGCTCGATCCGATCGCCCGGCGCCTGAAATGGCTGGGCTCCGTGCCCTCGATCGTGCTGCCGAACCTCATTCTCGGCGAGAACGTCATTCCCGAATTCCTCGACGAGCACTGCGAGCCGAAAGTGCTTGCCGAACGCCTCGCGCCGCTGTTGTCGGAAACGCCGGACCGCGCCGTCCAGGTCGCAGGCCTTGCCCGGCTCGACGAGGCGATGCGCCTCGAGGGTGACGAGGCGCCCGGCCGCCGCGCCGCCCGCATCGTCCTCGAGGTCGCCGGGGCAGGGGAGACGGCGGGAGAGGGAGGATCCCGATGATCCGCGCCATGGCGCTTGCCGCACTCGCGCTGCTGCCCGCCGCGAGCGCCGCCGCCGAGGCAAGGCTGACGGCGGTTCGCGGCGAGTTCCTGAAGACCGGCGAGGCGATCCACGGCCTCCTCGGCGAGGAAGACGGCAAGGGAACGCTGCAGGCGCAGCTCTCGACGCTTGTTGCCTGCACCGGCACCTATGAGGCGATCGCTGGCGCCGGCGAGGGGCGGATTGCCTGCTCGGACAACCGCACCGGCGAGTTCTCCTTCGTGCGCGCCGGCGATGGCGGCATCGGCTGCGGCGTCCTCCAGCCGGGCACCGGCTTCTTCCGTCTGGTCATCGGCGAAACGGTCTTCCTGCCGGGATATCCGGAAGGCCTTTCCTGCGGGCGATAGGCCAGCCTGCAATCATGCCGCACCGCGAAATTGCTTGACGCGAACCGGCCGGTCTGCGATCCGGCTTGCGGATATCGACGGCCGGGCAGGCCGCAGCGGCATTGCCCATCGGGAGCGAGCCATGACGACCAGTCTTTCCGTCAATCTCAACGCGATCGCCCAGCTCAGGAACCGGCGGGATCTGCCCTGGCCGAGCGTCACCGGCCTTGGCCGCATCGCCCTTGAGGCCGGCGCCCATGGCCTGACGGTGCATCCGCGTCCCGACGAGCGCCATATCCGCCGCTCCGATGTCCAGCCGCTCGCCGATCTCGTCGCCGAATATCCCGGCCGCGAATTCAACATCGAGGGTTATCCCGACGATCGCTTCATGGCGCTGGTCGAGGAGGTTCGGCCGCATCAGGTGACCCTTGTTCCCGATGATCCAAGCCAGCCGACGAGCGATCACGGTTGGGACGTGCCGGCCAACGAGGCGCTGCTGAAGGACATCTGTGCCCGGCTGAAGGCCGGCGGCATGCGCGTGTCGCTGTTCATCGACGCCGATCCGGCCGTGCCGGCCCTTGCCAAGGCCGTCGGCGCCGACCGCGTCGAGCTCTATACCGGCCCCTATGGCGGCGCTCATTCCGATCCGGCCGGTGCCGCCGCGGAGCTCGAAAAGCTCGTTGCGACCGCAAAGGCCGCCCGCGACTGCGGTCTCGAGGTCAACGCCGGCCACGACCTGACGACGGAAAACCTGCCGCCGCTGGTCGCCGGTGCGCCGTTCCTTGCCGAAGTCTCGATCGGCCACGGCCTCACCGCCGACGCGCTCCTCTGGGGCATGGAAGAGACTGTGAAGCGGTATGTCGCCGCGGCAGCCGGCTAGAAAGACTGGCACAGGCAAGAATCTGAAACGAAGGCCGTCTGATCCCGCAAGATTTGCGCGCTTCGGGCCGCTCTTCGGCAAGAAGGCCGTTGATTGCGAGCCCGGCGACCGTTAAGACCGGCGCCGGATAGAGTTTCCGCCGTTCGCCCCGTTACCGGGAGGGCCGGACGGCATCGTCACACTGAAGGAAAAAGGGGCTACGCCATGCGCGTCCATTATGATCGGGATGCCGACATCAATCTCATCAAGGGCAAGAAGGTCGCCATCGTCGGCTACGGCAGCCAGGGCCACGCCCATGCGCTGAACCTGCACGATTCCGGCGTCAAGGAAGTGGCCGTCGCCCTCCGCCCGGGTTCCGCCACCGCCCAGAAGGCCGAGAAGGCCGGCCTGCCGGTCATGACCGTCGCCGATGCCGCCAAGTGGGCCGACGTCGTCATGATGCTGACCCCGGACGAGCTGCAGGCCGACATCTATCGCGAGCACCTTGCGCCGAACATGAAGGAGGGCGCCGCGCTCCTCTTCGCCCACGGCCTCAACGTGCATTTCAACCTCATCGAGCCGCGCGCCGACCTCGACGTGCTGATGGTCGCGCCGAAGGGCCCGGGCCATACCGTGCGCTCCGAATACCTGCGTGGCGGCGGCGTGCCGTGCCTGATGGCGATCGCCCAGGACGCCACCGGCAACGCCCATGACATCGCGCTCTCCTACGCTTCCGCCATCGGCGGCGGCCGCGCCGGCATCATCGAGACCACCTTCCGCGAGGAATGCGAGACCGACCTGTTCGGCGAGCAGGTCGTCCTCTGCGGTGGCCTCGTCGAGCTCATCCGCGCCGGCTTCGAGACCCTCGTCGAGGCGGGCTACGCCCCGGAGATGGCCTATTTCGAGTGCCTGCACGAAGTGAAGCTGATCGTCGACCTCATCTATGAGGGCGGCATCGCCAACATGAACTACTCGATCTCGAACACCGCCGAATATGGCGAGTACGTCACCGGCCCGCGCATCATCACCGCCGAGACCAAGGCCGAGATGGCCCGCGTCCTCAAGGACATCCAGACCGGCATCTTCACCCGCGACTGGATGCTCGAGAACAAGGTCAACCAGACCTCGTTCAAGGCTCGCCGCGCCGCTGCCGAAGGTCACCCGATCGAGAAGGTCGGCAAGACCCTGCGCGGCATGATGCCGTGGATCACCGAGAAGGCGCTCGTCGACAAGTCGCGCAACTGATCGCGCGCCATCTGGCGAACCGGAAAAAGGCCCTCGCGACACCGTCGCGGGGGCTTTTTGCATTGTGGGGCAATCATGGCGCGGCGGCGCGGAAGCGCCCGGGTATTCGTGAAAAAAACGGCTCGGAAGCGCCCGGGTATTCGTGAAAAACCGGCGCATATGCGCCCGCATACTGACGTAAGAAACCGGTGCGAAAGCGCCCGCATGCCCACGAAAAACCGGCGCATATGCGCCCGTATGCCCACGAAAAAAAACCGGCGCGAAAGCGCCGGTCTGCGAGTTGGGAGGAATGGGATTCGAAAGGGCCGGGCGGCGGAACGGGACCCCACCGTCCGACAATCCGCCGAGAGGAGCTCATAACGACGACGGGAGCCCTATCTGCGAACTTTCGAATATGTACGAAAGAATATATGTAGCCGCGGCGAGCGCCACAAGGCGATGTGTCGCAGGCACGACAAATGCCGGCGGAGATGACTGCCGCCGGCATGAAAACGTTTGAAGCTGGAGAGGCTGGATCAGCCGTTGCCGCGCAGGCCCGCGGCGATCTCGCGGTTGATCGAGATCAGCGCATTGAGCTTGGCCACGTCCGGCTCGTGCAGCAGCGAAATCGTCTGGTTGAAGATGAACAGCCCGAGATTGACGATGTTCTGCTTCAGAAGAACAGGCATGTCGCGGTCTTCGCGCGTCACAGAGGTCGTGAAGATCGTCCAGAGCTGGCGATTGAAATGCAGCGCATCGCGCAGGTCCTGGGAAAGGCCTTCCCAGTTGTCCTTGTGCGCCTGCAGTTTCATCGCGGCCTTGATCAGCAGTCGGGCTTCGAGGTCGCGCGGGTTGATCGTGTTCTGCGCCGTGCGTCCATAGGTCTGCGCCGCTCTGTTCTGCATGATACTATCGGTCCTCTAAATCGGCGTCGTGGCCATCAGATTTTGAAAGCCAAGCGTTGGCAAGCGGTTAACACCGCAATGGCGATGTTGTCCGCGCCTTCTGGCGCGCTCTGCGGAGTGCCGGTTGAGGGCGGATGGACGTCTTCGGAAGTCGTCCGCCGTCTGATGGCGCCTTGTCCCGCGGCCTTCTTGGCCGACCCGCAAAGAGTATCCGGGCAATTCGATAGGAATGGTTAACAGAACCGAAATTCACGTGCCGACGAGTGTGGCGAAATGCGTGAGTTCGCGGCCGCAAAGCCCGAAAAGGGAAGGGCGGGGCCGTTGCCGGTCCCGCCCTCCAGGATGTGCGAAGTTCTGATGATCAGAACAGACGCAGCACGGCCTGATCGGCCTGCGAGGCGAGCGACAGAGCCGTCGAGGACAGCTGCTGGCGGGTCTGCAGGGCGAGCATGTTGGCGGCTTCCTCGTTGCTGTCAGCAAGAACGAGGTTGTCGGCGCCGGTCTGCAGCGTGTTGATCATGTTCTTCGTGAATTCGGTCCGGTTCTCGACGATGGAGAGGTTGGAGCCGAAGTCCGAAGACTGGGTACGCAGGGTGCTGAGCGCATCGCTGAGAGCACTGAGACGAGCGTCGAGCGAGTCGTCGTCGGAGAATTCCGCGACGGTCGAAGCGTCGATGCTCAGGGTCGAGGTGTTGATGGCGCGAACGTTGCCATCGGCATCCTTGGCCTGGATATCGATCGTCGAAGTGCCGTTCTCATTGAAGGTCAGGCGCAGCTTGTCGCCCTTCAACAGGTTGATGCCGTTGTAGGAAGCGTCGTCAGCCAGCTTGTTGAGCTGATTGCGCAGCTCGTTGAACTGGTTGGCGAGGTTGCGACGAACCGTATTGCCGCTGATCGTCGAGGTGCCGGTCGAGCCGTCGATCTCGCCAGACGTCGAGCCGACGCCGGTCACGGTGAGGTCGCTGGTCGAAAGGTTCTCGATGCGCAGCTTGCCATTGTCGTTCGAGGCCTTGACCTTGCCGGAAAGGCTGGTGTTGGCGTTGATCTCGGTGACAAGGGCGTCGACGGTCTTCAGGGTCGAAGAGCCGTCGAGGCCAGCGGTCGCGGTACCGCCGGACAGGCCGGACGTATCGCTGAGCGCCGTGGTGGTGTTGTTGTTGGCAACCGCGGCGTTGGTGATCGCGATGGCCGAGTCGGAACCGGTCGAGGCCGACGTGAAGGTGATGCCGCCACCGGTGTTGGTCGCAGCGGTAACACCAGTGACACCAGCCGTGGTCATGGCCGCATTGATGGCCGCCGCGAGCTCGGTGTTGCTGTCGATCGTGCCGTCATTGTTGCCGACGCCGGCAACGACGGAGCGGTCGATGGTCACAGTGGTCGCCGAGCCGCCGTCGACAGCGATGTCGAACGACAGGGTATCGGCGGTCTGCGCAGCCGCACCAGCGGTTTCCGTCGGAGCGGTGAGGCCGGAATTGGCAGCGACGACGCCGTTGCTGCCGGCCGCACCGGTGATCGCCACCGACGAAGTGGCACCGGTCGAGTTGGAAGTGAAGGTCAGGTCGTTGCCGTTGAGCGACGTCGTGACATTGTTGACGCCAGCAGCGGCCAGACCGAGGTCGACCGCGGCCTGCAGTTCGGCTGCGCTGTCAATGACGCCGTCGTTGTTACCGACCGCCGCCACGTTGGCGTAGCTGACCGTGACTGCCGTCGCGCCGCCACCGTCAACGTTGATGTTGAAGGTGAGCGAACCGTCGTTGCTGCCGCCATTGGCGAAGTCCATCGTGTTGCTGTAGGTCGCGACGGACGTGCCAGCCGTGTCCGTGGAGGCAGCGTCGAGCGTCATCGCGGTGAACGAAGACGTCGCGAACGTGCCGGCCGTGGCCGTGCCGCCATTGCCGAGCGAAGACAGCAGGTCGATGGAAACGGCGGTATTGCCGACCTCGCCACCAGTGAAGCTGATGGACTTCTGCGTCGTGGAGGCAGCAAGGGTCGTGTCGTCGAGCGTGATGGACGAGGCCTTGAAGGACGCGTCCTGGCGGGCCTGGCGAACCGTGGCCTGCATGGATTCGATCGACTTGGTCAGAGCCGTGATGCCGTTGTCCGCCGCCTCAAGGGTCTTCTTGCCGTTGGACATGGAGTCGAGAAGCGACGACAGGTCACTGGCGCGATTGTTGAGGGACTGCGACGTGAAGAAGTTGGTCGGGTTGTCGAGAGCCGAATTGACTTTCTTACCGGTGGCCAGACGGCTCTGGGTGGTAGCCATCAGGTCGGCCGTGTTCTGCAGCGAAAGCAGGTTCTGGCGCACGCCGGCGGAAAGGGTGATATCGGACATGACAGTTTTCCTTTTCTAGGATGGGTGTGAGTTGAAAGCGCTGCGTTCTGCAGCGGCTCGGATTATCGATGTCCGTCTGATAAAATCGGGTTAATACGATCGCTCGAATTGCTCTTTTTCGGCCGATGTCCGGGAAATGAATCCTGTGGTTTATGAGGTATTTAAATCGGATTATGCGGCAAAAATTGCCGGGTTTACAGCGTGTTTGCCGGCAAAGTAAATAAGTGTTTCCGACGGGAAAAACTGGACGGTCATGCAAGGGCAAAGAAGAAAGCCGCGCGGCGTGCCGGCGCGGCTTGCTTATGCGGCAGTTTTCTGCCGAGCGCACAAAGGGATAGTGCGCGCTCAGGCTTCCTTGTTGACGTGCGTCGGCTCTTCATACGCGGCGTCGTCGTCTACCGCCCGTGTTTCTCGTGCTTCAACGCCTTCCCGTGCATAGGCACGCAACTTCAGGATCGTTTCGGCCGGAAGCTGGTTGACGGTTTCACCCGTCTGCGTGTCGACCGCCTTGAAGACGAACTCTGCCGTCTCCGGATCTATATCGACACTCTTGCGGGTCGGCTGGCTCGCCGCGCGGCGATCAGCATCCTGCAACTGTTCCGGCTTTTTCGCTTCCTGAACGCTCTGCGGCTTCGGCAACTGCGTCTCGGCAACCGACTCCTGTCGTTCGCGGGGTCGCAGCGAGGCAAACGCACTCGCCGAATATGCCCCTTTCATCTCCAGGCCTTCCATCACCCCTCCTTGGGCGGATAGCCTCCTGCTCTGGTACACCTTGCAGATGAGACAGTAACGTCGGGGAATGAATCGCCGGTTAAGGAAACCGTTAGAATTTCTATGCAAGCGCGTTGCTCGCCGAATCTGCGAATCATGGATAACGAAAGATTAAAACGCAAAAACCGCGGAAAACCGTTCAAAAACACGCTGTTTATTGCAGGGGCTGCCGCTGTTGATTCGCCGAATCATTACATCCGCATCCGATGGCCGGGACGAAAGGGGCGTCGACGACACTGTTGCCGGCAGGCGGAAAAACCCTCGATGAGGCTCGCGGGCGGTCTGAATGACCGAAAATCGGATGTGCTGGCCGAAAGTCGAACCCGTCAGAGCGACTGGTTCACCGTCAGGCCGCGGCGCACCGGGCTCGGCGCGGCCTGCATGCGGCCGTGCTGGCCATAGGTCTGCGGCCGGTTGCGGTTGTTGACCTGTTCGGACACGCCGCGCACCAGACCCTCGGAGACCGCCTTCGCCGTCGCCAGAACTGCAAGGTTCATCTGCAGCTCGGCCCGGAAGGTCTCGTGCAGCCGCCGGATCCGGTCGACCCAGACCGGCGCCAGCTTGGAAAGCGCCTGCTGCTGCTCCTTGGCGAACTTCATGTCGGCAGCGTACTGGCGCGCCAGTTCGGCTTTCAGCACGGCAAGCTCGCTCGCCGAGGCAATCTTCGCCGCCTTCAGCAGCCGGGTTTCCTCGACAATCACAGCCTGCAGCTTTTCCATCGTCTCGACGATGCGGCCGCAGACCTGCTCGGCGTCGTTGCGCGTGACAAGCAGGACCGGTGCATTCTGCAGGGCCGGTGAAGGGGCCATGGTCTCCGGCTGGGTCATTGTCCCTTCTCCTGCATTGCCAGAAGTTCGCGCTGGATGTGTTCGGCAAGGCCAAGGCCGCCGGATTTGGCAATCGACTTGCCGTATTCGTCGATCATGAAGCCGCGCCAGGTCTCTTCTGCCTGGCCGCCGTTGAACGGCGAGTCGGCCGTTGGCTTGGGAAATGCCTGCTGCAGCATCGACGACAGGAAAATCGACTCGAATTCCTCGGCCGCGGCCTTGGCCTTCTCGACGTCGCCGCCGATCGCCGAAGCATTGGTGCCGAGCTGGGGCAGGGGCAGTTGCGTTGCACCGATCATGATCACAGCACCTCGATGTCGGCCTGCAGCGCACCGGCCGCCTTGATCGCCTGAAGGATGGCGATGAGGTCGCGCGGCCCGATGCCGAGGGCATTGAGGCCGTCGACAAGCTCGTGCAGCGTGATGCCTTCCTTGACGACGGCGAGCTGATTGCCCGAGCCGTCGGTGACGTCGACCGTCGAGCGCGGCACGACGACCGTGGCCCCGCCCGGTGCCAGCGGCTCGGCCTGGCTGACCTGCGGCGTCTCGGAAATCGTGACGGTGAGATTGCCCTGGGCGATGGCGACGGTGTTCACCCGCACGTCGCGGCCCATGACGATGATGCCGGACTGCTCGTCGATGACGACTTTCGCCGGCTGGTCCGGCTCGACGATGAGCTGTTCGATGTCGGTCAGGAGGTCGACGATGTTGCCGCGAAAACTCGTCGGCAGGTCGATGCGCACGGTTGCCGGGTCGGACGGCATCGCCACCGGCTGGCCGATCAGCTCGTTGATCGAGATCGCGACGCGCCGGGCCGTGGTGAGATCCGGATTGCGCAGGGCAAGGCGAACCGTCGTCATCGACGCCAGCTTGAACTCGATCTCGCGCTCGACGAGCGCGCCATTCGAGATCCGCCCGGTCGTCGGCACACCCTTGGTGATCGAGGCTGCATCGCCCTTGGCAACGAACCCGCCGATTGCCACCGTGCCCTGGGCGATGGCGTAGACTTCGCCATCGGCACCAAGCAGCGGCGTAACGAGCAGCGTGCCGCCATCGAGGCTCGTTGCATCGCCAAGCGCGCTGACCGCGACGTCGAGGCGGGTGCCCTGGGTGGCAAAGGCCGGCAGATTGGCGGTGACCATGACCGCCGCGACATTGGCCGTCTTCAGCTTGGCGCCATGGGTATTGACGCCGAGCCGTTCCAGCATGGCCTGCAAGCTCTGCAGCGTGAACGGTGAATTGGAAAGGCCGTCGCCCGTGCCGTTGAGGCCGACGACGAGGCCGTAGCCGATGAGCTGGTTTTCGCGCACGCCCTCGATGTCGGCGATGTCCTTGATGCGCGACGCCGCCGTCGCATCGCTCGCAGCGAGGCAGCCGACAACCACGAAGGCAGCCAGCGCCAGGCCGAAAGCCCGGGCAAGGCGACCGCCCCGCACAAGGAAGGCTGGCGTCTTCGAACGCATCATCGTCATTGGTCCCACTGCAGGCATGTTCTCTCCGGCATTCTCATATGCGACGACCGTGCCAGCTTGGGGGTTGTCTGAAAGATGTGGGAAAACAGTGGCTTGAGTAATGATGGGGGATTTGGCGGAAATGCCTGCGGATGTTTCCGGGCGGAAATTTCCGCACCGCTAGGCAAATGCTGCCGGGCCGTTTACCACCTCTTAACCATGATGGCCGGAGCATGGCGAAACGGCCGGGCAGGGCACTGCACCGCGCCCGCATCAGGCATAGATAGGATTCGTCCCGCCGGTTCGGCGTGAGGAGGCATGGCAGCGATGTACGTCAGCGGACCAAATCGTCTCGGCACCGTCGGTGCCGCGCAGGCCAACCGCCGCAAGACCAGCACCGGCGTCTTCAGTCTTGACGAGGAAACTCCGGACACCCCGCGCAATGTCGCGACCGGTGCCGCCCGCGGCATTCAGGGGATCGACGCGCTGCTCGCCCTGCAGGGCGTCGAGGACGCAACGACCGGCCGCCGCAAGGCCGTGCGCCGCGGCTTCGAGATCCTCGATATCCTCGAAGAGTTGAAAATCGACCTCCTCGCCGGCCGCGTTTCGCCCGAGCGCCTGACCCGCCTGCTGGTCGTCGTCGAGCGTCATCAGGACGGAACCGGCGATGATCATCTCGACGCGCTGCTCGCCGAAATCGAGCTGCGGGCCCGCGTCGAACTGGCCAAGCTCGGCCGCTGAGCAAAGGTCTTCGCCGGCTCCCCAAAGGCCGCCGCCGGCTCATATTCACAATCGCGCAAGGAACGTGCCGCACCGCCGACTTGTGCGCCGCAGCATCAACCGGACCCTGCTGCCGCTTTGACGGTTTCGTCATAAATTATTGATAAAACTGTGCAAATGAAGCCATCCACAAAGCGCCTGCGCATATTGTCGTAGGCGGTTCGTGCCGCTATATTCCGCGCCAATTCGAGTACCGAGCAAGGTGGGTTCGAACATGATTGCAGAGATCGAAGCGGATTATCATCCGACCGACGAAGAGCCTTTCATGAACGAGCGCCAGCGCGACTACTTCCGCGCCAAGCTTAATTCGTGGAAGGACGACATCCTGAAAGAGAGCCGCGAGACGCTGCAGCACCTTCAGGATGACAACCAGAACCATCCCGATCTTGCCGACCGCGCGTCCTCCGAGACCGATCGCGCCATTGAGCTTCGGGCCCGCGATCGCCAGCGCAAGCTGATCGCCAAGATCGATGCCGCGCTCGACCGCATCGACGACGGCACCTATGGCTATTGCGAGGAGACCGGCGAGCCGATCTCGCTGAAGCGCCTCGACGCCCGGCCGATCGCGACCCTGTCGCTTGAGGCCCAGGAGCGCCACGAGCGCCGCGAGCGGGTCTATCGGGACGACTGACCGGCCGGCCAATCGCTTGCCGATCGCTGAAAAAGAGCGCGGCCCCGGGGGAGAGAACCCGGGGCCGCGTCTTTTTTGCCGTTCGACAGGTGGGGAGAGGGGGAGGGTCAGAACGGCAGGATGATGTCGAGAACCTGCTGCCCGTAGCGGGGCTGCTGCACGTCGGTGATCTGGCCGCGGCCGCCGTAGGAGATGCGGGCCTGGGCGATCTTCGACGATTCGACGGTATTGTCGGCGGCGATGTCCTCCGGACGGACGATACCGGCGACGATCATTTCACGAATTTCAAAATTGACGCGAACCTCCTGTTTTCCTTCGATGACGAGATTGCCGTTGGGGAGAACCTGCATGACCACGGCGGCGATGTTGGTGTCGACCTGCTCGGAACGCTTCACCGAGCCCGATCCGGTGGAAGAGGCGCCGGACGAGGAATCGAGCACCGTCTTGGCCGAGGTGCCGTCCGGCATGAACCAGCGTTCGACCATCGGCGTGTCGAGGGCGCCGGCGACGCCCCAGTCCTCGCTCGCCGACCGCTTGCGGTTGGTGGCGTTGTCGATCTTGGCCTGATCCGCGATCGAGACGTGGATGGTCAGGATGTCGCCGACCTGATGGGCGCGCTGGTCCTTGAAAAACGCCCGCGAGCCGGTCCGCCAGAGCGAGTTCGGATTGTAGGTCGCCATTTCCGGCGCCGGCATCGGCATCTGCACCGGCTTGTAGCCGGGCTGCGTCGCCGGATTGTCGATGGCCGAGAGCTGCGGGCCGCGGCCGACATCCTTGAGCTTGTCGACGGTGCCGCAGCCGGCAAGCAGGGCCGCAGCGGTGATCGCCAGCGCGAACTTGTGGAAACCGGCGCGGATCATTGCACACCTCCCGCGATGGCGGCCATCCGGCCACCCGCACTGTAAACTTCGACGACGCCTGCGCCGGTGACTTCGGCCTGCAGGATCTTCTTTGACTGAACGTTGCGCACCGAGACGAGGTCGCCCTTGCCGCCGGCATCGAGCACCTGGCCGCGCGCGGTCAGGCTCATGCCGTTGATCGAGAAGATGATCGTCACGATGTCATTGCGCTGCACGAGCAGCGGCGCCCGGAAATCCTCCGCCTTCAGCGGCGCACCGGCAGCGATCGGCCGACGGGCGGCCATGCCGACGACTGCGCCGATCTCGGCCGTGGCCTCGCGCGGCAGGCGATTGCGCGGCACGCGGTCGAACTTGATGTCGCCCTGGCGGATGACGTCGCCGCGGCTGAGCGAACGGGTGAGAACCGGGATCTCGAAAAGCTCGATCGCCGTGCCGGAGAGCCGGATCGCCTCGGCGCCCGGAGCGGTCGGCAGCACCGCGACCTCGAACCGGCCGCTGATGCGCGAATAGGCAAGGCCGGTCAGCTTCAGCGGCTCGCGCGCCGTCGGGCTGGCATGAATGGCCTGCGGCGGCGTGTCGAAGGCAACCGACAGGCGCCGCTTGTCGGCAAGGCCGGCGGCATTGGCGATGGCGCCGGTGACGAAATCGGCGAAGTCCTCGGCGCTGACGACCCGGCTGAGCCGCGTCACGGTGATCTCGGTCAGGCCGCCAAGGTCGATATTGGTGATGCCGACGGCCTTCGCCGCGGCCGCCACCGCCTCGGCGCTGACCGTGCCGCGCGTGCCGATGTCCGGCGCGCGAAAGACGGCGGTCTCGGCCTTGAGGCCCGGATGGTCGAAGAGGTCGCCGACGGTGACGAGCTCGGAAGTAACCGCGACGTCGGCCTTGAGCAGCGGCACGCCGCCTTCGGCGCGCGCCGGCAGGGTGGCAGAAAGACCGATGAGGCCGCCGAGGAGAAGGGTTGCAAGGTGCTTCATGGCGATCACCTTCAGCGCAGGATGTTGGCGGTCGACGACAGCATTTCGTCGGCGCCGCTGATCACGCGGGCATTCATCTCGTAGGCGCGCTGCGCCGCGATCATGTCGGAGATCTCGGTCACCGCCTCGACGTTGGAGTCTTCCAGATAGCCCTGCAGCAGCGTGCCGTAGCCTGTGTCGCCGGCGATGCCGACCTGCTCGGGGCCGCTCGAGGCCGTCTCGACGAAGAGATTGTCGCCGATCGATTCAAGGCCCGACTTGTTGGTGAAGCGGGCGATGTCGATCTGGCCGAGGTCGGTCGGCGTCGAGTCGGTGCCGACATAGGCCTGCACCTGGCCCTGCGCGGAAATGGTGACGCCCGTCGCATCGCCCGGAATGGAGATGCCCGGCTGCACGGCGTAGCCGTCGGCGGTGACGAGATTGCCCTCGGCGTCGCGCTCGAACGAGCCGTCACGGGTATAGCCGATCCGCCCGTCCGGAAGCTGCACGCGGAAATAGCCTTCGCCGCGCACGGCAAGGTCGAGTTCGCGTTCGGTCGAGGTGACACCGCCCTGGGTCATGACGCGGGGCGTCGCCACGGTACGCACACCCGAGCCGACCTGCACGCCGACCGGAACGATCGTGCCGGCATCCGAGGTCGCCGCACCGATGCGCCGCAGGTTTGCATAGAGCAGGTCCTGGAATTCCGCCCGCTGGCGCTTGAAGCCCGTCGTGCGCATGTTCGCGATGTTGTTCGCGATGACTTCGACGTTCTGCTCCTGCGCCATCATGCCGGTCGCGGCGGTGTGCAGTGCCTTCATGGTCCGAATTCCTCAAGAATTTGCCGGTTGCCCGGTCGATGATCAGGCCGGCGCCGTGCCCAGCCGCTCGATCGCCTTGGAGCGCAGGTCCGCGCCCTTGGCGAGCAGGTTGGAAACGGTTTCGTAGGTGCGGGTGACTTCGATCATGCGGCTGAGCTCGGCAACCGGCACGACGTTCGACTTCTCGAGCGAGCCCTGCATCACCCGGGTCGTCGAGGCGACGGTCGGGTTCTCGCCGGAAAACATGTTCTCGCCGACTTTTTCGAGCTTCTGCGGCTCGTCGAACTCGACGAGGCGAAGCTTGGCGCGGAGTTCGCCGCCAACCGAGATCGCGCCGTCGCCGGCGATCGCGATGTCGACATCGTCGGGCCCGAAGGTGATGGGTCCGCCTTCGCCCATCACCGGCTTGCCGTCGAGCGTGACGAGCGTGCCGGTATTGTCGATGACGAAGGAGCCGGCGCGGGTGTAGCGCTCGCCCTCAGGCGCCTGGACGACGAAGAAGCCGTCACCCTGCAGCGCCACGTCGAGCGGGTTGCCGGTCGGGATGACGCTGCCCTGGTCGAAATTGTGAAAGGTGCCCCGGTCGAGCACATAGGAAAGCTTGCGGTCGGAGCGCTGGAACGAATCCATCTCCGCGACCGGCATCAGAAATTCCTCGAACTTGACCGTCTCCCCCCGGAAACCGGTCGTGTTGAGGTTCGCCATGTTGTTGGCGATGACGTCGAGTTCGCGCTGCAGGGCAACCTGCCGCGACAGCCCGATGATCTGGGCATTCTCCATCGTCTTAAACCTTCGGTTCTCTCCCCGGATGCCGCACCTCCCCGTGCCGCACCCGCCTTCGAAGGTTTGCAGGAGCCGTGCCAAATTGAGAATTTTAGAAAAGATGTTTTATTTCAATAAACTATAAGGATGAACGAGCGCCGCGACGGGGCGGAACAAGCTGCCCTCGGCAAGTCTGGATGGGTAAAATTTGCCGGCCGGACAGGGTCTGGCAACCATTCGTTAACCATACGCTCCTTAATAAAAAAGAAGGGAAATAGGCGGGGATTCCCGCGCGAAAGGCCGCAGCATGGCGAAAGACGAAGACCTCGAGGTCGAAGGCGAAGAAGGCGAGGGCGGCGAGGAGTCCGGCAAGAAGGGCTTCGGGCTGAAGAAGATCCTTCTGTTCGTCGTCCTGCCGCTCGTCGTTCTCGGCGGCGGCGGTGGCGGCGCGGCCTGGTGGTTTGGTCTCTTCGGCGGTGGCGATGCCGCCGTCGTCGAGCAGGGCCCGGCGCCGAAGCCGGCCGTCTTCTACGACCTGCCGGAAATGACCGTGAACCTCGTCTCGGCGTCCTCGCGCGACCAGTACCTGCGCCTCAAGGTGTCGCTGGAGCTTGCCGACAACGACACGATCGGGCTCATCGAGCCGAATCTGCCGCGCGTTCTCGACGCCTTCCAGGTCTATCTGCGCGAGCTGCGCACCACCGACTTCGAGGGCTCGGCCGGCCTCTTCCGCCTGAAGGAAGAGCTGCAGCGCCGCATCAACATCGCCGTCTACCCCGCCAAGGTCGACGGCATTCTGTTCCGCGAAATCATCGTTCAGTAACGGGTTGCCCTGATGGCCGACGACGAAGACGACGAAGATCTCGCCTCTCTGTGGGGAGCCGCTCTCGAGGAACAGGCCGAGGGTGACGGCCGCGAGGTCGACGACGATATGGCGGCCCAGTGGGCCGCGATGATCGACGATTCCGAGCCGGACGTCTCCGCCTCGAACCGCGGTGCCGACCGCATCCTGAACCAGGAGGAAATCGACAACCTCCTCGGCTTCAACCTCGATGACCACATCGGCTCGGATACCTCCGGCATCCGCGCCATCATCAACTCGGCCCTCGTCTCCTACGAGCGTCTGCCGATGCTCGAGATCGTCTTCGACCGGCTGGTCCGGCTGACGACGACGAGCCTTCGCAACTTCACCTCCGACAACGTCGAAGTGTCGCTCGACTCGATTTCGTCGGTGCGTTTCGGCGACTATCTGAACTCGATCCCGCTGCCGGCGATCCTCGCCGTCTTCAAGGCCGAGCAGTGGGACAATTTCGGCCTCTTCACGGTCGATTCGAACCTCATCTACTCGATCATCGACGTGCTGCTCGGCGGCCGGCGCGGCACCCAGGCGGTGCGCGTCGAGGGCCGGCCCTATACGACGATCGAGAGCAATCTCGTGCGCCGGATGATCGAGGTCGTTCTCGCCGACGCCCAGCAGGCCTTCCAGCCGCTGTCGCCGGTCGAGTTCACGCTCGAGCGCCTCGAGACCAATCCGCGCTTTGCCGCGATCTCGCGTCCCGCCAACGCCGCCATTCTCGTCGAGCTGCGCATCGACATGGAGGACCGCGGCGGCAAGATCGAGCTGCTGCTGCCCTACGCGACGATCGAGCCGATCCGCGAACTGCTGCTGCAGCAGTTCATGGGCGAGAAATTCGGTCGTGATCCGATCTGGGAAGGCCATCTCGCCACCGAGATCTACGCCGCCGACATCGAGGTCGACGCCGTGCTCTATGAGCAGGAAATGTCCCTCGGCTCGATCATGAAGCTGCAGGTCGGCGATACGCTGGTCTTCGAGGCCAGGCCGGAAGACCCGATTCTCCTGAAATGCGGCGATGTCCCTCTGACCGAGGGAAATATCGGCCGCATCGACCAGCACATCTCGGTTCGGGTGAACCGCAATCTGCGGCGCCCGCGTACAACACTCGCGGCCTTCGAGAAGGCCGTTTCGTCGCGCTCGGAGGTCCAATGAGCCCGCTTCCCCTCGGAATGATCGTCGAAGGCCTTGTTGCGGTTCTTCTCGTGCTGACGATCGTCTACTGCATCGTCCTCAACCGGCGCCTGAAGATGTTCCGTGCCAATGAGGAAGATCTGCGCGCGACGATTTCCGAGCTCGTGACCGCGACCGAGATCGCCGAACGCGCCATCATCGGCCTCAAGGCGACCGCCTCGGATTGCGACAAGACGCTCGCCCATCGCCTCCGTCAGGCAGAGAAATTCAACGCGGACCTTGCCGAACAGCTCGATGCCGGCGAGGCTCTGATGAACAGAATCGCCCGCATCACCGAAGCCGGCCGCGCCGCCGAGCCGGCCAGCCGCTTCAGTGACTTCGCCCGGAGCCGTAGAGGACAGGCTGCGTGAAACAGATCCGCCTCATCCCGCTGGTCGTATTCGCCGCCGCCGCGCTGCTCGTCCTCAAGACGATCGCGCTGGTCGGAGAGGGCGGCTACGTGCTGACCGGGACTGTGGGCGCACGCGCCGCCAATGACGGCGCCGCAACCGAGGCCCCGGCCGATCCGGCCGCGGCCGACGCCGCCGCGCCGGCCGGCGGCACGCCGGCGCCGCTCGCCGATCTGATGGCCGGGGAGGGCGATCCGGCCTCCTCGCCGCTGCCGGATGGCGATATGGCCGGCATGGCCGGTCCCTCCGGCGATGCCGGGATGGCGGGCATGGCGTCGTCCCTGCCGGTTGCCCCGGTCTTTGGCGAGAAGATTGATCTCAATGCCAAATCGGCGGCCGAACAGGCGCTGCTGTCGCGCCTCGGCGATCGCCGCAAGGAACTCGAGAAGCGCGAGGCGCAGATCAAGCTGCGTGAATCGCTGCTTCAGGCGGCCGAGAAGCGGCTCGAGGAGCGCCTCAACCAGTTGAAGGGCATGGAAGCGACCGTCGAGGCCGCCGCCCAGAAGAAGCAGGAAGACCGCGAGGCCGAGATCGGCCGCCTCATCTCGATGTACGAGAGCATGAAGCCGAAGGATGCCGCCAGGGTGTTCGACCGGCTCTCCATCGACATTCTCGTCGATCTCGTGCGCAAGATGAACCCGCGCAAGATGGCGCTCATCCTCGCCCAGATGTCGCCCGAAGCCGCCGAGAAGCTGACCGTCGAGATGGCGACCCAGGGCAAGGGCATCGACAAGACCGATGCCGGCCCCCACGAGCTGCCAAAGATCGAGGGACGGCCCATTCCGCCCGGCGAAAGCTGAGCTTTCCCCCAGCTTTCCGCGGTTTCGGCAAGCGCTCCGTAACAGCCTGTTAAGCCATGGCATTTACGATTTCGGCGAGGTTTCTGGCGCCGGAACTCGGCCCCTCCTGCCAGGACGGCATTCGGGAGGGATCGGCCGGCGGGTCTGGAGAGTGATGGTGAAGGCTGGAGCGCTGCTTGCCGCAGTCGTCCGCAGGTGCCTGAAGGTGCTGCGGCCGGTCGCGCTCGCCCTGCTTCTCAGCGTCATCGTCCCCTTCGGCCAGCATGCCTTCGCCGGTCAGGTCGCGACCGTCGAAGCCTTTGCGATGAAAGAGGGTTTCGGTCGCCTCATCATCACCTTTGCCGACCGCCTGACGCTTCCCGAATACAACGCACAAGTCAACAACGGCGTCCTCGTCGTCTCGTTCAAGACCGAGGTCTCGGCCGCCGTCGATCGCGTCGGCCTGACCCTTGCGAGCTATGTCACCGTCGCCCGCGCCGATCCCGGCGGCATGGCGCTGCGGTTCGCGCTTGCCCGCGCTGTCCGCGTCAACACCATGGAGGCGGGCGAAAAACTGTTCGTCGACCTCTTGCCCTATGACTGGAAGGGCCTGCCGCCCGGCCTGCCCGAGGATATCGTCGCCGAGCTCGCCCGCCGCGCCGAGGCCGCCGCCGCCATGGCCCGGGCCGAGGAGAGGGCGCGCCTTGCCGGCGAGACCCAGCCCGTTCTCGATGTCCGCGTCGGCCGCCAGCCGACATTCACCCGCTTCTCCTTCGGCTGGAACGTCCCCTTCGAGGCCGGCTTCGCCCGCGACGGCCAGGACGTAACCGTCGATTTCGACGTCGTCGCCGACGCTGACCTTGGTCCCATCCGCTCCGACATGCCGCCGCTCGTCGAGGAAATCGGCAGCGAGGTCGACGGCAAGGGCATGAAGATCAAGCTGAAGGTTGCCGCATCGGCCGACGTCCGTGCCTTCCGCGATGGCGCCGCCTATGTCGTCGATGTCGCCGACCCGAACGCGGCGGCCACCCGTCCGGACGTCGAGCAGAAGATCTCCGAGGCCGTCAGTGGCCGGCCCGCCGGCGATGGCGCGATGATCGTCACTCGCGGCGAGGCCGGCGACGCCGTTGCTGATCCGGCGACATGGGCGCCGCTGGCCGAGGTCGATGTGAGCAGCCGGCCGCTCGCCCCGGCGACCGGTGGCCGCGACGAGGACCAGCCGATCGCGCCCCTGCCGGCGCAGAAGGCGACCGTTCCCCCGCCGCCGGCGGAAAAGCCGAAGGTGGCCGACAAGCCGGCCGTGCCGACCATTCCCGCGCCGGATGCCGGTGGCATGGCCGCCGCCGGCCGCTATTCGACTGCCTCGCCGAAATACATCCATGTCGAGGCCCGCCGCGTCGGCGACACCGTTCGCCTCGTCTTTCCCTTCGACAGCGATACGCCGGCGGCCGTGTTCCGCCGCGGCGCCAATCTCTGGATCGTCTTTGACAGCGGCCTGCCGATCGACCTTCGCGCCGTGCGCAACGATCTCGGTCATATCATCACCGACAGCCAGATCACCCGGTCGGGCAGTTCCCAGGCCATCCGCCTGACCTTCGACGAGCCGCGCCTGACGACGCTTGGCAGCGAGGGCTCGGCCTGGATCGTCACCATCGGCGAGATGATCCTGTCGCCGAGCCGTCCGCTCGACATCGAGCGCGCATCGGCCTCGGATGGCCGCTCGATCGTCCGCGTGCCGCTGAACAATGCCGGCTCCGTGCACTGGATCGACGATCCGGTCATCGGCGACCGGATTGTTGCCATCACCGCCCTCGGGCCGCCGCGCGGTTTCATCAAGCCGCTGAATTTCGTCGAGTTTTCGATCCTTCCGTCGGCCCATGGCGTGGCCGTCGTGCCGCTTGTGGACAACCTTGACGCTGATCTCGAGGGCGGCGTCCTCACCCTGTCGCGCGATACCGGCCTGTCGCTGTCGAATGGCAGCGGCCGCATTGTCTCCGTGGCGCCGGCCGCCTCCGAGCTTGCCCGGCCCGGCTTCATCGATTTCCGCGCCTGGCAGGAAGGCGGCCTGCCGGCCTATCGCGAGAACCTCGAGGCGTTGCAGCACGCGGCGGCCAATGCCGAGGAGGGCAAGCGCAGCGAACCGCGCCTCGATCTCGCCCGCTTCTATCTCGCCAACGGCCTTGCCTACGAGGCGATCGGCATCCTCGACATGATCGGTCGGGAGTCGAACACCACCACCGAAACCGCTGACTACCGGGTCCTGCTCGGCGCCGCCGATGTCATGGCGAACCGTGCAATCGATGCCTACAAGGTGCTCGCCGACCCGGCGCTCGATACCAATCCCGACGCCCATCTTTGGCGCCTGCTCACCCACGACAAGCTGCAGAACTGGCTGGAAGTGCGCCGCGAGGTGCCGGAAGTCGAGCAGATCCTCGCGTCCTATCCGCTGGCCCTGCAGACCGACGTGAACCTTGCCGCCGCCCGCGCCGCCATAGAGGTCAACGATTTCGCCGAGGCGACCGGGCACCTCGCCGAGATCAACCCGGCAACGACGACGCCCGATCGTGTCGCCGCCTATGATCTTCTGCGCGCCCGGCTCGCCGATGCCTCGGGCCGTACCGACGAGGCGCTCGGCTATTACGACCGCGTCATCAAGACCGGCCCGCGTCCCGTCGCGGCCGAGGCCGAGCTGCGCAAGCTGTCGCAGATGAAGCGCGATGGCGTCCTCGACGCCGACAAGGGCATCGAGGCGCTCGAATCGCTGACCGCCATCTGGCGCGGCGACCAGACCGAGCTGAAGGCGCTGCGGCTCCTCTCGCAGCTTTATGTCGACCGGGGCCGCTACCGCGAGGCCTTCACCACCATGCGCGCCGCGATGATCGCCGCGCCGGAGGACAACACCTCGCGCCTCGTCCAGGACGACATGTCGACCGTCTTTGCCGACCTTTACCTGAACGGCAAGGCCGAGGGCATGGAGCCGCTCGATGCGCTCGCGCTCTTCTATGATTTCCGCCACCTGACGCCGGTCGGCCGGCGCGGCGATGAAATGGTGCGCCGCCTTGCCGATCGCCTTGCGTCGCCGTCGACCTGCTCGAGCCGGCCGAGGAACTTCTGACCCACCAGGTCGACAACCGCCTGAAGGGTGCCGCCCGCGCCGAGGTCGCCGCCGACCTGGCCGTCGTCTACCTGACCGATCGCAAGCCGGTCGAGGCGCTGCGTGTCATCCACCGCACCCGTCAGGCCCAGCTCCCCGCCTTGCTGGAGCGTCAGCGCCGCATGGTCGAGGCCGTCGCGCTCGGCGAAACCGGCCGCGCCGACGTCGCGCTCGACCTGCTGCGCTCCTATGTCGGCGCCGACGTCGATCGCGTGCGTGCCGACGTGCTCTGGAAAAACGAGGAATGGCAGAAGGCGGCCGAGCAGATCGAGCGCATGTACGGTGACACCTGGTCGGGCAGCGAGCCGTTGCCCGATAGCGAGCGCTTCGACCTTCTGCGCGCCGCGATCGGCTATGCCCTCGCCGACGACCGGCTCGGCCTGGAGCGGCTGCGCACGAAATTCGCCGCGCCGATGGCCGGCGGCGCCTATTCCCATGCCTTCGACGTCGTCACCGGACCGGTCGACGGCCAGGGCGTCGAGTTCCAGTCGATCGTCGCCGAGGCCGGCGCCGTCGATCGCCTCGAGGCCTTCCTCGAGGAATATCGCAAGCTCTATGTTGACGGCGATGTCGGCCCGTCCGCCGCCGCGACGCCCGCCCCGAACAAGGGCTGAGCCTGTTCCAGGCAGTCTGATTTGGCGCGGACCCATGGCGTCCGTGACCCGCAGCATTTCCCGGAAAAGCGGGAACCGGTTTTCCGTCCGGAAATGCGCAAGAACAACGAGTTGGAGCGCAGAAGCGCTCTATACCCCGAAGCTTTCCACCAGACTGCCGGCGACGAGATTCCAGCCGTCGACAAGCACGAAGAAGACGAGCTTGAACGGCAGCGATATGACCACCGGCGGCAGCATCATCATGCCCATCGACATCAGCACCGAGGCAACGACGAGGTCGATGATGATGAACGGCACGAAGAGCAGGAAGCCGATCTCGAACGCCCGCCGCAATTCGGAAATCATGAAGGCGGGAACGAGGATGCGCAGGCTCACTTCCTCCGGCGTGGCCGGCGGCTCCTGCCGCGACAGGTCGACGAAGAGCTGCAGGTCTTTCTCGCGGACATGCTTGCGCATGAATGCATGGAACGGTGCCGACGCCCGGTCGAACGCCTGGGCAGGCTCGATGTCGCCGTCGATGAGCGGCTGGATGCCCTCGTCATAGGCCTGCTGGAATGTCGGCGCCATCACGAACGCCGTCAGGAACAGGGCAAGGCTGACGATCACCGCGTTCGGCGGCGCCGTCTGCAGGCCGATGGCGGTGCGCAACAGCGACAGCACGACCGCAATGCGCGTGAACGACGTCACCATGACGAGGATCGACGGCGCCAGCGACAGCACCGTGACCAGCATGACGAGCTGCACGGCCCGCTCGGTCAGCGTCGTGCCTTCGCCGAATCCGATCGAGATGTCCTGGGCCACTGCCGGGAATCCGACCACCATCACAAGGAATGCGAGGCTGGCCGGAACGAGGCGCCGCAACGGCAGACGGCGCCGGAACCAGCTCATCGCGACGGCTGTCCGGCGATTTCGCCGAGAAGCTTGGCCATCTCGTCCTCGAGGCTGTCGATGGATGCGGCCTTGGCCGGCGCCGCCGGTTTCACCTCAGGCGCTCCGGAACAGCGTCCGGCGCAGCGTCGGCGACGTCGGTCTCGATCGGCGCTTCCGGCGCTTCGGCGACCGGCTCGGCCGCGTGCATCTCCGGCATGTCGATCTGCAGCTCCGGAATCTCCGGGGCGGACGCCTCGGTCGGGGGGCTCGACGGCAGGCGCCTCGACGACAGGGCGGACTTCCGGCGCTGCCGAGACGGCAGGCGCGCGGCCGGCTCTGCGGCGGCTGGAGCCGGCGGGTTCAGCGTCGGCGTTGCCCGCGAGGCGCCAAGCAGGCTCGATCGGCTGATGCCGGGTCCGCCGTTCGCCGCGGACGGTCCGCCGACCGGCCGCTCGGCCGGACGAAGGAAGCGCGACGCCGCCGGACGCGCCTCGCCGGACAAGGGCTCGCGGGCCGGCTGATGCGGTGCCGGGCTCTGTGCCATCGGTCGCGCCATGGGCTCGCGGGCCGGGGCGGCATGCGGTGCCGGCTGCGCATGCGGCGCCGGATGTGCGGCGGCAGCCTGCGGGCGAACCGGCGGCGGCATCTGCGGACGCTGTGCCGGAGGCTGCGGCGGCTGCGGGCGCGGCGCTGCGGCAACCGGCGCGGCGGGTGCCGGGGCGGGACGCGGCGTTGCCATTGCCGGGGCGCCAAGGTCGGCATGCTGGCGCAGGGCATCGTCGAGCCGGTGCGCGGCATCGGCCCGAAGCCCGCCGCTCTGGGCCGGCTCGTCGCCGAGATCAAGCTCGAAATCGGTTGCCGGAAGCGGCGGATGAGCCTGCGGCCGCACCTGCGGTTCGGCGGCTTTCGGCGCCGGCCGATGCGGCACATGCTCGACGGTCGCGCGAGGCGCCGCCGGCGCGGGTTCGGGCGCGTGACGGGGAGCTGGCACCGGCGCTGGTGCCGGAGCTTCGGCGGCGAAATCCTCCGCCGTTTCGTCGGCATCCGCGCCATGCCGGCGGCCCGAGGCCACCCGCGGCTGCGGCACCGTCGCCGGCAGGCCGCGCATGATGTTCTGCTCGACGACCACGTCGCTCGGCCCGCCGATCAGCAGCAGGTGTTCGATGTTGTCGCGCCGGATGAGAACGAGTCGGCGTCGCGTGTCGATCGGCGCCGCATCCATGATCGCCAGACGCGGCTGCCGGCTGCGACCGGTCGGGCTGCCGAACCGCGCTGCCGCGAACCGCCGCAGCAGATAGGCGCCGGCCGCGATGAGAACCAGGACAAAGATCAGGGCAAAGATGAACTGCGCCGCCCGCGCGCCGCCCTCGCCGAATGTCTCGATCATCCAATCACCCATTTGTCCGGCCTCCCTGACGGCGTCATCGGGCCTGCGTCCCCCGCTGGAAGGTTAACGCCACTCGGCAATTGCTGCCGACCCCGAGACTGCCGATGTGCCGGCTTTTCCACAAAGTTTCTGCGCAAACCGCCGGTTCCGCGCCGTGTCCGTAAACGGAGCGTTAACACGATTAACGGTTGGTTAACCATACACCCTGCAGAATTTGCCGCGTTGGATGGCTCTTGCAGGCGGGAAGGCGGCCATGGCGATCACCGATCTGCCGATCTTTTCGGCGCTGCGCACGCGCATGAAATGGCACGAGGCACGCCAGCGCGTTCTGGCCGAGAACGTCGCCAATGCCGACACCCCGGGCTTTCGCGGGCAGGACCTGAAGCCGCTCGAGTTCGACAAGGACTTCAAGGTGAAGACCGAGGCGCCCGGCGTCAATACGGTCCGCACCGATCCTGCACACATCTCCGGCCAGCCGATCTCCGGCAACGGTCCGTTCGGCTCCCGCCGCATCACCGATTTCGAGACGACGCCGGAGGGCAACCGCGTCGTGCTCGAGGAGGAGATGATGAAGGTGACGGCCAATCAGATGGACTACCAGACGGTAGCTGCGCTCTACAGCCGCGGCATCGGCCTCATCAAGACCGCGCTGGGCCGCAACGCCTGACGCGTCGGCCTTGCAAGTGGAAGGAAGCGTGCAATGGAATTCCTGCGTTCGATCATGGTCGCCGCGAGCGGCCTGCGCGCCCAGTCCGGGCGCATGCGGGTCATCTCGGAAAACATCGCCAATGCCGATTCGACCTCAAAGACCGCCGGCGCCGATCCCTATCGCCGCAAGATCCCGACCTTCCAGAGCAAGCTCGACCGCGAGCTTGGCGCCGAGACCGTGCGGCTCGACAAGGTCGCCGTCGACAAGAGCGACTTCCGCAGCCGCTACGAGCCCGGCCACCCGGCTGCCGACGCCAAGGGCTACGTCAAGCTGCCGAACGTCAACTCGCTCGTCGAGGCGATGGATTTCCGCGAGGCCCAGCGCAGCTACGAGGCCAACCTGAATCTCATCACCGCCACCCGCCGCATGATCGACCGCACCCTCGATATCCTGCGCGCCTGATGAACCGGCGCCCGGCCGCCCGGCCGTGAATTTGAAAGGACCGACGCAATGACGACGCCCTTTTCCGCCGCCAACGCGTATTCTTCCATAGGCCGGCTGGCGAATCAGTTCCCCGGCAGCCAGAAGGCAGGCAAGGCGGAGGCCGGCGGCGGCGACTTCGGCTCCATGGTCAAGCAGGCCATCGGCGACGTCGTCGATGCCGGCAAGGTCGCCGACCAGAAGGCGCTCTCGGCCGCCCAGGGCAAGGCCGATGTCGTCGACGTGGTGACCGCCGTTGCCGAGACCGAGGTGGCGTTGTCGACGCTCGTCACGGTGCGCGACAAGGTCATCGCCGCTTACGAAGAGATCATGCGCATGCCGATCTGACCGGTCGGCGCGCGAAGGAGGCGCAGTTGACCGGAGCGGAAGTCGTCGATATCGCCCGCGATGCGATCTACACGATGATCATCGTCGCCAGCCCGCCGATGGTCGTCGGCCTGCTCGTCGGCGTCGCCATCGGCCTGTTGCAGGCGCTGACGCAAATTCAGGAAATGACCCTCGTCTTCGTGCCGAAGATCCTCGCGATTTTCGTCGTGATGCTGCTGGCGCTGCCCTTCATGGGCCAGGCGATGGCCGGCTTCATGGGCCGCATCGCCGAGCGGATCGTTGCCGGCGGCTGACCGGGCAGGCGGGGGACGAGCGATGACGATCTCTCTGCTGCCCCAGACCGCATTTCTCTTCATGCTGATGTTTGCCCGCCTCGGCACGCTGATCATGCTGATGCCGGCTCTTGGCGAGCGCACCATGCCGATGCGCATCCGCCTGTCGATGGCGCTGGCGATCACGCTCGTGCTCTATCCGGCGGTGAGCACGGCATACCCGCCCCTTCCGGCCGGCTTCGGCGGCATGATCTGGGCCTTCGCCGGCGAGTTCGCCATCGGCTTCGGCATCGGCCTCATCGCCCGCATGATCTCGACCTCGCTGCAGACCGCCGGCACCACCATCGCCTTCCAGATGGGTCTCGGCTTTGCGCTGAGCGTCGATCCCTCTCAGGGCCAGCAGGGCGCCCTCATCGGCAACTTCCTGTCGATCATGGGCATCGCCCTGATCTTTGCCACCGACCTGCACCACATGGTGCTCGCCGCGCTCTATGATTCCTACACGCTGTTCCGGCCCGGCGAGGCCTGGCCCGTCGGTGATTTCACCGAAGCGGTGCTGCTCACCGTCTCGCAGACCTTCGTCATCGGCATCCAGATCGCCGCGCCGTTCATCGTCTTCGGCCTCATCTTCTATCTCGGCCTCGGCATCCTCTCCCGCCTGATGCCGCAGTTGCAGATCTTCTTCATCGCCATGCCGGCCAACATCCTCGTCGGCTTCATCCTGTTCATGTTCCTGATCGGCGCGGTCATGGCGTGGTATCTAGACCACGTCGAATCGCTGCTCGGCCGGTTCCTCGCCAACTGACGGAGAGATCGCGTCATGTCCGACGAACCGGACGAATCAGAAAAAACAGAAGAACCTTCCCAAAAGAAGATCGACGACGCCCACAAGCGCGGCGACATCGCCAAGAGCCAGGAGGTCAATTCCTGGTTCGTGATGACGAGCGCGACGCTGTTTGTCGCCCTTTTGGCGCCGACCATGGCCAGCGACCTGACCGGCCTCATGCGCGGCGTGCTGGAACACGCCCACAACATCCCGGTCGACAATGGCGGCCTGCGCCGCCTCTGGCTCAGCCTCGGCCTCGGCGTCGTCGGCGCCATGCTGCTGCCCTTCATCCTGTTCGTCATTGCCGCCGCCGCCGGCAACATGATCCAGCATCCGCCGGTCTGGACTTTCGATCCGATCACCCCGAAGCTCTCGAAGGTGTCTCCCGCAGGCGGCTTCAAGCGCCTTTTTTCCAAGGAAAGTCTCGTCAATTTCCTGAAGGGTCTCGTCAAGGTCTCGATCGTCGCGACGCTGATGGTGATGATCCTGTGGCCCGAGCGTGATCGCCTCGACACCATCGTCACCGGCGAGGTATCGGCCCTGATGCCGATGATCCGCGACCTGTCGCTGAAGCTGCTCGGCGGCGTCGTCGCCGTGCTGACCATCGTCGCCGGCCTCGACTTCCTCTGGCAGCGCCAGCGCTGGCACCAGCGCCAGCGCATGACCATCAAGGAGGTGCGCGACGAGTACAAGCAGATGGAAGGCGACCCGACGGTCAAGGCCAAGCTGCGCCAGGTCCGCCTCGAGCGCAGCCGCCGCCGCATGATGCAGCGCGTGCCCGAGGCCTCGGTGGTCATCACCAACCCGACCCACTTCGCCGTCGCGCTGAAATACGACAACGGCATGCCGGCCCCGGTCTGCATCGCCAAGGGCGTCGATGCCACCGCCCTGAAAATCCGCGAGATCGCCGAGGCGAACGACGTTGCCGTGGTCGAGAACCCGCCGCTCGCCCGCGCCCTGCACGCCACCGTCGAACTCGATGACGAAATCCCCGCCGAGCATTATAAGGCTGTCGCCGAGGTCATCGGCTACGTCATGCGGCTGAAGAAGAAGACCGGCTGGCAGGCGGGGTGAGCCGGGCGAACTGGCTTTTCCGGCGCTTTGCGCCGTTGATCTTTCGTGGTGCCGGCTTCATCCTCGGCACCGATGGGACGAGACGGCCCGCGCCGCGGGCAGGGGACGGTTGAACGAATGAGCACGGGCGAAGGACAGTCGAGCGCGACCGGTCCGGTGATCGATCGGCCGGTGAAATCCGGCAATGTCGGGCTCCTCCTGCTTCTGGCCGGCCTGCTCGGCGCCGCCGGCGTCGGCTTTGCCTTGATGGAGCGCGAGGCGGCCGAGCCGCTGGCGCTCGGGCTGCTGTCGCTGCTGGCCGTTGTCGGCGTTGTGATGCTGGCGGCAATGACCGTCGGTCTTGTCCGCTTCGCCGGCGGTCCGCTGCGCGATGATCTCACCCGCGCCTATGTCGATTCGATGCCCGAGGGCGTCCTCGTCACCGATAGCGAGGGCCGCATTCTCTACGCCAACCGTGCCTATGGCGACATGATCGGTGCCGACAGCGCCAAGGACGTGCGCTCCGTCGAGCGCGTGTTCTCGCGCGACCCGGACGCTGCCGATCTTGTCTACCGGCTGCTGCAGGCTGCCCGCGAGGGGCGGGGGGCGGAAGAGGAGATGCGCCTTGCCGTGCCGCTCGCCGGCGCCGAGGCAGGCGACGCCGAGGCCGGCGGGCGCTGGTATCGCGTTCAGATGCGGCCGACCCGGCTCGGCGACGACCGCGCCCAGCTCACCGCCTGGCAGGTCGCCGACATCACCCGCGACCGCCAGCGCCAGGAAAACATCTTCCTCGAGCTGCAGAACGCCATCGACTATCTCGACCACGCCCCGGCCGGCTTCCTCTCTGCCGACCCGGCCGGCCGCATCGTCTACCTCAACGCCACGCTGGCCGACTGGCTCGGCTATGACCTTGCCCGCTTCGAGCGCGGCGCGATCCGCCTTTCCGATATCGTCAGCGGCGACGGTGCCGCGCTTCTGGCCGGCATTCCCGGCTCGCGCGAGGCCCGCACCGAGCTCATCGACATCGATCTCGTCAAGCGCAACGGCCAGCGCTTCCCGGTCCGCCTGCTGCACCGCGTGCCGATTGCCGGCGACGGCCGGGCTGGCGCGTCCCGCACGCTGGTACTCAACCGCTCGCCCGGCGAGGACGTGTCCGAGGCCCTGCGTGCCGCCGAGGTTCGCTTCGCCCGGTTCTTCAACAATACCCCGATCGCCATTGCCGGCGTCGGCCAGGCCGGCGCGATCGGCCGCACCAACGCGCCGTTCCGCCGCCTTTTCGGTGCCCTTGTCGACCACGAGAACGCGACGCTGCTCGATGTCATCATCGAGCGCGACCGCGCTGCTCTTGCCGCAGCGATCACCGCCGCCGCCGAGGGCCAGGGCGAGGTGGCCCCGGTCGACGCGAATCTTGCCGGCACCGGCGACCGCAGCGCCCGCTTCTTCGTCTCCGGCGTCGAGGATGGGGATGGCGAGGGCGAGCGGGATGGCGAGGCGGCCATCGTCTACACCATCGAGACGACGGAGCAGCGCGCACTCGAGGCGCAGTTCGCCCAGAGCCAGAAGATGCAGGCCATCGGCCAGCTTGCCGGCGGCGTCGCGCACGATTTCAATAACGTCCTGACGGCGATCATCGGCTTTTCCGACCTTCTGCTCGCCAACCACCGGCCGAGCGATCCGGCCTTCCAGGACATCATGAACATCAAGCAGAACGCCAACCGGGCGGCCGGTCTGGTGCGTCAGCTTCTGGCGTTCTCGCGCCGCCAGACCCTGCGCCCGCAGGTGCTCTCGCTCGGCGACGTGCTGTCCGATCTGACCGTGCTGCTCGACCGGTTGCTCGGCGAGAAGGTTGGTCTCGAGGTCGTTCACGGCCGGGATGTCTGGCCGGTCAAGGCCGACGTCAACCAGCTCGAGCAGGTCGTCATGAACCTCGCCGTCAACGCCCGTGACGCCATGCCCGGCGGCGGCAAGCTGACGGTGCGCACCGCCAACTTCCCGGCGGCGGAAGTTGCCGACGGCCAGTTCAAGGGCATGCCCGCCGCCGACTACGTCATGATCGAGGTGTCCGATACCGGCACCGGCATGACGCAGGAGGTGATGGAGAAGATTTTCGAGCCGTTCTTCTCGACCAAGGAAGTGGGCAAGGGCACCGGTCTCGGCCTGTCGACCGTCTACGGCATTATCAAGCAGACAGGCGGCTTCATCTATCCGGAAAGCGTGCTCGGCGAGGGCACGACCTTCCGCATCTTCCTGCCGCGCCATGTTGCCGTCGAGGCGCCGCCGGCCGTCGAGGCAGCCAAGGTCGATGCCACGCCAGCCGATCTGACCGGCAACGCCACGATTCTCCTTGTCGAGGACGAAGAAGCCGTGCGCGCCTTTGGCGCCCGGGCTCTGACGTCGCGCGGCTATACCGTCCACGAGGCCTCGACTGGCGCCGAGGCCCTGGAGGTCATGGACGAAGTCGGCGGCGAGATCGATCTCGTCGTCTCGGACGTGGTCATGCCCGAAATGGACGGCCCGACGCTCCTGAAAGAGCTGCGCAAGCGCCGCCCGGACCTGAAGATCATCTTTGTTTCAGGTTATGCCGAGGAGGCATTTGCGAAAAATCTCGGCGAAAACGAGACATTTGTTTTTCTACCGAAGCCGTTTTCCTTGAAACAGCTCGCCGAAGCGGTGAAAAAAACGCTCGCCAACTGATCGGCCAGCCGAAGACTTCAGGCTGAAAATCGTTCCGCGCACGCCTGTTGCCGTCGCCGACAGCCCTCCGCTGCCGGCGATGGTGCGCGCTGCCATGCCCCGGGACGGCTGGAATTCCCGGAATTCCGGGACTTTCTGCATGCGGCAGAACGTCTCAGATAGGCGTTTTTGCCAGAGGCTGACAAATTGACATGACTCCTTTTGCCTTGTGCTTCCACGAGGGAGCCGCGCTTCGCCGGAAAGTCATGTCAGTTTGGCAGGAAGGGATTTGTCTTGAGTCCGGCGTGCTTTCGCGGTCGACTGCGAATGTAAAACGCATTGATCCGGCCGTCCGGCGGGCGGGGTGATGAGTCCGGGTCCAGCGGTCGAATTCTGTCGACGGCGAGGGGATCATGACGAAATCGACATTGAAGCTTGTGATCGCAGCGGCGGTCTTCGGTGCAGGTCTGGTGGGCGCGAGCCTCGCCGGGGCGGCCGAGGATGGGTTCGTTGCTGGTTCGACTCCGGATCAGCGTCCCGCTGGCGCGCCGGTGATCGAGAAGGTCGAGCACGACAAGGCCTGGTACGCACACGCCCTGACCGGCGTTGTGCCGCCCTATCCGCCGTCGCTCAATTTCCTGGATCGTCAGGGCGAATGGTACACGCCGTTCACCCGGCCCGGCATGCCGGGCCCCTATGACATCCGTGGCTGGCACAAGGCCAAATCCTGATCTCGACAGGTCCGGGCAGCCCGCGGCACGACAGGTCGCGGGCGCAACGTTTCAGAAAGTCTGAAGTTTCGCGCGGAACCGACGAGAGATCGGAGCGTGCGGCAGCCGGCGGGGTTCCCGGCAAGAGGAGCTGCGGCGTTTCGGGCCCCGGTGCAGTCGAAAACGCCGAAATGGATCGAAAGGGGAGCAAATCACAATGTTGAAGATGGTGAAAATGGCCGCGCTGGCGTCCGCTGTTGCTCTGGCGACCGCCGGAACCGTTGCGGCCCAGGGCATGTCTGGCATGTCCGGCATGGACGGTATGTCTGGTATGGGCGGCATGTCCGGTGTCCGGCATGGGCGGTGTCCGGCATGGGCGGCATGAGCGGTATGTCCGGCATGGGCGGCATGAGCGGTATGTCCGGCATGGGCGGCATGAGCGGTATGTCCGGCATGGGTGGCATGTCTGGCATGGGCGGCATGAGCGGTATGTCCGGCATGGGCGGTATGTCCGGTATGGGCGGCATGTCTGGCATGGGCGGCATGTCGGCAGCGGCATCCGGTATGTCCGGGCATGGGCGGTATGTCCGGTATGTCCGCATGGGCGGCATGTCCGGTATGTCCGGCATGGGCGGTATGTCCGGCATGGGCGGTATGTCTGGTATGTCCGGTATGTCCGGCATGGGCGGCATGTCCGGTATGTCGGTATGTCGGGCATGGGCGGAACCGGCCAGGTTGGGTCTGCACTCAGTGGTCGTATCGCAATGACATGGGCGGCATGAGCGGTATGTCCGGCATGGGCGGTATGTCCGGCATGGGCGGCATGAGCGGTATGTCCGGCATGGGCGGTATGTCCGGTATGTCCGGCATGGGCGGTATGTCCGGCATGGGCGGTATGTCCGGCATGTGCGGCATGGGCGGCATGTCCGGTATGTCCGGCATGGGCGGTATGTCCGGTATGGGCGGTATGTCCGGCATGGGCGGCATGTCCGGCATGGGCGGTATGTCCGGCATGGGCGGTATGTCCGGCATGGGCGGCATGGGCGGTATGAGCGGTATGTCCGGCATGGGCGGCATGGGTCCGGCATGGGCGGTATGTCCGGCATGAGCGGCATGGGCGGTATGTCCGGCATGGGCGGCATGTGCGGTATGTCCGGCATGGGCGGTATGTCCGGCATGAGCGGCATGGGCGGTATGTCCGGCATGGGTGGCATGTCCGGTATGTCCGGCATGGGTGGCGCCGCATGGGCGGTATGTCTGGCATGGGCGGTATGTCCGGCATGTGGGCGGTATGTCCGGCATGGGTGGCATGTCCGGTATGTCCGGCATGGGCGGCATGTCCGGTATGTCCGGCATGGGCGGTATGTCCGGCATGGGCGGCATGTCTGGTATGTCCGGCATGGGCGGCATGGCCGGCTCCAGCGACTGGACCTGCACGCAGTGGACCTATCAGGCCGGCAACTGATCTGCCGAACCTTGACGTTTAATCCGGGGCCGGCCGCCAGCCGGCTGGCCCCTTCATTTTCACCGACATCTGGAACGCTCGAGAAGGCCGATGGCCATGAAATCGAACAAACAGCTTACGTCGGTACTGGCAATTTGCGGGATTATGGCGCTTTCGGCGGGCGCCTACGCTGCGAGCCAGCACCTCGATATGAACGTCTCCGCCGGCGGGGAGGGCGCCGCCGCCTCTTCGAAGGACGCCGCGACGGAAGTCATCCGTCTCGCCGCCGCTGACAAGAAGGCCGAAGCCAAGAAGGAAGCCGGCACGCCGGCTGCCGCACCGAGCTACGACCGGGCCCGTTGGGACCCGATCCATTTCAAGCCGGCGATCGATACGGCGACCAACGAACAGTGTCTGGCGTGCCATGAAGAGGTGCTCTCGGACAAGGTTCTGCCGAAATCGCAGGCTGGCGTCGAGGCATCGCAGTCGCTCGCCTGGTATCAGACGCTTGATACCTACGCCGGTGACCAGATGACCTTTCACCAGCGTCATCTGACGTCCGATTACGCAAAGCAGGTCATGGACCTGAAATGCACCTTCTGCCATCAGGGCAACGACCCGCGCGAGGAAAGCCCGCACGTGACCGTCGCCGCCGCTGATGCGACGTCCAACAACGGCCAGTCGCCGTTCACCCTGCGCAAGATGGTCAATCCGTCGGAGACCTGCCTGCGCTGCCACGGTGCCTATCCCTATGAGATCATGGGAACGGCGCCCTGGCCCGAGTTCCGGGCCGATCTTGAGACCCCAGAAGAGCCCAATGGCTGCCTGAGCTGCCATGCCGAGCTGTTCCGCACCGTCCGCCATCAGGTCGACTACCTGAAGGCCGACGCCATCGAGGAAGCGGCCAAGAGCGGCTCTGATGTCTGCTACGGCTGCCACGGCGGTCGTCAGTGGTACCGGATCTCTTATCCGTATCCGCGCCATGCCTGGGAAGGCATGGACACCGAAGTGCCCGACTGGGCCAAGGATCGTCCGACCGAATCCGATCCGCGCTATCAGCTCAAGAAGTAAGCGCCGGATAAAGGAGAATTGCCGTGAAACAGGATCTTCAGCACCGGGTGAAGAGCGCAGTCGCCCTTGACCGGCGCAGTTTCCTCAAGGCGAGCGCCGCCGGCGCCGCGGCCGGTCTGGTGCCGCTGCCGGGCTTTGAACAGAAAGCCGAGGCTTTCGCCTACGAACCCTATCCGCGCGATGACGACCTCGTCACCGTGCCGACGAGCTGCGCCCACAACTGCGGCTCCCGCCACATGCTCGTGGCCCACAAGAAGGGCGACGTCATCGTTCGAATTTCGACCGACGACGGCCGCTACCAGAAGGACGGCGCTTTCGGCAAGGACACCGAGGAAGAGCCGCAGATGCGCGCCTGCCTGCGCGGTCGTTCCTACCGCTCGCGCCTCTATTCGCCGGAACGCCTGCTCTATCCGATGAAGCGTGTCGGCAAGCGCGGTGAATCGAAGTTCAAGCGCATTTCCTGGGATCAGGCGCTCACCGAGATTTCCGAGCGCATGGTCTACATCAAGACCAAGTACGGTCCGCAGGCGCTTGTCGACCAGTCCTATGCCGGCGCGTCGTATGGCGTTCTGCACAAGTCCGACCAGATCGAGGGCCTGCTCGGCCGGTTCCTCGGCATGTTCGGCTGCCGCACCTCGTCCTGGTCCGTGCCGTCCTATCAGGGCACGACCTTCTCCTCGCGCATGACCTTCGGCACCATCGAAGACGGCAACGAGGACGACGCGTTCGCCCATTCCAAGCTCATCATCATGTGGGGTTGGAACCCGGCCTACACGTTCCACGGCGGCAACACGTTCTACTACATGCGTCTTGCCAAGCAGCGCGGCTGCAAGTTCGTGCTGGTCGATCCGCAGTACACCGACTCGGCATCGGCCTATGACGCCTGGTGGATTCCGATCCGCCCGAACACCGATGCCGCCATGATGGCCGGCATGGCCCATTACATCTTCACCAACAAGCTGCAGGACCAGGACTTCATCAACAAGTTCACGCAGGGCGTTGACGAAGGCACCATGCCCGACTGGGCCAAGGGCAAGGAAAACTGGAAGGACTATATCCTCGGCAAGTATGACGGCACGCCCAAGACCCCCGAGTGGGCCGAAGGCGTCTGCGGCGTCAAGGCCGACGACATCAAGAAGCTCGCCCATATGTACGCGACCACCAAGCCTGCGGCGCTGAAGGCGTCCTGGGCGCCGGGCCGCAACGCTTACGGCGAGCAGTACAACCGCATGGCCGCCGGCCTGCAGGCCATCACCGGCAATATCGGCGTGCTCGGCGGCTGCGCCGAGGGTGTCGGCAAGGGCTGGCATTCCGAAGCGGTGGCCTATCCCTACGACCAGTTCTCCAACGTCTGGTTCGCCTCCATCAAGTCGGATCGCTGGGCCCACGCGGTGCTCAACTATCCGAACGTGAAGCGCGAGGAAATCGGCCTGTGGCCGCGCAACGACCAGCTCGACGGTGTCGTGCCGAACATTCGCGGCATTTTCTGGCAGGGGTCGGACTGGTTCAACCAGCTCACCAACATCAACAAGGAAATCGAGGCGATCCGCAAGCTGGAGGCCGAAGGGGACACTGAATCCCTCTTCGTCTGCATGGACTCGACGATCACCCCGACCGGCATCTGGGCGGACTATCTCCTGCCCGTGGCGACCCATTTCGAGCGGCATGACGTGGCGCTGCCCTGGTACAAGGGCCACTACTACATCCACCGCCCGAAGGTCATCGAGCCGATGGGTGAATCGAAGACCGACTTCCAGATCTTCACCGAGCTTGCCTACCGTCTCGGCTTCGGCCCGCAGTACAACCCGCGTGCCCCGCGGGAGTACTTCATCGACAACACGGCCGTCGACGAGGAATATCTCGTCGCCTGGTGGGACCGCATGTCCCATCACTCGCACGTCGATGTCACCTGGGAGGAGTTCAAGAATCTCGGCATCTACAAGTTCAAGCTGCCCGAGCCTCATGTCGCCTTCCGCGCCCAGATCGAAAAGGGCGTTCCCTTCCAGACTGCCTCCGGCAAGATCGAGATCCTCTCCGGTCAGCTTGCCGGCATCACGGACTGGACCAAGACCCAGTACGGCTACGAGATCCCCTACATCCCGAAGTGGATCGAGCCGTGGAGTCGCTGAACAGTCCCAAGACCAAGGACTTCCCGTTCCACATGATCAGCCCGCATCCGCGCTGGCGCACCCACTCGATCTTCAACAACATCCCGTGGCTGCGTGAAACCTACGAACAGGAAGTCACCATCAACGCTTCCGATGCGGCCAAGATCGGCATCAAGACCGGTGACATGTGCGAAATCTGGAACGACCGCGGCAAGGTGGTCGTGCCGGCATACGTCACCGAACGTTGCATGCCCGGAGTGCTGGTGCTGCACGAAGGCGCCTGGATGGATCTCGACGAGAACGGCGTCGACAGGTCCGGTAACCCGGACTTCCTGACGCTCGACGAACCGAGCCCGGCCGGTGCTTTCGCCTACAACACCGTCCTCGCCAACATCAGGAAGTCGGATCTCGATCATCGCCCCGTCTGGGACAAGCTCGCCACCGCGCGCAGCCATGTCTTCCGGCGGGATATGTGACGGGCTGGAGAGGAGCTACGACCATGGCCGCTGAACTTGACAAGGCCAAAGTCAAGGAAGCCGTGAAGGCCCGCAAGCGTGTGACCTATACGCCGGTGGTGCCTGAGGAGCAGTGGGGTTTCGTCCACAACAACGTCGACTGCATCGGCTGTCGCGCGTGCGAAATCGCCTGCAAGGACAAGAACGGATTGCCTCCTGGGCCGCGGTTCCGCCGCGTCCAGTACATCGAGGGCGGTACCTTCCCGGAGGTGTTCGCCTACAAGGTCAACATGTCGTGCAACCACTGCGCGGAACCCGCCTGTCTGCCGACCTGTCCGACCGGGGCAATCTTCAAGCGCGCCGACAACGGTGTCGTCGACATCGACTCGACCCTGTGCATCGGCTGCCGGCGTTGTGAGGCGTCGTGCCCGTTCGGCGCGCCGCAGTACAACCCCGAGACCAAGACGGTCGTGAAGTGCAACATGTGCATCGATGAGCTGGAGGCCGGTCGCAAGCCGTATTGCGTCATGGCCTGCATGATGCGCGTGCTGGACGTCGGACCGATCGAGAAGATCCGGGACGGGTCTTACGAGACCAAGGCAGTCGGTCCGCACGACAAGATCGTCCGGCAGGTGCGCAATATGGCGGACTGGCAGTTGACCAATCCGTCCATCGCGTTCGTGCCGCATTCCAAGGCGATCGTGGAGTAACGCTGGCCGGCGCTGGCAAAAGCCTGCCGCTTCCCGGGTCTGGTGGCCCGGGGGGCGGCATCCGCACGACTTGAGGAAGGAAAACCTATGGCGGCAGGGCAGGGCATCGATCCCGTTATTCGCGAGATCCTCTCGACCGACTTGCGTCTTCTGGCGGCGCTCCAGGACCGCGAACTCGACGCCGGCCGTGTCGCCGGCCTCGCCAGCGTGCCGGCCGCCGACTGGCTCGGTCTCGAGCTTGCGAGCGAAGCGGCGACGAACGGCTTCCAGATGCTGGATGCCGGCATTGCCGATCTCGGCGATCCGGTCGACGCCGCCGCGCTCGACCGCCTCGCTGCCGACTATGCCGACATCTATCTGAACTATACTTTCCAGGCTTCGCCGAACGAATCCGTCTGGCTCGACAAGGATCATCTTGAGCGCCAGGAGCCGATGTTCGATATCCGCAAGTGGTACGCCCACTATGGGCTTGCGGTCGAGAACTGGAGCTGCCGGACTGAGGACAACATCGTGCTCCAGCTTGCCTTTCTGGCGCACCTATTCGAGCAAGAGGCACCCCATGCGGTCGCCGATGCGGCCCTCTTCCTCGACCGGCATACCCTGCGCTGGGTGCCCGAGTTCGCCATGCGCGTTTCCCGTCGCTGCGGCACGCCGTTCTATGGCGGCCTTGTGCTGGTGACGGCGGCCTATCTCGACGAGCTTCGCGACTACCTCGCCGAGGTGCTGGGCCTGCCGCGTCCTGACGTCGTCGACGCCGACGCCGGAGTGGCCGAGGCCGGTTCGGCTGACGAGAGCGCCGCGACCTATTTTCCGGGCGCCGGCCCGGGCTGGTAAGCAAGCGAAATACCCGCCGCCGGCGACGGTGGCGCAACCGATGACGATCGGATTCTGCTGATGTTGAGTAGCGACGGGGCCAACGAGCACGCGGAAACGCCCTTGCCGGACTGCGACGGCGAGCGTTGCGTGCATGCGCTGAGCCCTCTTGCCAGTTGCCGGGCCTGCGTCGAGGCCTGCCCGAAAGGCGCCTGGTTGCTGACCGATGATGGCCTGGGCCTCGACACCGAGGCCTGCGATGGCTGTGGCTTGTGCCTTCCCGCGTGCCCCGAGGAGGCCTTGTCGCTGCCGATATCGGTGGCCATTCGGGCGGTTTCGGGTGGTGACCACGCCTATGGCGCCTGTGACCGCGCAGGCGTCGGCGCGGCCGAGGGCGTGATGCCTTGCCTTCACGCTCTCGGCCTGCGCGATCTGGCAAGGCTGCATGCCCGTTCCGTTCGCCAGCTCGTCGTTGCCGAGGCGCCCTGCGAGGGCTGCGCCCGCGCGACCGGCAGCCGTCTCGAACACGCCGTCGGCGAATTTCATCAGCTCGCGCTGGACCATGATCATGAGCCGCTGGTTCTGCGCCATGTCTCGCCGCAGGACTGGCAGCGCGGTCTTGCCGCCAACGATCTGCCCGGCGGCCTGCCGCATGTCGGCCGGCGCGGTCTGCTGAAATCGGTGCTCGAGGCGTTTTCCGGACAGGCTGGGACGCGGCCCGCCGCCCGGCGCGGCGACGAGCCGTCCAGCCGTCTGGCATTGTTCGTGCCCGATATCGACGGCACAAGATGCACCGGCTGCGAGGCCTGCGTCAGGATTTGCCCGCATGGCGCGTTGAAGATGGACGGCTATTCCGGCGTCGGCTGGAGCTATCGTATCATCGCGGCCAATTGCACCGGCTGCCGGCTCTGCGTCGATATCTGCGACGAGGATGCCGTTACCCTCGAGCGCATGACGCGCCAGCGACGCTCGGCGGTGCATCTGGTCGCCCGCCGCTGCACCCGCTGCGGTGCGCCCTTCGCCGAACCGGAGGAGCGCGGCGCGCATGACAGCGTCTGCCGCATCTGCCGCCGTGTCGACCATTCCCGCAAGCTGTTCCAGGTGCTCGAATGACCGAAGCCCCATCCGCCCTGACGCCCTTCACCCGCCCGATCGCCGACCTCGTCGCGCGCAACGGCGGCACCGGCGGCTTTCTCGTCGTGCTGCCCGACTATCGGCCCGAGCTGCTGCACGGCATCGCCCGCGCCATCGGCGCCGAGTTCGTCGATTTCCGCGCCGGCGTCATGGCCGCTCACGGCATGAATGCCGGCAAGCTGCCGCTTTCGACGATTGGTGACTGGCTCGCCGACGAGACCACCCGGCGCAGCCTCGTGCTGCAGAACGTCGAGGCGCTGCTGTCGACGAAATCTGCCGAAGAGCGCGCCGCGTGGTGCCGTGGCTTCCTCGAGGCGCCGCTGCCCCGGCCGGCGATCATTCCGCTCGTGCTGTTCGGCGCGGCCGCGCCCGAGGGGCACGCCCGCGTCCATCGCGTCGCCGAGGCCGACATGCCCGAAGAGACGCTGCTCATGCGTCTGTGGTCGAGCCGTTGAGCGGGGAGGGGCAGCCTGTGGTGTCGGCAACCGGAGGCCTTGGCCGCAAGCTCGTCCTGTCGCTCGCGACGGGACTGATCCTTGCGTCCGTGGTTTTCCTCGCGCTGTTCATCGCTGCCTACCAGAACCGGCTGGTCAAGGAACGGGCCGAGGCCTCGAGCCAGGTCAACCGGCTGCTCCAGGTCTCGCTCGAGAATGCCATGCTGAAGCGCGACCTCGACGGTCTGCGCGAAATCGTCCGGCGTCTTGGCGAGCAGGCCCGCATCCAGCGCGTCATGATCGTCAATCCCGACGGCGAGGTTCGCTTCGCCTCCAGTCCGGACATGCTCGGCCGTGTCTTCGATGGCGAAAAGGAACTGCTCTGCCCGGACTGCACCCTGCCGATCCGCGAAAGCCACAGCGTCTTCATCAGCACGGCCGGAAACGCCGAGGTACTGCGCAGCGTCAACCCGGTCTTCAATCGCGACCCCTGCCAGCAATGTCACGGGCCGATGGAGGATCACCCGGTCAACGGCATTCTCGTCGTCGACTATGCCGCCGCCGGCATCAAGCACGAGGCGCTGGCCGGCGCGCTGGCGCTCGGCACTTCCGGCATCGCCGTCGTCGGCGCCGCGATCCTCGGCATCTGGTTCATGCTGCGTCGCTGGGTGCTAGAACCCGTCGGTGCGCTCACCGAGGCAAGCCAGGCGCTCGCCGCCGGCGACTATTCGGTGCGCGCCCCGGCGACCGGCGGCGACGAACTCGCCGATCTCGGCGCCTCGTTCAACACGATGGCCGAGCGCATTGCCAAAAGCCTCGACGATCTGGAGGGTCGCGAGGCGTTCCTGCAGGCGCTGATGGACGCGATCCCGGACGGCGTTCGCGTCATCGGGCCGGATTTCACGGTGGTCAAGGCCAACCGGGCCTTCTGCGAGCAGGTCGGCATGCCGATTTCCGAGGTTGTCGGCAAGCCCTGCTACCATTCCAGCCACAAGCGCGACGAACCCTGCGCCGCAACTTTCGTCACCTGTCCGCTCGTCGAGTTCGAGACCTCCATCGGCTCGTTCACCTGCCGCCACCGCCATGTCCGGCCGGATGGCGCCGAGTTCCACGTCGAGGTCTCGGTCGCCCCGCTCTATGACGCCGAGGGCGGCCGCCCGGCGGTTGTCGAGGCGATCCGCGACCTGTCGCAGGAGATGGCGGTCTCGCAGGAGCAGAAACTCTCCGAGATCGGCCTGCTGGCGACCGGCATCGCCCACGAGATCCGCAATCCGCTCGCCTCGATCCGCCTCGGTTTCCGGGCGATGCAGCGCAAGGTCGGCCTCGAGGGCAACGCCGAAGCCAAGTACTACATGGACATCGTCAACACCGAGATCGACAAGTGCATCGGCGTGACCAACCGGCTGCTGAAGCTCAGCATGCCGCCGGCCCGCCCGACGCTGCTCGCCCTTGACGAGATCGTCTCCGACATCCTGTCTCTGATCACCTTCGAGGCCATCGAGCACAAGGTCGAGACGTCGGTGTCGATTGACGCCGGCCTGCGCGTCGTCGCCTCGGACAGCGACATGCGCATGCTGCTGCTCAACATCGCCCAGAACGGCTTTCACGCCATGCCGAACGGCGGCACGCTGACGATCACCGGCCGCCATGTCGACGGCGAGATCGCCATCGCCATCGCCGATACCGGCGTCGGCATCCGGTCCGAGGACCTCGGACGCATCTTCGATCCCTTCTGGAGCCGCCGCGCCGACAGCGTGCGCGGCACCGGGCTCGGCCTGTCGATCTGCCGGGCAATCGTCAAGCATGCCGGCGGCCGCATCGAGGTCGAGAGCGAGCTTGGCAAGGGAACCACCTTCACCATCGTGCTGCCTGATGCCGACAGGAGAAACGGAACGTCATGACATTGCAGGGGCCGACGCCAAAACGCATCCTGCTGGTCGAGGACGACCAGACGCTGGCCATGCTCGTGGGCGGCCAGCTTCAGGAAATGGGACATGCGGTCATCCGCGCCTCGACCTGGCGCGAGGCCGAGCGTGCGCTCATCGAGCAGGATCCCTCGATGGCGATCTTCGACATGCGCCTGCCGGACGTCGACGGCTTCGATGTGCTGCCGACGCTGACCGAGCAATGCCCGGTCATCGTCCTGACGGCCTTCGGCTCGATCGACGATGCGGTCAAGGCGATCAAGATCGGCGCCACCGAATACCTCACCAAGCCGATCAGCCCGGAGCAGCTAGAGCTCGCCGTCGAGCGCGCCCTCGAGGCGGTCAGCCTGCAGCGCAGCTACCAGTTCTATCGCCAGCGCGCCGAGATCGATGCCGGCGGCCTCGTGCTCGGACGGTCGAGCGCCTTCAAGGAGGTCGCCAAACTCATCGAGGTGGTCGCCCCGGTTGACACCACGGTGCTCATCGAGGGCGAGAGCGGCGTCGGCAAGGAACTCGTCGCCCAGGCGATCCACCAGCTTTCGCCCCGCGCCCGGCGCAACATCGTGCCGGTCGACTGCTGTACGCTGCAGGAAAACCTCTTCGAATCGGAGCTTTTCGGCCACGAGCGTGGCGCCTATCCAGGTGCGGATCGGCGCAAGCAGGGCCTCATCGAGGTCGCCGAAGGCGGCACCCTGTTCCTCGACGAAATCGGCGAGATCCAGCCCTCGCTGCAGGCAAAGCTCCTGCGCGTTCTCGAGACCGGCTATTTCCGCCGTCTCGGCGGCACCCAGGACCTGCCGAGCGACGCCCGCTTCATCGCCGCGACCAACCACAATCTCGCCAAGCTGACCGAGGAGGGGGCATTCCGCAGCGACCTTTATTATCGCCTCGCCACCTTCGTCATCACCGTGCCGCCGCTGCGCGAGCGCCGCGAGGACATCGAACCGCTGGCCGAACATTTCCTGCGCTCGCGTGATTTTGCCCGCCGCGTCGAGAAGCAGCTTTCAAAATCGGCGCTCGACGCGCTGTCGCGCTATCCCTGGCCCGGCAATGTCCGCGAGCTGCGCAACGTCATGGAACGCGCCATCCTCGTCTCGGGCGATGCATCGGAGATCCGCCCGGAGCATCTCGGCCTGCCGGTCACCGGCAAGCGGGTCGCCCGCAAGGTCGAGCTGAGCTTTGACACCGAACCGACGCTGGAAGACCTGAAGAAGTCCTACTTCCTGCGCCTGTTCGAGGCCTATGGCGGTCATCGTGCCCGCATCGCCTCGATCCTCGGCATCAGCGAGCGCAACACCTACCGGCTGATCAGCCGGTACCAGATCGAGGATTCCGAGGACTGAGCCGGGAGGCCGGCCCCTATTTCGACTTCAGGAAGCCGGGATAGAGCCAGCCGTGCTCGCCGAAAACGCGCACGCCGGCATCGCACACAATACCCTTTTCCTGCGAGTGGAAGACCCGGTCCATGATGTCGGTGCCTTCCATGTAGCGGTCCTCATAGTCCCGGATGAGGCCGTCGAGCGTCACACCGGCATTGGACAGCGCCGAGCCGACGGCCGCTTCGTTGAGGTAGAGATTGTCGCAGCCGCGGGCGATCCGCTCGGCCTTGCCGAGCGAATGGGCGAGAAAACCGCGGTCGCGATTTTGCGAATTGGGGAGGTTTTCCGTTGCCGCGACCGCTACCGGCGCGATGAGGCAGGACCAGATGAGGACGGCTTTTGTAAAGCCGGCCATCGCCAAATCTCTCGAGCCGCACCGGGCGAGCAGCCGCAAGGCTCTGGCCGCACTTGAGTTTTTTGTCATTGCATCACCCAGATCGCTTCACATCCATGAAGCCGGATAAATTTCTGGATTCTGCTTATGCAATGATGCGGCTGAAATGTGAATCCGTGAAATTCTGGATTGGCAAAACTGTTTATGTCGGCCTGCGTGCGCACCCGTGCGCGGCGCCACGACGGATTGTAACCTGTTAAAATATATTACATATCGGCAAAGTCGCGAGGGTCTCGAGGCGTTGGCGGGCGACCTGTCGAGGCCGCCCGCCGGGCATTTGTGATCACTTTTCCGGAACGCAGACCTTGTGCGCGAGAATGGCCTTCGTCGTGCGCGCCGCGAGCACGAGGATCGCCAGCACGAGGAAGATGAAGAGGCCGATGCCGAAGGTCTGGAGACCCGCGCTGCCGACCTTTTCGGCATAGAGCAGCGTCGCGACCGTGATCGCCGCGATCGGGAAGGAGAGGGCCCACCAGGAGAGGGCGAACGGCAGTTTCAGGAGGCGCGGCAACTGCAGCGCGACGACGAGGAAGAACGCGACGCCGCCGTAGTAGAGAATGCGCGCGAAGGAATCGAGCTCGCCGGCAAGGCGCATGTAGGCGACGAAGCCGACGGCCGGCGGCGCCACCAGGATGACCAGTGTCGGGAACAGGCGCTCCGGCAGCGGCGTGTGGAAGATCAGCCGGTTGAACACCAGCGTCAGCAGCACGATCCAGAACAGCATGCCGACCGAGAAGAAGAACCACGAGATCTCGGGAAAGCCGAGCGGCACGCCGGCAATCGGCACGAGAGCGTTGCCGACCGCTGGAATGAACCAGGCCGGATTGAGGTGCGGCGTCTCGAAGGCCCGGTGGCCGATCCAGGCCGAGACGACCGACAGCGTGCCGATGAGGTGCAGCGTCGCGCCGATCGTCCACCACACGAACGCCACCTTGGCGCTGAACGGCATGGCCGCCGTCGCCAGAAGGATGATCGAGATGCTGGCGGTCGGGAAGAACGCCATGCGCACCGGGTGATGCCACTCCCAGACGACGTCATCCCAGTAGCGGGCGGCCTTGAGGCCATAAAGCGCCGCGATGGTGATGAACACGACGAGCGCGATGATGAGCAGCACGAGGCTGCCGGAATGCTTCATGCCAAGCGTCATTTCCAGCCGCTCGGCCGCGAGCGTCAGGCCGGAAAGGCCCATGACGAGGGCGAAGAAGGAGATCGGAAAGTGCTTCAGCCGCGGCTCGGCGGCTTCGGTCTGCGCCTGCGGCGCCGTCTGTTCGCTCATCGGTCCGTCTTTCTGTTTGCTGTTGCGGCCCCGCGCCGGGTGCGGCGGCGAAAAAGGGGCTCGGCCTGTCCGGGTCGGTCGACGTTGTTGCGGCCGGCGCGACGTCTGCAAATGCGCCGCAACCGCGGGTCCGGTCTTTTATTCATTGTTTTCGAAAATAACAAAGAAGAATTCGCAAGCCATTCCGCGCTTGGTCGCACGGGGCTTTTCCGGGCATTTTCAGCACCCCGCCGCCAGTCCGCCTCGCCGGCATGGCGGGGTGTCGCAGAAGTGCCGCGCCAGCCGGGTTTCTCATGGAAAATCCGAAATATGCTGGGTTGCGCCGTCTCGAAGCCTTAATTTTGTGTCTACATATTCGGCGCATCATTGTATGCGGAGGGGCGCATCCGACGGGGAGTTTCGGTCGCAAGTGGGCACCGGCGGACGTCAGATTGGGTATCGGCAGGCCTTGCGGCGCTGCGGCGTGGTCGTATTGACCGCGGGCGCCCTCGTTTTGTCTGCGCCAACCGCCTATGCCTTCGAGATTTTCGGCTGGAAGCTGTTCGAGCGCGAGGCGGCCGAGCCGCCGCCGCCGGACGCCGTCTATTATGCGCCGGCGCTCGACGTCGATAGCGCCGACGAAGACCTGAAGACGCTCCTCACCGATGTCTCCGAGCTCGTTTCGCAGACCGAACGGCCACCGGCCGGCACGGCAGCGCTCGTTGCCCGGGCACGCGGCGATCGCGGCCGGCTGGTCGCGGCGCTGTACTCCAAAGGCTATTACGGCGGCACGGTCGATATCCGCATAGCCGGACGCCCGCTCGAATCGATCGCGCCGGATACCCCGCTTTCCGGCGGTGCCGACGGCAAGGTGCCGGTGACCGTCCGCGTCTCGCCGGGGCCGGTCTTCGCATTCGACCAGACGCGCATCGATGTGGCCGGGGAGGGGGATGCCGACGCCCCCTCGTCGGACCCCGCCGCCTATGATCTCGCGCGTGGCGGCGTTGCCGAATCAAGTCTCGTCCTCGGCGCCGAGGAACGCCTCGTTGCCGATTGGCGCGAGCGTGGCCGGCCGCTGGCGCGGGTGACTGATCGCGAGGTCGTCGCCGACCACCAGACCCACACCGTCGATGTCGCCCTGCGCGTCGAACCGGGGCCGCTTGCCCGTTTCGGCCGCGTCGAGGTCTCCGGCACCGAGATGATGGACCCCGAAATCGTCAAGGCGCAGGCGAAGATTCCCGTTGGCGAGCCCTATTCGCCGAAGGCCCTGCGCACCGCCGCCGATCGTCTGCGCCGGCTCGAGGTCTTCGATTCCGTCCGTGTTCGCGAGGGCGACGCACTCGACGCCGACGGCACCCTGCCGGTGATGATCGAGGTCACCGAGCGCAAGCGCCGCTACGTCGGCGCCGGCGTTTCCTGGTCCAATACCGATGGCGCCGAGATCGAGGCGCACTGGGGCCACCGCAATCTCTTTGGCGGCGCCGAGCGCCTGCGCGTCGAGGGCTCGGTCTCGCGCATCGGCACCGCGCCGACCCATGAGCTCGACTACGAACTTGGCGCGACCTTCGTCAAACCCGGCGTTTTCGACGCCGACACCGACCTGACGGCCGAAGCCTGGGCGCGGCAGGAAATGCCCGACGCCTACGAGAGCCGTTCGGTCACTGCCAAGGTCGGTCTGACCCGGCGCTTTTCCGAGACGTTGTCCGCCTCGCTCGGGGCCGAGGTCGAGCAGGCGCATATCGAGGACGAATTCGGCCGTCACGACTACACCCTGCTTGGCGCGCCGGCCGAACTGGTCTGGGACACGCGTGACAACCCGCTTGACCCGGCGCGCGGCTTCCATGCCATCGCTTTTGCCGAGCCGATGGTGGACGTGCACAACGACAACAGTTTCCTCGTCGCCAAGGGCAGCTTCTCGGCCTATCAGGCGATCGACGAGGGCCGCCGCTTCGTGCTCGCCGCGCGGGTCGCAGCCGGCAGCATCTCCGGCGGCTCGGTCACGGCAGTGCCGGCCGATCGGCGTTTCTATGCCGGCGGCGGCGGCTCGGTGCGCGGCTATCCCTATCAGGGCGTCGGCCCGATGAGCGCCTCGGGCAACCCCGTTGGCGGTCTTTCCTTCATCGAAGGGTCCGCCGAGGTTCGTATCCGCATCACCGACAAGATCGGTCTCGTGCCGTTCGTTGATGTCGGCCAGGTCTATTCCAGCGAGACGCCGGATTTCGACGCGGCGTTCAAGGTCGGCGCCGGCCTTGGCCTGCGCTATCTGACGCCGGTGGGACCGCTGCGCCTCGATGTCGCGGTGCCGCTCGACAAGGAGCCGGACGACCCGCCCGTCGCCGTCTATCTCGGCCTCGGCCAGTCGTTCTGATCGAACATGACCGCCTGGCGCATTGCCAAAGCACTGGGAATCCTCGGCCTTGCGGCAGCGGCGCTCGCCGTTCTCCTCGTGCTGGCGCTCCAGCTTTCACCGGCGCGCTCGATGCTTGCCGGCGTCATCACCGGTCTTGCCTCCAATGACGGCGAGCGCATCGAGATCGCCGGCATCTCGGGCTTCCTGCCATTCGATATCGCCGTCGGCCGCGTCCGCATCGCCGATGCCGATGGCGAATGGCTGGTGCTCGATGATCTGAAGGTCGACTGGTCGCCGCTCGCGTTGCTCGCAGGGCGTATCGACATCGCCCATGTCGACGTCGGCGCCATTCGCGTCGCCCGCCGGCCTCTGCCGAAGACGAAATCCGGCTCGGACAGCACGCTGGACTTCGATATCGACGTCGGACGCGTCGACCTGCGCAAGATCGAACTCGCCGAGCCGGTCGCCGGCGTTGCCGCCGCTTTTGCCGGCTATGGCGGTCTGCATTTCGCCGATGGCGGTGCCGACCTTGCCGCAGCCCTGCATCTCGAACGCACCGACGGCGCCGGCGGCCGCCTCGATGTGACGCTCGACGCCGACCCGAAAGCCGACCGGCTGGTGCTCGATGCCCATCTCGCCGAACCCGCCGGTGGCGTCGCCGCCGGCCTGTTGCGCCTCGCCGCCGCCCCGGCACTCGCCCTCGACGTATCGGGAACCGGTACCCTCGACGATTTTGGCGGCAAGCTGCGTCTTGTCGCCGACGACCGGCCGATCCTTGCCGGCAATGTCTCGCTGAAACCTGCCGGCGACCGCCGCCGTCTTCAGGCCAACCTTGCCGGCAGCCTCGATGGACTGCTGCCCCAAGCGATTGCCGATCTGCTTGCCGGAAATCTCGCCCTTGCCCTCGATGCCGGCCTGCCGACCGTCGGCGGTCTCGATCTCGACCGCCTGCACTTCTCGGCTCGCAACGTCGCCCTCGATGCCTCCGGCCGGCTCTCTGCCGAGGGCGGCGAACGGCTCGCCGCCTCGCTCGTTCTCGCCGCCCCCGACGACCGGCCGATCCGCCTCGGGCTTGCCGATGGCGGCACGGCAGCGATCGGCGGCCTGCGGGTCGACCTGACCGCCGAACCGGGGAAGGGCGGCGGCACCGCATGGCGCGCCCGCCTCGATGGCAATGGCCTTGCGACCGCGGCCGCCCGCGCCGGCGGCCTCGCCCTGACCGCCTCGGGCACTGCCGGACCTTCGCTCGCCGTCATGGAGAAGACCGATCTCGCGCTGGACCTTGTCGCTGCCGAGCCCTTCGCCGCCGGCCGCACGCTCGGCGAGACGGTCCGCGCCCGCCTTGCCGGCAATCTGGCGCTGACCGGCGGTGCCACGGAAATCGCTCTGAAAGGTTCGGCATCCGGCATCGCCACCGGCACGGCGGCAATCGACGGTCTTCTTGGCGAATCCATCGCGCTCGCGCTCGAACTCACGGCTGGCGACGGCCTCGCCATCGACGTGCTCTCGGCCGAAAACAGCGCCTTCAGCCTCTCGCTCGCCGGTTCGGCCGGCGATGAGCTGGATCTGGCGGCAAAGGCCCGCATCAACGACCTCGCGCGCCTGCAGCCGCAGGCAAGCGGCGCGGTCGATCTCTCGGCCGACATCACCGGCACGGCAACCGCCCCGGAGCTTGCCGCCGAGATAGCGGCGAGCGAGGTACGTCTTGCCGGTCACGCCTTCACGAAGGGCCTTGTCGAGGTTTCCGCCCGGCTTCCCGGCCCGGTCGGCAACCTCAGGCTTTCCGGTGCGCTCGACGGCAAGCCGGTGACCGGCACGGCGACGATCCTTGCCGACGGGAAGACCGGCGGCAGCCGCGCCAACCTCGATTTCCGCCTGCTCGCCGCCCGCCTTGCCGGCGATCTTGCCATCGGCGCCTCGGGCGACATCGTCGGTCCGGTCGATCTCTCGGTGCCCGATCTTGCCGAGATCGCGCCGCTCGTCCTCATCGATCTTGCCGGCGCGCTCTCCGCCCGCGCCGAGTTCTCGGCCGGCGAGGGTGGCCAGACGATCGCCCTTGCCGCCAACGCGAAACGCCTTCGCGCCGCGACGACGGAAATCGGCAGCGCCGAACTCTCAGGCGTCATTGCCGATGCCTTCGCGACGCCGGCCGCCAAGGGAACGCTCTCGGCAAAAGCCGTTCGCGCTGGTGGTCAGCGCATCGACAGCCTCAACGTCACCGCCCGGCCCGCCGACGCCGGCACCGCCCTCGACATCGCAGCGACGCTGCCGGAGGGCAGGGCGAACGCGACGGCCACTGTCGCGGCCGTCGACGCGGGCACGGAAATCCGCCTCTCGGCCCTCGATGCCCGCTGGAAGGGCGTGCCGGTGAAGCTCACCCGCCCGGCGCGCCTTGTCTCGGGCGGCGGCGTCACGACCATCGACACGCTCGCCCTCGACGTATCGGGCGGTTCGCTCAACATTTCCGGCCGCGCCGGCGACAGTCTCGCCCTCGATATTGCCGCCCGCAGCCTGCCGGCAACGTTGCTCGACGTCGTCGACCCGAAGCTCGGTGCCGCCGGCCGCATCACCGCCGACGCCCGCGTCACCGGCACGCCGGCCGCGCCGCGCGTCGACTGGACGCTGGACTGGCGCGACGCCTCGCTGGCCGAGGTGCGCGCCCTCGGCCTTGCCGCGCTGGCGCTTTCCGGCAAGGGCACGCTCGCCGGTCCGCGCACCAGCCTCGACATGAAGATCGCCGGCGCCGGTCTCGACATCGCCGTTCGCGGCAATGCCCCGGCCGCCGCGACCGAGCCGCTGGCCCTCCGCGTCACCGGCAAGGTGCCGCTGGCCCTCGCCAACGGCCAGCTCGGCGACCGCGGCGCCCGCGCCAGTGGCGAGGCAGCGCTCGACCTCGACATCTCCGGGCGCCTGCCGACGCCATCGGTCTCCGGCCGGATCAGCACCGCCAATGCCGGCTTTTCCGATCCCGGCTCCGGCATTTCGGCAAGCGGCATTGCCGCTGTGCTACGCCTCGCCGGAGATAATGTTTCAATCGAGAAACTGGATGGAAGCATTGGGAAAAACGGTACTTTCACCGCTTCAGGAAAAGTCGGAATCGCTCCCGGCAGCCTTTATCCCGCCGACCTTTCGATAGCGATCCGCAATGGCCGCTATACCGACGGCTCCGTCGTTGCTGCGCGCTTTTCCGCCGACCTCGGCATCAACGGGCCGCTGCTGGGGCAGGCGACGGCGCGCGGCAAGGTCGACCTTGAACAGGTCGACATCACCATCCCCGACAAGCTGCCGGCGAGCGTCGCGGTGCTGAATGTCGAACACCGCAACGCGCCGGAAGCAGTCGAGGCGCAGGCGCGCCGCATCGAGGGGCCGAAGCGCGAAGGCGGCAACGCCACCGGCCTCGGTCTTGATATCGCCGTGAACGCGCCGGGCCGCATCTTCGTGCGCGGCCGCGGCCTTGACGCCGAGCTCGGCGGCTCGATCCGCCTGCGCGGCACGACGGCCGCACCTTATGCCGACGGCGGTTTCGAGATGCGCCGTGGCCGGCTGTCGCTGCTCGGAAAACGCCTGGCTTTCTCGCGCGGCACCGTAGACTTCTCCGGCGATTTCGACCCCTATCTCGACTTTGCCGCGACGACGTCGACTTCGGACACGACCATCGAGGTTCTCGTCGCCGGCCGCGCCAGCGACCCGCAATTCACCTTCAATTCCTCGCCCTCCCTGCCGCAGGAAGAGGTGCTGGCGCTGCTCGTCTTCGGCCGCACCACCGACAAGCTCTCGCCGGCTCAGATTGCAACGCTCGCCTCGAGCATCGCCGAACTCGGCGGCCTTGCCGGCAGCGGGCCGGGACTGCTCGGCCGGCTGCGCCAGGGGCTTGGCGTGGATGACCTCGAGGTCGCCGGCGACGGCGAAGGCGGCGCGGCGGTCAAGGCCGGCCGCTACGTCACCGACAAGGTCTATCTCGGCGTCAGCCAGGGCACTTCCGCCGACACCAGCAAGGTCACCGTCGACCTCGACGTGACCAAGAACATCAAGGCGCGCGGCGAAGTCGGCTCCGGCGGCAAGAGCAAGGTCGGCGTCACCGTCGAGTGGGATTACTGAGTCGGGGCGAAAGGTCGGGCAGGCGGCGGGATTCGCCGCACAACCAGCGCGATAGAATACGGTAAACAGCTCGCCCGACGCCGCAGAACGGATCTCGAACGAATTCCGGAAAGCCGTTTCAACACAAATTGTTCCATCGCCTGTTGCCAAATAGAACAAAAAGTGTACATTGACCTCGTTTGAAACGGCTTGTCGCCTGTGGAATAAGGAGCGCGAGTATGGCCCAGACCACTTTTCGCCTGATCGAAGGGGATTCAATGGACAAGACCAAGGCGCTCGACGCCGCGCTGAGCCAGATCGAGCGGGCGTTCGGCAAGGGCTCGATCATGCGGCTCGGCCAGAACGACAAGGTGGTCGAGATCGAGACGGTGTCGACCGGCTCGCTCGGCCTTGATATCGCGCTTGGCATCGGCGGCCTGCCGCGCGGCCGTATCGTCGAGATCTACGGGCCTGAGTCCTCGGGCAAGACGACGCTGGCCCTGCACACCGTCGCCGAATCGCAGAAGCGTGGCGGCATCTGCGCCTTCGTCGACGCGGAGCACGCGCTTGATCCGATCTATGCCCGCAAGCTCGGCGTCAATCTCGAGGATCTGCTGATCTCGCAGCCTGATACCGGCGAGCAGGCACTGGAGATTGCCGACACGCTGGTGCGCTCCGGCGCCATCGACGTGCTCGTCGTCGACTCCGTTGCCGCGCTGACACCGCGCGCCAGCTCGAGGGCGAGATGGGCGAGCCTTCCCGGCGTGCAGGCGCGCCTGATGAGCCAGGCGCTGCGCAAGCTCGCGGCTCGATCTCCCGCTCGCGCTGCATGAACCATCTTCGTAAACTGATCCGCATGAAGATCGGCGTCGTGTTCGGCAGCCCGGAAACGACGACCGGCGGCAATGCCCTGAAGTTCTATGCCTCCGTCCGCCTCGACATCCGCCGCATCGGCGCCATCGAGGCGCGACGAGGTCGTCGGCAACCAGACCCGCGTCAAGGTCGTCGAGAACAGCTCGCGCCCCGCCGCTCGAGCAGGTCGAGTTCGACATCATGTATGGCGAGGGCGTCCAAGACCGGTGAACTCATCGACCTCGGCGTCAAGGCCGGCATCGTCGACAAGTCCGGCGCCTGGGTTTTCCTTCGACAGCCAGCGCGGGTCAGAGGCGTGAGAACGCCAAGCAGTTCCTGCGCGACAATCCCGAGGTCGCAGGGCGGATCAGGTGGCCGTTCGCCAGAACGCCGGCCCTGATCGCCGAGCAGTTCCTCGAGGAGGACGGCGACCAATCGCGTGGCGGCGTCGTCGTGGCGATCGTCGATGCGGTCTCGACGCTGCCGAGGAGCTGAGCGCAGGTGGCGACGGGCTTGAATGTGATTTGCCGGTCTTCTGGCAAGTCGCCTTGAGCGGGACGCTGCAGGGCAGGCTCTTGGCTGGCATAAGGACAGGTATGACCGGTGATGAATTGCGCGGGGCGGTCCGTTGCGGCCGCCTCGTTGCATATGTGCCGCCTCGTTGCATGTGCGCCCAATTGCATGTGTATCGCCCGCTGTGCGTCGGGCGGTTTTGGCTCGGCTCGACCTTTCCCGTGACAGGCCGACATTCGAAAGCCGCAGCCTCGGCATGCCACACGGGGAACGGCAGGCGGCGGGCGGCGGGCGCGAAATCGGCCGTAAATCGCGATGGATTTTCCCGCCGTTTCCGCACAACTTCACGCATGTTCCAGACCTTTGACGATATCGCCGATCCGAGCGTCGGCGCTCCGCGTGTCGCCGCCCTTCGCGCCCGTCTCTGCTGCGCGACGGCCTTCAACGGTTCATCGTGCCCCACGCCGATGAGTTCCAGAACAGTACCTGCCGGCGTCCGCCGAGCAGCTGGCCTGGCTGACGGGCTTTTCCGGCTCGGCCGACACTTGCCATCGTCCTTGCCGAAAAGGCAGCGATTTTCGTCGATGGCCGCTACACCTTGCAGGTTCGCGATCAGGTCGACCTCGCGGTCTTCGAGACCTGCCATTTCATCGATAGTCCGGCAGGCGACTGGATTGCGGCAAATGCTCAGGCGGGCGGGCGCATCGGCACACGATCCATGGCTGCACACCGCCAACGAGGTGAAGAAGTTCGCCGCCGCCTGCGAAGGCGGGAGGCCGAACCTCGTTGCCGTCGCCGGCAATCCGCTTGATGCCGTCTGGACCGATCGGCCGGAGCGGCCGTCGTCAACAGTCGTCGATCATCCGCTCGTTCATGCCGGCCGCGGCCGCGGAAAAAGCTCGCCGATTTGCGTCAGGCCCTCGTCGACAAGGCGACCGATGCGGTCGTCCTCACCGACCCGTCCTCGGTCGCCTGGCTGTTCAACATCCGTGGCGGGGACGTGCCCCATACGCCGCTGGTGCTCGCCTTTGCCATCGTCGGCCGGGAGTACGGCCGTCGTAATAATATCGACGCCGCCGGCTCGAGGCCGATCTCGCTGCGGCGCTGGCCGAAGTTGTCGACGTTCGTCTGGCCGGAGCGTTCCCGGACGCGCTCGAAGGGCTCGGCAGCGCCCGCGTGCTGGTTGATCCCGCCGGGGCGCCGGTGCCGTATCGAACGGCTGGCCGCGGCCGGCGCAACCGTCGTCGCCGGCGCCGATCCCTGCGTTCATCCGAAGGCGATCAAGAACGACGTCGAGATCGACAGCGCCCGCGCCGCATGTCCGCGACGGTGCGGCCATGGTGACGTTTCTTGCCTGGCTCGATGGTCAGGAGCCGGGCACCGTCGATGAAATTGCGGCCGCCGAGCGGCTGGAAGTGCCGGCGCGCCACGGGGAAACTGAAGGACCCTTTCCTTCGATACGATCTCCGGCGCCGGGCCGAACGGTGCCATCGTCCGGTATCGAGGTGACGCGCGCAACCAGCCGGCCGCTCGACGGCGGCTCGCTCTATCTCGTCGATTCCGGCGGCCAGTATGTCGACGGCACGACCGACATCACCCGCACGGTCGCGATCGGCAGACGACCGCCGAGATGACCGCTTCACGCGCGCCTGAAAGGGCATATCGGCGTTGCCGCGGCGCGCTTTCGGAAGGAACGACCGGCGCCCAGCTCGATACGTTTTGCGCGCTATGCACTCTGGCAGGCCGGCCTCGATTATGATCACGGCACCGGCCACGGCGTCGGCAGCTTCCTGTCCGTGCACGAAGGTCCGCGCCGGATCTCCAAGGCCGGCTCGGTGAAGCTCGAGGCCGGCATGATCGTCTCGAACGAGCCGGGCTACTACAAGACCGGCGCTTACGGCATCCGTATCGAGAACCTCATTCTGGTCAGCCGGCCGAGGCGGTCGAGGGCAGCGAGAAGAAGCTGCATGCGTTCGAGACGCTGACCCTCGTGCCGATCGACCGGCGCCTGATCGCGGTGGCGATGCTGACCGCCGACGACGCCTGGCTCGATGCCTATCACGGCGGGTGCGCGAGGTGATTTCGCCGCTGCTCGACAAGGAGACCGCGACCTGGCTGGCGCTGGTGACGGCTGCTCTGATTTCCTCGCGGTGAAGCGTCAGGCCGGCTCGGCGCCTCTGCGTCGAGCGCGTCGTCGACGATCTCGACCGGCGCGACGGCCGCGTCCGGGTCCAGCCTGCCGTCTTTCAGCGCGTGCCGCGGCGAGACCGTCGATCATCGCCGCCGTCGCCTCGGCAAGCCGCGCTTCGTCAACCTCGGTCGCAGCGAGACTTCGAAACGCAGAAACGCAGGTGCTGTCGAGCCGCCGTGCGTAGATCCGCAACAGGCGGTGCGCCGGTGCCGAACTCTGCGCCCGGACATAGAAGACGAGCCAGGCCGAGATCGTCGCCGGTTCGAACTGGTCAGCCGAAAAGCATGCCGCGATCACGGCGGAGATCGGTCGCGCGGCGTGCGGAGCCCGACAAGGCCGGCGCGCAGCGCTTCGCCGAGCCGCACCAGAAGCTCCGCATCGTTGCCAGGAAAAGCTCTTCCTTGCCGCCGAAATAGTGGTGGGCGAGGGCGGCCGAGACGCCGGCCGCTCGGCAATCTGGCTGACGGTCACCTCGAGCGAGCCGACCTCGCCGATCGCCTCGATCGTCGCATCGATGAGCGCGCGCCGCCGGATCGGTTCCATTCCAAGCTTGGGCATGTCGTCCTGCCAGGTCTCGGGAAATGCGGGTCGAGGCGTTGTCGCGAGGTCGCTGCCGCCGTCTCATTCAGACCGATTTTAATTGACCCGTCAATCAATTACCGGCGCCCTGCGGCGCTGCGGTGGACTCGTCCCGAGCATCAGGGCAAAACGATAACAGTTTCACGACAGCGCAAAACATGAGGGAAACCGCCCATGATCCGCAACAGCACCATTCTCAGGGGTGATCGCCGCTGCCGCCGTCCTTGCTGGTCGGCCGCTGCCGCCGAGCCAGGCTGCGCGACCGTTCGGTTTTCCGACGTCGGCCTGGACCGACATCCGCGACGACCGCCGCGACCGGCGTCGTCCTCGAGGCGCTCGGCTACAAGGCCCGGCGTCAAGGTTCTGTCGGTTCCGGTGACCTACACCTCGCTTGCCAACAACGACATCGACGTCTTCCTCGGCAACTGGATGCCGACCATCGGAAGAAGGCGATATCGCGCCCTACCTCGCCAAGGGCACGGTCGAGACCGTCCGCGAGTTTCTGAAGGGTGCCAAGTACACGCTGGCGGTGCCGAAATACACCTTCGACGCCGGCCTCAAGGATTTCGCCGACATCGCCAGGTTCAAGGACAAGCTCGACGGCCAAGATCTACGGCATCGAGCCGGGCAATGACCAACAACCGCCTGATCCTCGAGATGATCGACAAGGACAGCTTCGGCCTCAAGGGCTTCGAGGCGTCGAGTCCTCCGAGCAGGGCATGCTCACGCCCAGGTCGCCCGCGCCGCCAAGAAGAACGAGGATGTCGTCTTCCTCGGCTGGGAGCCGCATCCGATGAACGCCAAGTTCGAGATGGCCTATCTCCGGTGGCGACGACGTGTTCGGCCCCGATTTCGGCGGCGCCACGGTCCACACCAACACGCGCGCCGGTGCCATTTGCCGAGTGCGCCAATGTCGGCGCGCTGCTGAAGAACGAGTTCTCGCTGGCCATGGAAAACGAGATCATGGGCGCGATCCTCGACGACAGCGCCGGCCGAGCCGCTGCCGGCGCCTGGCTGAAGGTCATCCCGAGGTGCTCGACGGCTGGCTCGCGGGCGTGACGACCCGTGATGGCGGCGACGCCAGGGCGACCGTCGCGGCGGCCGCTCGCCAAGTAACCGGATGCCGGAGCGGCGGGCCGGATGATGGACTGGCTGACCGACTACAAACTGCCGATCGGCAAGGCCGTGCAGGCATTCGTCGGCTGGATCACCGCCAATTGGCGCGTGGTTCTTCGACGGCCTTGCCGTGGCCCTCGAAGCGATGATCGACGCCATCCTCTGGCTGCTGCAGGCGCCGCGCATCCGCTGAGGTCGTTGTCGCGGTGCTCGCCGGGCTCGCTTTCGCCGCCCGCCGGTGCTGTATTTCGCCGGCTTTGTCGTACTTCGGCGCGCTGCTGATCATCAATCAGGGCTACTGGGAGGAGACGACCGAAGCGCTCGCGCTCGTCTTGCCTCGGCCATTGTCTGCATGGGGCTCGGCGTGCCGATCGGTGTCGCCGCCGCCCATCGTCCATGGCTCTATGCCTGGTTCGTCCGCTGCTCGATCTCATGCAGACGATCCCGACCTTTGTCGCCATCTCATTCGGCGCTCATCCTCTTTGGTCTCGGTGGCCGTGCCCGGCCTCGTCGCCACGGTGATTTTCGCCCTGCCGGCGCTGATCCGGCGCCCCCACTCATCTCGGCATTTCCTCGACGCCGAAAACGCTCATCGAGGCGGGCGGGCTTCCGGCGCCACCGGCTGGCAGCTTCTCTGGAAAATCGAGTTGCCGCACGCGACCCACCAGATCCTTGGCCGGCGTCCTGCCAGACCATCATGCTGTCGCTGTCGATGGTGGTCATCGCCGCTCTCGTCGGCGCCGACGGCCTCGGTGCGCCGACCTTCTTGCCAATCAGGTGAATATCGCCAAGGGCTTCGAGGTCGGGCTCGCGATCGTCCTCGTCGCCATCATTCTCGACCGCTTCTTCCGGGCCGAGCGGGCAGGCGGGCGATGAGCGAGCCGGTCGTCAGGCTGGCGCATGTCGATATCGTCTTCGGCCCGAGGCCCGAGCTCGCCCTGCCGCTGATGGACGCCGGCCGCAGCCGCGGAAATCCAGGCCGAGACCGGCCACATCGTCAGCCGCGATTGCTCGCTCGATATCGAGGCCGGCGAGATCGTCGTCCTGATGGGCCTGTCGGTTCGGGCAAGTCGACGCTGTTGCGGACGATCAGCGGCCTCAATCCGGCCACCAGTAGCAAGGTCGAGATATCCAGCGGCTTTCCCGTTGGGTGGATGTCGCCACCGATGACGACGAGTTGCGCCACCTGCGCGCGGCGCATCGCCATGGTCACCAGCGGTTCGCCCATTTCTGCCTGGCGCACCGTCGCCGACAATGTCGGCTTCGAGGCTCGAGCTTGCCGGCGTGCCGAAGGCCGAGCGCCGCGAGCGGGTTGCCCGCCAGCTCGGGCTCGTCCAATCTCGGCGACTGGGCCGGCGCCTGTAGCGCTGAGCTTTCCGGCGGCATGCAGCAGCGCGTCGGTCTTGCCCGTGCATTCGCGACCGATGCGCCGATCCTGCTCATGGACGAACCGTTCTCTGCGCTCGATCCGTTGATCCGCGCGCCCACCTGCAGGACAGCTCATCGACCTGCAGAAAGCTCGCCCGCACCATCGTCTTTGTCAGCCATGATCTGGACGAAGCCCTGAAGATCGGTTCGCGCATCGCCATCATGGAAGGCGGCCGCATCATCCAGCTCGGCACGCCGCAGGAGATCGTGCTCAATCCCGCGACACCTATGTCGAGGACTTCGTCGCCCTTGAACCCGCTCAATGTGCTGCGCGCCGTCGAGGTCATGGCCCCGGCCACGGCCGCGCCGGCCGACGATTGCCCGAGGGCGACGCCGGCAACGCCCGTTCGCCAGCTCATGGAGATGCGCCTTCGCAACCGCCAGCCGATCGTCGTCGAGGATGGCGGATGCGTTGTCGGCAGCGTCGATGAGGACGCGCTCTGGCAGGCGCTGCTTCGCCAGGACGGCGAGACTGGCCCCGGAGGCCAGATTCCTAAGGATGGCCTGAAGTCATATTTGCCCGCCGGTGCAGGCTTCCGCTGCCGCCATGCGCGTGCAACGCCTCGATCATTTCGGCTTCCGAAAATCCGCGTCCTTGTCCGCGTCGATGACGTCGAAGGGCAGGGGCATGCGCCGGCAGCTCGGCCGCCCGGTGCTCTCCTTCCAGCGCAGGAAATATTCCTCGAACAGCCGGTATTCGTCGCGCGACAGATAGCCGTCGCGATCGAGGTCGTGAACGGAGATAGACCGCCGGCCGCTCTGCCGGTGCGAGGGCGGTTGCAGCGTACCGGCAGCGCCCGTGCCTCGCCCGCAGCCGCAGGCAGGGCCTGTGCAAGGAAAACGAGGAGTGCGGCCAGTCGCCGGGAACGGGACGGGGCATCATGGCGCTTTTGCCTTGGCTTTGAGGTAGCTCGCCAGATCGGCAAGCTCGGCCTTGCTGAACGAGAAGCGATTGTGGGCGCGGATGCTGCCATCGGAAGAAGCGCCGCGACTGCCTCCGGCTCGGTCCTGAGGGCAGCCGGGTCGGCGGCGTGGCAGTAGAGGCAGTTGTCCTCGAAAAGCACTCGGCCGGCCTCTTTCCGGGCCGCTTGCCGCCGTCTCGGCCTTGGCGAGCGCTTCCTCGGAGATCTTCTGATGAACCCGCCGGCATCCCAGAAGCCCGGCTCCGAACAGCCGATACAGGGATGGCCGGATTCGACCGGAAACGACACCCCGCCATTCCAGCGATAGCGGGCGCAGGCATTGTGCGTGACGGGACCCTTGCAGCCGAGTTCGTAGAGGCACCATCCCGCCCGGGCGCCTTCATCGTCGAGGCTTTTTGCGAATTTGCCCTCGACGAAGAAGTGATAGCGGTAGCACTGCTCGTGCACCGAAGCGCCGTAAAAGGCGAGCGGCCGGCCCTTGTCGTCGAGCGGTGGCAGCGCGTCGAAGGCAAGGAAGTAGGCGAGCGTTCCGGCGATGGCGAGCGGCATCGGCGGGCAGCCCGGCAGGTTGACGAGCGGCCGCTTGCCGATGAGCCCGGTTTCCATCATCTCGCCAACGCCCATGGCGCCGGTCGGATTGGGCCGCGCCGAGGCAATGCCGCCGAACGCGGCGCAACTGCCAAGCGCGATGATCGCTGCCGCCCCGGCCGCGGTTTCGCGCAGCATGTCGAGATTGCTCTGGCCGGCGATCGCCGAATAGACGCCATCCGCCGCCGTTGGCACCGAACCCTCGACAATGAGGAGATACCGCCCGGCATCGCGCCGCATGGTCTCGGTCCGCGCCGCCTCCGCCGCCGCGCCGGATGCCGCCTGCAGCGTGTGATGATAGTCGAGCGACAGGAAGTTGAAGATGAGGTCCTCGAGCGTCGGCGCGAAGGCGCGCGTCAGGCTCTCGGTGCAGCCTGTGCATTCCTGAAACGACAGCCAGATGACGGGCGGCGCCCCTTCGCCGCGATTGCCTCGGCAAAGGCGCCGGCAGGCATCGCGAATGCCGCCGCCAGCGTCGCGCCAAGAGACAGGAACGCGCGCCGGTCAATGGCGGCCACGGGTCCGGCAACCGGATGTCTCGCATCCTGCATGGGACGATACCTCGCCTGGTTCTCTATGAAATGGAACCCCGGCGCTCCGTCCGGAAGATCATGACAGGAATTTCATGATCGCCTGAGCGCATGACGGCAGGGCCTGTGCCGGCGCCCGTGCCCAAACCGCCCCGCCCGAACCGCATCAGCCGCAACGTTTGACCGCGCGCCCGTTCCATGCGGACAATGCCGCCGGATTCGAATGGCGCCGGCTGCGGCTGTGCGAAGAGGGCAGGTGTGATGAAGAACGAACCGGCGCCGAAGATCAGCTTCGACGACTTCCTCAAGGTCGATATCCGCATCGGCACGATCGTCGAGGCGGCGCCCTTTCCCGAGGCGCGCAAGCCGGCAATCAAGCTGATGATCGATTTCGGGCCGGAAATCGGCGTCCGGAAATCCTCGGCCCAGATCACGAAATACTATTCGCCCGAGACGCTTGTCGGCCGGCAGGTCGCGGCGGTGGTGAATTTTCCGCCGCGCCAGATCGGCCCGATCATGTCCGAGGCGCTGACGCTCGGTTTTCCCGACGAGGCCGGCGAGGTCGTGCTGGTATCCGCCGAGCGCCCGGTGCCGAACGGCGGCCGCCTGTTCTAGGTGATTTCCAGGAAAAGCGGGAACCGGTTTTCCGTCCGCAAATGCGCAAAAACAACGAGTTGGAGCGCTGAAGCAATTCCGTGAAAAGCGGAAGCGCTCGAGGCGCTTGCCGAAAGGTCAGGCCGGCACGCGCACAGTGGCGCGAAGGCCGCCGAGCGGGCTTTCCGAAAGCTCGATATTGCCGCCATGCCCGCGTGCGATGTCGCGGGCGATCGAAAGGCCAAGGCCGGTGCCGCCGGCGTCCTGGTTGCGCGCCTCGTCAAGCCGGAGGAAGGGCCGGAAGACGATGTCGCGCTTCTCCTCGGGAATGCCCGGCCCGTCGTCGTCGATCGAGATCGTCAGCCAGTCGGCATCGTGCCGGGCGGCGATGTCGATGCGCTTGCCGTAGCGCACGGCATTGGCAAGCAGGTTCGCAAGGCAGCGCTTGAATGCCGCCGGCCGCAGTTGCGCCTGATCCGGACCGTCGAGCGATATGGATACCGTCGCGCCCTGCCGCTCGGCGCGTCGCTCTTCAGCTCGTCGAGGAGTTCGGAGAGGTTGACGCTGGCCGGCTGCTCGCCGCCGTCGCCCCGCGTGAAGGCGAGATAGGCCTCGAGCATGCGGGTCATTTCGTCGACGTCGCGGGTGAGTTCCGAGACATCCGCCTTGCCCTCGAGGAGTGCAAGCTCGAGGCGGAACCGCGTCAGGATCGTGCGCAGATCGTGCGAAACGCCGGCGAGCATGGTCGTGCGCTGCTCGATCTGGCGCTCGATGCGGCCGCGCATCTGGATGAAGGCCTGCGCCGCGCGCCGGACTTCCCGGGCGCCGCGCGGCCGGAAATCGCCGATCGGCCGCCCCTTGCCGAAACCCTCGGCCGCCTCGGCCAGCCGCTGGATCGGCCGCACCTGATTGCGCAGGAAAATCATCGCAACGCCGATGAGCAACATCGACGTGCCGACCATCCAGACGAGGAAGATGTGCGAGTTCGAGGCATAGGTCTGGCTGCGCCGGGCAAAGACCCGCAGCACCTTGCCCTCGAGCATGATGCGGATTTCGACGAGATTCGAGCGCCCGACCGTGTCGATCCAGAACGGCTTGCCGATCTGGCTGGTGATCTCCTCGGACAGCGTGCGGTCGAGCAGCGAGAAGAATGGCTTGGGACCGGCCGGCGGCAGCGGGTCGGGCGGCAGCACCGAGACGGCAGGTTCAGCCGTTCCCGGGCGATGCGGGTGATCGTCTCGTAATTGTCGCCGGGCGGGTATTGCTCGACGACGCTCGATGACCGCGGCAATATCCTGCGTAACCGCCGCCGAGAGGCGCCGCGTCACCGTCTGCCAGTGCCGCTCCATGAAGACGAAGGCGACGACCGACTGCAGGATCACCATCGGCGCGACGATGATGATCAGCGTTCGCCCGAACAGTCCCTTCGGCAGTCGCCGCGACAGCCCGCGTGCGAAGCGGTGCCACGCCCGCCGGATGGCGCTGAAGAAGGACCGGATGTCGGCAAGCGTCATCGTCCGCGCCGCTCAGTCGACAGCCAGACGATAACCGATGCCGCGCACCGTCTGCAGATAGATCGGATTGGCGGAATCAAGCTCGATCTTGCGCCGCAGCCGGTTGATCTGGACGTCGATGGTGCGCTCGGAAAGGCCGCCATCGTCGCCGGCAAGGTCGGTGCGCGGAATCGTCTCGCCGGGCTTCATGGCAAAGGCGATGAGCAGTTCCCGCTCGCGGTCGGTCAGGCGGATCTGCTCGCCGTCGCGCATCAGCTCGCCCTTTGCCGGATTGAAGCTGAATGGCCCGAACCGCACCTCGCGCCCCTCGTCGGCCGTCTCCGGCCGGGCGCCGCGCCGCAGGATGGCATTGATGCGCAGCAGCAGCTCGCGCGGCTCGAACGGCTTGGCGAGATAGTCGTCGGCGCCGGCTTCCAGGCCAAGGATGCGGCTCTCCGATTCGGAGCGCGCCGTCAGGATGAGGATCGGGATGTCGGAATTCGCCCTGAGGCTTCGGGTCAGCTCGAGGCCGCTTTCGCCCGGCATCATCACGTCGACGACGAGCAGGTCGAAGGCGAGGCCGTCGAGCTGTGCGCCGCGCCTCGGCGGCGTTGGCCGCGACTGTGACGCGGAAACCGTTGTCGCCGAGATAGCGCGACAACAGGCTGCGCAGGCGCGCGTCGTCGTCGATGACGAGCAGGTGGGCGGCTGCGTCCGGTGGTGGCGCGCCCGCGCCTTGCCGGTTGCTGGCGGGCGGGGAGTGGGGGTCATCGCGAGAACCTCGATCAGATAGCGGCTGCCGCGTCAGTCCGGCCGGCGGGTGGTCAGCCGGGCAACGCCGGCCCGATCTTCGGCATTGATCATGTCGGAAAGAAAGCGCTTCACGATTTCCTCGCCCTGCGGTCCGAGCCCGCGAATGGCCGCCGCGATCCGCCGCGTCTGCGGCTCGGTCAGCCGGCTGGCGAGATCGCACCCCTTCGGCGTGGCAAAAAGCAGGCGCTGGCGCCGGTCGCGCGGACCGGTGCGCTGCTCGATGAAGCCGGAATCGACGAGCTGCTTCAGCACGCGGCCGAGGCTCTGCTTGGTGATCTTCAGGATATCGAGAAGATCGGTGACGCTGATGCCCGGATTGCGGTCGACGAAATGCAGCACCCGGTGATGCGCCCGGCCGAATCCGTAGGTTTCCAGCACCACGTCGGGGTCGCCGACGAAATCCCGGTAGGCAAAGAACAAAAGCTCGATGAGCTCGACATGCGATGGCGGCGCGCCGGGAGCGGCGGTGCCGGAGGCGCGGTCGAGAGCCAGCGAGGCTTTGAAATTTACGTCAGCCATATTGACATATTTCGGTTCGATAGTTACAGATTGCCCCGGTTCGGCGAAAGGATCGTTCGTTGCAGCGCACCAACGCTTGCCGGAAACGACCCGTCAGCCGCCGGACAGGCACGGCGAACATACTGGCAGTTTCGCCGCGAAGCAAAAGATACCAATGAGAAACGAGCCGCACTGCCCGGCATCGCTGCGCGCCCGACGGGGGCGCGAGCCATCTTGAGGAGTAAGGATCATGGCAGGCCTGCCATTCGACCAGCGCGAGGGTTATATCTGGTATGACGGCGCTTTCGTGCCGTGGGCGGACGCCAAGCTCCATGTACTCTCGCATGGCCTGCATTACGGCAGTTGCGTGTTCGAGGGCGAGCGCGCCTATGGCGGCGAGATCTTCAAGCTCGACGAGCATACCCGGCGCCTGCACGAGTCGGCGCGGCTGCTCGGCTTCGACATTCCCTATTCGGTCGAGACCATCAACGAGGCCTGCCGTGAGCTGCTCGTCAAGCAGGGCTATCGTGATGCCTATGTCCGTCCGGTGGCCTGGCGCGGCAGCGAGATGATGGGCGTCTCGGCCCAGCAGAACACGATCCATTGCGCGATCGCGATCTGGGAATGGCCGAGTTATTTCGACCCGGCCCAGCGTCTGAAGGGCATCCGTCTCGATATGGCCGAATATCGCCGGCCGGACCCGAAGACGGCGCCGACCAAGTCGAAGGCGGCAGGTCTTTATATGATCTGCACGATCTCCAAGCATGCCGCCGAGCGCAAGGGCTATGCCGACGCGATGATGCTGGACTGGCGCGGCCAGGTGGCCGAGTGCACCGGTGCCAACATCTTCTTCGTCAAGGACGGCAAGATCCACACGCCGAAGCCGGATTGCTTCCTTGACGGCATCACCCGCCGCACGGTCATCGACCTCGCCAGGCGGCGCGGCTTCGAGCTGATCGAGCGGGCGATCATGCCGGAAGAGCTCGAGGGCTTCGAGCAGTGCTTCATCACCGGCACGGCCGCCGAGGTGACCCCGGTCTCCGAGATCGGCCCGTACAACTTCGTCGTCGGCGAGATGACGCAGACGCTGATGGACGACTACATGGCCGAGGTTCAGCCGAAGGCCGCCGCCGCCGAGTAATCGTCGGCAACACTGGATGATTGGGAGCCGCCGCGGGCCGAAAGGTGCGCGGCGGTTTTCGTTGGCTCAGGAGGCGGCCGAAAAGGGCAGGGCGAGCTCGGCAACGGGATTTGCCGCATCGAGCCGCGTCACCGCAGCCCGCGCCGCACAAAACCGCCCGGCAAGGTCGAGAAGGTCAGCCACCGCCGCATCGAGGTCGCCGGCCCCGTTCGCCTGCAGGGTGAGGACCACGCGCCGCGTCTCGGGCGTCACCAGCGAGCGCGCATCCTGCCGCCAGTTCCAGCGCCGGCAGAGCACTTTCTCGGCATCGGCATAGACGACCTCGCCATCCTTCGGCCGGTCATCGCCGTCTTCTTCCGCCGCCATGTCGCGGAAACTGTCGTCCGGCCGCGCATGGCGAAAGGCGATGTCGCCCGTGACCTTGTCGAAATCGTCGGCGCCGAGCGGCAGCACATGGCTCAGCGAGACGAGATTGTAGGCGTCGACAAAGGTGTTGACCCTGGCAAGGCCGCGTTCGGCGAGCGCGTTCTTGACGAGCCGCTCGACCGAGGAGCGATAGCTCGTCTTCTTGATGCCGAAGGCGCGATAGGCCCGCCGCCAGGCGGCAACGCCCGGGATCGCCGAGAGTTCGATGCCGTCGTGGCGGGTCCGGCATTCGGCCTCGCGCTCGGCAACGAGGGCATCGAGCGCCGCCGGCCGCTCGGCCGGGTTCTCCCCGAGCTCGAAAACGACCGCCGCAAGGGCAAAGTCCGGGAAGGCCGGTGCGATTTCGGAAATATCGATCTTCATGCCATCCGGTTAGCCGATTTGCCGGCCGATCGCCAGACGCTGCGGCACCAAAAGAAAAGCCCCGCGCGGCGGCGGGGCTGAGGTGTGGCGTGGGATTTGCCAGCTACGACGCCTGACGCTCGTTGCGCCAGCCGATGAAGATGTGGTTCGCGGCCTTCTGTGAGATCGCGTCGAAACGGGCGAGCGCCTGGGCACGCATCTCCCGTGACAGCCGGCGCTTCCAGGGTCCGGACTCCAGAATGGCCGTGACGAGATCGCGCGGCATCCGGTGCGCGCGCGCCGCGATGATGAAGGTGCGCGGGTCAGATGCGGTCATCCAGTGCAGGGCGTCCTCGAGCGGCACCCCGGCAATCAGCGCCAGCGCGCAAACGACTTCGGGAAAGCGGTCGGCAACGACGAGGCGCGCGACGACATCCATTGTCAGCCGTCGCTCGCTGGCGAGCAGGGAAACCCGCTGCCAGGCGTCGTCGAAGTCGAACTGCGCCCGCCAGTAGTCGCGCACCACCCGGTCGCGGGCGATCGAGGAAGCCTCGTCGAGCTTCTTCAGGTCGCCCCGGCGCTGCTGTTCCACGAGACGGGTGCGAACCTGCGCGGTAGCGGTGTCGAGGAGCGCCTGGATGAAACGCTCCGGAATATCGGTGCGCTCACCCAGATGACGCCGCAGCTCCTCGTCTTCGCCGGCGTTGCGAAACAGTTCGTGGAAGGCGGTCTCCGAGAAGGCCGCGCCCTTGTTGGCCGCGAGCAGCCGGCGCACGAACTCGCCGCTGCGCGGCATCATGGCGTCGGTCACGGAACTCGACAGCGTCGACCGTCTGGCGATCGCGGCAAGGTGTTCCTCGCCGCGTGTCTCGGCGATCCACACGAGATCGTCGTCCGAAAGCGCCGGCGAGCCGGAAAGGATGGGCTCGGCAACGACGATTTCGTCGCGCGCCAGACTGACCAGTGTGTTGGCAGGCGCCCGCTCCAGCTTGGCGAGCATCTCGGCCACCTGTTTGCGGAATTCCACCTCGACGAGACCGGCGAGCCGGAACAGCACCGTGTCGTAGACATCGAGCTGTTCTTCGGTGCACGTCTTCGAGGTCATGCTGAACAGAGCGGCGACGTTGTAGAACAGCTCCCGGTGCCGCTCGGTGGCGGTGTCGTGGGCAAGCTCTCTGGCGTCGACAAGCTCGGACATGATGTTCGAGATCATGGCAGTATCCTGAATTCGGTGACGGGCAGCCGGCCCCCCGGTTGCGGCGTTCACGATGCAAAATAGCGACTGCCCGTTTCAAAAAATGAAATCTAAAGGATTGAATTTAAATCGAATTTTAGGTGCGTGCGGCAATGCGGCGACGGCTGTGGCAGGACGCCGCCAAGTCGCTGGAATCGCTCGCGTCGCGCCGCTGCGCCGCGGCATCGGGACGGCGAAAAAATCCCGGCATGCCCGAAGCACGCCGGGAAGCGAGACATTTTGGCAGGTTCAGGAGGCGTTGCCGGTCGCGTCCTGCGCAAAATAGCCTTCGGTGTGAATGAGTTCGTCGCGGGCGCCGAGCTTTTTCGCCGCCGCGACCGAGGCCTCGACGAATTCCGGCGTGCCTGCGGCAAAGATGCTGTGGTCGGAAAGGTCGGAAAAGAGACCCGGCAGCACCTCCGGCACCCGGCCGGAAAGGACCCCGTCCCGCGTCTCGCGGGTCAGTGTCGGCCGATAGCGGAAGTTCCGGTGCTTCATCTGCCAGAACGACATCAGGCCGCTGTCATAGAGGTCGTCGGCCGTGCGCGCCGAGAACAGCAGCGTCACACGCTGCTTGTAGCCGCGCCGCAGGGCAGCTTCGGCAAGCGCGAGGATCGGTGCAAGACCGGAGCCGGCCGCCATGCAGAGCACCGGCGTGTCGACCGACGGATCGCCGATGAACGTGCCATAGGGGCCGTTCAGCTTCACCATCTCGCCCGGCAGCAGCTTCTCGTGCACCCAGCGGCTGGTCAGGCCGTCGTCCTGCCGGGTCACCTGCAGGGCGATCTCGCCGTCGGTGCGTGGTGCGTTGGCAATCGAATAGGAACGCAGCGGCACGCCCGCCGCCGGATCGCCGATCTGCACATACTGGCCCGGCCAGTAGCGCATGACCTCGCCGAGCGGCCGCAGCCGGATCTCGAGGATGCGCGGCGTGCGGTGGATGCGGTCGGTGACCGCGAACATCATCCGCTCGCGCGGCGGAAAGAGCTTCGGCTTGGCATCCTCGGTGCCGAACTCGATCTCGAGCGTCTCGGAAAGCGGCTTGGCCATGCACATGAGGCCGAAGCCGGCCTCGCGCTCGTCCTGCGAGAGCGCCATGTCGAGCACCATGCCCTGGTCGAACTCGCCGGCAAGCACCTTGGTCTTGCATTCGCCGCAGGCCCCGGCGCGGCAGTTGTTCGGCAACGCATAGCCGGCCCGCTCGAGCGCCGAAAGAACGGTATCGCCCGGCTCGCACGGCACCTCGCGACCCGACGGCTGAAGACGAATGACGGCCATGGCTGCGTTTGCTCCCCTTGGGTGGCTCGCTTTCCCGCTCGGCCTCAGCCGCGAGGGATGTGACGCCTTGTTGCTTTTCCCGGTGCGCCTGAAACCTCTAGAATCGCTGCAAACGTCAGGAGGTCGATATGCGCATTCCTGTCTTTCTAGCCTTTGTGCTCCTCGCGGTCAGCAGCACCGGCCTGCCGGCTTGGGCAAAATCCTGCGGCGGCGCCGAGGCCACTACCTGCGCCGCCGATGAATGGTGCCGCTTCCCGGACGGCAACCGATGCGGCGAGGGTGGCGTTGCCGGCACCTGCGAAAAGCGGCCGGAGATCTGCACGAAGGAATTCATGCCGGTCTGTGGCTGCGACGGCATGTTCTATTCCAATTCCTGTATGGCCCACATGGGCGGCGCGGACGTTGCCATCGACGGGTTCTGCCCCGGGAAACAGAAGCAGTAGCCCGCGCCGCAGGCCGACGCCCCGGCCCTCGCTCGCAGGAGCGGCAGCGGCCGAAGAACACTGCGGCGCGACCGTGGCCGCACCGCAGGATTTCGTTGACGCTGGCCTGTTGCCGCGCCTCAGAACACCGGGATGATCTCGTCCATCTCGATGTCGAGGATTTCCTTGCCGGAAATGCCGACCTCGGGAATGGCCGGGAAGGGGATGCCGTAGCGGTCGAGCACGCCCTTCATGTTGAGCATCGCCTTCTTCCAGTTTTCCTTCTTGGTCTCGTAGTCGGGAATGTGGAAGCCGGCGCCGCGCGCGATTTCCTCGCCCTTGCGCTGCACGGCGATGAAATCCTCCGGCAGGTCCCAGAAATCGACCGGCGGCTCGAACAGCACCGCCGACAGGAACAGGTATCCGGCGCGGATCTGCTTGGTGATGATGTCCTTGTTCTCGGTCTCGAGCTTGGGATAGTCGCGCTCCATCACCGCCATGCAGATCGCCATGTGGCGACCCTCGTCGCGGCCGATATTGCGGAACGCTTCCTTGAACACCGGCTCGGTGCAGCCCGCCGCCATCTGGTGGAAGATGGTCGCCGCCGCGATCTCGCCCATCAGGAACGAGGAGAACAGCACCGACAGCGGATACTTCGGCACCGCCTTCTTGTAGCCGGTCCAGTAGCGCCCGCCATTGTAGTAGAGCCAGTGCGCGTTGCGCTGCAGCTTCTTGCCGATCTCGGTCTTGGGCTCGTAGGTCAGCGGATCGGGATGCTCGAGCATCTTGGTGATCGACAGACCGCACATCTGCTCGTGGTTCTGCTCGTCGCGCGTCACCGAGAAGAAGCAGCGCCGCACGGCGTCTTCCTCGTGCACCTCGTAGGTCTTGATCAGCGCCTCGGCAAAGACCGGCGGAGCCGACGCATCGAACACCGACAGCAGCGTCCACCAGTAGGCGATCGATTCACGCTCTTCCCAGGAGTAGGAGGACGGATCGAACGTATCCCAGGGCATCTTCTTCGGGTCCCAGACCTCGCGCTGCGAAGCGTCCCAGATCTCCTCGAGCTTGCCGGTCTTGCGGTGCCAGGACAGCGGATAGACGTTCGGCTGCGGCGTCTCCGGCGGATATTCCATGGTGTGGGCGATTCTCTCGTCCCTGGTCGACATCGGCGGTTCCTCGTCCTTCGATGGACCGGCAGTGCCGGTCGCGCCCCCGGTCATTTCCTCCGGTGCAGGCTGGGGCGTTCTGTCGCACCGGTTTGGTTCTGTCTATTGTTACGGAACAATGTCGTCAATCGGAAATTCCGTAACAAGTCAGTTTTGCGGAATATAAGCCGACCGGTCGGCTTGTAAATAGGAAAAACCCTGACAGAGGCCGAAACCGGTCGCGATCACGATCGGCTTTTGTCGGTGCCGGACGGCAAAAATACCGGAAATGCAGGCCGAAACGGCCCCTCAGCGGCGCGACAGCGCCAGCCAGGAAGCCGTGCCGACGAGGCAGGCGGCGGCAAAGCGGCCCCGGTAGAGGGCGGCTCGCGGCGTCGTGAAAATCCCGCGGAGCTGGCCGGAAAGCAGCGCGTAGGCAGCATCGATGGAAAACAGTACCGCAAGGAACGTCGCGCCGAGGACGAGGAACTGCGACAGCACCGGCCGCGATGTATCGACGAACTGCGGCAGGAAGGCCGCAAGGAACGCGATCGTCTTCGGGTTGACCGTGGCGATCAGCATGCCCCGGCCGAAAATCCGGGCCGATCGCGGCGCTGCCGTCACCATCAGCGAGCCGGGCCGGGCGCTGCGCCATTCCTTGACCGCAAGATAGAGCAGGTAGGCGACGCCGGCCCAGCGCAGCACCTCGCCAATCCACACGGCGCTGTTCAACAGCGGCGCAAGGCCGGCGACGACGACGACGATCTGGATTGCCAGCGCAAGGCTTGCCCCCGAGGCCATCAGCAGCCCGCGCCCGACGCCATGCGACAGGCTGGTGCCGATGACCGCCGTGACGTTCGGCCCCGGAATGAGGGCGAGGATGAGCGTCGCAAGCACGAATGTCGGATAGGACGGCGGCATGGCGTCTCTCGTCGTGGAGCGTTGACGGCAATCGGCGTTATCTACACCCTCGCCTCGGGGCCGGGAAGGGCCAGTTGCACGCGCTCAAAATCTTGCCATGTTGCAATGCAAGGAGATCGCGGCACGATACCGGCACCCGCCGGCGCGGACCATCATGAAACCCCGGAGCCACGCGATGAAGCCTGCTGCCCTCGCCAGAGCGATGACAATCGTCGCCGCCGCGACGCTGCTCTCCGGCTGCGTGACGGTCTGGAAGGACAAGTCGACGCCGAATATCGCGACCGCCGCCGAGCCGGCCGGTCCGTCCTATCAGCCGGTGCCGTTCACGGAGGAGGAGTTTGCCCGCCTCGAGGCGGACGAGGCTGAAATCCGCGAGCAGCTTGCCGACCGGACGACCCTCGTCGACGCCAGCAAGATTGGCCGCATGGTCGAGTACACGCTCGCCGATGGCCGTGCCTATCTCTGGACGCCGGGCGCCCGCGAGGTCGTCGCCGGCCAGTGGAAGGTCGAGCCGGCCGCCCGGCCCGCCAAGGTCCATGTGCGCACCGACAAGGGCATCGAAGTGCGCGAGATGACGATCTCGAACCTTTGTTTCCGCTATCAGCCGACATCGACCGTGCCGGCCGGCGCGCTGGTTTCCGGCAACTGGTCATGCCGGCTCTACACGGAAGCGGCCAAGGCGCGTCTCGAGAGCCGGGCGGGCGACATCTTCCGCCTCGCCGAGCGGGCGGCCGTGCCCTATCCGCTGGCCCCGGAAAAGGCGACGCTTGGCGCGCTCCTGTCCCGCTGCGGCGATTGTTGACGCAGTTCGGCTGCAGGCAAAAAGCCGCTAGGATGGCTGCCGGCAGAAACGCAGATGGGAGACGGAAATGATCATCGCCGTTCGTACAATTTCGGCTGGCCGCGCCGATTTCGCTGGAGGATGCGACCCGCAAGTTCCAGTCGAGCGCGCCGAAATATGTCGCCCTGCCGGGGCTCGTGCGCAAGCATTACATCCGGGCGGCGGACGGCAGCACCGCCGGCGGCGTCTACCTCTGGCAGAGCCGCGCAGCTTCGAGCCGGTCTATACCGGCGAATGGCTGGAGCGCGTCCGCGCGCTTTACGGCACCGAGCCGAGATCCTGTGGTTCGACGCCCCGGTCTCGGTCGACAATACCGCCGGCGGCACGATTCTCCGGATGCTTGAGCCTTGCGCCTGACGTTCGTGCCTGAAACCGGACGCCGGAAGCCTGACCCTAAACATTGAACGCCTGACACCGGACGCCTGACATCGGACGCCTGAGTCGTTCGCGGTGGCAGACCGCTCGTTCCCCGTCATTCCCGCGAAAGCGAATCCCACCAAACGTCATTCCCGCCAAACGTCATTCCCGCGAAATCAGATCAAGATCGATAAGGGCCGAGTGGCTGGATCCCCCTTTCGCGGGGATGACGGGACGGCATGAAGCGGAGTACGGCAGGAAGCAGACGCGCTGTTCAAGCTGGTCAGGATGACGGCCGTGCCTGCAATGTCCGCGGGCTGCCGGCGCACGTTGGGCAGGCCCGGCCCGACGCGACAAACGGCACGGAGGTCGGCTCGTGCCGCTGCAGAAAACGCAGGAAGAATGGGGCAGCGCCCCGGCTGGGTCAGCGCGTGAACTTCTTGTACTTGATGCGATGCGGCTGGGCGGCGTCCGCGCCGAGGCGGCGCTTCTTGTCTTCCTCGTAGGCCTCGAAATTGCCCTCGAACCACTCGACGTGGCTGTCGCCCTCGAAGGCGAGGATGTGCGTCGCCAGCCGGTCGAGGAACATGCGGTCATGGCTGATGACGACGGCGCAGCCGGCGAAATCCTCCAGCGCATCCTCGAGGGCGCCGAGCGTCTCGGTATCGAGGTCGTTGGTCGGCTCGTCGAGCAGGAGAACGTTGGCGCCGGACTTCAGCATCTTGGCAAGGTGGACGCGATTGCGCTCGCCGCCCGAAAGGCCGCCGACCTTCTTCTGCTGGTCGCCGCCCTTGAAGTTGAACGCCGAAACATAGGCGCGCGAATTGACCTCGCGCTTGCCAAGAAGGATGACGTCGTTGCCGCCGGAGATTTCCTCCCAGACGTTCTTCTTGGGGTCCATGTCGTCGCGGCTCTGGTCGACATAGCCGAGCTTCACCGTGTCGCCGAGACGAACGGAGCCGCCGTCTGCCGCCTCCTGACCGGTAATCATGCGGAACAGCGTCGACTTGCCTGCGCCGTTCGGGCCGATGACGCCGACAATGCCGCCCGGCGGCAGCTTGAACGACAGGTCGTCGATCAGCAGCCGGTCGCCATAGCCCTTGGAGATGTTGTCGGCCTCGATGACGACGTCGCCAAGGCGCGGGCCGGCCGGAATGACGATCTGCGCCGTGCCGGGCGCGCGCTCCTCGTTGCGCTTCAGCAGCTCGTCGTAGGCGCTGATACGGGCCTTTGACTTTGCCTGACGGGCGCGCGGCGAGGAGGCAATCCACTCGCGCTCGCGCGACAGGGCGCGCTGGCGGGCCGCTTCCTCGCGGCCTTCCTGCTCGAGACGCTTCGCCTTGGCTTCCAGATAGGCCGAGTAGTTGCCCTCATAAGGAATGCCGCGACCGCGATCGAGCTCGAGAATCCAGCCGGTGACATTGTCGAGGAAGTAGCGGTCGTGGGTGACAATCAGGATCGCGCCCGGATAGTCACGAAGGTGCGCCTCGAGCCAGTTGACCGTCTCGGCGTCGAGATGGTTGGTCGGCTCGTCGAGGAGCAGCAGGTCGGGCTGCTCGAGCAGCAGCCGGCACAGCGCGATGCGGCGCTTCTCACCGCCCGAAAGCTTGGCGACGTCCGCGTCGCCCGCCGGGCAGCCGAGTGCGTCCATCGACTGCTCGACCTGGGTATCGAGGTCCCAGAGGTTCTTCGAATCGATCTCGTCCTGGAGCTGGGCCGCTTCCTCCGCCGTCTCGTCGGAGTAGTTCATCATCAGCTCGTTGTAGCGGTCGATGATCGCTTTCTTCTTGGCAACGCCGTCCATGACGTTGTCGAGCACCGAGCGGGTCGGATCGAGCTCCGGCTCCTGTGCCAGATAGCCGACCGTGGCGCCCTCGGCCACCCAGCCGTCGCCGGTGTACTCGGTGTCCATGCCGGCCATGATCTTCAGCAGCGTCGACTTGCCCGAGCCGTTCGGGCCGAGCACGCCGATCTTGGCGTCCGGGTAGAACGACAGATTGATGTTGTCGAGCACCTTCTTGCCGCCCTGATAGGCCTTGGTCAGGCCGCGCATGTGGTAGATGAACTGACGCGCCATGGCGTTTCTCCTGACACCCCTTGAAGGGCACCCGCAAAACTGGGGGAAGTTTGGTGGAAAGGTTGGCGCTTACTTAAGGGAGAAGGGCAGCACGGGCAAGGGCGGGAATACCCCGCGACGGCCCGTCACGACGATGGTCCGGCCCGATCGTCATGCTTGACGCCCTTGCGCATCATCCGTATAAACATATCTTTATGTCTTGAATGCATGGCGACGCGGGACGGCACATGGCGGCGATCGGATTTGCAAATGCCCTTCAGGCGCTGCGCGCGGCCGGCGAGCCGACGCGTCTGCGTCTCGTCGCGCTCCTGCAGCGGGGCGAGGCGACGGTGAAGGATCTGACGGCCGTGCTCGGCCAGAGCCAGCCGCGCATTTCCCGCCACCTGAAGCTCCTGACCGACGCCGGTCTCGTCGAGCGTTATCCGGAGGGCGCCTGGGCCTATTACCGGCTGGCCGGGGAGGGCGGCGAGGCGGCGCTCGTGCGCTCCGTACTTGACCTCGTCGACCATGACGACGAAGTGCTGAAGCGCGACGAGGAGCGCTATCTCGAGGTCAAGGCCGCGCAGGCCAAGGCCGCCGCCGCCTATTTCGCCGCCAACGCCGCCGAATGGGACCGCCTGCGCACGCTCCATGTCTCCGAGGCTGCCGTCGAGGCCGCCATCGGCAAGGCGATCGGCGAGCGGCCGTTCGGCTCTCTGCTCGATCTCGGCACCGGCACCGGCCGCATGCTCGAGGTGCTTGCCCCGCTCTATGGTCGCGCTGTCGGCATCGACGCCAGCCCCGACATGCTCGCGGTCGCGCGCGCCAACCTGTCGAAGGCCGGCATCACCCATGCCCGCGTCCAGCATGGCGACCTGTTCCATCCGCCGCTGAACGGCCAGACCTTCGACGTCGTTGTCCTGCATCAGGTGCTGCACTACCTCGATGATCCGGGTCGCGCCATCGCCGAAGCGGCCCGTCTGGTCAAGGCCGGCGGTCGCCTGCTGGTCGTCGACTTCGCTCCGCATCGGCTCGAATTCCTGCGCGAGGAACATGCCCACCGGCGCCTCGGATTCTCGCATGAGCAGATGGCGGGCTGGCTTGCCGCCGCCGGCATCGATGTCGCCTCGGCACTCGATCTGGCCGAGCCGGGCAGTGCCGACGACGGGCTGACGGTGACCGTCTGGCTCGGCCGCGATCGCCGGATGCTGATCGCCGACGATATTGCGAGGACGTCGCTCGCAGCCGTCGGCTGAACTCATGTAACGCTTCAGAAAAATACAGCAATATATTGAAATTTCGGATTATTGGAGCGCTGCTTCAGGGCGCGCTTGAAATCCGGTCAAAGGGAGATTGTCAATGTCCGTCGCCAGCCTCGGCGCCGATCCGCTGCTTCGATCCGCCGAGATTTCGATCTCGTTCGAGTTCTTTCCGCCAAAGACCGACAAGATGGAGGAAACGCTCTGGGCGTCGATCCGGCGGCTGGAGCCGCTCGCCCCGCATTTTGTCTCGGTCACCTATGGCGCCGGCGGCTCGACCCGCGAGCGCACCCATTCGACGGTAGCCCGCCTCGTCGCCGAGACGAGCCTGAAGCCGGCCGCGCATCTGACCTGCGTTGCCGCGACGCGCGACGAGGTCGACGAGATCATCCGCGCCTATCATGCAGCCGGCGTGCGCCATATCGTTGCCCTGCGCGGTGATCCGCCGGAGGGCGTCGGCGCCTGCTACACGCCGCATCCGGGCGGCTATGCCAACGCCGCCGAACTGACCGCCGGCATTCGCCGGATCGCCGATTTCGAAGTCTCCGTATCGGCTTATCCGGAAAAGCACCCGGAATCGCCGAGCGTCGAGGCCGATATCGACATGCTTGCGGCCAAGGTCGACGCCGGCGCCAGCCGGGCGATCACCCAGTTCTTTTTCAACAACGAGAGCTTCTATCGCTATGTCGACAAGGTGCGGGCGCGCGGCATCGACATTCCGATCGTGCCGGGCATCCTGCCGGTGGTGAACTTCCGTCAGGCGGCGGCGTTTGCCGGCCGCTGCGGCACCTCGGTGCCGGCCTGGCTCGCCGATCGCTTCGAGGGGCTCGACGACGACGCCGAAACGCGCAAACTGATCGCCGCGGCCTTTGCCGCCGAACAGGTGTTCGACCTCGTCAACCACGGCGTCAAGGACTTCCACTTCTACACGATGAACCGCGCCGACCTCGTTTATGCCATCTGCCGTTTGCTCGGCGTCAAGCCGGCAACGCTCTGACGACCCGCGCGCCAGCCGTCCGCCGCTGTTCATTCCGCTGCTCATCAGGAGCCGACATGACCGAACTTGCAGTATCCGAAACCGAGGCGCGCCTGCGGGCGCGCCGCCGGGCGCATCCTCGTCCTCGATGGTGCCATGGGCACGATGATCCAGCGCCTGAAGCTCGACGAGGCGGGCTATCGCGGCGCGCGCTTGCCGACTGGGGCCAGGACGTCAAGGGCAACAACGACCTGCTGAACCTGACCAACGGCGCGGCGGTGCGTGACATCCACGTCGAGTATCTCGAGGCCGGCGCCGATATCCTCGAGACCAACACCTTTCCTCGACGACCATCGCCCAGGCCGATTACGGCATGGAGGCGCTGGCCTATGAGCTGAATGTCGAGGGTGCGCGGCTCGCCCGCGAGGCCTGCGAGATCGTCGAGGCGCGCGATCCCTCGCGGCCGCGCTTCGTTGCCGGCGCCATCGGCCCGACCAACCGCACTGCCTCGATCTCGCCGGACGTCAACAATCCGGGCTTTCGCGCCATCACCTTCGACGAGCTGCGCATCGCCTATGCCGAGGCCGCCCGCGGCCTCATCGATGGCGGCGCCGACCTGCTGCTGGTCGAGACCGTGTTCGACACGCTGAACGCCAAGGCGGCCGTCTTCGGCATCGAAGAGGTGTTCGCCGAGAAGGGCAGGCGCCTGCCACTGATGATTTCCGGCACGATCACCGACCTTTCCGGCCGCACGCTGTCCGGCCAGACCCCCGAAGGCGTTCTGGTATTCGCTGGCCCGCCCGGCCGTTCTCGATTGGCCTCAACTGCGCCCTCGGCGCGGGAAATGCGCGCCCACATCGCCGAGCTTTCCCGCGTCGCCGACACGCTCGTCTGCGCCTATCCCAATGCCGGCCTGCCGAACGAGTTCGGCGAATATGACGAAAGCCCCGAGGCGATGGCCGACCTCGTCGGCGAGTTCGCCCGCTCCGGCCTCGTCAACATCGTCGGCGGCTGTTGCGGCACGACGCCGGACCACATTCGCGCCATCGCTGAGGCCGTCGCCGGCCTCGCGCCGCCGCAAGGTGCCGGTGATCGGAGGCAAAACCTCCCGGCTTGCCTCTCCGGGCTCGAAAGCTTCTGTATCGCGAGGTGACCCTCCAGGTGAGGGGTGACCCTCCATATGGGGGAACCTCCGAGAGGGGCGTCCCTCAACACGGAATACCCAGGAATTCGAACGCGCCGGCAGTGGCGCGAAACACAGGCGACAGGCAGGAATTTCGAAGAAATGAGCGAAACAGCCAATTTCACGATGATCGGCGAGCGCACCAACGTCACCGGCTCGGCCAAGTTCCGCAAGCTGATCGCCAATGACGACTACGAGGCAGCGCTCGATGTCGCCCGCGCCCAGGTCGAGAACGGCGCCCAGATCATCGACGTCAACATGGACGAGGGCCTGCTCGATTCCGAGGCCGCGATGGTGAAGTTTCTCAACCTCGTCGCCGCCGAGCCGGATATTGCCCGCGTGCCGATCATGATCGACTCTCGAAATGGTCGGTCATCGAGGCCGGGCTGCAGTGCATCCAGGGCAAGGGCATCGTCAGTTCCATCTCGCTGAAGGAAGGCGAGAGGCATTCATCGCCCAGGCCGAGAAGGTCCGCCGCTACGGCGCCGCTGTTGTGGTCATGGCCTTCGACGAGAAGGGCCAGGCCGATACCTATCAGCGCAAGACCGAGATTGCCCGGCGTTCCTACGAAATCCTCGTCGACAAGGTCGGCATCGCGCCGCAGGACATCATCATCGACCCGAACGTCTTTGCCGTCGCCACCGGCATCGAGGAGCACAACAATTACGGCGTCGACTTCATCGAGGCGACCCGCTGGATCCGCCAGAACCTGCCGCACGCCCATGTTTCCGGCGGCATTTCGAACCTGTCGTTCTCCTTCCGCGGCAACGAGACCGTCCGCGAGGCGATGCACGCGGTGTTCCTCTATCACGCCATCCGGGCCGGCATGGACATGGGCATCGTCAACGCCGGCCAGCTCGCCATCTACGAGGAGATCGAGCCGGAGCTGCGCGAGCGCGTCGAGGACGTGGTGCTGAACCGTCGCGCCGACGCCACCGATCGCCTGCTCGACGTCGCCGGGCGCTATCGCGGCGAGGGCGGCAAGAAGCGCGAGGCGGATCTCTCCTGGCGCGAGCTGCCGGTCGAGAAGCGCCTCGAACACGCGCTCGTCGCCGGCATCACCGAGTTCATCGAGAAGGACACCGAGGAAGCGCGGCTTTCCCTCCGCCGGCCGCTCGACGTCATCGAAGGCCCGCTGATGGCCGGCATGAACGTCGTTGGCGATCTCTTCGGTGCCGGCAAGATGTTCCTGCCGCAGGTCGTCAAGTCGGCCCGCGTCATGAAGCAGGCGGTTGCCTACCTGATGCCGTATCTCGAGGCCGAGAAGCGCGAGGCCGGCCTCGACGAGAGCTCGGCCGCCGGCACCGTGCTGCTCGCCACCGTCAAGGGCGATGTCCACGACATCGGCAAGAACATCGTCGGCGTCGTCCTTCAGTGCAACAATTTCAATGTCATCGACCTTGGCGTCATGGTTCCGGCGGATCGAATTCTTGCCGCCGCAAAGGCCCAGAAGGCCGACATCATCGGCCTGTCCGGTCTCATTACGCCGAGCCTTGACGAGATGTGCCATGTCGCCGCCGAGATGGAGCGCCAGGGCTTCGAGGTGCCGCTGATGATCGGCGGCGCGACGACCTCGAAGGTGCACACCGCCGTCAAGATTCACCCGAACTACAACCGTGGCCAGGCGGTTTACGTCACCGACGCGAGCCGCGCCGTCGGCGTCGCCAGCCGGCTCCTTGGCAGCGAGAAGGGCAGTTTCGTCACCGAGCTGAAGGACGAATACGCCCGCATCGCCGAAGGCCATGCCCGCGGCCGGGCAGGGCGCGACCGGCTGCCGCTGGCGGCGGCCCGCGCCAACCGCTTCAAGGTCGACTGGACCGGCTATCAGCCGCCGCGCCCGCGCTTCCACGGCACGCTGACCTTCACCGAATACGACCTTCGGGAACTGGCGCGCTACATCGACTGGACGCCATTCTTCCAGACCTGGGAGCTCAATGGCCGCTATCCGACGATTCTCGCTGACAAGAAGGTTGGCGAGGCGGCATCGGCGCTCTTCCGCGACGCCGAGGCGATGCTCGAGCAGATGATCGCCGAGAACTGGCTGACCGCGAATGCCGTCATCGGCTTTTTCCCGGCCAACGCGGTTGGCGACGACATTCTCGTCTATGGCGACGAGCAGCGCACCGAGGAACGCGCCGTTCTGCATACGCTGCGCCAGCAGATGAGCCGGCAGAGCGGCCGCCCGAACTTTGCTCTGGCTGATTTTGTCGCACCGGTCGAGACCGGCCTTGCCGACTACATCGGTGCCTTCGCCGTCACCGCCGGCATTGGCGAGGAGGCGCTGGTGGCTCGCTTCCTTGCCGAGCATGACGATTACGGCAAGATCCTCGCGCAGGCTCTCGGTGACCGGCTGGCCGAAGCCTTGGCCGAACGCATGCACGAGCGTGTGCGCAAGGAATTCTGGGCCTATGCCGCCGACGAGACGCTCTCGAACGACGATCTGATTGCCGAGAAGTATCGCGGCATCCGCCCGGCGCCGGGCTATCCGGCCCAGCCGGACCATACCGAGAAGGCGACGCTGTTCGGGCTTCTGGAGGCAGAGGAGGCAGCCGGCATGCGCCTCACCGAGAGTTATGCGATGCAGCCGGCGGCCTCGGTCTGCGGCCTTTATTTCTCCCATCCCTGCGCGGCCTATTTCGGTCTCGGCAAGATCGAGGCCGATCAGGTCGCCGACTATGCCGCGCGCAAGGGCTGGAGCCTCGAGGACGCCGAAAAATGGCTGGCGCCCAATCTGGCTTATGATCCCAAGGCATTGGACGCGGCAGAGTAAACGTCGACGCCTCCGGATTTAAGACAATATTGGCAAAGTCGTGCTTCACTCGGCAGGTCGAGAACGCGCCGAGTGGAGTCATGGAAAACGCAAATCTTCTGGACCAGTTGACGTCTCTGGCGCGCGAGGACAGCAGCGACAGGCGTCGCGATCTGCTTCGGGCCCTCACCGATCTTTACCTCACCGACGGCGTCGATCCCGACGAGGCGGCCGAGATGCTGTATGGCGAAATCGTCGTCAAGGTCGTCGATCAGGTCTCGATCGAAGGCCGCATCGAGCTCGCCGAGCGCCTGGCGCCGCACGAGAACGCGCCGCATGCGGCGGTGGTCAAGCTCGCCTCCGACGATATCGCCGTTGCCGGCCCGATCCTGCGCCAGTCATCGGTGCTGACCGACGCCGATCTCGTGGCGATTGCCCAGTCGCAGAACGACGAGCACATGATGGCGATTGCGACGCGTCCCGAGCTTTCGACCTCGGTGACCGACGTCCTCGTCGATCGCGGTTCGGCCAACGTGCTCCAGTCGGTGTCCCGCAACGCCGGCGCCCAGTTTTCCGACTACGGCTTCCAGACGCTCGCCACCAAGGCGGATGGCGACGAGACCCTGCAGGAAATTCTCGCCGGCCGTAAGGACATGCCGGAGGAAGCCCGCAGCCAGCTCATGTCCGTCATGTCCGATGCGCTGAAGAAGCGCCTCGAAGACGAAGGCAAGGAAATCGACAAGCGGGCGCTCGCCGTTCTCGCCAAGACGGCGGTTGCCCGCGTCGAGCAGGAAAACACCGAAAGCGAGACGCTGCGCGCCCGCGTTTCCGTGATGATCGAGGAAGTGCGCCTCGGCAAGCGCCGCGTCGACAGCATCGTCAATCTCATCTGCCGGCAGGATCGCGCGCTTGATCTCGGCTGGGCGCTCGCCTCGCTCGCCGAAGTGCCCGAGGCCGGCGTCGGCAAGGCCGTCCTCAACAACGATCCCGGCCCGCTGGCCATGATCTGCAAGGTGCTCGGCGTGTCCGAGGACTCCTACCTCCGGGTCGCCGAGATGCGCCGCAAGCGACTGCGCCTGCCGCAGTCGGCGGTCGGCAAGGAAGCAAAGCAGTACGCCGCGCTCTCCGAGGCCGACGCCCAGCGCGCCTTCCGCTTCCTCAAGGTGCGCCGCGCCGCCAACGCCGGTTGACCGGCCGGCGCCGCCTTCCGGAGGTTCTGCTCCGGAAGCTTGTCTGAATTCAGCCTTTTCCGAGAGCCTGCCGCGCCGATTGGCGAACTGCCGTGACGAGTTGCTCGTCATGGCGCCAGTTCGCCATCATCGGCACGCTCGTGCCGTCGGCCAGCAGCAGCGCCGGACGCCACATCCAGTCGCCGTCATCATCCCGGCGCTTTTCCGCAATGACGTCGTCGACCTCGGCAAAACTCCAGACGTGCGCGCGCCGCCGCCAGAGCAGGCGCCCCTGCAGCCGCACACGCCGCCTCGCCGGGTCGATGTCGACACGGATTTCCTCGGCGTGCGACCCGATCCAGACGGACGCTGCAAGGAGCACGATTGCCATGCCGGTGACGCCGGCAACGGTCAGCGCCGGCGCGTCGCCCGCCGCCTCCCTGAAGCCGAGCATGAGAAAGGCGATGCCCCCGGCCGCGAACAGCGCGGCCGGCAGGAAGACCAGCAACGGCCGGTCGACAAACGAATATCCGGGGCCGTTTTCAGACACATTCATGCCGGCAATGAAACCATGCCGGCATGAAGGTTCTGTGACGCGCCGGAGAGGCTTTTCCGTCCCCTTTCCGGCGCGATTGCCCCATTGCTTTCACATTGGAAAAGGATAGTTTCGTTCCGCGTTGGCAGGTGTTTTGAGGGGGCGGGCGATGGTCGAGGAAAGGAATGGCGACACGCTCGACGAGACCCGGGACGCCATCGACGCCGTGGCGGAAGAAAACCTCGCCACCCATGACGAAGAGCATGGCGGCATTTCCGAGGTATTTCTTGATGCCGTCAGCGAGGCAATCGATCGCGGCGACGCCGAGGCGCTGAAGCGCCTCACCGAAGACCTGCACGAAGCCGATCTCGCCGACCTCATCGAAGCCCTGAAGGCGCCCGACCGCGCCAGCCTTATCGAGATTCTCGGCAGCGACTTCGACTTTGCTGCCCTGACCGAACTCGACGAGACGCTGCGCGTCAAACTGCTCGAGACGCTGCCGTCCGAAGTGGTCGCCGCCGGCGTCAGCGAGCTTGAGTCGGACGACGCCGTCTACATTCTCGAGGACCTCGACGAGCCCGAGCAGGCCGAGATTCTGGCGCAGATGCCTGCTGCCGAACGAATCGCCCTGCAGCGCAGCCTCGACTATCCGGAAGAATCGGCCGGTCGACGCATGTCGTCCGAGTTCATCTCCGTGCCGCCGTTCTGGTCCGTCGGCCAGACCATCGACTACATGCGCGAATCGGAAGATCTGCCCGACGAGTTTTACGAGATTTTTGTCGTCGACCCCGGCTTCCGCCTGCTCGGCACCGTCTCGCTGAACCACCTGCTGCGTGCCAAGCGGCCGACCCGCGTCTCCGAAATCATGGACGAGACGCGCCACGTCGTTCACGCCGCCGAGGACCAGGAAGACGTCGCCCGGATGTTCGGGCACTACAACCTCGTGTCCGCCGCCGTGACCGATGATTCCGAACGCCTCGTCGGCATCATCACCATCGACGACGTCGTCGACGTCATCCAGGAAGAGGCCGAAGAAGACATGCGCGCCCTGTCGGGCGTCGGTGACGAAGAAATCTCCGACTCGGTCTTCGAGACGGCCCGCAGCCGCTTCACCTGGCTGCTGGTCAATCTCGGCACGGCGATTCTCGCCTCCACCGTCATCGGCCTTTTCGACGGCACCATCGAGCAGATGGTGGCGCTCGCCGTGCTGATGCCGATCGTCGCCTCGATGGGCGGCAACGCCGGCACCCAGACCCTGACCGTCGCCGTGCGCGCTCTCGCGACCCGCGACATCGACACCTACAACGTCATGCGCGTCGTCATGCGCGAGACCTTCGTCGGCTTCGTCAACGGTATCCTTTTCGCCGTCATCATGGGCCTCATCGCCGCCTTCTGGTTCCACAACGGCGACCTTGGCGGCGTCATCGCGACGGCGATGGTGATCAACCTCGTCATGGCCGGTCTTGCCGGCATTCTGGTGCCGCTGACGCTCGACAAGTTCGGCGTCGACCCGGCGATCGCCTCGGCCGTTTTCGTCACGACGGTGACCGACGTCGTCGGTTTCTGCGCCTTCCTCGGCCTTGCCGCCTGGTGGTTCGGCCTCATGTGATCGGCACGCCGTCGATGCGTGAAGGCTTTTAATTCGAACACCGCACCCCTATATTCGGACTGCCGGCGCAAGCCGGCTATGGCGATAAACGGTCGACGGAATAAACCTATCGGACCCGGGGGCGGTACCCGGCGCCTCCACCAGAACCCGCTTTCATGAGTTGGCAGGAAAGCGGGCTGTGGCGGGGGCGAACTAGGATCGACGAGGGTGTAAAGGTCGAACTTTTGCCCGGCATGGTTCCGCCGTTATCGGGCCGAACTTATAGTTGCCAACGACAACTATGCTCCGGTTGCTCAGGCCGCGTAATGCGGTTTGAAACACCGATCCAAAGTCCTGCCGGTTAGCACCGTCAGGCGGGGTTCGGGGGCACCTGGCAACAGAAGCCCCCACTTTCGTTTCGGGGATTGGGAAGGCGGGAGCGATCCCGCGCATGATGATGGCCGGGGAGAAATTCGTGGCCGCGTGAGGATGCTGATGTCGGAAGACCTTATCCGCTACGACGTGCTCGCTCAGGAAGCCCTGCGCGGCGTCATTCGCAAGGTTCTGACCGAGGTGGCGCGCGCCGGCCTGCCGGGCGAGCATCATTTCTACATCGCCATCGACACGACGGCTCCCGGCGTCAGCATTTCGCCGCGCATGAAGGCGCAGTACCCGGAGGAGATCACCATCGTCCTCCAGCATCAGTTCTGGGACCTCGAGGTCGAGGAAGAGCAGTTCTCCGTCGGCCTGTCGTTCAGCGGCATTCCGGAGCGCTTCGTCGTGCCGTTCAGCGCCATCAAGGGATTCTTTGACCCCTCCGTGCAGTTCGGCCTGCAGTTCGAGGTCGCCGGCGGCCTCGTTGATACCGACGAGGAAGAGGACGAGGAAGTCGCCGAGACCGTCGCCGCCATCGAGGAGGCGATGGAAGCAGTCTCCGACAATGATGCGGAAGCCGGGAAGGGCGACGCGGGCGCCGGGGAAAAGAGCCCTGCCGAGCCGGTCGACGTCACCGCTTCGGTCGTCTCGCTTGACGCCTTCCGCAAGAAGAGCTGACCCGGTCGGTCCGCGATTGCCGGCGCGGCGGCAGGCTCCGTCGTTCACAGCTCCCCAACCATCGCCGTTTGGCCGGATTTTGTCCTCGGGCGCACCGTGCTAAAGGTGCGGCAATCCATCATCCATTGCCGCATCACGAGGATCCGACACGATGACCGCGACCCGCACCGAGACCGACAGCTTCGGCCCTCTCGAGGTTCCCGCTGACAAGTATTGGGGAGCGCAGACCCAGCGCTCGCTCGGCAATTTCAAGATCGGCGGCGAGACCATGCCGAAGCCGCTGGTCCGCGCCCTCGGCATCGTCAAGCGCGCCGCCGCGCTCGCCAACAAGGACCTCGGCGCCCTCGATCCCGATCTCGCCGATGCCATCGCCGCCGCCGCCCAGGAAGTCATCGACGGCAAGCTCGACGACAACTTCCCGCTCGTCGTCTGGCAGACCGGCTCGGGCACCCAGTCGAACATGAACGCCAACGAGGTGATCTCGAACCGCGCCATCGAGATGCTCGGCGGCACGATGGGTTCGAAGAAGCCGATCCATCCGAACGATCACGTCAATTGCGGCCAGTCGTCGAACGATACCTTCCCGACCGCGATGCACATCGCCGCTGCCGAGGAAATCGCCAGGCGCCTCGTGCCGGCGCTCGATCATCTCGCCGGCGCGCTGCAGGCCAAGTCCAATGCCTTCGCCGACATCATCAAGATCGGCCGCACCCACACCCAGGACGCCACGCCCCTGACGCTTGGCCAGGAGTTCTCCGGCTACGTCGCCCAGGTCCGCCTCGGCATCAAGCGGGCGATGGAAGGCTTCGAGCATCTGCTCTACCTCGCCCAGGGCGGCACGGCGGTCGGCACCGGCATCAACACCAGGATCGGCTTTGACACGGCGTTCGCCGCCAGGGTCGCCGAGATCACCGGCCTTGCCTTCCAGACCGCGCCGAACAAGTTCGAGGCGCTCGCCGCCCATGACGCCTACGTCTATGCCCACGGCGCCATGAACACGATCGCCACTTCGCTGTTCAAGATCGCCAACGACATCCGTCTTCTCGGCTCGGGCCCGCGCTCCGGCCTCGGCGAGCTCAACCTGCCGGAAAACGAGCCCGGTTCCTCGATCATGCCGGGCAAGGTCAACCCGACCCAGGCCGAGGCGATGACCATGGTCTGCTGTCAGGTGTTCGGCAACCACACCGCCATCACGGTCGCCGGCAGCCAGGGCCATTTCGAGCTGAACGTCTACAAGCCGGTTCTGGCCTACAACATGCTGCAGTCGATCCGCCTGCTCGCCGACGCGGCCGTCTCCTTCGCCGACAATTGCGTCGTCGGCATCGAGGCCAACACCCAGCGCATCACCGAGCTGATGGCGCGCTCGCTGATGCTGGTGACCGCGCTCGCCCCGACCATTGGCTACGACAACGCCACCAAGGTCGCCAAGACCGCCCACAAGAACGGCACCACCCTGCGCGAGGAGGCCGTCAAGCTCGGCTTCGTCACCGCCGAGGAATTCGATGCCGTCGTGCGGCCGGAAATGATGATCAAGCCGAGCTGATCGGCGCAGCGAGGCATCGCGAACGAAAAAGGCCCCGCGGGCATGCCTGCGGGGCCTTTCATGTCGGCAGGTATCGCGGCTATCGGATCTCGTCCGGCTTGAACTGGAAGGCGCCCTTTCGCGGCCGGGCGCTGGCGAGGAAATACATCATCGAGCGATCGGTGCCGAGCAGGCTGTCGGTAACCTCCGACTCGATCAACGGATCGTATTTCGCAAAGATCTCGACAGCGATGATCTGGTCGCCCTCGGCGAAAGAGAAGCCGTTGAGCGCAGACTCCGGCAGGGCATTGTCTTCCTTGCTGCCGCCTGAAGCATAGGCGAACTGCGATTCCCCGAGACCCGACGCGCCAAACTCTTCCTGCCAGTGAACATACGCCTTCTTGAACTGCGAATTGTTCTTGTTGGCGAGGTCGCGCTGCATCGCAGTCACGATGACCTTTGCAGTCGAGAGATCAACGTTGACGGGCCGCGAAACTTCGGAAATCACGCCGGCAATTGCTTGAAGCTGCGCGACGGAGACATTTTCCTGCATGTTGACGAGGTTGAGAATGTTGTAGGTTGAGCTTTTCAGCTTCTGATTTGCGTAGATGTATTGCGAGCCTTCGGCGCAACCGAGAAACAGCAGAACCAGAAGCGGCAGCATCAGGGCAAACTCGATCGCCGCAACGCCGCTGTTGTCCTTTCGGAACGGACGACTGATGCGCATCAGAATGCCTCGTTTTTCACGAACACCGTCGACATGATCTTCAGGCTCTCGCCGGCACCGGGAATGAAATCGATTGCCGGAATGATGAAGTCGTAGTCGACGGCGACGGTGTATTTCACGATGTTGTTGCGCCCGCCATAGGGGACATGCCGGCCTGGGACAGGCCGGCGCCGCCGAGATTGGCAATGCTGTCGTATACCTCGGTCTGGATGGTGTATTTCGTCGAGGAAAAGAGGATATTCGACAGCTTGTTCTCAAGATACTGCTTGATGAGAGCCTCGCGGTCGCCTTTGTTCCCGTAGGTGTCCCCGGTAATTGCCATTCGTGCCGCGTTCTGCGTGGCCGCCTCGACTGCCGAACGCAGATACATGACGAAGCCGACTTCGAGGGTGGCAAAGATGAGAAACAGGAAGACCGGCGCAACGAGGGCGAATTCGACAGCGCTCGCGCTGCTGGTATCGGCGATGCCGCGTGTTGCGCGCCGTCTAAATCTCGAGGTTTGCCGCATCAGACCTGCTCCACGCCTCACTGTGACAGACGGGGCATGTAGAACGTCTGCGCGATGTCGACATAGGCGCGATAGAGTTCATCGTCATCGGCTACGTTGTAGCAGTTCTGCTTGTGCGAACACTTCAGCTTCTCGTCGGACTCTTCCGAGACGCCGGTCTCGGAATAGGCGCCGCTGGCGCAGCGCGCAAAGACGTTGTTGATTTCGCGTCCGCCTTCGTCTTCCTCGCGCACATCGAGAAGAATGGAGAAAATTCGAACGCCCTGTTCTTTCAGCGCCGTGCAAAGACCAATCTGGTCGTCATTGTCGGGCTTGTAGAAATAGACGTACTGGTTGTCGAAATTGCCTTCTTCCCAGTTGGTGAAGCAGCAGCCGGAATTGACGCCGTCAGTCATCAAAATCATGACTTTCTCGGTCGTTGTATCGTCGAAGTCAGCCGGCTTTTCACCTTTGAAATAGCTGGTCTTGCTCGGGTCGAGCATCAGCGCGGCAACGTGGGTCGCAAGGTTCGAGCGGGTCCAGGCCGTGCCTTCCGGCGTCTGGTACAGGCCCTGAATTGCGGATTTCGCTGCCGTCAGGTTGCTGGTCAGACTGATGACTTCTGACAGCGGCTCGGCATCGGCAACGTCCGAGTAGAAGTTCTGCGGTTCGTTCTTGGCAATCGACGGCGGAATGTTGTTCAGCCGCGGCATTTTCACCTTGTAGTTATACGGAACGAAACCGACCTTGATGTTCGCCACGGCCTCATTCTGGTGCATGATTTCGACGAATTTGTCGGCGCCATCCTTCATGGTGTTGAAGTGGCTGCACGACGCATCGGGCTTGAGGTCGATCAACACGTCGCCGGGAACGAGCTGGTTGGTGTTCGGCGTCCGGTTCTTGTTGGCGCACATCGTCCCGCCGGAGGCGAGCGTCATCACCACCTCGACATTGCGCACCAGACGCATTGCCTCGCCGGTATGGTCGATGGTCAGCTTGTCGAGGCCGAGGATCGCGCCGAACGTGGTGTCGATGTCGGCGATCACGTCGACGGCAACGGCGATCTTGCCGCCGCTGTCGCTGTTGTCGCGCACCGCGACGTTCTTCACCGTCACGCCATTGACGCCATCGGGCAGGTTGAGTTCGACGAAGCGGCGGGCGACCGCGATGCGGTCCTGGCCGTCGACGGCAACGGCCGAGAGCGCGGCCTGATCGGCGGCGTTCATCACCTGCGAGCGGGCCGAGAGATAGCGCGTCAGGTCGACGCCGAGACCGACGCCGCCAACGACGACGGGAAGCATCAGGGCGGCAATGAGGACGACGTTGCCATCCTCTGCCTTGAGGAATTTCTGCAGAATGCGAGACATGCCGTTCATGGGAACCTCCGCGCCTCAGCGATCAGCTCAATGGCTTTTGACGAGAATGCCGTTGGCATAGAACCCGTCGCCGCCAGTGAGGCGCAGGTTGTAGGTCTTGGCGTCGGTTCTGGTCTCGAGCGCCTCGATGCTCTCGACCGGGACTTCGCCGCCGTCGGTAATGAGAACGTCGCCGACCTTGAGCGTCGGAACGTTCGACAGCTTGTAGCGCCGGACCGACACGCCGAGTTCGGCGTTGTAGTCGACTGCCCGCCAGCCGCCCTTGGTCATGACCGGATGGTCCGCCGTGAGCTGCAGGCTGCCGCCATTGATGGAGTAGAGATTGAGCTCCGGCCAGGTCAGGATGATGACTTCCTCGACCCTGGCGATGCGGTCATAGGTCGACTGCACCTCGTCGCCGACCTTGATTTCAGTCATCGGCAGGGTGCGCTTGTCGGCCATCGAGACGGCCGTATCCGGCGCAAGGCAGTCCTTGCACGAGCCGTCGTTTTCGTTGCCGGAAAGGCAGATTTCGTTCTCGAGCCGCTCGGTGCACTGCAGGGCGCCGTCAAGCGTCACCGACAGGATGTTGTCGGCGTGATACTGGTCCGAAGCATCGACCGTGGCCCGATAGTCGCGGGTCACCTTGCTGCGCTGCTCGGCGGCCACCTTGACGGCCTGGTCGGCAACGCGCGCTTCGAGCATCTTGCGCTCGTTGTTGTCGAGGCCAAGGCCAAGCGCGGCCGCGGCCTGCTGCCGACAGTCGGCCTCGGCATTTGCCAGGTTCAGGTACTGGCTCACATTGCGTGTGCCGTACTTCTTGATGAAGCTCTTCGAGCTCTTCAGCCGGTCGATGATGTTCGGGGATACCATCGCCATGCAGGCGTTGTAGATCGTCGCTGCCGCCTCGCGGGCCGCCTGAACGGCAGGGTCCTGATCGGCGCGTGCCGACACCTGCAGGCACATCGGAACGGTATAGCTTTTCTTGTACCACATCCGCGGACAGGAGACGTAGGAGTCGACGAAGATCGCCACATTGCAGCCCTCGACCGATTCCTCGACGTCGCAGCAGATGTGCGCGATGTTCGGCGGCAGGGTCTTGGCTGCGTCGAACTCGGCCTTGGTCTTCGGGCAGAGCTCCTTCGGCGGGCAATGGCAGGCCACCGTGCGATCCGGGTCCATCCGCCCCTCGACCGGCAGGCAGGCCCGGCCAAGGTCGGGCACCTGAAACGCCTTGCCGGCGGCAAGCGCCGCGGACGACTGGAAAAGCAGGCCGACCGCAGCCACGAGGCCAAGGTAAGAAGTCAGCGAACGCATGCATTGCCCCCCCGATGGACGGCTCCCTTGCTCCCGGCTGGCAGCCCGCCCGGGACGATGCACCGGGCCCGGAGGGTTCAGCGCAGTCGGGCGAGGGCCCGACGGGCAGGCGGCGATCACTTTGTCTGGATCTTGCCAATCAGGAAGGAAGCAACGGGGGATGAGATTACCGACCACTTGTTAAGAAAAGATAGAAAATGATTATTATTCAATCGTTTCTTTTTGCTCGGACTGGGTGTTGCTATGTCGGGAAAGGAATAGCCGGCTGAGTATCAAGTGTTTCTGTAGGGAAACAATTGCACGGCAAACAAAACCCCCGCCGGTTGCCCGGCGAGGGCGGTTTCTTCGTGTCAGGTGCGTTCGGACCTTACATCCCGTCCGGGCCGCGATTGAGCGCGGCAACGCCCGTACGCGCCACCTCGACAAGGCCGAGCGGCTGCATCAGCAGGACGAACTGGTCGATCTTGTCGCCCTTGCCGGTGATCTCGAAGACGAAGCTCTCGGTCGTCGCGTCGATGACCCGGGCACGGAACGCATCGGCGAGACGAAGCGCCTCGACCCGCTGGTCGCCCTTGCCGCGCACCTTGACGAGGGCGAGCTCGCGCTCGATCGCCGCGCCGGAGGTCGTCAGGTCGATGACCTTGTGCACCGGCACGAGGCGGGCGAGCTGGTTCTTGATCTGCTCGATGACCATCGGCGAACCGGTCGTCACGATGGTGATCCGCGACAGGTGCTTCTCGTGCTCGGTCTCCGACACGGTCAGCGACTCGATGTTGTAGCCGCGACCGGAGAACAGGCCGATCACCCGGGCCAGAACGCCCGGCTCGTTGTCGACCAGCACCGACAGCGTGTGCGTCTCCGGTTCGTCGGACCGGTTCACGAGGAAATAGGCCGAAGCTGGCTGGTTCATCTCAATGTTCTCCCGGGTGTTCGATGCCCTTGCCGGCATCTGCGGAATTGTCGGAGCCGTGTCCGTCGTCGAGCCCGAGCACGCGGATCGCGATCGCAATGAGCAGGACGGAGACCGGCAGGACCAGGATGGTCCAGTTGAACTCACCGCGCGCCTCGACGACGAGGCGGGCGAAAATGACGATGAGGACGACGATGACGACCTCGGCGAGGATCTGCTTCAGTTGCCCGACGCCGTCGATCTTCATCCAGCTCGGCAGCGTGCGCGCCGTGTCCGGCCCGAGCCGGACGACGAAGCCGACGGCGATGCCGACCGCGAAGATGACGAGAACGATGCCGAACAGGAACGCGTCGACCGCCTCGAGGACGAAGACGACGACCCGCGTCTCGGCGCCCTCGGCATGGCTGAGCAGGGCGTGCGCCGCCTCCACGAGGTGCAGCCCGCCAACCCAGAACATCAGCAGCGACCCGAAGATCGCGCCGACCGAGCCGAGCAGCATCAGAAAGCGCAGGCGGAAGAGAAAGTTGAGATAGGACGACATGTCCTTGCCCGCTCCTCACCGCGCCGGGGGCGAAGATTGCCCAGCACCCGGCGCCTCGTGTTCCCGTGAAGGAAAGATCCGCCGAGGCGGACCCGCCCTCAGACCATGATCTTGCCGTCGTCGCCGATGGCGTTCTCGATGTCCTCGTCGCTGGCCTCGTCCGGCAGCAGCATGTCGTTGTGGGCCCGGCCCGACGGGATCATCGGGAAGCAGTTGGCCAGGTTGACGACCCGGCAATCGAACAGCACCGGCTTCTTCACCTCGATCATCTCGAGGATGGCGTCGTCGAGCTGGTCCGGATGATCGACCCGGATGCCGTGGCAGCCGAGCGCATCGGCAAGCTTCACGAAATCGGGCATGGCCTCCATGTACGAATGCGACAGGCGATTGCCGTGCAGCAACTGCTGCCACTGGCGCACCATGCCCATGTACTGGTTGTTGAGGATGAAGATCTTGACCGGCAGTCCATGCTGGACCGCCGTCGACATCTCCTGGATCGTCATCATCACCGAGGCGTCGCCGGCGATATCGACGACGAGGCTGTTCCGATGCGCCGCCTGCACGCCGATCGCCGCCGGCAGGCCATAGCCCATCGTGCCGAGGCCGCCCGACGTCATCCAGCGGTTCGGCTCCTCGAAGCCGAAGAACTGCGCCGCCCACATCTGGTGCTGGCCGACTTCCGTCGTGATGAAGATGTCCTTGCCCTTGGTGAGGGCATAGAGCCGCTCGATCGCATACTGCGGCATGATCGAGTCGCGCCGCTTCGTATAGGCAAGGCACTTGCGCGCCCGCCATTTCTCGATCTGTTTCCACCAGTCGCCGATCGCCGCCTTGTCGGGCTGCGACGCCGACGACCGCCACAGGCGGATCATGTCCTCGAGCACGTAGGCGACATCGCCGACGATCGGAATGTCGACCTGGACGTTCTTGTTGATCGACGACGGATCGATATCGACGTGGATCTTCTTCGAGTTCGGTGCGAAGGCGTCGAGCCGGCCGGTGATGCGGTCGTCGAACCGGGCGCCGATGCAGATCATGACGTCGCAGTCATGCATGGCAAGGTTCGCCTCGTAGGTGCCGTGCATGCCCAGCATGCCGAGCCACTGCTTGTCGGAGGCCGGGTAGGCGCCAAGACCCATCAGCGTCGAGGTGATCGGATAGCCGGTCAGCCGCACCAGCTCGCGCAGCAGGTGGCTCGCCTCGGGGCCGGAATTGATGACGCCGCCGCCGGTATAGAAAATCGGCTTCTTGGCCTTGGCCATCAGCTCGACGGCAGCCTTGACCGAAGCCGTCTCCGCCTTGACGCGCGGCCGGTAGGTCTTGTGCTGGATGTTCTTCGGGCCGACATAGGTGCCGGTCGCGAACTGCACGTCCTTCGGAATGTCGACGACGACCGGGCCCGGACGGCCGGTCTTGGCGACGTAGAAGGCCTCGTGCAGGATCCGCGGCAGGTCCTCGATGCGCCGGACCAGCCAGTTGTGCTTGGTGCACTGGCGGGTGATGCCGACGGTGTCGCACTCCTGGAAGGCGTCATTGCCGATGAGATGCGTCGGCACCTGGCCGGTGAGGCAGACCATCGGGATGGAATCGAGCAGCGCATCGGTGAGGGCGGTCACCATGTTGGTCGCGCCCGGACCGGAGGTGACGAGCGCAACGCCCACCTTGCCGGTCGAGCGGGCATAGCCCTCGGCCGCGTGGCCGGCGCCCTGTTCGTGCCGAACCAGGATGTGCCGGATCTTGTCCTGCTGATAGAGCTCGTCATAGATCGGCAGGATCGCGCCGCCCGGATACCCGAACAGATCCTCGACGCCCTGATCGATCAGCGCCTGGATGATCATTTCGGCGCCAGTCATTTCCCGTGTCATCGCCCGTCCACCTTAGATTTCGATGCCGCTCGTTCCTATCGCGAACACGGCCAATAAAAAAGGGGCCTTTCGGGCCCCTCGGTCTGCGCACCATCTTTCGCCGCGGCGTCAGTTCGCCACGTCGATGGTGCGCCCTTCGATTACGAGAATGATTCCGCGCATGTCCGCGCCGTTTCCTTCAAGCGTGCTTCGATACGGGCCGGAGACTAGGCGCGCCGCCCGGCCCGGTCAACCCCGCCGGCACCGTGACCTTCGGGCGCAGGGCAGGGGGTTCGGCGCCCTTTTGTGAGTTGCGGCAAAACTGTGGCAAAAGAGTTACATGTGTTCGGCGAATTAGGTTTCCCGCATACGAAATGGGCTGTCGCACATCCGCGCCGGTAGACTTCCTCCAAGAATCCCGCGAAACATTAGCATTCCATTCGACGCGTTCGGATTGGAATGCAGTCCGGCCGGGGCGAAGACTTGATGGCGGGACGGTTGCCAAGAAGAACGCGGGACTTTGAACTTTCGAAAGTTCGAAAATAAAACAGATCGCAAAATGCGCGTCATGTGGGGGAATAGCATGGTCTCGAAGAAAACTCTCGTTCCGGCGCTTGCCGGCTCGATGCTGACGCTGATGATGACGTCGGCCCTGGCCACGGAAGGCTACTTCCAGCATGGCTACGGCGCCCGTCAGAAGGCCCTTGGCGGCGCCGGCGTCGCCGATCTCCACCGACGCGACCTCCCAGGCCGTCAATCCGGCCGGTCTTGCCCATGTCGGCAGCCAGGTGAACGCGGCTTTCTCGCTGTTCTCGCCGGACCGCAAGTTCACCGGCGGCACCGTTCCGGGCTTCACCACCACCGGCAAGGTTGACAGCAGCAACGACATCTTCGCCGTGCCGAGACTTCGCCATTTCCTATGCCCTCGACGATCAGTCGGCGATCGCTTCATGATGATCGGCAATGGCGGCATGAACACCACCTACAAGAATGCCGCCGGTGGCCTCATCCCGCCGCCGAACGGCTGCGGTGGCGCGCCGAACTTCGGTCCCTTCTGCGCGGGCAAGGCCGGCGTTGACCTGAACCAGATGATCATGGGCGTCACCTACGCCCGCGACATGGGCGCGGTCTCGGTCGGTGTCACCCCGATGTTCGCCGTGCAGCGCTTCTCGGCCCGTGGCCTCGGCGCCTTCGCCGGCGTGTCCAACAACGCCGCCTCGCTGACCAGCGGCGAGAACTCCTACTCCTACGGTGTCGGCGTTCGCGCTGGTATCGAGCTCGAGGTCACCCCGCGCATGCGTGTCGGCCTCGCCGGCCAGACCCCGATCTGGATGACCGAGTTCGACAAGTACAAGGGCCTGTTCGCCGACGGCGGCGATTTCGACATCCCGGGCAACGTCACTGTCGGCGTCGCCTATGACGTCACCGACACCGTCACCGTCATGGCCGACTGGAAGCACATCTTCTACAATTCGGTCGGTGCCGTCGGTAACCCGATGGGCAATCTGGCGGCCTGCATGGGCGGCAACGCCGCGTCCTGCCTTGGCGGCTCGAATGGCGCCGGCTTCGGCTGGAAGGACGTCGATGCCTTCAAGTTCGGCGTCGAGTGGAATGCCACCGATGCGCTCACCGTCCGCGCCGGCTATTCCTACAACACCCAGCCGGTCAAGTCGGCTGACGTGATGTTCAACATCCTCGCTCCGGGCGTTATCCAGCACCACATCACCGCTGGTCTGAAGTATGACTTCAACGAGCAGCACTCGATCGAGCTCGCCGCGGCCTACATGCCGGTTGCCAAGGTTTCCGGCGGCGAAATGGCCGGCTTCGGCAACCCGGCTCACCGCATCGACCTCGAGATGAGCCAGATCGACGTCACCCTCGGCTACGTCTACCGCTTCGGTGCGCCGAAGGCCGCCGCCGAGCCGATCGTCCGCAAGTACTGATCGGCCGAACGGCTTCTACACGAAATTCGACGGCCGCGGAGAAATCCGCGGCCGTTTTACTTTGGTCTAAGGCGCGGCATCAGCGAACCGGCGCCCGGCTTACGGCGTTCCCCTGCCGTACCGTCTGAAAAACACACCCGTTTCTGGAATTGCATCATCTCGCGGATTGTTGCGTCGCAGCGATTTTTCGGTGCTGTCCGCGTTGAATGGCGATTGATTTGCCAGCTTAGGGTGTTTCCCTGACTGATTGTGTTACGGGATTGTTTCTACGCGTCTTTTTCGGAAGCGTTGACCAGTCCGAACCGTCTCGCCCAGGCTTTCTGTCCGGCTGCCGGTGTTGAATATCGCCATCAGTATTTTGTGCGAGTGGTCAAGAAATAGGCATTTCATGATAAAAATTGCGGCGGGCGCACGGGTTGCGGCCCGTTCAACGTTTTCATCCGTCTGGTTCGAAATGAAATCGCCGCGCACAAATCATTAAATCGACTTTTTTCATGCGCAGTGTTTATGTTTAAGTGATTTCCAATCGATTGGATAAATATTTATGTTTAGGTGAAATTGATTGATTGTTCTGATGGTATTCAGAAATATTAAATTAAGACATTGTTTATTTTCGGCGGGTTTCTATTTTGCGAATGGTACGCAGCTTTTAGGGATCGAGCATGTCCGACGATATCGAAACGAGAGTGGCCTTCCTCCAGATCAGCCATGAGGAGAAGGAAGCGCTTCGGGCCGTCAAGGCCATCCTGGCGGGTGAACTGCCGGGAATTCTCGACAGCTTTTATGCGCACATCTCCAGGTTTCCCGAGGCAAAACGGTTTTTCAGCAATCCCGACCAGATGAAGCATGCTGCCTCGAAGCAGGAGAAGCATTGGGCGCTGCTTTTCGATGGCAATTTCGACGCGAACTATGCGGCGTCGGTGACCCGGATCGGCGAGGTGCATGCCCGCCTTGGCCTTGAGCCGCGCTGGTATATCGGCGGCTACAACTACGTCATCGTCCGCGTGCTGGCCCTCCTCGACGAGAAGTTCTCCGGCGGCATGCTCGTCAGAAACAGTCCGGTGAAATGCGCAAGCGGATGGCTGCCGCTTTCGTCAAGGCCGCGATGCTCGACATGGATCTGGCGATCGACGTCTATTTCGAGGCCGGCCGCCGCGACAAGAAGGCTGCCCTCGACAAGGTCGCGTCCGATTTCGACCGCTCGATCGGCGAGGTGTCGACGACCATCGGCCGGGCTGTCGATGACATGCGCCAGAACGCCAAGCAGATGGAGGCGATGGCCGACAACACCCGCCGGCGCGCCCAGAGCGTCTCCGAGTCGTCCGAGAGCGCCAGTCACAACGTCTCCAGCGTCGCCTCCGCGACCGAGGAGATGAGCAATTCCATCGCCGAGATCGTGCACCAGATCTCCATGGCCAACACCACCGCCGAGAGCGCCCGCACCCGCGCCGTCGAGACCAAGGCCGTCGTCGGCCAGCTCGTCGAGACCGCCGAGCGCATCGGCGCCATCGTCAACCTCATCAAGGCGATTGCCGAGCAGACCAACCTGCTCGCCCTCAACGCCACCATCGAGGCTGCCCGCGCCGGCGAGGCGGGCCGCGGCTTCGCGGTCGTTGCGTCCGAGGTCAAGAATCTGGCCGGCCAGTCGGCCAAGGCCACCGAGGAAATCGAGAACCAGATCGGCGCCATTCAGGACATCACCGCCAAGACTGCAACGGCGATCGACGAGATCAACGATTCGAGCAGCCAGGTCAGCGATGTGTTCGCCTCGATAGCCGCGGCCGTCGAGGAGCAGTCGGCGGCGACCAACGAGATTGCCCGCAGCTCCGATGTTGCCCGCGACGGCACCTCGACCGTGGCGAACGAAATGGGCGGCGTCCGCGAGGATGCGGTCCGCTCCGGCGAGATGGCGAGCCACCTTGTCGATGCGGCCGACGGCCTTGCCGGCAGCGCCACGCACCTGCAGGACGAGGTGCAGAAATTCCTGAAGCGCATCAAGGCCGCCTGACCGCGGCCGACGGGCACCGAAGGCCTAGGAACACTGAGGGGCGGTGCCATCGGCGCCGCCCCCTGGTGTTTCCGGGGGCGCGCCAGCGGTCTCGCGGGCGGCGGTACGCAGCGTTTCGGCGATGAAGTCCGGCGTCTGCGCCCCGACGATCGCGTATTTCCGCTCGACGATGAAGGTTGGAACGCTCGAGATGCCGAGCTGCCGCGCCCGCGTGATGTCGCGCCGAACGGCCTCGCGGTCCGTGTCCCCGGCGAGCAGCATCGCGACCTTGTCGGCCCGCATGCCGAGCCCGCGCGCCGCTTCGACGAGCACGCGCTGGCTGCCGATATTGGCCCCTTCACAGAAGAACAGCGAAAACAGCCGCTCGACCATCGCCTCGCCGGCGCCGCTGGCGCTTGCCCAGAGGATCAGCCGGTGTGCGTCGAGCGTGTTCGGCGAGCGGCTGATCCTGTCGAAGGCGAAGGGAATCCGCTCGGCGGCCCCGGCGGCGGCGAGGGCGTCATGCATGGCGGCGATGCGGTCGGGATCGCGGAACTTGCGCTCGAGATAGTCGCGCCGGTCGATGCCCTCGGGCGGCAGCGTCGGATCGAGCTGGAACGGCCGCCAGTTGACGTCGACGTCAAGGTCCGGCAGCGCCGAAAGCGCCTTGGCAAAGCGGCGCTTGCCGACATAGCACCACGGGCACATGACGTCGGAAACGATGTCGACGGTGATCCGGGGGCGTTCGCTCATGGGCTGTCCTCGCGCTGGCGCCAGAGGATAGCCGGATGGCAAGCCGCCGCCGAAATCAACCCTGCGTGATGGCGAGTGCCCGCTCCACGGCGGCAAGACCGGGCTCGCCGGGACGCAGCGTCGCGATTGCCGCGTCGACGTCGATCATCAGGCTTTCATCCTCGCCAAAGCCGAGCGGCGTCAGGCGGATGACGGCAGCCATGCGGGTCACCGCGGTCTCGACGGCCTCGACCGGCGCCCCGACGAAGGTGAGGGCGAAATGCGAGCGGTCGAGGCGGGCGATGAGGTTTTCCGCCCGGGCAAGCCGCTCGAGGATCGTCGCCACCTGGTCGCAGGCCGCGTTTGCCACCGCCTCGCCATGGACAAGGCCGATCGCCGGAAGGCCGGACACCGTCACGGTGGCGACATGCACCGGCGCGCCCGAGACGCGTGACTGCTCGGTGGCGATTTCGAGATAGGCTTCGAGATAGCGGCCGTCGTCCTGGCCGGCGGCGCGATCGGCGCCGAGCGCCCGCACAGTGGCATAGAGGTCGCGCTGGGCATGAACCTCGCCGGCATGCACGGCCATGCGCACGGCAAAATCGTCGGCCTTGAACGAGGTCGGCATGACGTCCGTCGCGCCGGCCGCATAGGCCTCGCGCAGGCCCATCATGAAATTCGGATCGAGCAGCATCACCACCGGCAGCGTGGCGACGCGCGGATTGCGACGGATATCGGCGACGAACGCGATGGCATCGTCGAAATCGATGGACGGCTCGATGACGACGGCATCGAACGTCGCGGCGTTGAGATAGCTCTCGGCCTGGTCGATGGAGAGCGCGCCGAACACTTCGGCAAAGCAGGAAAGGCTGGATTCGATCTTGAGGAAGGTCCGGCCGACGCCGACGACGAGGACGCTCGCGCCCGTTGCCGCGTCCGATGCCGGCGGCGTCAGGCGCGTGGCAAGGCCGATTCGCTCGGCAGCGGCGATCCGGCGGCCGATTTCCTGCTCAAGTGCGTTCTGGCGCAGAAGGGTGGAAAGGCTGAGCGCCAGCCGGCCCGGCTCGACCGGCGGATAGAGCACCCGCCCGGCGCCGATCGCCCGGCTGCTCGCCTCGTCGCCATCGGCGGCAAGGAAGAGGATCGCCGGCGGCGGTGCGTTGTCGCTGCCGATGCGGCTGAGGCTGGTGAACTCGCGGACGCTGGCGCCGGAGCGGCCGTCGACGACGATGACGTCCGGCCGCTCGGCCGCGCCGATGAGCGGCACGTCGGCCGGTGCGCAGGATGTCGTCTCGAACCCGAACTGGTCGAGATCGCTCCAGATGCGCGAGCGCTCGGCGGTAATCCCCTCGTCGATTACCAGAACGCGGGCCGACTGTGACATTGCGGAAACCTCATGGCGTTGCCGTGAAACGTTCCGCAATAGTGTCGGCTGCCGGTAAAGATCAGGTTTTTTGCCGGCCGTTTTTGCTGAAAAACAACTCCGGCCGGCATGAAAATCATGCGGCGGCAGCAGGTCTCGTCGCGATCGTCCGTGCAATCTTGCCGTTGTCTGCACGCGGCAGGCGCTCGACGATGGTCAGCCCGATCGGAATCTTGTGCGCTGCGACACCGCGCGCCGACAGCCACCGTGAAAACTCCTCGAGGCTGAGATTGCGGCCGGGCTGCAGCACGATCGCTGCCCGCAGCCGCGATCCGGCAATCGCATCCGGCACGACGACGGCGGCGGCGGCGGCCACGGCCTCGTGCTCGGCATAGATCCGGTCGAGATCGGCGGCGCGCACCTGCGTGCCGGCAACGACGAGCAGGTCGCCGACCGGGCCGGCAAGCTGGAATGTCGCCGGCTCGGCCGAGGCGAGGCGGCCGACAAGGCCGGAATGGAGGAAGCCCTCGGTGTCGATCGTCGGCCCGCCATTACCCTCGGAAAGGCCGAGCGAGGCATCCGGAACAGCCGGTCCGCGCAGGACGAGCTCGCCATCGCTGAAGCTGTCGCCAGCCGCGACAGTTCCGGCCTTGCGGGCAAAACCGCGCAGGCGCGTCTCGAGGAAGCCAACGGAGCCGGCCCCGAAGGCCGCGCCGATCCGGCCGAGCGGCAATGCCGCCGCCGGGGCGCTGTCGCGATATCGGGGCACCGCGATGATCTCGCCGATCCGGTCGATGTCGACGACGGCGCCCTGCCAGCCCTTGGCGCCGCGCGCCGCAGCCGGGTCATTATGGACGAGGCCGATTGCCGGATGCTCGCTGCCGAGACGACCGGCGAGGGCGCCCTCGAGGCCGGCAGGCATCAGCGCATAGTCGGGGGCGGTCTCGGAAATGGCGGCGGCAAGCCCGGCGAGGCCGTCGAAGCGATGCAGGACGAGCGTGCCGCCGGTCAGAAGCCAGGGCACGACCGCCGCCGAGAGGCCGACAAGGCCGGTCGGCAGATACGGGCTGAAGATCCGGCAGCCTTTCTCGAGCCGCGCCGCGACGAGATGCATGAGCCCGGCGGAAATCCAGTGATTGTGGCTGCGGGCGATCGGTGCCGCGCCCTCGGCAATCTCGGACCAGGAAACTGTGGCGATGTGGTCGGCGCCGTTGCCCTTGCGCACGATCGCTGCCGAATTGGCCGGATCGGCAAGCTCCGGCGAGCCGATGATGAGGTCGAGCGGCACGACGCCGTCCGGCACCTCCTCGCCAAAGGCGCAGACGAAGCGGACGCTGAAGCTGTCGGCGGCAAGGTGGCGCATGCGCTCGGCGGCAGCAGGGCCGTCAGAGGCCGTCGTCAAGAGCGCCTTCGGCGACAGCGCCGCGGCAACGGCAGTGAGCTCGGCCTCGCCGAGCAGCGGCGACACCGGCACGGAGATGAGGCCGGCGCGCACGGTGCCGAACAGCGCGATCAGAGCCTCCGCACCGACCGGCAACTGCTCGACGACATACATGTCCGGCTTCAGGCCGACCGAGGTGAAGAAGCCGGAAAGGCCGGCAATCTGCTCTTCGAGCTCGGCATAGGTGAGGCTGCGCACCATCTTGCCGGCGCCGTCGGTCTCGATGAGCGCCGTCTCGCCCGGCATCGTCTGCGCATTTCGGCGCAGCAGCGCGTCGAGCGTCACGCGCCCCCAGACACCCTCGGCGACATACTTGGCTGCCAGCTTTTCGTTCGACAGGATCACGATTGCCCCCTCGCGATGCGACGCATCATTTGCCGGCCTCGCCGGCATGCCACCAGGATTGCAGGACGTAGCCGTAGAGCGACGAACGCTCCGGCCGGGAAATGCGGGCCCAGCGCGCGACGCGCTGCTCGGGCAGGTGAAACAGCGGCACCACGTAGTGGCCGGAGATCAACACGCGATCGAGCGCCCGCACCGCGTCGACGAAGTCGGCCCGGCTTTCCGCCGCGATCATCGCCGCGATCATCGCGTCGGTTGCCGGCTGCCGCGCTCCGGCGAAGTTGAACGAACCTTCCTGATCGGCCGAGGCAACGCTCCAGCGGAAATTCTGCTCGTTGCCGGGCGACAGCGACGCTGGCCAGAAATACTGGATCATATCGAAGTCGAAGCCCTGCAGCCGGCGCTGGTACTGCGCCGAATCGACCGTGCGGATCGCGATGTCGATCCCGAGCCGCGACAGCGATCGCTTGAAGGCCAGGGCAAGGCGCTCCTGATCGCGTGTCTTCGTCAGGAACTCGAAGGAAAGTGGCGCGCCGCCGGCGTCGACAAGGCGACCGTCCTTCATCTGGTAGCCGGCGGCGCCAAGCAGCCCCATCGCCTTCTTCAGCGGCGCCCGGTCGCGGCCCGACCGGTCGGTCGCCATCGGCTCGTAGCTGCCGTCCATGACGTCGGCCGGAACCGCATCGGGGAAGGGGGCGAGCAGCGCTTTCTCCGCCGCGTCTGCCGCCCGGCCGCGGGCGGAGAGTTCCGATGCCTCGAAATAGCTCGCCGTCCGCCGGTAGGCATCGAAGAAATAGGTGTGGTTGACCCATTCGAAGTCGAAAAGCGCCGCCAGCGCTTCGCGCACCCGCACGTCGGCAAAGATCGGCCGCCTCGTGTTGAAGACGAAGCCGGTCATGCCCTTCGGCGTGCCGTCGGTGAAGGTGTCCTTGACGACGCGGCCGTCGGCGGCGGCGGGAAAGTCGTAACCCGTTGCCCAGCGGGTCGGGTCCTCGTCGAGCATGACGTCGACGAGCCCCTTCTTGAACGCCTCGAACAGCGAGTTCTCGTCGCGGTAATATTCGATCCGGATCTCGTCGAAATTGTAGAGCCCGGCCGAAACCCCGAGACCGGCGGCCCAGTAGTCCGGATCGCGTTGATAGGTCAGGCTGCCGCCCGGCTTCAGGTCGACGAGCTTGTAGGGTCCGGAGCCGACCGGCGGCGTCAGCGTCGTCTGCTCGAAGGTCTCCGGATCGACGAGGTGCGCCGGCAGCACCGGCATCAGCCCCATGATCAGCGGCATTTCCCGGTCGCCGGCGGCATCGAAGACGAAACGGACGGTCCGCTCGTCCGGCGCCTCGGCGCTCGACACCTTGGAATAATAGGAGCGATGGTTCGGCCGGCCGTGATCGCGCAGGAGCTTCCAGGAAAAGAGCACGTCGGCCGAGGTGATCGGATGGCCGTCCGAGAAATGGGCGCGCGGGTCGATGGTGAAGGTCACCGACGAGCGGTCCGGCGGCGTCTCGACGCTGTCGGCGATGAGGCCGTAAAGCGTGAACGGCTCGTCGAGCGCCCGCGCCATCAGGCTCTCATAGACGTAGCCGCGCAGCGATTGCGCCGCGTTTCCCTTGACGATCAGCGGGTTGAGGCTGTCGAACGAGCCGATCGAGGCGTAGGTGACACGGCCGCCGAAGCGGGCGTCGGGCGAGGTATAGGCAAAGCGCTCGAAGCCCGGGGGCAGGGCCGGCTCGCCATGCATGGCGATGGCATGTGCCGGCTCGGCGACGGCAGGTGCCATGCCCGGTCCGGCGGCGAGCATCAGGCCTGCAAGGGCCGCCGCGGCGGCGAGAGCCGGCAGTCGATAGGTAATCCTGACCGTCGGCGCGGCGAAACCCTTCACCCGCTCTCCTCCCGAAGCTCATTGATTCGTCAGTTCAGGATGTTACCACAGCCGCGAAATCCGCCGATCCATCGCCCGCGACGATGGAACTGGTGGCATCCCGGCAAAAAGAACGCTAAGGAACGGGTGTCGGGCGTGATGGGTCACCATCTCGCCGCAATTGATGCGCAACAAGCTCCGCGCGTTTTTCAAGAAACGGCACGGCTGACCGAAGATGATGCCGCCGCCGACCGGAGCCCCGCAGCTACCCGGGCAACAGGCAGAGGACAGGATATGTCGAATTTTGATCGGATTATTGGTGGCCGCGTGGGCCGGGGCGCGATCGCGACTTTCGCGGCGGCTTCGGCGCTGGCGCTTTCCCTCGGTGCGGCCGTGGCCCAGCAGGCTCCGGCGGCGCCTGCCGCTCCGGCTGGCGATGCGGCCAAGGATCAGCCGGCGTGGCTGAAGGTCTGCGGCGAGGACCCGAAGGCCAAGAAGGAAGTGTGCGTCGTCGCGCAGGAAATCCGCGCCGAGACCGGCCAGTTCCTCGCCTCCGTCGCCATCCGCGAGATCAAGGGCGACGCCCAGAAGGTGCTCTCGGTGTTCGTGCCGACGATCATGCTGCTGCAGCCGGGCCTGCGCGTGCAGATCGACGACGGCAAGCAGGTTCCGGGCAAGTATGCCATCTGCTTCCCGGATCGCTGCTACGCCGAGATCCCGGTCGACGACAACTTCATCGCCGCGATGAAGAAGGGCACCGACCTGTCGATCACGACGCTGAACCAGCAGGCGCGCGGCGTCTCCTTCAAGCTGACGCTCTCCGGCTTCACCAAGTCCTATGACGGTGCGCCGATGGACACCAAGGAGCTCGAGGCCCAGCAGGAGAAGCTGCAGGACGAACTGCAGAAGCGCGCCGAGGACGCCCGCAAGCGCCTTCTCGAGCAGCAGGCTCCGGCTCCGGCCGAGCAGCCCAAGCAGTAAGCTTCGCCCGCCTCGCGGCGGCAACAAAAAGGCTCCCGGATCGCATCGGTCCGGGAGCCTTCTTTTTTGCCGATAGGCCCTGCCGGGCCGGTCGGTTCCGCCGGCTCCGCGCTAGAGATCGCGATAGTCGCGATCGATATAGCCAAGCGCCGCGCCGCGCGCCCCGAGCTGCGCCCCGACCACGGTACCGATGACGATCGAATGCGTGCCGACGTCGTGGATGTCGGTAATCCGGCAGTCAAACGAGACGCGTGCCCCGGCAAGCAGCGGTGCGCCGGTCGCCCCGGTGCTCCAGGTGCCGTGTTCGAACCGCTTGGCACCGGCGGCCGCGTCCCGGCCGGCAAAGACGTTGGAAAGGTCGTCCGCACCGGCCGGCAGCACGTTGACGGCAAAGACGCCGTTGCGCCGCAGGATGGAATTGGTGGTGCTGAGGCGGTTGATGCAGACGAGAAGGGTCGGCGGCTCGTCGCTCACCGGCGTCATCGCCGTGACCGTCAGGCCGGCGCGGCCGGCAGCGCCATCCGTCGTCACGATATGCACCGTCGAGGCAATGCGGCTCATCCCCTCGCGAAAGGTCTTGGCGTCGATGGCGCCGGCTGCCGGGCGTTGTGCGGTCTGGTTCTGCGTCACGTCTCGTCTGGCTTTCGCATGATTTCGGTAGAGCGGCCGGCAAACTGCCTCGTCGCCCCCGGCGAAGCAACAGCAAACCGCGCCGAAGCCGCCAGTGCGGCCAGAAATGGGGCACCGGACAGGCTTTGAAAGGGCACGCCTATGAATTCATCGCCAAGGCTAACTTATGCGATTGTCACAATGGCGGCGCGTTGCTAAGACTCTGTCCCGGCCCGTACAATCCGGTCGGCCCGTTCCCAGCGGGCCCCGGATCGACAAGTCCTGAATAAAAAGTCGGCCAAATGGAGCCGTCGAAGGAACGAGAGGGGACCAGCCGGCGCATGGAATATTTTGTCCAGCAGCTCATCAATGGAATCACAACCGGTTCCATTTACGGCCTGATCGCCATCGGATACACGATGGTCTACGGCATCATCGGCATGATCAATTTCGCCCACGGCGAAATCTTCATGCTGAGCACGTTCATCGCGCTGATCACGATCACCGCCCTCGGCGTCCTCGGGCTGTCGTCGGTCGCACTCGTGATCCTGGCTCTCATCCTGGTCCTTGTCGTCGCCATGGTGCTGACGGCGGTCTGGGGTTGGTCGGTGGAGCGGATCGCCTACCGGCCGCTGCGCGGCTCCTTCCGCCTCGCGCCGCTGATCACCGCGATCGGCATGTCGATCATCCTGCAGAACTTCGTCCAGATCGCCCAGGGCGCGCGCGTCAAGCCGCTGCAGCCGATCATTTCCGGCGGATATGTGCTGATGGAGAAGGACGGCTTCCAGGTCGCCCTGTCCAATATGCAGATCATCATCGTCGTCCTGACCGTGAGCCTGATGACGGCCTTTTCGCTGATCATCGCGCGCACCTCGCTCGGCCGCGCCCAGCGCGCTTGCGAGCAGGACCGCAAGATGGCCTCGCTGCTCGGCATCAACGTCGACCGGACGATCTCGCTGACCTTCGTCATGGGCGCGATGCTCGCGGCGGTTGCGGGTGTCATGTACCTCCTCAACTATGGCGTGATTGATTTCTATATCGGTTTCGTGGCCGGTGTCAAAGCTTTCACGGCGGCGGTTCTCGGCGGTATCGGCTCTCTGCCCGGCGCCATGCTCGGCGGCCTCCTCATCGGCCTTATCGAGACGTTCTGGTCGGCCTATTTCACCGTCGAATACAAGGACGTGGCAGCCTTCTCGATCCTCGCGATCGTGCTGATTTTCCTGCCGTCCGGTCTGCTCGGCAAACCGGAAGTGGAGAAGGTCTGACGCGATGACGGCTCCTGTACCTTCCTCGGACCGCTTTGCGGCGTCGCTCAAGGACGCCGCCATCGCCGGCGCCATCGCGCTCGGCCTGTTCGGGCCGTTCATCGGCCTGCGCACCACGGCCGACAGTGGCGGCCTTGGCATCAACACCCGCTGGGGCGCCCTGGCGATCGCCGTCGGCGTCGTCTTCCTCGGCCGCCTGCTGCTCAATCTGTTCGTCTGGAAGACCGACGATCCGATCACCGGCCGGATTGCCCGGATGATGCCGACCGCCAGGGCCGGCGGCGTCCTCGGCAAGTTCTTTCCCCCGGCGATGCTTGCCGTCGCCTTCCTCCTGCCGTTCATCACCGCCTTCATCTTCCCGCAGCACAATCGCTACATCCTCGATCTGGCGATCCTGGTGCTGACCTATGTGATGCTCGGCTGGGGCCTCAACATCGTCGTCGGCCTCGCCGGCCTGCTCGACCTTGGCTATGTCGCCTTCTATGCCGTCGGCGCCTACTCCTATGCGCTGCTGGCCCACTATTTCGGCTGGTCGTTCTGGCTCTGCCTGCCGGTCGCCGGCATTCTCGCCGCGCTCTGGGGCCTGACGCTCGGCTTCCCGGTGCTGCGTCTGAGGGGCGACTATCTGGCGATCGTCACGCTGGCCTTCGGCGAGATCATCCGCGTCGTGCTGCTGAACTGGTATGACTTCACCGGTGGCCCGAACGGCATCTCGAACATTCCCCGCCCGTCCTTCTTCGGTCTCGAGTTCGATCGTTCCGACAGCGGTTTTGCCGCCTTCTTCGGGCTCGATTATTCGGCCGTGCACAGGATCATATTCCTCTACTACCTGATCCTGGCCCTGGCGCTCCTGACCAATTTCGTCACGCTGCGTCTGCGGCGCCTGCCGATCGGCCGCGCCTGGGAGGCGCTGCGCGAGGACGAGATCGCCTGCCGCTCGCTCGGCATCAACACCCGCAACACCAAGCTGACGGCCTTCGCCATCGGCGCCATGTTCGGCGGCTTTGCCGGCTCGTTCTTCGCCACCCGGCAGGGCTTCATTTCGCCTGAATCCTTCGTCTTCATGGAAAGCGCGCTGATCCTGGCGATCGTCGTGCTCGGCGGTCTCGGCAGCCAGATCGGTGTCGTCATCGCCGCGGTCGTGATGATCGGCGGTTTCGAGCTGTTCCGTGACCTGGCCGAGTACCGCATGCTGGTCTTCGGTCTCGCCATGGTGCTGATCATGGTCTGGCGTCCGCGCGGCCTCATCTCGTCGCGTCAGCCTTCGGTGTTCCTCAAGGAGCGCAAGGCCGTGGGTGCGGATCTCGTTGCGGAGGGCCACGGATGAGCAAGTGGGCCAACGATCCGGTGCTCACCGTAGAGCACCTCACGATGCGCTTCGGCGGCCTCGTGGCCATCGACGACCTGTCGTTCTCGGTCGGGCGCGGCGAAATCACCGCTCTCATCGGCCCGAACGGTGCCGGCAAGACCACGGTCTTCAACTGCATCACCGGCTTCTACAAGCCGACCGAAGGCCGGATCACGCTGCGCCAGCCTGATGGCGGCGGCACGTTCCTGCTCGAGCGGCTGACCGACCACGAGATCTCGCGCGAGGCCAACGTCGCCCGGACCTTCCAGAACATCCGCCTGTTCGGCGGCATGACCGTTCTGGAAAACCTGATGGTCGCCCAGCACACCGAGCTGATGCGGGCCTCGGCCTGGACCATCGGCGGCATTTTCGGCATCGCCGGCTTCCGCAAGGCAGAGAAGAAGGCGATGGATCGGGCCAAGTACTGGCTCGAGCGCATCGGTCTGCTCGACCGCGCCGACGATCCGGCGGCCGATCTGCCCTACGGTGCCCAGCGCCGCCTGGAGATCGCCCGTGCCATGTGCACCGGCCCGGTGCTGCTCTGCCTCGACGAGCCGGCGGCGGGCCTCAATCCGCGCGAGTCGCAGGAGCTCAACGAGCTGCTGCGGTACATCCGCAACGAGCACGGCATCTCGATCCTGCTCATCGAGCACGACATGTCGGTCGTCATGCAGATCTCCGATCACGTCGTGGTGCTGGATTACGGCTGCAAGATCGCCGACGGCACGGCCGAGGAAGTGCGCAACGACCCGAGCGTCATCGCCGCCTATCTCGGCGTCGAGGACGAAGAGGTCGACGAAGTCGAGGCGGAAGTGGAAGGAGCGGCCCGATGAGCGAGAAACCGCTTCTGTCCATTCGCGGCGTCGAGACCTATTACGGCAAGATCTGCGCCCTGAAGGGCGTCGATCTGACGGTCAACGCCGGCGAGATCGTCACGCTGATCGGCGCCAACGGTGCCGGCAAGTCGACGCTGATGATGACCATCTGCGGCGACCCGCAGGCGCGCCAGGGCACCATCGAGTTCGATGGCCTCGACATCACCCGCATGCCGACGCATGAGATCATGCGCATGGCCATTGCCCAGTCGCCGGAAGGGCGGCGCATTTTCCCGCGCATGACCGTGCTGGAAAACCTGCAGATGGGCGCCGCCATCACCGACATGAAGCACTTCGACGAGGATCTGAAGCGGGTGTTCGACCTGTTCCCGATCCTTGCCAAGCGGCGCGGCCAGCGCGGCGGCACCCTGTCGGGCGGCGAGCAGCAGATGCTGGCGATTGCCCGCGCGCTGATGAGCCGGCCGCGGCTGCTGCTTCTCGACGAGCCCTCGCTCGGCCTGGCGCCGCTGATCGTCAAGCAGATCTTCGACGTCGTCGGCGAGCTCAATCGCGAGGGCATGACCATCTTCCTCGTCGAGCAGAACGCCTATCACGCGCTGAAGCTGGCGCACCGCGGCTACGTCATGGTCAATGGCGAGATCACCATGAGCGGCACCGGCCACGAACTCCTCGAGCGCGAGGAAGTGCGGGCGGCCTATCTCGAAGGCGGCCGGGGCTGAGGAGGGGACCATGGGTATTTTCTATGAGGAAAGCAGCCTCGGGGTCTTCCTGCTCCTGACCTGCATTCTCGGCGGCGGCACCGCCTTCATGTCGGGCCGTGCCGTGGCGCTGACCTGGAAGCCGGTCTGGCAGGTCGTGCTCTACATGATCCCGCTGGCGGCGGCGGTGCGGTTTTTCCATTTCGGCCTGTTCGGTGGAACGCTGCTGTCGCTGCACTATTTCGTCGTTGATTTCTGCGTGCTGCTGCTGGCGGCGCTGGCCGGATACCGGATCATGCGCACCACCCAGATGGTCACGCAGTACCGATGGCTATACCGCCGGACCAGTCCGTTCTCCTGGGCGGACCGGGGCGGCGCGGCCTGATATCCGGGCGCCCGTCGCGGCCGGTGAGTTTGCAGGGTTGGGCAGGGGCGTACCAATCCCGTGAAAAAAGATGCAGAATGCGCCCCAACGGGTGAGAAGACCCGGAAACTGAACTGTCGATGAGAATGATTTCAGGGGAGTTGGCAATGAAGAAATTCCTCCTGGCAGGCGTCGCCCTGTCGTTCGGTCTTGCGGTTTCCAATGCCGCGCTGGCCGATGTAACGATCGCGACTGCCGGCCCGATGACTGGTCAGTACGCTTCCTTCGGCGCCCAGATGAAGGCCGGTGCCGAGCAGGCCGTCGAGGACCTCAACGCCGCTGGCGGCGTCCTTGGCGAGAAGATCGTCCTGGAGATCGGTGACGACGCTTGCGATCCCAAGCAGGCCGTGGCCGTCGCCAACCAGCTTGCCGGCAAGGGCACCGTCCTCGTTGCTGGCCATTTCTGCTCGGGTTCCTCGATCCCGGCTTCCAAGGTGTACTCGGAAGAGGGCGTCGTGCAGATCTCGCCGGCCTCGACCAACCCGGCTCTGACCGATGACCGCGCCGGCCCGGGCGTCTACCGCGTTTGCGGCCGTGACGACCAGCAGGGCGAAGTTGCCGGCAAGTATCTGGCCGACAAGTTCAAGGACAAGAACGTCGCCATCATCCACGACAAGACGGCGTACGGTAAGGGTCTCGCCGACGAGACCAAGAAGTACATGAACGAAGCCGGCAAGACCGAGAAGCTCTACGAAGCCTACACCGCGGGCGAGAAGGACTACACCGCGCTGGTTTCCAAGCTGAAGGCCGAGGCTGTCGACGTTCTCTATGTCGGCGGCTACCACACCGAAGCCGGCCTGATCGTGCGCCAGATGCGCGACCAGGGCATGAACACCATCCTCGTCTCCGGTGACGCCCTCGTCACCGACGAGTACTGGTCGATCACCGGCCCGGCCGGCGAAGGCACCCTCATGACCTTCTCGCCGGATCCGTCCAAGAACGAAGTCGCCAAGCCGGTCGTTGCCAAGCTCGAGGCCAAGGGCGTGAAGGTCGAGGGCTACGTGCTCTACACCTATGCCGCCATCCAGGCCTGGGCGCAGGCTGCCGAGACTGCCAAGTCGACCAAGTATGACGACGTCATCAAGGCCCTCAACGAAGGCAAGTTCAACACCGTTCTCGGCGAGCTGTCGTTCAACGAGAAGGGTGACGTGACCCTGCCGGGCTACGTCTTCTACGAGTGGAAGGACGGCAAGTACGATTACGTCCAGTAATCGGCTCACCGCCAATTCGGCTTACGGAAAACCCCGGCTCGTCCGGGGTTTTCTCGTTTTTGCCCGAGGGTGCGGCATGTGGCACCGGGGCAGGGGCAAACCGTTATTTTTGCTGGCATGTTGGCGTTTCAGTCTTCTAAACTCCCCTGAACCGTCAAATTGCAAAACGGGGGGAGCGCCAGCTCATGAGTGACAGCGTGAAATATCTTCTGCCCGAGGATCGCATTCCGAAGGCTTGGTACAACATCGTGGCCGACCTGCCGGTTCCGCCGGCCGCCGTGCTGCATCCGGGCACCGGCAAGCCGATCGGTCCCGACGATCTCGCCGCCATCTTCCCGATGGCGTTGATTGGCCAGGAAGTGACGGCCGACAAGGAAGTCGAGATCCCGACGCCGGTCCGCGACGTCTACCGGCAGTGGCGCCCGGCGCCGTTGTTCCGCGCCCGTCGCCTCGAGGCGGCGCTCGATACGCCGGCCAAGATCTACTACAAGTACGAAGGCGTCAGCCCGGCCGGCAGCCACAAGCCGAATACCGCCGTTGCCCAGGCCTTCTACAACAGGGAAGCCGGCATCACCAAGCTGTCGACCGAAACCGGCGCCGGCCAGTGGGGCTCGTCCCTGGCGTTCGCCGGCTCGCTGTTCGGCATCGAGGTCAAGGTCTACATGGTGAAGGTGAGCTTCAACCAGAAGCCCTATCGCCGTGCCCTGATGAACACTTATGGCGCGACCTGCGTCGCCAGCCCGAGCATGGAGACCGCCTCCGGCCGCGCCGTGCTCGAGAAGGACCCGAACTCGCCCGGCTCGCTCGGCATTGCCATTTCCGAGGCCGTCGAGGTCGCCGCGACCAGCCCGGACACCAATTACGCGCTCGGCTCCGTGCTCAACCACGTCCTGCTGCACCAGACCGTCATCGGTCTCGAGGCGCTTGAGCAGATGGAGATGGCCGGCGACTATCCGGACATCGTCATCGGCTGCGCCGGCGGCGGTTCCAACTTCGCCGGTCTTGCCTTCCCGTTCGTCGGCAAGAAGATCCGCGAAGGCCTGAAGACCGAGATCATCGCCGTCGAGCCGGCCGCCTGTCCGACGCTCACCCGCGGTGTCTATGCCTACGACTTCGGCGATACGGCCCACCTGACGCCGCTGGTCAAGATGCACACCCTCGGCGCCTCCTTCATGCCGCCCGGATTCCACGCCGGCGGCCTGCGCTACCACGGCATGGCGCCGCTGGTCAGCCACCTGAAGGAACTGGGTCTCATCGACGCCCGCGCCGTGCACCAGACCGCCTGCTTCGAGGCTGGCGTCAAGTTCGCCCGCTGCGAGGGCATCGTCCCGGCGCCGGATCGACCCACGCCGTGCGCGTCGCCATCGACGAGGCCCTGAAGTGCAAGGCCGAGGGCACCTCGCGCTCGATCCTCTTCAACCTCTCGGGCCACGGCCATTTCGACATGGCCGCTTACGACGACTATTTCGCCGGCAAGCTCGAGGATCGCGACTACGACGAAGCGGCCCTCAAGGCATCGCTCGCCGAACTGCCGCAGATCGCCGCCGAATAATCGTCGATCTCGAAAAACAGGACAGGCCGTCCGGCAACACCGTCGGGCGGCCTTTTCTTTGGCGCGACCTGCTGAGGGTTGTGGATCGGCACGCCTGCCAACATTGACGATCTCGCCAATTTATGGTGCCTTTGTCGCCACAAGTTAGAGCGTAGATTGTGATTCGAACAAAAAAAACCGCGCTGGTCGAACCAGCGCGGGCTGAAGTATGGCCAGCAATTTCACAAGCGCAGGCCAAAAATGCCATGAGCCGACCCCGACGTCAGCCCCCGGAATATTAGGGGGTGACGCCCGGAATACTTGTTTTGCGTGTAGATTCCCTTGGCGGATCGCCTATTAGGCGAGTTCGAGAATGACATTCATCCGCGTTGCCGCGATTTCCCGATAGCCGCGCGAGCGGGCAAGCGCGATGCAGTCCGTCTGCCAGCGGCCGCTGGTCTGCTCCATGACGATGAGGCGCGGCCAGAGATCGCGCGGCGCGTCGCGGAAGAACGGGACGAGGATCAGGTCCTCGGCCCACTCGACATCAAGCTTCAGCGCGTCGACCTGCGGCAGGTTCTCCTCGCGGATGAGCCCGAGCAGCGTCTTCGCCGGCACCTTCAGCGCTGACGTTCCATGGTCGTTTGACGAGATGGTCTTGATCGAGGCGCCGCCGCGGTTGTCGTCGTCGAGGAAGAGCGTGAATTCGCCTTCCCGGTCCATGACGGCGCAGGCGACGGCCTTGACCGTGCCCGCCGTGTTGGCGCGGATGTTGAAGGTCAGGCGGTCGAAGACCAGCGGCTGCGGCTCGACCGCAAGGATGCGGGCCGACGGACCGGCGATGCCGGCGACGAAAAGGGCATATCCGCCGATGTTGGCGCCGACGTCGATGAAGACGAAGCCGTCATGCATGTGCTGCGCGAGCACGTCGCGCTCGGCCGCGTCGAAATATTGCGGCGTGAACAGAATCCGCTTCTCGCAGACATTGTTGAACGGATAGAGCCGCATTTTCTGGCCGAGCGCCTCGACATCGAGCGGATGGTCGAGATTGGCAAGCACGAGGCGGCGCAGCGCAAAGGCAATGCGCCGGCCGAGCCAGTTGTCCGGCTGATGACGGGTAAGATCGATGATGCGCTTCTGGAACGCGGTCGGCGCGAAAGTGCCGAAGGGATTGTTGAGGGCCTTGTCGAGCATGTCTCGTTCCGGAAATCGATCGCGGCGGGGCACCGGAGCCTGCCGGTGCTGTGCCGCATCATAATGGGTTATCGCTGCGGCTTGAAACCCAAATGCCGGGTGACGTCAATCGCACAAGCTTCACACGATCCTGAAAATTCCGTCGGTCGAACAGGTTCAACTTGCAGGGTCTATGCACTAGGTTAGCGGCGACGGTTCCGGAGACTCTTTCATGGTGACTTATGTGGAGGCGGCGGTCGCGCCGCTGAAGAACAACGGCCATATCAAGCTGCACGACGCCGCGGCCTTCGAGGGCATGCGTCGCGCCGGGCGGATTGCGGCAGAATCCCTTGATGCGCTGGCTGATATCGTGCGGCCGGGCGTGACGACCCTAGAGATCGACAATTTCGTCCATCAGTTCGGGCTCGATCGCGGCGCCCTGCCGGCGACGCTCGGCTATCGCGGCTACACCCGGTCGAGCTGCACCTCGATCAATCATGTCGTCTGCCACGGCATTCCGAACGACAAGCCGCTGCGCGAGGGCGACATCGTCAACATCGACGTTACCTTCATCGTCGATGGCTGGCACGGCGACTCGAGCCGCATGTACCCGGTCGGCGCCTGCAAGCGCGCCGCCGAGCGGCTGGTCGAGGTGACCTATGAATCGATGATGCGTGGCATCGCCGAGGTGCGTCCCGGCGCGACCACCGGCGACATCGGCGCCGCCATCCAGGAATATGTCGAGGGCGAGCGCTGCTCCGTCGTGCGCGATTTCTGCGGCCACGGCCTCGGCCGACTGTTCCACGATGCGCCGAACATCCTGCACTACGGCCGGCGCGGCGAGGGCGTCGAGCTGAAGCCCGGCATGTTCTTCACCATCGAGCCGATGATCAATCTCGGCCGGCCGAACGTCAAAATCCTCAGCGACGGCTGGACTGCGGTGACCCGCGACCGCTCGCTGTCGGCCCAGTTCGAACACTCTATCGGCGTTACCGAGACCGGCTGCGAGATCTTCACCAAATCGCCGGCCGGTCTCGATTGTCCGCCCTACAACAGGTGATCCGGCTTCGGAACGTGCCATGAGCGGGTTCGAGGACACTGCCGGAAGCGAGCCGCACTATCACGGCCATCGCGAGCGGCTGCGCCAGCGCTTCCGTGAGGCGGGCGCCGACGCGCTCGCCGACTACGAGCTTCTGGAGCTTGTCCTGTTTCGCGTTCTGCCGCGCCGCGACGTCAAGCCGCTCGCCAAGAAGCTGATCGAGCGCTTCGGCTCCTTCGCCGAGACGATGACTGCCCCGCCGGCCTTGCTGCGCGAGGTGCCGGGCGTCGGCGAGAGCGTTGCCACCGATCTTGCCATCGTCTTTGCCGCCGCCCAGCGCATCGCGAGGGGCGAGCTGCGCAAGCGGCCGGTGCTGTCGTCCTGGAGCTCGGTCATCGACTATTGCCGCACGACCATGGCCTTCGCCGAAAAGGAACAGTTCCGCGTTCTCTTCCTCGACAAGAAGAACACGGTCATCGCCGACGAGGTGCAGCAGTCCGGCACGGTGGATCACACGCCGGTCTATCCGCGCGAGATCGTCAAGCGCGCCCTCGAGCTGTCCTCGACCGCGCTGATCCTCGTCCACAACCATCCCTCGGGCGATCCGACGCCGTCGCGGGCCGATATCCAGATGACCCGGTCGATCGTCGACATCGCCGCACCGCTCGGCATCACCGTGCACGACCACATCGTCGTCGGCCGCGAAGGCCATGCGAGCTTCCGCGGCTTGAAACTGCTCTGATCGCCATCAAGTCGAGTCGCTGATTGGCCGGAGCCGGTTTTTTACCGCCCGCTTTTTGAACTCTTGCCGCTCGATACAGCGTCGCACCGACAAAATCTCGGCACCTGCACATTTTGCTGCCTGTTTATTGGGCGTCATTGCCTTTTGTCTGGCATCGGGCAGTCAAATTTGAAATGATTTCAGTGGCTAGCGGGTTGGTACGAGGCTTGCTGTCAAGGGTTTGTGAAGGTGCGGTGACGTGCCGGGAGACGGTCTGATGGCCCAGGCGTTCGATGAAATGGGACTGGTTGGCGACATCTGTCGCGAGCCATACAAGACGCTGAAGGCATGGCTGGATGCCACGCCGGTGGATTTGCTGAAGCATCGGGCCGAGGAGGCCGAGGCCCTCTTCCGCCGCATCGGCATCACCTTTGCCGTCTATGGCGACGCCCAGGCCCAGGAACGCGTCATTCCCTTCGATATCATTCCGCGCATCATCGGCGCCGATGAATGGCAGCGCCTCGCCCGCGGGCTCGAGCAGCGCGTGCGCACCATCAACATGTTCCTCGATGACGTCTACGGGAAGGGCGAGGCCGTGAAGGCCGGCATCATTCCGGCCGACATCGTCTACACCAACCCCGCCTTCCGCCCGGAGATGGCCGGCTTCCGCGTGCCGCACGGCATCTGGACGCCGATTTCCGGCATCGACATCGTCCGCATCGATGAAAACGACTTCTACGTCCTCGAGGACAACGTCCGAACCCCGTCGGGCGTGTCCTACATGGTGGAAAACCGCGAAGTCATGATCCGGCTGTTCCCGGATTTGATGGCCGAGCACAGGGTGGCGCCGGTCGACGGCTATGTCGACGACCTCCTCGATACGCTGGTTTCGATCGCGCCGCCCTCTGCTCCCGGCGAACCGACGGTGACGGTACTGACGCCGGGTCCCTTCAACAGCGCCTACTACGAGCACAGCTTCCTTGCCGACAAGCTCGGCGTCGAGCTGGTTGAGGGCAGGGACCTCTTCGTGCGCGACAACATCGTCTACATGCGCACAACCCAGGGGCCGCAGCGCGTCGATGTCATCTATCGGCGCATCGACGACGACTTCCTTGACCCGCTCGTATTCCGTCCGGATTCCGCTCTCGGCGTCCCCGGTCTGATGGCCGCCTATCAGGCCGGCAACGTCACGCTCGCCAACGCTGTCGGCACTGGCATCGCCGACGACAAGGCGGTCTACACCTACATGCCCGATCTCGTCCGCTTCTATCTCGGCGAGGACATGATCCTGAAGAACGTCGACACATGGCGCTGCCGCGAGCCGGACGCGCTGGCCTATGTGCTGGAGCATCTCTCCGAGCTCGTCGTCAAGGAAGTGCGGGGCTCCGGCGGCTACGGCATGCTGGTCGGTCCGCACGCCGACAAGGCGACGATCGAGGCTTTTGCCGCAAAGCTCGCCGCCCATCCGGACGATTTCATCGCCCAGCCGACGCTGGCCCTGTCGACCTGTCCGACCTTCGTGGAAAGCGGGCTCGCGCCGCGCCATGTCGATTTGCGCCCCTTCGTGCTGTCGGGTTCGGACGGCGTCCGCGTGACGCCCGGCGGCCTCACGCGCGTCGCGCTGAAGGACGGCTCGCTCGTCGTCAACTCGAGCCAGGGCGGCGGCACCAAGGACACCTGGGTCATCGATACCTGAGAGCAGGAAGGACGCAAAGATGCTGAGCCGGACCGCGGACAGCCTGTTCTGGTTCTCCCGCTATGTGGAGCGGGCGGAAAACACGGCACGCCTGCTCGAGGCGGCAGGGCGCCTGTCGTCCCTGCCCACTCACTATGCGGGCTCGACCAACGAGTGGGAATCGGCGCTGCTGGCAACCGGCGCGCTGGGCCAGTTCTATCAGGGCAACGAGGAGGCGACGGCCGATTCCGTCGTCGCGTTTCTTGCCTTCGACGAGGAAAATCCCTCGAGCATCAAGAGCTGCGTCCAGGGTGCGCGCGCCAATGCCCGCGCCGTGCGCACGGCGCTGACGATCGAGACCTGGGAGGCGATCAACGACACCTGGCTGCGCCTGCGCCGTTTTGACGGCCGGCCGCTGTCGCGGCCGCTGCTCAACGAGATGATCGGCTTCATCAAGGAAGCGTCGCTTCAGGTCGATGGTTCGGCTTACCGGACGATGCTGCGCACCGACAATTACTTCTTCATGCGTCTTGGCACCTACATGGAGAGGGCCGACGCGACGGCGCGAATTCTCGACGTCAAGTATCACGTCCTGCTGCCGGCCGGCGAGCGGGTAGGCGGCGGCCTCGATTATGTCCAGTGGCGCTCGATCCTCAGATCCGTCTCGGCCCTGACCAGCTATCACTGGGTCTATCGCGAGAACATCAAGCCCTGGCTCGTCGCCGATCTCTTGATCCTGCGCAAGGAGATGCCGCGATCGCTCAGCAATTGCGTCGCCAATCTCGTCAGCTTCCTCGACCAGATCGCCGCTGACTATGGCCAGCAGGGCCCGGCCCAGCGCATGGCCCGGCAGATGTATGCCCACCTCGAGAATGCCCGCATCGAGGACATCTTCCAGTCCGGCCTGCATGAATTCCTCAGTGAGTTCATCGCCGATATCAACAGGCTCGGCGAGGCGATCTCCAGGCAGTACCTCCTTTGAACGAAGACAAAGGCCGATCGATGCGTCTGTCCATCCGCCACGAGACGACTTATCGCTATGAATCGCCAGCCACTTACGCGATCCAGACGTTGCGCCTGACGCCGCGCAGCCATGACGGCCAGTTCGTCTCCGGCTGGCGCATCGATATTGACCGGGACTGCCGCCTCGACAAGCGCGAAGACGCCTTCGGCAACGTCACTCACACCTTCAGCATCGACGGCTCCATCGGACAGCTTTCCATCGTCGCCGTCGGCGACGTCGAGACCCAGGACACCCACGGCGTCGTGCGCGGCGTCGTCGAGCGTTTTCCGCCGGCGATCTATCTGCGCGAGACCGATCTGACGGCCGCCGACCGGGCGATCATCGACTTTGCCGACGAAATCGGCCGCGCTTCGGCGTCCGACCCGCTGAGTGCCCTGCATCGGCTGATGGCCGGCGTCAGCGAGCGTATGGAGTTCGACAAGGGCGCGACAGAGACGACAACGACCGCCGCCGAGGCGTTCGCTGCCGGCCATGGCGTCTGTCAGGACCTCTCGCATGTCTTCATTTCCGCGGCTCGGCGTCTCGGCATTCCGACCCGCTATGTCGGCGGCTACCTGTTCCGCAGCGACGGCGAGAACAAGCAGGACGCCGGCCATGCCTGGGCCGAGGCTTTCGTTGACGGCCTCGGCTGGGTCGGTTTCGATCCGGCGAACTGCATCTGCCCGACGGACGCCCATGTCCGCGTTGCCGTCGCGCTCGATTGCCTCGGTGCGACGCCGGTGCGCGGCGTGCGGTATGGCGGCCTTGAGGAACAACTCTCCGTGAAGGTGTCGCTGAAGGCCAGATAGGTTCCGGCACCGCCTTCAGCGCGGCGTTTTTGCCATATTCCAAACTGCCAAGGTCGGCTATCAATGCGCCGGGCGCGGCCGCTCGGCTGCGATGGCGAGCGGGGGACCCGATGACCTATTGCTGCGGAATTCTTGTGCGCGACGGTCTGGTGATCATTGCCGACACGCGTACCAACGCCGGCCTCGACAATATCGCCACCTTCCGCAAGCTTCACATCTTCGAGGAGCCCGGCGAGCGTCTGGTGGCTGTCGCGACGGCCGGCAATCTGGCGATTTCCCAGTCGGTGCTCAGCATCGCCACCGAAGGGCTGGAGAACACCGAAACCGGCGAGATCGAGACGCTGATGAACCAGCCCTCGATGTTCAAGACGGCGCAGTTCCTCGGCGAGTGCGTCCGCGAGGTCTACCGGACCGACGGCCCCTCGCTCGAGCAGCGCGGCAACGGCTTTGACGTCTCCATGCTGCTCGCCGGCCAGGTGCGCGGCGGCCGCTGCCGGCTGTTCATGATCTACTCGGCCGGCAATTTCATCGAGGCGACCTCCGACACGCCATATCTGCAGATCGGCGAGCACAAATACGGCAAGCCGATTCTCGATCGCGCCGTGACCTACAAGACCGATCTCTTCGATGCCCTGAAGATCGGCCTCATTTCCATGGATTCAACGATGCGCTCGAACCTCGGCGTCGGCATGCCGATCGACCTGCTGGTCTATCGGCGCGAGGCGCTGGAGACCGAGCTCGTTTATCGCATCGAGCCGGGCGACGGCTATTTCACCGGACTGCGCGATAGCTGGTCGCAGGCGCTGCGCGCCGCGCACCTTGCCATTCCGCTGCCGCCCTACGCGTTGAAGGACTGATCAAAAGACGCCGTTCACCTTCTGCAGGGCGCGGATATACGTCACGATCGACGCCATGTCGGCGTCGGTGACGTCCGGCTGGGCCGGCATGTCGCCGAACGTCCAGTGATGGGCACGCACGCCGTTGCGGGCGGCAAGGAAGAATGAGCCGTCGGAATGATGATCCGGCCGATAGAAGGGGTGCAGCAGCGGCGGCCCCTTGTCGGTTCCCTCGGCGTTCGAGCCATGGCACTCGGCGCAGCCGCTGCGGAACAGCAACCGTCCCTGAAGGCCCGTCTGCGAGAGGTTCGCCGGCTGGAGCACGCCGGTGACCTGTGCCGTTTCCGCTTCGCCTTTGTTTTGCTGTGCAACGAGAAATGCCGCCAGCGCGATGACGACGACGCCGAGAATGATGAAGGCGGTGATATCCCGGCGCATCGCGTCTCCTATCTGCCGCTGTGCGAGCAGAGCCCGCTGTCGCCGGCCAGGTCGTCGAGAATGGGGCAGTCCGGGCGGTCATCGCCACGGCAGGTCGAAACGAGGTTTTCAAGGGTCGCGCAGCGATCGCAGTTCCTCGATCCGCGCGTCGATCTCGGAGATGCGGCTGACCGCCAGCGCCCTGACTTCGGCGCTCGCCCGGCTCTTGTCCTCATAGAGCGACAGCAGGTGCCGGCATTCGCCGATCGTGAAACCGAGCCGGCGGGCCCGCTGCAGGAACCGCAGCTTGTGAATGTCATCCTCGCTGTAGGCGCGGTAGCCATTGTCGTTGCGGGCAGGGCTGACGAGATCGATTTCGTCGTAATACCGAACCGTCTTGACCGGAAGTCCGCAGGCTTTGGCGGCCGTCCCGATGTTCATGCTCTTCTCCCTCGATCTGTCGATCATAGGGATAAAGGGTCCGGTAGCTGGAAGGTCAACATGAATGGCCGGTGCTCGCAAAAAATTGAGCCGGCTAGTACCGGAGGGTTGTGCGAAATATGCGATGCGCGCAGTTATTGAACGGCCGCCCGGACAGGTGAGGGGCCGGAAACGGGATTCCAGTCCGGCCGTCAGTGACCTCGATGGTCGCTGTCGCCGGCGTCACTGGCGCCGAGAAAGCCGAGGCGCTCCATCAGATCGCCGAGCATTTCCATGGCATCGGCAAGCTGGACGGCGTGCGTGACGGCAAGCTCCTCGGCGCGCGCGGCGCGAGGTTCGGCGAAAGTGGCGAGGCGCAAGAATTCCAGCATCGCTCCGCTCCCTGGAAGGTCGAGAGAGGACCGAGCCTAGGTCATTTATTTTAACGCTTGGTTTTCAATCCGACCGAATGCGGCTGATTTATCGATTCAAGCTGCAGAAGAAGCGCCGCATGGTCGAGCGGCCCGCCGTCGAGGCGTTCCTTGAGATCGGCATAGCGCTCGCGCACATTGGCCGCGAGCGGCAGGGTGAGGCCGAGGTCGGTCGCCGTCGCAAGGATTGTGTCGAGATCCTTGAGCTGCGTGGCGACCTGTCCGCCGGGCGCATAGTCGCTCTCGATCATTCGCCGGCCGTGCAGCTCCAGAATGCGGCTTTCGGCGAACCCGCCGCGAATGGCATCGCGCACCGCCGCCGGATCGGCGCCGCCGGCCGCGGCAAGCAGCAGCGCTTCGGCGACCGCGCCGATGGTGATGCCGACGATCGCCTGGTTGGCGAGCTTGGCGATCTGGCCGGCGCCATGGCCGCCGACCCGGGTGACCCGGCCAAGCGCGGCAAAGACCGGGGCGAGGGCGGCGACGTCCGCCTCCTCGCCGCCGGCCATGATCGCCAGCGTGCCGGCCGCTGCGCCAACCGTTCCGCCGGACACGGGTGCATCGACATGGCGAAGGCCGAGTGTGGCGAGGCGGGAGGCGTGGTCTTTCGCCATCGCCGGCGGGATCGAACTCATGTCGATGACGATGGCGCCGGGCTTCATCGCCGCCGCCGCGCCCTTGTCGAACAGGACGTCGCCGACGATCGGCCCGTTCTCGAGCATGGTCAGCACGACATCGGCATCGCCGACGGCCGCGGCCGGCGAGGCGGCGACCGTCGCGCCGTCGGCCGCAAGCGCCCCGGCTTTCGCTGCCGTCCGGTTCCAGACCGTCACGGCAAAGCCATGGCCGATGAGCCGCCGCGCCATCGGCGCCCCCATCAGTCCGACACCGAGAACGGCAACGGTCGGAAGGTCGGTCATCGGGCGCTCCTTGTACATGCCTTCGTCTGCGACAGTCACCGGCAGCGTATCGACGGTGCGTGAAAAGGCAATCGTCGGCGCGTTAACAAGTCCGCGCGTCAATGCTTGATTGTGGTCTGGCGACAGGCTACCTCGAAGGTCGCCGAAGCTGGCGCGCGCGGACGTGGCGGAACTGGTAGACGCAAGGGACTTAAAATCCCTCGACCTTGGTCATGCGGGTTCGAACCCCGCCGTCCGCACCAAATCGCCCTTGGACGACAGGCTTGCAGAGCGGCCGCCCGGGCGGGGGAGACCGAGTGCAGACAGGTTTTCGGCAACACTCCGGGAAAAAGTGATCCCGCGCCAAAATGCGCAGGCATTTTCCACTAATTAGACGGGTATTTTGTTGCATCGCAGCGTGCGCGCCGACGATCGGACGTGGCAGTATGCCGAAAAAGCAGGTGTCGCGGCCGACAGCCGCGCAGGCCGGTTGCCTGCGTGTCGCCGCGGCGGGGACGCGGATGGTCAGGAACTCATGATGACGGCAAATGTACCGCCGGTATCGGTAGGTGTCGCCGGGCGCATTGCGGAAGGTGCCGATGGCGCCCTGAAGCTTGATCCCTCTCGCTACGAACGCACCATTTTCGAGGCGCTTCTGGATGCGCGCGGCCGTCGCGGCGGCGACGCCTGGGCCGTCGAGGATGCCGAGCGCCAGCGCATTTCCTTCGACAAGCTCATCCTCGGCGCGATGGTGCTGGGCGGGCGCCTTGCCAAGGAGACAGCGGCCGGTGAACACGTCGGCGTCATGCTGCCGAATTCGCTCGGCGTCGCGGTGACGTTCTTCGGCCTCCAGGCCTTCGGCCGCATCCCGGCGATGCTCAATTTCTCGGCCGGCGTCCGCAATATCGAGGCGGCCTGCGCCTCGGCCGAGGTCAAGACGGTCATCACCGCCCGCCGCTTCATCGAGCTGGCACGGCTCGAGGCGGTCGTCGAGGCGCTGGAGAAGACCAAGAAGATCATCTGGCTCGATGATCTGAAGGCCAATCTCTCCGTCGTCGACAAGGTCAAGGGTCTCGTGCGCGCCAGGATGGCGCGCTCTGTTTATCAGCGGCGCGGCCTGAAGCCGAGCGACATCGCCGTTATTCTGTTCACATCCGGCACCGAGGGCACCCCGAAGGGCGTCGCCCTGACCCACAGCAACATTCTCTCCAACACCCATCAGGCCGATGTCAGCTTCGAGCTGCTCGATACCGATATCGTCTTCAATCCGCTGCCGGTGTTCCACTCCTTCGGCCTCACCGCCGGCATGATCCTGCCGCTGGTCGAGGGTCTGCCGACCTTCCTTTATCCCTCGCCGTTGCATTACCGCGCGATCCCGCCGCTGGTGCGCGAGAGCGGTGCGACGATCCTCTTCGGCACCGATACCTTCCTGACCGGCTATGCCCGTGCCTCCGAGGGCAACGAGTTCGAGACCGTGCGCCTGCTCGTCGCCGGCGCCGAGCGCGTCAAGGACCAGACCCGGGCGCTCTGGTCCGAGCGCTTCGGCCTTGCCATCTTCGAGGGCTATGGCTGCACCGAGATGTCGCCGGTGCTCGCGGTCAACACCTTCCGCAAGTTCCGCCCCGGTACCGTCGGGCCGCTCCTGCCGGGCCTCGAGCATCGGCTCGAGCCGGTACAGGGCCTTGATGACGGCGGCCGCCTTGTGGTGCGCGGCCCGAACACCATGGCCGGCTACTACACAATCGACGAGCCCGGCAAGCTGAAGCCGCCGGCAAGCGGCTGGCACGATACCGGAGATATCGTCACCATCGACGAGGACGGCTTCGTCCATATCCGCGGCCGCGCCAAGCGCTTTGCCAAGATCGGCGGCGAGATGGTGTCCCTGGCCGCGATCGAGGCCTATGCCGCCGAGGTCTGGCCGGACAACGCCCACGCCGTGGTCGCCATCGAGGACCCGCGCAAGGGCGAGCAGCTCGTTCTCGTCACCGACTGCCAGGACGCCGTCCGTGATGCGCTTCTCGGCTGGTCGCGCCAGCATGGCGTTTCCGAGCTGATGATCCCGAAGCGCTTCGTCTCGGTCGATTCACTGCCGGTCCTCGGCACCGGCAAGCTCGACTACGTTTCGATCCGCCGCATCGCGGAAAGTTGAGCCGGGCGGCTGAATTCACCAGGCGGGCATTGACTCTTGCCGGCTGGCGCGCTTCACCAGAGGCGCGCCCGACGCGGCGCGCCGTCGTTTTCCCGCAAGAGGAGTTTCCCCATGCGTACGCTTCTTCTTGGACTTGCCGCGGCCGCGGCGATCGCGCTGCCGGCGCGGGCCGAGACCGTGACTGTCGCCGTGACCGCGATCGTCGAGCATCCGGCGCTGGACGCCTGCCGCGATGGCATCCGCGACGGCCTTGCCGCCGCCGGCTACAAGGACGGCGAAAACCTGAAGTTCATCTATGAGAGCGCGCAGGGCAATCCCGCCACCGCCGCCCAGATCGCCCGCCAGTTCGTCGGCGAGCAGCCGGCCGTGATCGTGCCGATCTCGACCCCGTCGGCCCAGGCCGTCGCTGCCGCGACCAAGGAAATCCCGACGATCTTCACCGCCGTCACCGACCCGGTTGCGGCCGAGCTCGTCGCCTCCATCGACAAGCCGGGCGGCAACGTCACCGGCCTGTCCGACATGTCGCCGCTCGCCGACCATCTGGCGCTGGTCAAGGAGATCACGCCGGCCGTCAAGACCCTCGGCGTCATCTACAATCCGGGCGAGACCAACTCCGTCGCCCTCGTCGCCCGCCTGAAGGAGCTGGCGCCGGCCGCCGGCATCGAGGTCGTCGAATCGACCGCGACGAAGTCCGCCGATGTCCAGGCCGCCGCCCGTGCCCTCGTCGGCAAGGTCGAGGCGCTCTATGTGCCGACCGACAACACGGTGGTCTCCGCCCTCGAGGCGATCGTTGCCGTTGCCGAGCAGAACAAGCTGCCGTTCTACACCGCCGACACCGACTCGGTAGCGCGCGGCGCCATGGCTTCCATCGGCTTCAACTATTATGACGTCGGCAAGCAGGCCGCCGAGATGGTCGTGCGCGTCCTGAAGGGCGAGAAGCCGGCCGAAATGGCCGTCGAGTTCGCCAACGGCACCGACCTCGTCGTCAACAAGAAGGCCGCGGCCGCGATGGGCGTGACCCTGCCGGAAGCGGTGATCGCGCGGGCCAGCAAGGTCGTCGAGTGATCGAAGGAAACTGAAGGAAGGGGAGCGTCGGCAGCGGCGCTCCCCGTCCTGTTCCGAGCCAAACGGAGGATCGGCGCGTGACCTCGATCGCCTTCTGGGGCGCGGTGGAACTCGGCCTCGTCTATGCCTTCGTCGGCATCGGCGTCTATCTGGCCTTCCGCATCCTCGACTTTCCGGACCTGACCGTCGACGGCAGCTTTCCGCTCGGCGCCGGCGTCGCCGCGGTGTTGATCACCTCGGGCGTCAATCCATGGCTGGCGAGCCTTGCCGCCATGGTGGCTGGCGCCATGGCCGGCCTCGTCACGGCAACGCTGAACGTCCGCTTCAAGATCCTGCACCTGCTCGCCTCGATCCTGACGATGATCGCGCTGTTCTCGGTGAACCTGCGCGTCATGGGCCGGCCGAACATCGCCATCATCACGCAGGAAACGGTGCTGACGCCGTTCTACAGCCTCGGCATTCCGGACTATTACGTCCGCCCGGCATTTGTCGGCGTGCTGGTTGCCGTCGCGGTCTTTCTCGTCGCCCGCTTCCTGTCCAGCGATTTCGGCCTTGCCATGCGCGCGACCGGCGCCAACCAGCGCATGGCGCGGGCGAACGGCATCGACACCGGCGTCCATGTCTATACCGGCATGGCGCTTTCCAACGCCCTTGTCGGCCTCGCCGGCGCGCTGTTTGCCCAGACCAACGGCTTTGCCGATGTCACCTCGGGTCTCGGCACCATCGTTGTTGGCCTTGCGGCGGTGATCGTCGGCGAGACGCTGCTGCCGTCGCGCTACATCGCCCTCGCGCTGGTCGGCTGCGTCCTCGGCTCGGTCGTCTACCGCATCGCCGTCCAGCTCGCGCTCTCGGCCGATGTCATCGGCCTCAAGGCATCCGACCTCAATCTCGCGACCGCCGTGCTCGTCACCATCGCGCTGGTGCTGCCGCGCCTGCGGGGGAGGGGCTCGGCATGATCCGCATCAGCGATCTTGGCGTCGTTTTCGGCAAGGGAACGCCGCTCGAAAAGCGCGCCATCGAGAAGATCGACCTCGAAATCTCGGAGGGCGAATTTGTCTCCGTCATCGGCTCGAACGGTGCCGGCAAGTCGACCCTGCTCGGCGCGGTCGCCGGCGACGTCCTGCCGGATCGTGGCCGCATCGAGGTCGGCGATGTCGACGTCACCCGCTGGCGGACGGCAAAGCGCGCCGGTCTTGTCGCCCGCGTCTTCCAGGACCCGCTCGCCGGCTCCTGCGGCACGCTGACCATCGAGGAAAATCTCGCGCTGGCCCTCTCGCGCGGCACCCGTCGCGGCCTCGGCCTTGCCGTGACCCGGGCCCGCCGCGCCGCCTTCGTCGAGCGTGTCGCCGAGCTCGGCCTCGGCCTTGAGAGCCGCCTTGCCGACCGCATGGGCCTGCTCTCCGGCGGTCAGCGCCAGGCCCTGTCGCTGCTGATGGCGACGATGACCGAAAGCCGCGTCCTGCTGCTTGACGAGCACACCGCCGCGCTCGATCCCGGCATGGCCGAGTTCGTCCTCGATCTTACCCGGCGCATCGTCGAGGAGCGCGGCCTGACGACGCTGATGGTCACCCATTCGATGCGTCAGGCGCTCGATCACGGCACCCGAACCATCATGCTGCATGAAGGCCGCATCATCCTCGACGTGTCCGGCGCCGAGCGGGCCGGCCTTGGCGTCGACGATCTTGTCGAGATGTTCCGCAAGGTGCGCGGTCAGGAACTTTCCGACGACGCGCTGCTGATCGGATAGAGCCGCATCCCGGCCGGCTGGTGCGGGATGCAAGGGTGAGAGGCGCGCCGATGCCGAAGGTTGAAACATTCACGCCGCCGGGCAGCCCGACGCCGATCGGCCCTTATAGCCACATCGCCCGGGTCGGCGATTTCATCACCATCGGCGGCCTTGGCGGCGTCGACCCGGCAACGGGCGCGCTCGCCGGCGACGACGTTTATGCCCAGACCGTGCAGATCCTGCGCTCGTTCGAGGCGATGCTGAAATCGGTCGGCTCCGACCTCGAGCACATCGTCCACATCCATGTGTTCCTGAAGGAAATGGCCGACTTCGACCGCATGAACGAGGCCTACGTCTCGGTCATGACGGCGCATCGGCCGGCCCGCACCGTCATCGGCGCACGTGAACTGCCAAAGCCCGGCTTCCGCGTGCTGATGAACCTGACCGCCGTCACCGCCTGAAATTGCGCCTCGCCAGATGGCAGCCGGGATCTGTAGCGATAGACGGTTCGCTGCGCCGCCCGCCACGTCATTCCCTCTCCCCGCCGGGGAGAGGGTCAGGGTGAGGGGGGCGTTCTCCCCGTCGGGCAGAGGGTCAGGGTGCGGGAGGTGCTCCCCGTCTGGCAGAGAGCAGGGGGCGCGCGCCGTTGCTGCACCCTCATCCAACCTTCTCCCCATGGGGGAGAAGGCTATTGCGTCTCGCCAGATGGCAGCCGAAATCGGTAGCGATAGACGGTTCGCTGCGCCGCCGACCACGTCATTCCCTCTCCCCATCGGGCAGAGGTTCAGGGTGCCGAGAACGTTCGCGCCCGCCAGCTACATGCGCGGCAGGACGCTCTTGTGCGATCTCGCCGGTTACTCGGCGGCAAGACCGATCGCGGCTTCGCCGGCAGCCCGGATCGCGGCCATGTTGCGGGCGTAGTGCTCCTTGGTGCCGCCCTTGAAGGTGGCGGAACCGGCAACGAGCACATTGGCGCCGGCGGCCGTGACGAGCGGTGCCGTCTCGGCGGTGATGCCGCCATCGACCTCGATGTCGATCGGCCGGTCGCCGATCATCGCCCGGATGCGGCGGATCTTGTCGACGACCGAGGGACTGAACGCCTGGCCGCCGAAGCCCGGATTGACGCTCATCACGAGAACGAGGTCGAGCCGGTCGAGCACATATTCAATGACGTTCTCGGGCGTCGACGGGTTGAGCGACACGCCGGCCTTCTTGCCAAGACCGCGAATGACCTGCAGCGAGCGGTCGAGATGCGGGCCGGCCTCGGCATGCACCGTGATGATGTCCGAACCCGCCTTGGCGAACTCCTCCAGATAGGGGTCGGCCGGCTCGATCATCAGGTGGACGTCGAAGACTTTCTTGCTGTGCGGGCGCAGCGCCTTCACGACGGCCGGGCCGATGGTGATGTTCGGCACGAAATGGCCGTCCATGACGTCGACATGCACCCAGTCGCAGCCGGCATCGTCAATGTCGCGCACTTCCTCGCCAAGCCGGGCAAAGTCGGCCGAAAGGATCGAGGGGGAAATCAGGATAGGGCCGGGCATCGTCGTTCTCCGTTCGGGTTTCCTCTGGCCGCCGTCTTGTCGCGTCGGCTCGTTGCTCCAAGGCTAGTGCAGGAATGCCTGTGCTGTCAGCGGCACACCGCGCCGCATGGCGGCTCAGTCCTCGTCGACGTCCGCTTCCGGGTTCCAGCCGGCAGCGCGCGCCCGCTCCACGGCGGCTGCCTGGATGCGGTCGAAGCGCTCGCGGATCTCCGGCGGCAGGGCGCCGACCCGGTAGCCGTATCGGTCCCACGCCGCGCCGACCTTTTCCCAAAGGGTTTCAATGCCCTGCACGGTCCAGTTCTCGCAGGTTTCCGTCTCCGGAATGATCCCGAAAACCCAGGCGTCGCGGATGATCTTGCCGGTGTCGGTCATGCCGCCCCGGATGTCGTTGTGGATGCCGACATAATGCTTCAGTTCGGCCATCGCTGCGGCTCCGCTCGGTTATCGCGTCAGGCTGGCGAACAGCACCGGAAGGGTCTCGGGCAGCCGCCGCACATGATCCACGATCGTGTAGTTGTTCTGCCCGAAAATCCGCTTCACGTAGTCGTCGGCATTCGGGTCGAGCGTCAGGCAGTAAGTGAGGATGCCGCGCGTGTAAAGCTCCTCGACGGCCTTGCGGGTGTCATGGCGCAGGTGCTGCGGATCGCGTTCGTCGATGTCGGCCGGCTCGCCGTCGGTCACGAGCAGGATGAGCTTGTGCCGCTCCGGCCGGCCAAGCAGGTGGTGCGCCGCATGCCGCATTGCCGCGCCCATGCGGGTCGAAAGGCCGCCGCGCATGCCGGCAAGGCGCGATTTGGCCTGGTCGTCGAAATGCGCGTTGAAGTCCTTGAAGCGGAAATACTGCACATCATGCCGGCTGTCCGAGGCAAAGCCGTGGATCGCGAACGGATCGCCGATGCCCGAGATCGCCGTCGCAACCAGCGCCGAGGCCTCCCGGGTGAGCTGCAGCACCGTCTTCTCGCCGCCCTCGCCGACGGTTTCGTTCGTCGACTCCGACAGGTCGAGCAGGATCAGCACCGCAAGGTCGCGGTTCTTGACGACATTGCGCATGGTGATGCGCGTGTCCGGCTGCTGGCCCATGCGGATCGCGATCATCGCGTCGACGGCGGCATTGATGTCGATCTCGTCGCCGTCTTCCATGTTGCGCACGCGCTGCACGCCCTCCGGCTGCAGCATGTCGATGATCTGCCGGATGCGGAAGGTGACCGGCCGGTATTCGTCGAGAATGCGGTCGATGTCGGCCGGGTCGCCCTTCGGCTGCCGGCGCTCGTAGACGGTCGCCCAGTCCGGCCGGTAGAGCTGAACCTGATAGTCCCATTCCTGATAGTAGAACGGGTCGGAGACCGGCTCCTTGCCCTCCAGCTCGTTGATCGTGCAGGCTTCCTGATCGAGCCAGAACGGCGTCTCGAGCCGCCAGACCTCCTGCGCGTCCTCGCCGGCCAGCTCGCAGTCGACCTCGTTGACCATCTCCATGACGTTGACCGTGCGCCGCACCTGACGCTGGCTCGCCGGGATGTAGTCGACGCCCTGGCCGAAATCGAATTCCTCGAATTCCCAGATGAAGCGGTTGTCGTCGCGATAGGGAATGCGGATCTGCTCGAGGATGCGCAGGCTCGGCACGTCGCGCCGCGCCGCCAGCACGTTGAAGAGCTCGAGCCCGACATGCCAGGAAAAATTGTTGTTTTCCCTGTTGTCGGCAATGCCTGCGTGGAACCGGTCGATGATGGCGTCGATGTCACGATCGCCGGTGCGCGCCGCCGGGTCGAGCAGCATCAGCGCCGCTGCCTCGAGCGTCACGAGGGCAGGGTGCTCGACCTGCGCCGGCTTCTCGATGGCCAGCAGCGAGCGCCACAGCGGCCGCAGCCCCGGGAACGCTTCCATCGCGACATATTCGACACGCGCATCCTCGACGAGGCCGATGAAGAACATCTGCGCCGGCGTCAGTTGCTCGGCCGAGATCCGCGACCTTGTATAGGCGACATGGGCAGCAAGATGCGCCGCCATCGCGCGAAAGAGTTCCGGACCGGCGATCTCGCCGATCGGGTCGACGGCATCGGGCAGATAGAGCGTGTGATGCTCGATATGCGGGCGGAACTGCGCCGTCTCGGCCGCCGCCGGGCGCAGGAAGAAATCGCGGCCCCATAGCGCCCGAAGATAGAAGTTGAGCTTGCGCTGCGTGTTGATGAACAGCGTGCCGCGCCGCTCCTTGCGCAGCATCGCCTGGGAGTCCTGCGTCTCCAGGCTGAAATAGCCGACCAGCGTGACGTAGTTGGTGCGATGCGCCTCGGCCCCGAAGGTCGCCCAGCGCCGCAGGCCGGAAAGTGTCAGTTTCGACAGCAGCTCGTCGATGTGATTGAGCATCGGCCGGAGGCCGCGCGGCGCCTTTGCCGAGATCTGGTGGATGAGCGCCAGATAGCCGCGCAGCAGTTCCGGATCGCCGAGCCGTCGCGCCGCCGTCGGCAGGCTCTGGATGAGCAGCGTGATGACCTCGCCGGAGGTCATCGACGAGAGCTTCATCGCCGCCTGGACGCAGTCCTCGATGACGTCGTCGCCGCACTCCTTGGCGACATGCGGCATCTCGTGCAGGAAGGCGATGACGAGATCGCGCCGCCGGCCGAGATTGCTGAGCGCCAGCGCCCCGGCCAGATAGGCGGCAAGGCCGTTCGGCGTCATCTGCCGCGCGGCATCGCGGAACATGGCCTCCACCACCTCGACGACATCGCTGCCGAGCTCGGTGAAACGTGGCCTGTAGTCTTCGAGATCGATGCTCATC